>NZ_JAVDSH010000007.1:0-242786 GCF_031455195.1 Paenarthrobacter nitroguajacolicus | reverse complement strand
GGTTTGATACCGCTCTTCCTCGTGTTTCCTTGGTGTGGGGCCCATCGGAGGAGTACTGAACTACTAGCTTTTCGCTAGTGCTTTGATATCACTTTCAAAGTGCTAGCTGTTCTATACCAAGGTCGGCCAGTTCGGGGCGACGGGAGGAGGTCCCGCGATCCCGATCTGATATCGGTTTGATACTACTTTGAAAGTGATATCGAAATGCTATCGCGGTGGTATTGGTTTGATACCGCTCTTCCTCGTGTTTCCTTGGTGTGGGGCCCATCGGAGGAGTACTGAACTACTAGCTTTTCGCTAGTGCTTTGATATCACTTTGGAAGTGATATCAAAGCACTAGCGTGTCAGTACTGGTTTGATAGCTTCTCTCAGCTAGCGTGGAAGTCATGATCATTGTCGTTGGAAGCGAAAAGGGCGGGGTGGGTAAGTCCACAGTCGTCACTAACATGGCCGTGGAGCTCGCGAAACGCGGGATGCGTGTAGCGGTAGTGGACGGAGACCGCCAGCGGTCTACTGCCCGCTGGGCCGTTGACCGCGAGGAGGCCGGTCACGAACCTCGCATCTTTGTCGTCGAAAAGCTGGGCAGTCTCCACGAGACGTTGCGAGAGCTCGACACGAGTTACGACATCGTTTTGGTCGATGTCGCAGGTAAAGATAGCAAAGAAATGCGTACGGCCATGACGGCTGCGCACCAGCTGTTGATTTTGACTCAGTCCAGTCAGTTTGACTTGGACACACTGGTGACGGTTGACCGACTAATCGAAACAGCACGCGACTTCAATCCATCCCTACGTGTTCGGGGAGCCCTGACGCGTGTATCAACAAATGCCTTTGAGTCAGAGAGCGCTGACGCAAGAGAGTATCTTGCCGATTACCCAAGCATCGAGCCACTCCAGACTGTTCTGTACGAGCGTAAGGCCTATCGCGACGTAGTAGGTGAGGGGTTAGGTGTCGTGGAATGGAAGAATCCCAAAGCTGCGCGAGAGATCCGCGGTTTAGTAGAGGAGTTGATCGGCTAATGGCGCTCAAAAAACGTTCCGCTTCGGAGAAAGCGCGGGAGGAAGCGATAGAAGCGTTTGGCAACGCAGCTGAACCTTTTCTGACAGCGCCGGTCGCCAGAGACCAACGCATCACGCCTATTCGACCAAGTTTCACGCCTGAGCTTAGTGATATACGGGATAAGGAGCGCCCGAAAACGATGCTGCTCCGATTCGACAATGACCTGGATCTTGTGGAGCTCCTGTCAATGGTGGCAACCCTGGAGGGGCGAAAGAAGCACCCGATGGCGCTGAGAGCTCTGCGGATTGGACTTGAGCAGGTGCGAGACAGCTATGAGTAGAGAACGCTAGCTGTTTAGTATCACTTCGATAGCGTTCACTGCCGGCCAAAGGATGCTCGATTGCCGGTAGGCCACCGCCGGTCCCGCACGGCCGGGAGTCGAATGTCGACAATTGAAGTCCGGCTGCGCATGAAGTCAGGCGCCTGAACCTGAGTATCTTGAAAAGAGGGGGACCGCATCGCGATCTGTGTCCTGGGCGTTACTTTCTGCAAGCGAAGTGGCTCGCGCCCTTCGGAGGGATTCAGGTCGGTGTAGGCCCGCAGATCGTTGTTTACAAAAGGTAAAGGTTTATGAGGCGCGCATCTCCTGCTTCAAGAAGACGGTGGCCAAACCTGAAAGTGCGGAATCCCGGGGATCCTTCCCTGCGCCGTTTGTCTCAACAAGTCGTGTCACCGTGAAATATCTCCTTTGAACGGGGCGGGGGAGTTGGGAACCAAAGTAGGTCCGATGCGACGATGATCTCGCGCCGTGAGTGGCAGGGCATCGAGCGGACAGGAGTTTCCGCTGCGAGTATGCCGCCCGCCAGGCGGATGTGAAGGCTGAGTACCAGCTGTGTCCGCGAGCCGCGCCCGGGAACCTGCACAAGCTCACAGATAATTGAGCAATGCCTACCGATGTGAGCCACGGTGTTCCTCCACAGACTGAAGAGCTGCAAATATCTCTTGCTGCTCACTCAGCGCTCCCGTATCTATTCCTCGGGAGCGGTCTCTCACGGAGATACCTAGGGTTGCCCGACTGGGAAGCGCTACTTCGACGTTTTGCGGATGAAATCGGAGAGGACTTCGACTACCACCTCGCGTCGGCAAGTAACGATTTGCCGGCTGCCGCGACATCTGTCGCTCTGAAGTTCCACCCGCATTGGTGGAGAGACTCGGCGTACGAATCACAGAAGATGGCCTACAAGGCCCATGTTAAGGACGAAGATGGAGGCCTGAAAGTTGCCATCGCAACCTACATTCAGGATCACGAGGACCTCGTACCTGGACGCCCGGGGGTAGACGATAAGGACTTGTCCGACGAGATCGACCGACTGCGCAACGCGGTTGTGGACGGCGTGATCACGACCAATTACGATTCGCTGACGGACCAGCTTTTTCCTGGGTTTCCTGCCTATGTTGGCCAGGACGAACTCCTTCTCAGCGACGCGCAGTTCATCGCGGAAACATACAAAATTCATGGGAGCGCAGATCAGCCGCTCTCGCTCGTTGTTACCCAGGGCGACTATGAGCGGTTTTCCCGACGAAATCACTACCTAGCAGCAAAACTGCTGACCATTTTCGCTGAGCACCCTGTCGTCTTCGTCGGATACAGCCTCAATGATGATTACGTTGGCGAGATCCTCGACAATATTGCCACTGCTGTCGGCCCTGATCGCATCGACGAACTTGGACACCGTATTTACTTTGTGGAATGGAACAGCAACCCCGCCTTCGTCCCAGTGATTGAACAAGCCAGTCTCGTGCGCGGAGGTGCCCGGCTTCCCATCACGCGTATTGAAACAAACACGCTAGGTTGGATTTGGGATGCAATGTCGCAACTTGAGCGACCATTCCCTGCGGCGGTTCTTCGCCAGCTCCGAAAGCATGTTTTTGATCTAGTCACGCATCCCGATCCTTCACAGACTCGTGAGGTGGTCCGTGCCATCCCCATCGATGCCGCAGACGCCGGGGACGTCCGGGTTGTCTTCGGAGTCGGCTCTTTCACTGAGAAGGATCTGGAAGACCTATCGACGATCAGCGGTAGAACGCTAACTCGGGGAGATATCGAACATGATGTACTAGGCCTTCGCAAGCGCCCCTTGGACGCTGAGAACGTTCTCCTGTATGGCATTCCGATGGGAATCAGACCCAGTGCCACCTCGTTCCTACCCGTTTACAAATATCTCGCTGAAGCAGGACGAGTCGACACTGATGGGGTCGTGAATTACGAAGGACTCACAGACATAGTCCGTTCGCTCGCTGAGCGAGAAATCAATGTGGTGGCTCGCAGCCGTGCCCGCTTCACAAGGGAAGTTTCGGGCGAGCTTGTCACACCGCGTCAGATCGCAGACTCCTCGTACGCCCTGTACTTTAAGCTTGATTGCCTCACTCTTATCGAGAACCCTGATCTGGACGAACTCGCAACCGTCCTTCGGGAGATTTACGCTATGCCTGACTTGGGCGGCAACGTCTCGCAATTCCGCAGGGCTCTCTGCCACTTTGATCGGCTTAAGTCGGGTAGAACGCCTGGGTAATCCAGTACTGGGTGCCACGGTGCGCCATCGAACCAGCTGGCGGTTACAGGCACGGAGAGACGAACTGAATCAGACCGTGCCTACAAAGACCGCCATCTATTGCTGAGAGTCACAGGCCGAAGGCTTGGACAGATTCCTGATTGGAGCTGCGGGAGCGTACACGAGTGCCATTCGGCGTTGCATCAAAGGATCCTTTGATAAGAACCGCTGACCTGACTGCCGACATCGTTTCTAAGCCGTGGATTTCTGCGACTTCCCTTGTCCTGTGGAGTTTGCCGATAAATGGCGGTGTTTTTTGATCGGTAAGTGTCGTTAGTTGCCTATCACGAGGACGCTGGCGGCTGCTTCTATGACGTCGTCTGTGATGGTTTCGAGTTGGTTGATTTTCAGGACGCGGGTGATCTGGGGGAAGAGTCGCTCGAGGAGTCTGAAGTTGCCGCGTGTTATTCGTTCTATTGCTGCGATGGCTTGGGCATCGGTGAAGTCTTCGGGGTCCAGTGTCTTTCCGAGGCGTTTCCAGTGGCGGTCCAAGACGAAGAGGAGTTCTTCGCGTCCGAGGGCCCTGTAGCGGTGGGAAAAGCCAAGGCGGCTGTAGAGCTGGGGGTAGTGGCGAAAGCGTTGGTCAATTCCCGGCATGCCGATAAGGATGATCGCGATGTGGGTGCGGTCGTGTTTGTCTCTGAGCAGTTCAAGGACGGTCGGGGTGAGCCGTTCGGCTTCGTCGATGATCAGCAGTTCGACCCATTTGTTGGTGTTGCCAGCAAGAACTCCGGTGACCTTTCCGATGAGGCGCTGGTGTTCATCTGCGCAGATGCCGATCCTGATCTGTAGGTGGTCGATGTCGTGCATGAGGTCTTTGGATCGGGGGAGCACTTCGGGTGTGTAGAAGACCGTGCGGGAGCGATTGGCAAGGGCGTAGTGTTTGGCGTCGTGGTCGCCGCGCCGACCCCATTCTGTGACGTACGGCTCCAGCGTGTCCCAGTTGGCGTATCGGCGCGCCGACTGGGTCTTGCCCACTCCGGCCTCGCCATGGCAGATCCCGATGGTTTGCTCTTTGCGTACGGCGTTGGCAAATTCCGTGAACCGCCTGTGCTCCTTGGTAACAATGAAGTCCTTGTTCATGATCAGTCCTCTTCATAGGTGCCAAGCCGGCGTCTGGTTGGTGTTGGTGCGGTTTTTCGTGGTTCCTCGCGGGTTGCGTGAGTGGGTATGCGTTCGTTGATACTCCGTCGCAGCTCGCGCCGGCGGGCTCTGCGGGCAGATTCAATGTCGCGGAGGCTGAGCCTGAGGTTGGGATGGTTTTCGTCGATGGCGACGCAGATGAAGGTGTCGTGGTCGTAGACGCGGATTTCGGAGATGTCTCTGGGGTCGTAGCGGATCGTAACCGTGTGTCCGACGAAGGGTGCCAGAGTCGGAGCGAGGTAGCGCTGGCCCTGGAAGTGGATTCCGTCGCGCTGGACCTTACGGTGTTTCGGTACCGTGAGCAGGAGCCCGTCGAGGGCTTCGAGGCTGTCGGGCATACGTGGTAACCAGCCGTCTGCGACCCAGCTGTCCCTCGGAGAACGACCGAGTTCCTGGTGGGGTCGTTCGTTGTAGGTGGCGATGAAGGACCCAATGGCCCGGTCAAGGGCGGCAAGATCAAGCGCTGGTTGGGGGTTCCGGCTTCCATGCCCGAGATGCCCTGGGAGTGAGGCGAGGAGTTCGGTGTTTACGGTGCCGAAGAAGCGTTCAATCTTTCCACGTCCTTGGGGTCGGCCAATCGTTGAGTAGATAAGGCGGATATGAAGCTCGATCGCCGTGCGTTCAAGGTGGTGGCTGGTGAAATCAGAGCCATGGTCGACGTGCAGAACGTCAGGAATGCCGCACATCGCCCAGGTCGCGTCGCTCTTTCGCCAAATGGCCTGTCGGAGGGCGAGGGCTGTGTTCATGGCCGATGGTGCGCCGGTGAACACCATGTACCCGCACAAGGCTCTGGAATGATCGTCCATCACGGTTGTTAGCCATGGCCGGTCCGGCTTCCCGTTCGCTCCGGTGATGAGGATGTCGAGTTCGGTGTGGTCGGCTTGCCAGATCTGGTTAGGCCGGTCGGCACGGCGACGGAAGACGAGTTCGTGCCGGTCTCGATAAGAGGCAGGACCTTCGAGGGCGAGGGTTACCAGGGCCGGATCGAGCGCTTGGACGATCTCACGCACTGTGGCGTAGCTGGGCGCGTGAAAGCCCTTTTGGCCTGCTTCAGAAACAGTCAAGCGGTGCAAAGTGGCAAGACTCGGTCGCGGCTTCGTCAGGGCAAGTCTTTCGATGACCGCCACAGCATCGGCGTCGGTGTGCCGCTTGCCTGTATCGGAGCGCGTATTCCGGTCCAGTGCCTGGAGGCCGCCAGCCTTGTAAAGCTGGTGCCAGCGTTGAAGCGTCCGGGCACTGATCCCCGTGTCCCGGGCGAGAATGGCGAGTGGAACCTGGTCCTCGACGTGAAGTCGGAGGATCTTCCAGCGTTCATCGCCGTTCACCGTGAGCCTACGTGCCGGTACTCTTACGGGCGGCCAGGGCCTGCTGATGCCGGTACAAGGTCGCCCGGCTCCAGCCCACCAGACGCGCCGCGTCCTCGGCCGTGCGCCCCTTGGCCCTCGCATCCTGGACGACGGCGAGTTTGTCCGCAATAACCATCGGATCGGAGGCTGGTCTACCGAAACGCGTGCCGTTCTGTCTTGCAGCCAGGATGCCGGCGTTGACCCGCTCAACGATCAGCTCACGTTCGTACTCGGCAAGGGTGGCCAGCATATTCAGCATCAACCGACCCGTCGAAGTCGCCGGATCGATTCCATCAGAAATGGATCGCACCTGGATCCCACGTTCCCGGAGCAGGTTAACCGTGTTGAGGACATCAATCAGCGACCGGCCCAGCCGGTCCACCCGCCACACCACGACAGTATCGCCTTCTTCTGCATAGGCGAGCAGTTTCTTCATCCCGGGCCGCTCGGCGGCGGCCTTGCTCCCGGATGTGACATCGGCGAAGACATCGCGCTTCTGGACTCCCGCGGCGACCAATGCATCGAGTTGCAGCTGAGCATCCTGACTCGAAGTGCTCACGCGCGTATACCCAAGATGCCTCACCCGGCCATTGTGCCTGAGAAAGTCAGTGAAAGCACTCGGCTAAGACGGTTTTCATCGAGACGACTTTCCAAGACATGAACCGGATAGAAACGGCGCGGCGATCTACTGACAATTTCGACGGGAGACTGGTGTCTCGAAAACCTGTTGTATTTCCAGACAATCCTCTAAGGAACCTCGTCTCTGTTCCCTTTTGAGAGCCTGAGGCGCTTTCTGTGTGTCTTGCTTCAGGGACGCCGGATTATTTTGCTTGGGTTGTGGTGCCCAGATTCTGTAGCCTCCTGTGCCTCGTAGAGTGTTCGCGGATTGCGGTGGTCAGCAGCAAGCCAGATGATCGATGAGTCTGGCATGGCGTCATCGACGAGACCGGATCTGACGCATTTGCCGTCCATTTTCACTTCGACTTCCGCGCCGATGAGGGCGGCCCAGTCGCTTTGCAGTGCGGTTTTCAAGGTATTGTTCCTGCTTAATCAAGGAGACTGCTGGCGCCGCTGAAATCACGATGGGCAATCCGGCGCGGCGGTTCTGCGTCGAAGGACATAGGTCGGTTTCTCAACTGGCTGCTTGGCCGGCCGGCTTTCGCCTGTCGGGTTGCAGATGGTTCCTTTGTTTTCAGGTCGTTGGGCTTTCCTTTTGCGCACAAGCTCCCTGCTTTTCACGGTGCTTCCTTCGGCAGATGTGGGCCGGTATGAACATCGGGGATGGATCCGAAGACGTTTCCCGCTGGCGATAGGGCTGACCGTCCTCAGGCCCAGTCGATGCTGTGTATGAGTGTCCACAGTGTCTGGGTGCCGTCCAGTGCCGGCATCAGTTCTCCCTTCCGTATGCAACGGAGTGGACGAATGGCAGTGCGCGGACGATGAGTGTGGGGCAGGTTATTAGCCATTGATGATTTGGGGGACGCCCAGGTGTTTGAGGCCTTCGAGGCCGAATTCGAGGCCGTAGCCGGATTGTTTGGCACCGCCGAAGGGGATGCGGGGGTCTACGGCGCCGTGTTTGTTGATCCAGACGGTGCCAGCCTGGATGCGGGAGGCGACCTCACGGGCGGCCGTGGGGTCGGAGGACCATACGGAGGCGCCGAGGGCCACGTCCAGGCCGTTGGCATTCTCGATCGCTTCGTCGATAGTGCTGTAGCGGATGATCGGCAAGGCGGGACCGAACTGCTCTTCAGCAACCAGGGGGTTGCTGTTGTCGATGTCCGCCACCAGGGTGGTGGGGTAGAAGTAGCCGGGCTGGCTGGAGTCCGGGTCACCGCCTATGAGCACCCGGGCGCCGGCGTCCTTCGCTGCCTGCACGAGGTTGGCGACGATATCGTACTGCGCCTTGTTCTGCAGCGGGCCCAGGACATTGTTTTCGTCCAGCCCGTCGCCCATTGGCATGGCCTTGGCCACGACGGTGAGTTCCTCGCAAACGGCGTCGTAGATGTCCTCGTGGACGTAGAGGCGCTTCAGCGCGGCGCAGGTCTGGCCGGTATTGATGAACGCACCCCAGAACAGGTCCTGGGCGATGGCCTTGGGATCGGCGTCGGGCAGGACGATGCCGGCGTCGTTCCCGCCAAGCTCCAAGGTCAGGCGCTTGACCGTCTCCGCTGACGACCGGATGATCGCCTTGCCGGTCGCCGTGGAGCCGGTGAACATGATCTTGCCGATGGCCGGGTGCTCTGCGAGACGGGCGCCGACGTCGCGGCCCCCGGAGATGACCGTGAGCAGGCCCTCGGGGAGTTCCTCGTTGAGGACTTTGGCCAGCGCCAGGACGGACAGTGGCGTGTATTCGGAAGGTTTGACCACCACGGCGTTGCCCATCCGCAGCGCCGGGGCGATCTGCCAGATGGTGATCATCATCGGCCAGTTCCACGGACCAATCGCACCTACCACCCCGATGGGGCGGTAGTGCAGTTCCGCCCGGGTTTCACCGTCGTTGACCAACGTCTCCGGAATCACCGGCGTGGTAGCTGCCGCGCGCAACCAGGCAACGCAGGCGCCGACCTCGAACCGAGCATTAGGACCGTTCAACGGCTTGCCCTGCTCACGCGAGAGCAGCTGGGCGAGTTCTTCGGCCGAGCGTTCAACCGCCGTCGCTGCCTTCAAAAGATAAGCCGAACGCGCCTCGTGACCCAGCGCAGCCCACGCAGGCTGCGCAGCAACCGCAGCGGTGACCGCCCCTTCCAGGTCTTCCACAGTGTGGACAGGTGCCCACCCGACAACACCACCAGTCGCCGGGTTCACAAGGGCCCGGCTCTCACCGGCGACAGGGGCAATAGACGCAAGCAGCGCATCAAAGGTTTCCATGGGTTACTCCACTTCGAGTTTTCTTTCAACGTATGGTTCTGCCCCGCCATAGGTCTTTGCGTCCCGGGCAGCATCCTTGCCGCGGAGGGAAGGCGCTGTGGTGGGGGGCAGAGGTAGGGTGCGGTGGGGCGACAGGAAATGATTGTCGCCCCACCCGATAACGCGTGACGGAAAAGCTCTTACTGCTTCCGGCTTGCGGGCATCAGGAATTTCCATGGAGTGTCCTTCAAGGACAGCGGCATGGGAACTTCGATAACGGTGGGCCGCTTGGCTTCGATCGCTTCCTGAATGGCACTCTTCAGCTCCGCCGGCGTGTGGGCATGCAAGCCTAATGCGCCGAAGGATTCTGCGAAGGCGACGAAGTCCGGGTTGTGAAGTTCGGAGGCTGATTCCTGGCCATAGATACGCAGCTGGTCAGCCTTGACGTTGCCGAACGCAGCATTGTTGAACACCACCGTAATGACATTTAGTCCATGCTGCACTGCAGTGGCGAGCTCCTGCGCCCCGTACAGGAACCCACCGTCGCCGGTGACGGAGATGACGACCTTGTCCCGGTTTCCGGCTTGCACGCCGAGGGCCGTTGGGAAGCCGTAACCGAGGTTGCCTTGGTATCCGCAGGTGATGAAGCGCCGCGGTTCGAACATGTCGATGCCGAAGAAGGACGAGAACCCTATCTGGGAAACTTCCTCCACAAAGAACCCGTCGTAGGGCAGCGCTTCGCGGATGCTGCCCAGGTAGTCTGCGTGCGGAGTAAGCCCTGCTATCTCGTTCTTCTTGGCCGTTTTCACGGCCCCGAATTCCGTGTGCCGGGAAGCGCGAGTGGGGCTCTCTGCGAGGGCATCGAGCAGCGCAACTGTGCCGTCTCTGGAGTCAGCGGTAATGCCGAGGTCCGTTTCGAGCCGGTCATGTTGGGCCGGGTCGATGTCCAGGTTGATGTGCACAAGGTTTTCAGGCTTGTCCGGCCAGCGGAACCACATGAGCTCCTGCCTGGAACCAATACCGAGCAGGACATCGGTATTGTTCCAGCGCTCGAAGCCAGCCGCACAGGTGAAGCCCAGAGGGTGGCTGTCCGGCACGATCCCGCGGCCACCGCGGAAGGACACCACGGGGGCTTGCAGCTTTTCGGCCAAGGCCAGGACTTCGGGGGCCGCGTGCCGGGCGCCGCTGCCCACCATGATCATCGGGTTCTTGGCACCGGAGAGGATACGTGCAGCTTCCTGGATCACTTCCGGATCCAGTGCCGGTGTGGGCGCGAAGGCCGGCTGGTTTGCCGGCATCTGGGCGCGCTGGGTCAAGACGTCCCAGGGTACGGCGACGACAGCGGGCCCGGGCCGGCCGCTGCCGGCCTGGCGGAAGGCCTCATCGACGGTGGCCGGGACCAGTGCGGGGTCCAGGACGTTCTCGGCCCACTTGGCGAAGGACTTGACCGTACCGAGCTGGTCGGGCATCTCGTGCAGGTGGCCCATGCCGCGGCCCATGTAGTCGGTGGGAATCTCGCTGGTCAGACACACCGTGGGGGTACTGGTCGACAGGGAGGTCAGGATCCCGGCGCCGGCGTTGAGGATACCGGGGCCAGGAACCACGCTGTAAACACCAGTTTTTCCGGTGGACTGGGCGTACCCCAGGGCCATGTAGGCGCAGGCCTGCTCGTGCCGGGCGCCGATGACCTCGATGGCGTCCTCCTGGTGGAGGGCGTCGAAGAGCTCGTAGCTTTGCACGCCGGGGATGCCGAAGAAGGTGTCCACGCCGTGGGCGCGCAAGCCGTCGATGACTGCCTGCCCCGCAGTGCGGGTGGTGATCTGGGCGGCGTCCTCGGGCACGTTGTCAGTGGTGCGGGTGTCGAGGATTTTGGAGGTCATTCCTATGCTTCCTTGGGTTCGAGGGTTTTGGTGGTGCGTCGGGTGACGGCGATGCCGCTAAGGGCGATCAGGACGGTGGCCGTGAACGTCAGCAGCAGTTGGGTGCGGGTTCCGGCGTCGAGCATGGCCACGATAATGATCAGGGCCAGCAGTCCCACAGCGGTGTAGGACAGGTACGGGAACAGTGGCATCCGGTAGGTCGTGGGAGCGGTGGAAGGCGTTGTCGCACGGTCCCTGCGGCGGCGAAGTGTGATTTGGGAGGCTGCGATGGCGGCCCAGATGATGATGATGGTTGAACCCACGATGGACAGGAGGGTTTCCAGAACCTTGCCCGGGAAGATGGCTTCGAGCATGGCTGCGATGAATCCGAAGGCGACGGTCCAGAGCACGGCGGCGCGGGGGACGCAGTTGGTACCGGTCTTCCGTAGGCGGGCTGGAGCGTGCCTCCGCTGGGAGAGGGAGTGCAGCATCCGGGAGGCGCCGTAGACGTTCGCGTTGAGCGCGCTGAGCAGTGCGAACACAGCTACCAGAGCCATCACGGTTCCGGCGGCCGGCATGCCTGCGACGTTCAGCAGTGCAGCAAACGGGCCTTCCGGCGCGTTGGCTGCCTCCGGGCTCAGGACCGCGACGATGATGAACACCGAGCCGACGTAAAAGACACAGATCCGCCACGCCACGGTGCGGATGGCCGTGGCGACGCTCTTTTCCGGGTTCTTGGTTTCCCCGGCGGCGATCGCGACGATTTCGGTGCCGCCGAAGGCGAAGATCACCATCAGCAGTCCGGCGCCAACCCCGGCAGCTCCCTTGGGAGCGAAATCGGTGAAGTTGGACAGGCCCGGGCTGGTCCCGTTCAGCACGCCCAGCAGCAGGAGCACCCCGACCAGGAGAAAGGCCAGGATAACGGCGACCTTAATGAATGCGAACCAGAACTCGAACTCGCCGTACTTGGACACCGCGAACATGTTCACCGCGGTCAGGGCGGCCATGAAGATGGCGGCGAGCAACCAGGTAGGCGGGATGGGTGTTCCTGCCGGGGCAGACTGCAGAACACCGGTCAGGATGGCCGCCGCGCCGACCGCTTCAGCGGCGACGACCACGGCCAGCTGGACCCAGTACAGCCAACCAACGGTGTAACCCGCCACGGGGCCGAACGCGTTCTCAGCATGCGTTGAAAACGCGCCGCCGGCAGGATTCGCGGCGGAGAGTTCACCGATCATCCACATGATCAAGATGACCAGGGCGCCGGCGACGATGTACGAGATCAGGATGGCTGGCCCGGCGGCAGCGACGCCTTTGCCGCTGCCAAGGAACAGCCCTGCACCGATGGCGCCGCCCAGGCCCATCATGGTCAGCTGACGTGGTTTGAGGCCCCGGACTGTTCCGGTTGACGCGGCGATCGCTTCCGGGGAGCCGGTGGTGATGGGATTCATGCGTCTTCTCCTAGATTTCTTGGGCAAGGGCTGAGGTGGTGGTGAAGTGATTGAAGGCGTCCCTGGCCGCGTGGATGGCCTGATCGTTTGCTTCGGGGGCGCCAACGCTGATCCTGATGCCGTCGCCGGGGTAGGCCCGGACGATGACGCCAGCGTGGGTGAATATGTCTTCGATTTCCCGGGTCGTGGCACCGATGCGCAGCCAGACGAAATTGGCCTCGGAGGGGCAGACGTCCCAGCCGATCTCGACGAGTCCGCGCTGTAGTTTGTCCCGTTCGGTGACCAGCGAGGAGATGCGGGCTTCAATTTCTTCCTCAGCTGCGAGGCTGGCCAGCGCGGCTTTCTGGGCGAGGGCGGAGACGCCGAACGGGATGGCCACTGCGCGGAGCGCGGCCGAGACGTAGTCAGGGGCGATGGCGTAGCCGATTCGCAGCCCGGCAAGTCCGTAGGCCTTGGAGAATGTGTGCAGGATGACGACGTTCGCGTAGGCCCGGAAGAAATCAATGCCTTGGGCCGCTGCCGGGTCAACGTTGAAATGCACGTAGGCTTCATCGATAACGACCAGGACATCCTTCGGCACTGCTGCCATAAAGTCATGCAGCTCATCAGCGGTGACAGAAGTGCCGGTCGGGTTATTGGGGGTGCAGACGAAGATGACCCGGGTGTGTTCATTGACGGCTGCTGCCATTGCCGGAAGGTCATGACGCTCGTCCTGGGTCAGGGGCACGTGGACTGCCTTCGCACCAGCCAGCGCGGTCAGGATTGGGTAAGCCTCGAAGGAGCGCCAGGCAAAGATGACCTCGTCGCCCTCGCCGGCGACGGCACGAATGATCTGCGAGGCGACCTCCACAGACCCGGCGCCAAAGCTGACCGAGGCGGGGGAAACACCCCAGCGCCGGGCCACCGCTTCGGTAATCGTCTCGCAGGCCATGTCCGGGTAGAGGTTGATGCCAGCCGCCGCCTCTGCGACCGATTCCCTTACCGAAGGCAGCGGCGGGTACGGGTTTTCATTCGAGGACAGCTTGTACTGAACAGTGCCGGCAACAGCTGCCGACTTCCCTGGCTTATAGGCAGGAAGGTCACGCAGGGCTGAGCGCAACGTCACTCGTTCCGCAGTCGATCCTTGGGGCAGAGCGTGTGTCATAGGGGTGATTTCCTTCGCTGAGCAATGTGGGGTGACTCACACATTCCCAGCTCGCAACACTCCTGACAACTGGTCAGGTAAAACCTATCTTTTATGTATAAATGTCCACCATGAAAGTTAGAATCTACTTACATTCTGTAAGCTCAACTGGTGAAAGGCATCTTGACCATGAAAATCGATGAGCTGGACGTGAAGATCGTGGAACTCTTCTCCGCGGACTCGGACATTGGGGTCCTGGCAGCATCCAGGCAACTCGCAGTAGCGCGGCCCACAGTCCAGGGCCGACTGGACAAACTGAAGAAGACAGGCGTCATCGAACAGATCGCCCCGACACTCAATCCTGCCAAGTTCGGATACCCGGTGATGGCCTTCGTCTCCGTCGAGATCTCCCAAAACGTCGGCCACGTGTCGGTAGGAGCGGCACTGGAAGTGATCCCCGAGATTGTCGAGATGTACACCGTCTCAGGGGATCAGGACGTCCTGATCAGAATCGTGGCCAAATCAAACGACGACCTCCAGCGCGTCCTTGACTCTATTTCCCGAACGGGAGCCGTCACCAGGACCCGCAGCGCCATTGTGCTGCAAACCCACTTCCAAAACCGCGTGCTGCCCCTCTTCAGCCAGGTCGGTAGCGACGACCAGTAGGTGGGAACCAACCTTCATCCGACAGCGGCTGCGCGGACCATCGGTAGTCGCGGAAACGATCTCAGACCAAGGCCTTCGACGGTGCTCGGCTTACTGCTCGGAGGACACTCTTGGAAGAGCGTTAGCGCGTCGGCCGTGGTGCATGCGTAGGATCGACGTGCGCGCAAGGTGGGAACCTTGTCGCACGGATTGCTCCGGGAGGTTTAGAAGGATAGTGACCTCCACGTCAGTACCAGCGCGGCGCTAAGACTGCTGGACCCCGCTCGGTTAGCTATCCGTTCGACGATCCAGAAATTCTTTGGCGAAGCGCAAGCCGTCGGGTTGTCAAGGCGGGTCGCGAGTTGCTGGATTAGCAGGCTTCGCTGGTTAAGTAGGCGGACATGACTGGAAACGCGACGTCTAGCCATCGCAGCAATCGAACGAATCACCCGCGGCAACTTCCGACTCCTCGAGCGACTCTTCCCCCAGATCACCCGCGTCCTGAAAATCAATTAACTCGAAACCATCACAGACGACGTCATAGAAGCAGCCGCCAGCGTCCTCGTGATAGGCAACTAACGACACTTACCGATCAAAAAACACCGCCATTTATCGGCAAACTCCACACCCTTGTCCCAACAAAGGGTCTCACGGAGGTATTCTCAACATTGTCCTTGAAATACCTTTAGCTAGACGGAGAAGTGATGGCACGGCTTGGATACGCCCGCGTTAACTTGGCTGACCAAAACACGGATCTGCAGATCCGGGAACTGGAAGCGGCTGGGTGTGAGCGGATCTATAAAGACCAGGGGATCAGCGGGACCAGGGTGAGTCGTCCAGAGTTGGACAGGATGCTGGATCGTCTCGGCCCAGGGGATGAAGTCGTGGTGTGGAAGCTGGACCGGCTGGGACGCAGCACCCGACACCTGCTCGAGCTCCTGGATGACTTCAAATCCCGCGGCATCAAGTTCCGTTCTCTGAGGGATGGCATCGCCACTGATCCGGCCAGTGAGGTTGGGGGAGCGATGGCCCAAGCGATGGTGACTATCATTTCTGCTTTCGCGCAGCTCGAGCGGGACCAGCTGTCGGAGCGCACAAAGGCCGGCATGGCCGTGGCCGCGGCGAACGGTCGAAAGGCAGGCCGGCGTGAGGTCACAACTGAGCATGAGAAGGTCGTGAGGGCGCATGAACTCAAAGCCCGAGGTCTCAAGCCTACGGATATCGGAAAGATCATTGGCGTCAGCCGGGCTACTGTCTACCGGTACCTGAGTATGGAATCCTGAGCCGCAGAAGCCCACATGAGATCATCCAAAGCAACATCCGGAACATGGAGTCCAACCTCATGACGACCCAAACGGTCTGGAGTTCAGTTCCCATTTATCTGCTACAGAAAGCAGCCCCTAAACGTGTCTTCCAGATTGAGCGAGAGCGACTACGAGGCTTTCGAACCGAACTTCAGGATTAGCGAGGACCCCGCATTCTCGAACTGGACAAGCCAGTTGGGGCGTCTGCCCTCCTCTGCACTTTCGATTCGGCTAGCCAGTGCAACAGCCCCGGACGGCCGCCGACTGAAAGACCTACAAATCGTCTGTTCTCCCATTTCTGTCCGCAGTGTGCGAGAAAATGCTTCCACAATCAACGATGAACGGGTCCTGATCGCCGAGATCGACGGGGTCCACGTCGGTTTCTGCATCTCAACCAAAGGCTCAAAGGCTTCGGACCCGATGTTCTTGCAAGTAGTTGCGGTCGCTCCAGGGGCGCAGCGACGAGGGGTAGGAATCGCGCTGATGACCGCAGCAGCTGCATATGAGCCTGAGAGGGACATTGTGCTTGCTACACAGGACGACAACCTTGCCGCCAGGGCGCTCAATGAAAAATACGCCAGGTCAATCGGCGCGAAAATCTATAGGGTCAGAATCAGCGCCTATAGGAATAAAGACTTGGGTATCCAGCGGGGGATGGGCTATCGGGCCTGGGCAATTCAACGTCCGACGCTCGACTCAGAAAGAACCTGCGCGGGTACTGAGGAAGGGAATCCTGGGCCGTGAACCGGATCACGCAGATTCCTCGTAGGAGCCGATGCCATCTATGCGGAGATGGGACCGGTCAAGGAGAAGCCCCGAGGCTATGTACCTTGGGGCTTCCTTCGACTCACCTTTTTCCTGCCAGTGACCTGGGCCTCTGTTACGAAGCCACAAGCCAACGGTGGCGGCGGTGTTTCTGTTCTCGTGGCGCCGGATCAGCTTCAGCGGAGAGTTCCTTCTCAACTTCTTCTCGGACCTCTTGGAGGGTGTGCTGCCATGCATTCAGGAAGTACGCTCTCTCGTCCTCGATGGTCACCTCATCCGGGCGGTACTCGAGTCGTTTCTCAGCCATCTTCCTCCTCTCGCCGGTTGGATGATAAGACTACTCTGCCACCCTGCTAAAGCAATGGCACCTTGTGACTCACCTCACTGTAGTAATTAAACGTTGGGCTCCCGCCTCTTGTTCCTTCGCAGCGCGTCGGAGATGGCAATGATTGTTCCGACGGTTTGGACCACAAACTGGTCGACCTTTGCGATGTCCCCCGGTTTCTGGCCATCGACGGTCACCAACCCAATTTTCTCTACCCCGTCGTAGGCCGAGGCTGAGGCGAACGTCGCGTAGCCGTGGTGGCGGTCCTTGTCGATACGGTCCTCGGGTTCGTTGGCAATGTTCTCCGACCAGTCGGTGAGCCTTTCCGTGACGACTCGCAGAGCACGCCTTCCTTCAACTGTTGAGGAATCAAAGTGCTCTCTCGTTTCCGTGCCTGTGCTTTCGTCCGCAACGAGACGAAGATCCTGGCCGGTACCTTCACAACGAAAAAAGGTTGCCCGAAGCCCTGTCTCTTCTGGATTTGTCACCCTCATTAGGAAGTGGAGGGCGCGAACCTTCAATTCGACCGCTGCGGACTCTCTTTCCCTGGAACCAGGTCGCGTTCTAGCCAGCCGTCCTAGTTTCCTCAACAGGGGATCCAGAAGGAGATTCAGCGTGTACTGTAAGTCTGCCCGAGCCCGCACATATGCGGTCTTAGCTTCACTCTCCAGTCTTGAGATCCGCCGATGGAGCTTGACCTTTTCGCCGATCGGAATCCCAAGCGCTACTAAAGCTCCGAGCGCGCCAACACCGAAAGCGATCCAGCGTTCGGATTCTTCCGTTCGGAAGTTACCCCAGAAAGGTCCGCCGACGGCAGCTATGGCCCCAATGCCGGCTAAAATCGTAGTCCCCCAAACGGAGAGCCACCTGCGGATTCGCTTGTCGCCTTTCACAAAGCCAAGAGTACACACAGGCGAACTTCCACCTCAGTTAGTCCCTTCCGCCTTTCCGAACGAGGTGGCGCACGAGAGAGCCCGTACCCCAGCCAGGGGTACAGGCTCTCTTCTGTTCAGGGCCGACTCGTAGCCCAGAATGAGGGTAACGGTCGGCAACGCCTCAAACTCTGTCAGGAGGTACGGATCGCTATGGCTTTAGAGCCTTCGGGAATCAGGGCTTCCGCCGCAGTCTTGGCGTCCTGATACGTTTCGCCTTCGGCCTCGACGTAGCCGACGTGGCCGTCGCCGGCCTCCAGGGTCAGGTAAATTTCACACCCATAATTTTAGGCCGCCACATCGACACGGAGCTGTTCCAGTGCCCTCAGTAGCGGCGCCGGGTCCCGTGCCTCGCGTAGGTCCACCGGGCGGTGGCCCACTGTCGCGGCGAAAGCCAAGGAGTTCACGGAAGGTCTCATATCCGAAGGCCGCAGATCAGGCATCCGCTTCGACTGGGATTCCCCAGGCAGCACCCCGTCGATTCAAGGGATGTTGGTGAGGGTGCCAGTTGAATCTGTACCCGGCCCCAATCAGTCGATCGCCTGCTTCCATCGCTTCTACACCAATGCCTACGTCCAAAGTCAACGGATCGGCAACGCCATCTCGACACACCTCCCAGCAAGAGTCGGACAGGATAGAACGAACCGCCGCGGCAGTACCAGCATCGGGCACAGTGATCCATGTCGAACGAGGCGACGAAGAAATCAGTAGGTTCATTATGCCCACCTTTCTACACGAGCAAGACAGCCGTTCTCAGGGTTTCGAATACACCGGAGTGTTCCAACACTCGTGTCCTTCATAACTGGGCATTTGGAATACAGTGTGCAGGACTACTTCCTGCCATTGCGGCATGGGCGGTTTCGGTGATCGGCGAACTCATCGTCCGTTAAGGTAGCAACTCGGGGTCCATGGCCTAGTGTGGCCCCGGCGGAAGAGGGCGTCAACACAGAACAGCGAGTGACAAGGGGTGACGCAGTGCACTACTGGTCGGCGTGGGTGGACTTCTTGGGTGAGTCGCTCTCGATCCAGAAGGTTGGTTGGATCATTCCCAGTGGGTAGTCCTGGATTACGGAGAGGTGTTCCGGGCTTTCTCTCATGAGTGTGACCCGGAGGACTCGGCGGCCGTTGTGATCGATGCCTTCCCCGATCGTCAGAAGCTCATCTGGGTTGAGGTTTCCAAGGGCTTGACCTGCGCGGATAAGGTTCTCATTTGTCCATGAGCTGTGGACCAGCACAAGCCATCCCTGACCGTAGTACGTCCCGAGAGCGTCTTCCACGGTTTCCGGTCGAGATCACCACCGCGTGATGAAGCTCAGTTGCCGGCACTTTTGAGAAGGAAACGATATCGCCGGATGCCCACAGCTGGGAGATAGCGCTGTCACGCTGCTGGGCCTCGGCAAGAGCACAGCTCCGTGGCGCAGCGGCGGCGGACCGCCACCACGCACCAAGCGCCTCTAAGACACCGGTGCCGCGGGTAACTGGGTAGACTCACACGCAGATTTCCTTTTGCTGAGGGAAAACAAGGAAGGCCGGCACCAGTTCAGATCTGGTGCCGGCCTTCCGCCCGTTAACCGCATCTGCAGAGCGCAACAGTCCAGGACCGAAAACAGTCCTGCCGGCAGATGGGGGACAAATCCGGCGGGACCTTGGCCCACCATAACAAGGGACTGGCCGGCAAGCCGCTCAGCAATACCCAAATGAGGGCCCTGGTTTCCGCTGCGCTTCAACCAGGGAAGAATCGGGCGTCCACTCCGCAAGCTCCGTGTCCGGCTTTTGGGCCTGGTCCCGACGTCGCAGAGCTCCGCCGTGCCCGGTCCTTTGTGTCTACGACGTTTTTGTGGCTGTCCTGGCGGATCATACAGTTCCGCTCCGGCTCAAGCTGCTGACCCTCCGTGAACTCCGGGCCCTGCGGTGCCGGGATATGAGCACAAAGGCAAGCGAGGCCGGCAGGGAGATTCCTTGCCGGCCTTCTGCATCTACGGTGGGCTACAACTGGCTCACCCTGATGGCCCAGATTCTTCTTGCGCTATTTCTTCGGAGCTGCGGGCGGGGACCCGGGCTTCATGCTTGCAGGCGGAACTGAGTAGCTGGCGGGTTTTTGCCCTTCCGCCAACTTAGTTGTCCGGCTACGGCCGGACGAGGCGGGGTTGCTAGATTTGTTGTCTGCCATGTCATGCTCCTTGTCGTCGTGTACTGCCCCCATTATCGCGGCCGGGATTCTCGTTAAGGAGTAAGGGTGCCCACCGAGCCCGTCGCCGCGTTGCTGTATGTATGCCTTTTGTTGCCGGGTATAGCGTTTATCTGGAGGTACGAAGGCCACGGTTCGGTGGTTAAACGTTCTGCTTTCCGAGAGACAGCCGCGGTCGTTATAGCCAGCGCTGCGTCTCTCGTGGCAGTGTTCATCCTTCATTACATTGCGGCCTTCTTCTTTGAACCAGCACGAAGTACACTGCGTCAGTTTTTCATCGAGCCAGGCGTGCTCTTTCGGCAGGACTCGCAGGTGTTTTTTGGCGTCACCCTCATAGACCTTGCCTTGGCAGTGTCGTTTGGCACCTTCTTCGGTAGTGAATCCGCATCCCGTTTTGTGAAGTGGTGCCGGGGCAAGTGGTTGAAAATGAGGAAGAAGACGCCAGAGACCATAGAGCGCGGCCAATCAGCTTGGAACACGGCATTCGAGATGATGCCGGGCCACAAAGTGATAGTAGGGGTACAGCTGAAAAGTGGCGCGTGGATTCAGGGTGCTTTGAAGTCATTCAGCAGGAACGGCGACGAAACACCGGACAGAGCCTTCACCCTTACTGGCGAGATCTGGTATCGGATGGCTGACGGTGAAAATGTTCATAGGCTTGAGCCGCACGGAACGGTTGTGATTCAAGCGCCGGAAGTGGACTATCTCACCGTGGGCTACGAGGAACCGGAAGAACCCGTGCCCGAACAGCCTGACCGGAAACGTTCGAAGAAGCCGTGGAGCAGATCAAGCGCGCGGCGTAGAGGAACGATTCCCAGGGTTTTACCGAACGAGCGGGCGCAGCGGCACACTCAGGGGTAGGACCACGGCTCTAGCATCGGGCGACAGACCCCGATGCTAGCGCTGAAACTCAGGTTGGCTGGAGGATTCGTCACTTCCCGCATCATCGTTCACCACGGCATGCGATCCATTGTCCTGGGCGGTGGGGGCTAGGATTCCAAAGTGAACAAGAAGAACAGGATCGTCGAAAACTCCCTTGCCGGCGCAATAGGCGGCCTAGTGGGCACACTCATAGGTGCTGCAGTCATTGCTTACTTCGTAGCAATCTGGACAGGGACAATTTCCGGCCCCCAGAATCCTGCCTTTTGGCGGGACGTAGCGCCGTTAGGTGTGGTCGTAGTCGTAATCGTTCTTCTGATCGTCCCGCAGACGCGAGGGTTGATGGTCAGAGGCCTGAATCTGGTGAAAAGGCTGGCTACCTGGATATCTGGCATCCGGTTCTACGACAAGCCGAGACAGGACGCTCTCGTGAGCAGGGGAAGGCAGGAAGCTCTGGAAGAGGTAGCTAAGCGAAATGCCACGCCCACCGCGTTCAACATTTGTTACCTGCCGGACTCTCCCCTAGACGGCGACTGGTTCTCCCTCACGGATTTCTCGGGCATTAGCGGCAAGGGGCCAATGAAAAAGATCTACATCAGCGCACCGGCGGATGAGATTCAAATATCGGAGAAGGATGGTCCGACCATCCCCGGCGCCAACCCCGACGAGCCTTACGATTTCAGCGGCCGCGTAACCGATAAGGGGCACCTATACGGCATCAACTTCAGGGTTCTTTCGAAAGACAAAGATGGATATCCTCGTTGCGATTTCTACCGGGTACCCCCCACCGGGCAGCCACTCAAAGGAGTCCCAAAAGGGTCCTTCGGAGATGTCTCGTACGGCGAACTGATCACCAGCATCAATATGGGCGACGGGTCGCGCAATGTCGCATGGGCCTCCACAGGACAAGTTATGGGAAGGCTTGTCCCAGACGGTAAAGCTTGGAAGGTTGAGGCTGGGCGGCAAGAGGGGCGATTAAGGCCGGAGTTCATGGTCGAAGACGAGCTGGGTCTGGCTCGGACTGAAGCCGATGGCGTTGAGCAACTACGGCGCTATGCCGAAGAAGACGTCGAAAAGGCATGATGGACTGCCGGTAGGCTTTAGGTTTCCGACAGATAGGACGGGACGCATTGGGGGGGAATGCACGGTTTTGGCCTCACGGACAGAGCACTGGCCTGGGCGCGGCAGGGTACGCCTACCTGAGACAGTCACGCCAACCAGGTGCACCAGTGAAACCGCGCACGGAAGAGGCCATCACTCAAGCAGCGCAGACCATCGTGAAGCCTGAAGGATCCCAGAAGGTCAAAGCAGCCTTGGAGCAGCTGCGCCAACAGCGCGCCGCCGAAGCGGCGAACCGACCAGAGACCTCTGCTCCGAGACAACAAAAAGACCACCGCTCCGGATATCAGAGATAACCAGGCCGATGGCCTTCGGTTCTCCCGATGAGGGGAGTATGTCTGGCGCGACAGTGACACACACGCTCGTCTGAGGTCAGTAGACCTCAGACGGGTACCTGTTCAAGGTCATCGCTCTCTGCCGTCGTTTCGAGTTCCGTCAGTACTGTGCGGCGCTTGGCACGAAGCATGAGCAGCTGCTCTTGGCCACGGTCGGTGAGCTTCCAGTATGTGTTGGTGTCACTGCCTGGACGTCGCTTGGTACCTTGTTCAATCAATCCCAAAGCATTCAAATGGACCTTAACGTCGTTGAAGCTGTCGGTGGTGACAGGTGCTGCGTAGATATTCCCAACCCGATCGTCCCCGCCCTCGCTGTCGCCTTCTTCCTCTGCTCTATCGAGCTCTTGGGAGTCTGTCTTGATCAGGTCTTTACGCGACAGCTTGAGGCACAGCGCGGATAGGCTCTTTCTCATTGGCCCCTCGGCGGCCTCGTCCATCAGTTCGGGTCCAAGGTGCTTGAGAACTTCATTCCACGTGGGTGAAACCACCCAGCTGGCCCTTGTCCGGTTCGAGTTGAAGGCCTTGCCGCTGTCGAGGGTGTCCTTCCAGTGAAATTCCACGATGCACTGAAGTTCAGCTACTTCCTCCCCCTGGACTAGTTCGGAAGGATCAAGGGCGTTGCCGCGGTGCTTATTGTCGGCCTCCAGTTCGGCAGTGAGCTCACGGACCCGTGCTCGCAGCTCTGCAAGTTCGGCTTTCACTTCGGGGGTCATTGCTTGACCAGCCCGAATCCAACCTTCGGCCGGATGTGTTTTCCGGATCTGCATGATCGCCAACGCAACCTGGCCGGGCAGATCACGGGGTTCATGCCAATACTTCACCATTTTCTGTTCGACTTTTGCCCTAAACGCATCCAGCTTCTTCCTAAGATCAGCATCTAGGTCGAGCTTTTCACCTGGAAGCTTTCCAGGGTCGCCGTGCAGAAAACCGAGTACCGGCTTCTTTGTCTTCACGGCGTAAGCGAACTCCATCTCCGTATACGAAAGCTGCTCCTGGGCATCAACGCTTCCGTAGCGTCCGCCGATGATGACCACGTAGTAGTCGCAGAGGTCGA
This sequence comes from Paenarthrobacter nitroguajacolicus, assembly GCF_031455195.1. Taxonomy (GTDB): domain Bacteria; phylum Actinomycetota; class Actinomycetes; order Actinomycetales; family Micrococcaceae; genus Arthrobacter; species Arthrobacter nitroguajacolicus_D. Next base: position 219,860 of record NZ_JAVDSH010000007.1, on the reverse strand, counting down.
TAACCCGCTTGATGAGGTCGAACTTCTCGTCATCGGAGGCTGGGAATAACTCCATGCCAGCAGGGATGCAGTCTGCCTCGAGAAGTGTTTGAAGGACGGCGCGGCGCTCCTCCACCAAGTCCTTGAATGTGGAACTGATGAAAACCTGCTCACGCTTCTCTACACTCATAGGCACGATTGTATCCAGCGGAGCCTTGCAGGACGGTCTGCCGGTTTTGATCCGGGGGAGTCTCTCCTAAAGTGGCACCACAAAGAGCTCAAGAGCTCAGACTTCCACTATCCATATCAGCTGCGCTCAGCAGCGCGCAGCGAAGATAAAGATCCCCAGGAATACGCTCGTTCAGTGGGATTGGATTCCTATCTACAACCTGTCAGAATGAACAGCGCCAAGCGCCTGCGTTTTTTCAAGCTTCTCCTCCAGCCAGCTTCCGGCACCGCTGTCTTTGACATCCTTGGCCCGTTCGTGAAGAAACGGTACGCAGTGCTAGTTCTGCTGTTGATGATTCCTCGGGCGGGCGTCAACAGGGTCCAGCTACTGCGGGCCCAAGCGAAAGCGTCCTCTCTTAAGCGGCGACACGCAGAACTGAGCCTACGACTCGAAGATGCCAACCGGCGTGCTTCAAACATCCGCCCGATAGCAGAAGAGTAGGCAAATTCTGACCACTTCAGATCAGACTCTATTAGTGGTGCAGCTCGTACCGAAACAGCGCGAACAACCTCCCTCGGCAACGCTGGCTGCAGCGCCGCGTCCTAGGCTTGGCGTGACTCCGGGAACGGCACGTACGTGAGGAGTCGAGGAGCCTTACTGGATGCCCAGCCCACCCGCACTCGTTCGCCGGGGGAGTTCTTCCAGCTGAATGACAGGTCATCCAGGTCTTCCATTCGCGCCTCCACATGAAGAGCATCGCGATTGTCTATGCCCGCATGGACATGCCTAGCGTCTTCGCCTGTTTCGTTGGTAAGTAGCCAGAAGTGCTCCCCTGGCCGTCCTACTGGCTCGAGGACCCAGTCCCCGGAACTCTCAATCACCATTCTTGAATTATGCCAGCAGAAAACGCGGCCCGGTCGATGACCTGGTTCGTCATAGGCACCTCGCCCACTGCACCGTACCGAAAGTTGTCTCCGTAACGGAGATTTGTTGCACGACTTTTGGGACTACATACGGGACGGTTACGTTTCGCGGGATCTCGCGGATTTGGTTGTGCAGGGGAGTCTCCCAGTGGAGGTGTCCCACTTCTAAGGATGTGGGACAGGAAGCTGTGTAGCGTTTAGGGCACCTCGGATTCTGTTGATCAAAGCAACACCCAATCCAGGGAGTTCCTTCGATGTATCAACTGTTCGATTCGCCTACCGGTGTTAGGTTTCTTGCTCCTATCAAGGAAGGCAGGAGTTTCAGAGAGTCAGTACGGGTGGCCGGGATAGGTAAGGAGACCGGTTATCGGTGGTTGCGTGATGAGTACCTCCGATTCCGTAGCAAAGGCTTCGACCACGCAGCAGCCCAGATCGAACTTGGGTTCACCTCACGCAATGCCGAGAAATGGAATGAACGCTTCCTGAGAGGTGCTGGGCGCCATCACTTTCAAGTCGACGCAGCAGTTGAGGAAGCGTTCTGGGCCTCATATTCGGCTGGCGTGAGTGTAGGGGCTGCTGCCGCATCAGCAGGCGTGAAGCATTCGACCGGTTACCGGTGGGTCTATCGTCGTTTCGTTGTTTTGCGAAGCCGGCTTCCCTTGGCGGAGGTTGTAAATGCTTTATGGCTCTCACCGGGGACCTCCGTCAGGTGGGAGGCCCAGCGTCGGAAGGAGCTGGAAGCCGAGAAAGCACGCCTGCAGAAGGCCGAGTGGGACGCGATCCGCACTGCGCGGATCGTTGCAGAGCGCTTAACAGTTCCCTTGTTACCAGCGCAAAAGCGGCGCGCTTTACGGGAGACACGATATTGGGAATTGGTGGGCTCCGGTGCATCCAATGCTGCCGCCTGCAGGATGTTGGGCGTGAGCAGGGTTATCGGAACAAGGCTTCGGAACCGCAGGGCAGAACAACCACGAGCCAGCCTCAAACCTCCGTCGGGCAGATATTTGTGTCGGCGCGAAAGGCTTCACATGGCAGACCTGCTCCGCATGGGATGCTCTCTACGGCAAATCGGCAGGGAGTTAGGCAGGCACGCGTCGACCATCAAACGCGAGTTCGACCGGCACCGTGATCACCATGGGCGATACTTACCCCATGTAGCCGATCACAATGCGCGCAACCAGCGGCGTCGACCACGGAAGCGGAAGTTGCAAGCTAATACACGCCTGCACGTACTGGTCCAAGCAAAGCTAACCAGTCACTGGTCCCCGGAACAGATCTGCGGGTGGTTACCCCTGGAATTTCCCGGCGAACCAGCCCTGCGGCTCTGCCCGGAGACCATCTATCAAGCACTATTGTTCGGCGACCATGGCGGACTAAGAACGGACGGCAAGCCACGGCTGCGCACGGGGCGGAAGATCCGCAAACACCGGTGGAGAACCGGACCCGGGCACGGATCCGTCGTGCAGAACATGACCATGATCAGCGAACGACCAGCCGAGGTCGAGACCAAAGCGGAGGCCGGCCACTGGGAGGGTGATCTCATCGTGGGCGTCGGCTCAGCCTCGGCGATGGTTACCCTACGAGAACGCAAGACCCATTACGGAATCATCATCAACCTCCCAAACGGACACACCGCTGTGCAGACCAACCAAGCGATCATCGCGGCCTTCTCAACAATGCCCTCTCACCTGAAGCGGACATTGACTTGGGATCAGGGCGTGGAAATGGCCCGTCACCAGGAATTGTCGGCTGCTACTGGACTGCGGATCTACTTCGCCGAAAGATCCAGCCCTTGGCAGCGCGGAGCCAACGAAAACTTCAACGGCTTGGCCCGCCAATACTTTCCGAAAGGCACGGATCTCTCGGTGCACACAGACGAGCACGTCAAGAAAGTCTGCGACGAGCTCAACACCAGGCCGCGGAAGAGTCTGAACTACTTGAACCCAGCAACGGCCCTCCGGGCCGAGTACCGGATCAGCCCGGACTAGAGTGATGCCTATGGCGACATGGGACCAGGCTGACGAGCTGAATCATCCCCTCGACTTTCTTCTCATTCAGAATGGGTTCATCAGTCTGTTTGGCCAGCGGACGATACTAGACGAGGCAATCTCATGGCTAGGTCAGCGCAGTTACAAGGTGATCTACCTCGACGCCGCCTTGTGGCAATCTAGCCGTGACATGCATCGGGACATGGCTGAAGCACTGGACTTTCCCGAGTATTACGGGCGTAACCTCCATGCCCTTAACGACTGCCTAAATGACGTAGCAACACAGTCCTACGGCTGGACAGACGCAGATACAGGTTTAGTGATCGTGGTTGATGGCTACGACAAATTCGCCAAGAGAGATACAAGAACAGCCCATCTTCTCTTGGACATCTTTGCCAAGCAGGCCGCCTACGCGGCCCTATTCGGCAACCGAATGATGTGTCTCGTGCACAGCGACGATCGTCAGATCGAAGTCCCTCCGGTCGGGGGCACCTCAGTCACATGGAATCACAGGGAGTGATTCAGAAGCTCAGCAACCGACCCCTTCGGGAGCTCTGGGTTCGAAACGACGCTTCTAGCTGGTGCACTCCACCAAGAGCGTCGTTACACAGTTTCTTCATACGTCGCTAATGTCAATGAGGGACGGCAAGCTGCCCCAATTAGAAGTCAGTGTTGCGTCGACCACGCGAATCCGCCGCACCTTCACCGGACATTTTTTCGGGCGGGTCATACGGGAATCCAGTAGTCCTGAACCGCGGGGGCGTTTGGCGCAAGGTAGCGACGGCCGGTGAGGGACCGGCTTACGGGCGCGGTTGTAGTACGCCAGTTTCCCGAGGAGCGCAGTGTAGCTGGGCGGGATACACTTCCGGATGGAAAGCGGACGCTTCCGGCGTACGAGAGGGAGCGCGATTGGGCAACGAACTGCAGCCGCAGACCAACGAATCAGATGCCGGAGCGCTGCCCGATTTTCTAACATCGGAACTGCACGCTGTCCCTGATGGAGCGACGAGGTTTCGGCGTTACTGCCTGGGCTTCATCGATTTGATGTTAGGACTGTTCACGGCGTGGATAGCTGTCGTGAATACGCTTCAGATCAATGGGCAACTCCTGGACTATCAGGCCAGGGGAACACAGATACCTGCCGGATGGATCGCCAGCTTTGTCGCTGTGATCGTGGGATTCAGTATGTTGTCTATTGCGGGCCTCTTCATTGGAATCTGGAATCTACGCGGGCTAAGGACGATGAGCCCAGGACCGCTGGTTGCTGCCATTGTTTACTCTTTGATGTCCATCGCGATGATGGCGGTGTTCCTCAGCGAATATGGCGCCACGCTTAGCTTGGTCCTTGTGCATGCTCTTATTGTCTTCATGACGGTTAGGATCCTTCGTCACGAAGGCGTCAGGTCTCTCAAGGATGTTCGCCGGCGAATCGCTTGAACCGCAAGATACCCAACAGAAACACCGTGGGTTTAGCTCCGCTGTCCCGTTGCAGGATCCTCCACCGGGCGTCACGCCACCTCCGCCATGCTGCGACTAAGCTGCGTTTATGGACGTTGAGCTACACAATTCGTATCTGATGGCTCAAGGCCCCTATGAAAGTCCTAAGTCAGGACCAGCGAACTATCGATTGATATCTTCCCGGCAATCGAATCAGGTCGGACGTGACTAGCGGAAGGCGTGCCGTGGTGAGCAAAGACGAAGTCATTCGTAAGTTGCTCGTGTCGGGCCTGGCCGACTGGGTTTCATTGCATGGCGGCGTGTGGTGGGGCACAAGAGGCGCAATTAACTCCCTTACGAAACAGGTAGTTCTGGACGTCCTTCACTCCGTTTATTCGGAGGGGCTCATGGTGCCTGGAGAGCTTGGGGAGACGGGTTTTGAGGATTGGGCGCTGCCGTCAGAAATATGGGTGATTCGGTCAGAGCTGGCACTTGACGCTCTGGAATGGCGACCAATGGGTGAGGGCTTTTGGTTGCGGCTAACGCCGCTAGGTAAGGCCCTTGGGCACCAGCATGAGGCCGAAGGAGAGGACCTCTCAGACTAGAAGTGGTTCCTTAGATGACTTCGTCCTGCCAGCCAGGGGGTTTCGAGGGTCCGCTAAGGGATCCTTTATCGGACATGGTCGGCTATTCGGTATGTGCCTAGACAGCTCGGGGCGTGCCGCCGATAGTCTGGCTTTCATGGAAGTGTCACACCCTGAGCCCCGAGACACGGATTTAGTCGATCTTTTGAATGCTCGTGATGGCATCGGAACCTTGGTGGACGTACAGGACGGGGACACTTTCACGGTGTTCAACATCGCTTGGGGATACGACCTTGGCGATGAATTCGCGCATATAACAACTAACGCAAGCCCGTTCGTGGCCGGCCAGCCGATCGATTTCTTCTTTACCGACAAGGTCACCCAAATCCGAGACGCCTCGACGGGGAGAGTCCTCTACTCCCGGCCTTGAATAGGGCTCGTTCCGTCAAAATTCCCGCCGGCATGGCGGCCGGTGCAAAAAATCAGGGGACGGCGCCCGCTAAGGGATCGGCTTACGGACGCACGCCTAGCGCTCCCATGAGCGCAATCCTCGTCTTTCCATGCCTTGGCTAGAACTTCTCTTCCACGAAATATGCTGTCTTCGACGGGGTTACTGACCGTGTAACCGTTAACAGGGAAGAGATGATGGTCAACACCCACCTCCGGGTCGTTCAAAGATTCGATGAAGAGATTGAGCAGGGCAGGCCTTGGCCGCGCCCGCATTGCCGAACTTGCGGAGAAGGATATGTTTCATGGGAAAAGCCTGAAACGGCCCGGAACGAGCAATCCATGAAAGACATGGATTGCGAGGGGTGGGAGCCCGAATGGATCACCGGGACGATGCACGTGATCGGGCATTGCGATAACCGAGAATGCAAGCAGACGGTAATCGGAGTTGGGAAGTTCCGAGTCGACTACGCCACTTCGAGCTCAGGAAGCGAGTATCAAGGAATCCCCTATGCAGAGTTCTACAAAGTTGACTATTTCAACCCACCGCTGCCTCTACTCTCGCTGCCAGAAGCGGTGCCATGGAGTGTGCGCAATGCCATCGACCGGGCCGCCCCAATCATCTTCGTTGATCCTAGCTCTGCCGCGACAGTGCTTCGCGCCTCGATAGAGCTGTTCCTCACCAACTGGGGGATACCTGCATACGACGAGAACACCAGACGCATTAATCTTCACAAGCGTATTGAGCTCTGGAAGACAGAAACAGGGAACCATGAAGTGGGGGAACAGCTTCTCGCCATCAAGTGGATCGGGAACTCAGGATCTCACGAAGGGGAACCGCTCAGTGTCCGTGCCGTTGTCGACGGTTTGGAGTTTTTTGAAGCTGCATTCAATGAACTGATAGTGGCCCCGGAACTTAAAGAGCGCGTGCGGGCCGTGAATGAAGCCAAAGGCCAAATATACGCAAAGTGATCAGGAAGCCGGCCTCTCGCGGTATCCCTGGCGAGGTTTATTCTAGTGCGTCCTCCGAGGATGCTTGCTAGAGAATGGACCTTCGGAGGTTCACGGACACTCATTTCTGGCTAACCTTCAGCTGGCTCGGATGAGGAAGCCGACCCGGCGGTTGGTCCGTCCACCATGCAAATTCCAGTGCACTCAGATGGCCTGCGTCCACCCAGACGAGCAGCTCGCCTACGGGCTCTCCCGAAGCATCGATCACCTCAACCGAAACCGGCATGGGGCCGCCGGGGAAGGCAGAAGGCGCGAGGTCCGGAGTCGGTCGAAGACCGAGCATCGTGACTGGACCGCCTTCGACGACCGCAGTGTCCCAGTTCCAAGTGGGACGGATGCGCGTTTCGCCTGCACGGTAACGTTGTGTCTCATGCCGGGACCTGGGACCGGGCCAACTTCGAATTCCAACCGGGAGCATCTACATCGTGAAGCCACTGCGTGAACTGTCACTGTCGCAGGCCAGAATCAGTCGTGCCCAGGCCAATATCAAAGAGTTCGCCCAACTCCTCGATGCGTACCTCGGAAGCCGGCCATCCCGGATCCGAGTCGACATCGATGCACAAGGCCTCGGGGCAATTCGAATTGAACGCCGTGAACCCATCCCCGACCAACTTTCCATCCTGTTGGGTGAGGCACTTCAAAACCTGCGCGCCGGCTTGGATAACTGCCTATACGCTGTGGCGATCATCGACTCCGGGACGAACCCACCGCCAGGAGCTTCGCAACTTCAGTGGCCCATCGCGCTTTCACCCAAGGAATGGACCGCTAACAAGAAACGGCTACAGCATCTGTCTCCGCATCTCATCGAAGCCCTTCATCGAATTCAACCCTTCCAGGCGGAGAACCCCGGGTGGAATTGCCTTCGCATCCTGCACGATCTTGCGCGCATCGACCGGCACCGCGCCGCCCACGAACTCGCGATGAGGCCGGAGCAAGTCAACGGAACTTACGACAAAGACACCATTCGCGACCTCAAGATTAACGATGGTCCGCTCAACGACGATGGCATCGTGGTCACTTTCACCAGGCTTGGAGACGACGAGCTGACACCGAGGATGCTTGATCTGCAGTTCGAGTTCGATATCGATGTCCATGACATCGAAGCCGCCCCGCACCCCGTTACGGGCAAACCCTCACGACCATGGGGGTCGCTCGACAATCGTCTGAAGATGATCTGCATCGCGGTCGAAGACTACGCCGAGGGCTTGGTAGAACTAGCCCGAAACCCTGAACTGGCACGGACTGAGTCCGCTGGCTAGCGTTGATCCCGGCAGGCAAGCCGTTACGGTATGCCTGCCGGCCCAGGAGCCAGTGGTGGCGGCGGCACGGGACGGTGCCAAAATCCCCGTCTTTGACCGGTTCTGTGGGGCAGAATGGGCTCATGTGCGGCAGATACGTGATGTCCAAGGCAACAAGCGATCTTCTGAGCCACTTTGATGCCAAGGAAGTTGAAGGCAGCCCTCCGGGGCCGAGCTGGAACGTCGCCCCGACCCAGAACGTGGCGATAGTGGCCGAGCGCCTGGACGACGGAACCTTCGATCGGCGCCTCCTGATCGCCAAATGGGGGCTCGTGCCGTCGTGGGCGAAGGACGCCAAGATCGGCTCGAAGCTAATCAACGCGCGCAGCGAGAGCATTCTGGAGAAGCCGTCCTTCCGGTCGGCCGCGGTCAAGCGCAGAGCTATTGTTCCGGCCGAGGGCTACTACGAATGGCAGAAGACCGAGGACGGGAAGAAGATCCCGAACTATTTGTTCTCGGAGAAGGAACCGTTGCTGGGCTTTGCCGGCCTGTATGAGTTCTGGCCCGATCCTGAGCTCCCGGAGGACGATCCTGAACGGTGGCTGCTGACTTGCACAGTCCTGACCACAACGACCCAGGACGCTTTGGGACACGTGCACGATCGCTCTCCGGTCATCATTCCGCAGGACCGCTTTGCGGAATGGCTCGACCCGGACCTGACCGACAAAGCCGACGTCCAACACCTGCTGGATTCCTTGCCGGAACCGACCCTGACCCCGCGGATTGTCAGCACCCGCGTCAACAGTGTCCGGAACAACGGACCCGAGCTGATTGAACCCGCGGAGTGACGGACCCCGACCGCCAGAAAAATCTTTCAATTTTCCCGTCACGATTGCCACTCAGCGGGCACATATAAAGGGGCAGTGCATCCATTGGCCGTTAGGCTGGGCTCAAAATCAGTTTACGTCGGTAAGGAGCGGATCCAAATGGCCAAAGGCAACGACAACGACCGGTACGTAGTCCCCAACAGCGATCGCGGCGGCTGGGACGTCAAGAAGGAAGACGCCAAACGCGTCTCCGCCCATGAACCCACGAAGAAGGCCGCTGAGAAACGGGCCAAGGAAATCGTGGAGAACACCGGCCGGGGACACGGCGAAGTGCGGATCCAGAACAAGGACGGAAAGTTCAGCGACAGCGACTCGGGATCCAAGAACGAGTCACCAGCCAAGGACACCAAACACTAAACCCCGGCAGGCCCGAACCTTCCCCGGCATGCTCTGCTTTTTCCGTGGCTCTGGTTATTGTCAGAGGCCCCTGAGAGACTTCTGTCAGGGAACCCTGACAGGAAGGCATGACGCCATGGGCTGGATCTCGAACGACTACAAGCACGAGGGCTGGGTAGCGTCGGTTGCGCCGGACGGCAGGCTCTCGTCGACTTCGACCAGGGAGGGAATGCTGTTCCTTGGGATCACTGGGGACTATCCATCAGGAGGGGACTTCGCGCCCGACCAGGACCTCATTCCTGACGACAAGATCATGAACTGGCGCGGAGCCTGCGAATGCGGCTGGCGCGGAGAATTATGGCAACGAGTTCTCACACCTGCAGAAGCTGATTTTGAGGCGCGCAGGGAATACCTTGCACCAGGGGAAGCAGCCTTCGTCTCTAGCCTCGTGGAAGATGCTGTTCACGAGGAATGGCTTGCCCACATCGCCCCGTCTGAAGCGATCCTTGGTGTGGAGGCCGCTGCGAGGGAGCACCGCCAGGCCGGGCACCGCTTGGATAAGACCGTCGCGGCCGCGAAAGCAGCCGGCGCTTCCTGGACGGATATTGGCCGGGCGGCTGGGATCAGCCGCCAAGCCGCACACGAGCGCTGGGCCGATAAATAGCCCTGCCCTGCCGCTTCCGGAGTTAGGGTGTTCGGTCCCAGCCGGGCATGCGTTTGTTCAGCTCCTTGATCCGGGCCGGGTATTGGCCCTGCTTTGCGTGCATTCTTTGCCTTGCGACCCATGCCGCGAGGGCACGTTCGGCGGGGTCAGCGGCGTTACGGTGCGGGCGTCTGTCGTTGTCCTGCACCCACTCGATGAACTCAGCGGCCCTTTTTTGCCAGTGCCGTTCGACGTTGAGAGCGATCCCGTCCAGCCACCCGGGAACGCAGCATCGAGCGCCTGGACGGCTTCCTTGGCGAGCAGGCCACGCCTTTTTTGGTTCCGCAGGACGAGCAAAACTCTTGCCAGGCGTGCTGTTTCGCTGCTTTCTCCATCCGGGGCCGGCAGCGTGCCGTGTCGCTGGACGTAGGCGGCGATGAGCTGGGCTGACTCGATGTACGAGTGCCTGTCCTGATATGTAAAGGTCTCACGCCATTCAGGCAGCCGGTCATCGAGCTCGCGGACCCGGGCCGGGAACCGTTCCCGGCGCGCATCTTCACGCTGCCGGACCAGCCACCTGCCCAGGAACCGTTCCGAGGCGTCTTCGGCGGTTTGGCTCGGGAACCTGCCGTTCCCCTGTACCCATGAGATGAAGTCCTCCGCTGTACGTCGCCAGCGCTCGGTGGCTTGTTCGGACCGGTCCATCCAGTGCGGATGGGCCCTGTACAGGATCCGGGCTGCGTCTTCAGGGAGGGTCCCGCCGGCTTCGAGCCGGCGCAGCCTCTCGAGAGCTGACGCCAGGCGTTTGTGCTCCCCTGAAGCAGGAGTGTGCCGAGTGGGCAGGTACCCCTTGTCCTTGTAAAACGCCGCTATCAGCTGAGCTGACTCAACTGCCGTTCGTGTCTCTGAACTCATGCGGTGCGCTTGCTAGTCGGTGCGGATGGCAATGGTTTTGGAGCCTTCCGGGATCAGCGCTTCGGCGGCCGCTTTGGCCTTCTCATACGTCTCACCTTCGGCTTCGACGTGGCTGAGTTCGCCGTCGCCGGCCTCTACGGTCAGGGTCACTTTCACTCCCATATCCTAGGCCTCGTCACCTGGTGGGGCCGCGAGGCTCGAAATGTCAGAGGTGAATGCAAGGATGAGCGTATGGAAACCAACCCGCTGATCGCGGCCGCTTCGTTAAAAGAACACGCGCGGCTGTGGTGGCACGATGGTTCGGGCGCGCGACTTCACCGGTGGTCATTCCGCCAGTGGACCAGTGCCGCATGTGTTCTGATTCTGGTCTCGGCCGTTCTGATGGTGACCGGCCAGTCCCTGCCGACGGACAACATAGCTTCGCCGTGCCTGTCAGCCGGAAGTATGAGCCTGACCGGCCTGTCCTGGTACGCGCTGTGCTGTGCCCTGAAGGCCCGCGCAGCAACCCCACGCTGGGGCAGATAGACGCAGAAGGCTCTGCTGGCCGCTGTTATTTCGGGCGTCCCCATATCGATTAGGCCGCTCTGCCTGCAAAGGTCCGGTCGAGCTCCACGAGCAGGGCTGATGCCTTGTTGTTGCGGCGGAGATCCACGGGCCACTTCCCCTGCAGAGCAGGGGAAGGGACCATCATCCACAGTGCGAAATAATTGTGGGGGATCCGCAGCTCCATGGCTCGTTCGAACAGTTTCACCACCACCGGCTCCAAGGTCAGGTCCGGGCGGAACTGGTAACCAGGGCAATACGTCCCACCGTCCAGGAAGACCCTAACCAGTTCCCGTATGACCGGTTCGGGATCCTCCTGCATGGCGGAGAACCGTTCCCGGACTTGATCCAGGCTCGGGAGGTGGAACTCGTTGCGGATCCGTTCCCACAGCTGTTCAGGAACAGGGGAATGGTACAGGTCAGCCGGCACTAGCTGATGGATTCGAGTTGCCACGCGGTGGCCATGGGTTCCCGCCGCAGCGTGAACGTGCGCAGTTCGGCGTTAAGGGACGGTAGTTTGGCTTGGACTTGCCAGTGTTCGACGCTGACGACATCGCCGGTGCCGACGGCGGCCCGGTTCCGGGTTTCCCACCATGCGTCCCTGGTGAACCAGTGAGCGGTGTGGACGTCGGGGTCAACCATCCAGATCCGGCCGTCGTGGCGGATCGCCAACGGTGTGCCGTCGGGGCTGAACCGGACCTCGATGTCGTGGACGGTCGAGGGGGATTCGGGCGCAAGGGTCATTTGTGGTTTCCTTTCTTGCTGGGCGCCGGTCAGGCGGCCTTGACGAGGGGGAGTTCGTCCCAGTGGGTGGTGTACCTGGGGGAGAGCATGTCGCGTTTCATGGACCAGTCCGGCCCGCCTTTGATCCCGGCATGGCCGAGCCCGATGGATCCGCGGCCGTACCGCTTGGCCACGTCTTCCAGCAGGATCCCGATGCCGCGTTCTTCGTGCGGGTTCTCGAACAGCTCCAAGGGTTTCTGGTTCCCGGACGGGCGCAGGTCGGTGACCATGACCCCGGCCCGGACGTACTTCACGCCCTCATGGACCTGGGGGAGCAGCGCGTGGGCTGCCTTCGTCAGCAACACCGGATCCGCAGTCGGCATCGGCAGCGCCAGGCAGACCGAGGGGAAGGACTTCTCGTTGGGGTTGAAGTGCGACGTCGCCGCGAAGGCTGTCAGCACCTTGGCTTGCAGGTCGTGTTTGGCCAGGCGTGCGGAGGCCATTTGCGCGTAGACGCTCATGACCTGCCGCAACCCTGCCGTTGTGGTGATCGGTGTGGCGAAGGACCGGGAGAAAATCAGCTGGTCCCGGCCGATCCGTTCCTCTTCCATCGGGATACACGGGGTGCCTTGCAGTTCCAGGACGGTGCGCATCATGACGATGGAGAACTTGTCCCGGATAGCAACCGGGTTAGCACCGGCAAGGTCAGCGATAGTGAAGATCCCCATCGCGTTCAGGCGCTTGGTGAGCCTGGTGGCCACGCCCCAGATTTCGATCACGGACAGCTTGGCCATCAGCGCTTCGCGCTGGACGGCCGGCACTGACTCCCACCGGCAGACACCGTTGAAAGCTGGGTTGTTTTTGGCCCACTTGTTGCACAGCTTGGCAAGGGTCTTCGTGGGTGCGATCCCGACGCAGACCGGCACGCCGACGTTCCGCCGGCACGCGGCCTTCATCTCCCGGCCCAGGGCCAGCAGCTCGTCCGGTTCACCTTTGACGCCCAGGAACGCCTCATCGATGGAGTACACCTCCAACCAGGCCGAGTAGCGGCCCAACAGCTCCATGACCCGGGCGGAGATGTCCCCGTACAACTCGTAGTTGCTCGACAAAGCCACCAGACCCCATTCCTTGGCCCGGGGCCGGAGCTTGAACCACGGATCGCCCATGGCAATACCCAGGCGTTTCGCTTCCGGGGAGCGGGTCACGGCGCAGCCGTCATTGTTGGAAAGCACAATGATGGGCTTGCCCTCCAACGCCGGGTTGAACGCCCGCTCGGCCGAGGCGTAAAAGCAGTTCACGTCCACGTGCGCGATCTCCTGCATCCGGCGCATCACCGCGGGCTTAGACATAATGCAAACACCGCTCAACAACGCCCCACACCGAGAGTTCGGCCAGCGCCGGAACCTCAATGTCCGGAAACCGCGGGTTGTCGGCCTGCAGGATCACCCCTGACGGCGTGATCCTCAACCTCTTGATCGTCAGCTCACCGTCCAGGATCGCCACAACCACGGAACCGTCCTTCGGCTCCAGCGCCCTGTTCACCACCAGCTCATCGCCATCGCTGATGCCGGCCTGCTCCATGGACTGGCCGGTGACCCGGACGATGAACGTGCTGGTCACGTCCTTGACCAGGTGCGCGTTGAGATCGATCCGGCCGTCGAAGTAATCCTGGGCGGGCGAGGGATAGCCGGCGGCCACCGCTACCGGTGCCACCAGCACCGTCACTAAGGACAGTCCCGCATCTATCACACGGGGGCCAACTATCACGCCCACAACACACCTTTATTCGAAACTATGTTCGAGTAATAACTGTACTCCAGCGGTCAGACGAAATAAGCCGACCCCGGGGCGGCATGGACGGCTTGCACACAATGGGGACAGCTTTGAGCTGTGCGGAGGGCTCCACCTGCCCGCCAGTGTGCACACCCCGTCCACCGCGGGAAGGATTCGCTAACGGTTTTGAAGAGGCGACGGAAGTTCGACCTCGGATGGGTCAAACTCCGGACGTACCCGAAGCAGGGAAATCGGGTGACGGAACGATTTCCCGGTCCACGCGACGTCGGCCGATATCTCGACCACAACGGGCTCCACCAATGTCAGGTGAACCGGGCCTTTGTCTTTGCTGAATCTGTTCAGCGAGATCTCGCTGATTTCTTCCGGCCAGGGATGCCCGGGCTCTGCCGGGCTGAGCCGGCGGCCCAGCTCCCGCCCTGCCCGCGTGGTGAGGACTGTGGACCGTCCCACGATCCGCAGCTGCCCATCGATCGGCAGGCCGGCGATGATGGCCTGCGGCTGGGTGATCGGGCCGATGACGGCCGCGCAGACTGCATCGAACGTGTTTTTTGTCTTCAGTTTCAACCAGGAACGCGAGCCATCATATGGCTGCGATCCTCCCTTGAAAACCAGCCCTTCAACCCCTGTGTGGGGCAGGTCTTTCAACCAGGTCTTCGCCAGTTCCATGTCGGTGGTGGTGGGGGAGAGGTTCAAGGGGGCGGTCCAGTCCCTCGCCAGTTCCTCGAGCAGCTGCCGGCGGCCGGTGAACGGCACACCCCGGACGTCCTGCCCGGCAACCGCCAGCACGTCAAAGGCCGCGAAGGACGCCGGCAGTTCATGGACCAAGGCCGGCAGCGCAGCCCTGGAACTGACCATGCGGCGCTGCAGCGCCTCGAAGTCCAGCCGGTCCCCGTTCCAGATGACCGCTTCACCGTCCAGGACCACGCCGGGCGGGACCTGGGCGCGCACACCTTCGCACAGCTCAGGAAAGATGCGGGAGAGTTCCTTGCCTTGCCGACTCCAAAGGCTCACCCTGTCGGAGTCATTGAGGACGATTGCCCGGTAGCCATCCCATTTGGGTTCCGCCCAGATCCCGCCCGGGAGGGCAGCGGGGCCGGGGAACGTCCTGACGAGCTTCGCCAGGGCAACAGCAACCGGTGGTTGCAGCGCCCGCGGAATGGACTCGCTCATGGGATCCCGTCCTGGTGTTGCCGCTACGTGCGGCCCGCCCCTAGGAGTGGCGCCCGGCTACAACTCCACGGGGTGCTCAACAGCGAACCGCACGGGGGACTCGCCTGTGACCAGGTTCGCTGGTTTAGGGCTCATGACGGACATGGTGATCTGATCGATGAAGTCTTCGATATCCGCTTCGGGAGCACCCTCGCGGGGTTCCATGGGACCGGGGCGGCCAACTTCGAACCCGGTGATCTCCTCGTTCTCGTCCTTGCAGACCAGCAGGGTCTCTTGAACTGCGTTCGCGAAGCCCTCGGCCGTCTCCTGATCCGTGAAGCCCTGGATCTCCAACTCGGCCGTCTTGTCGTCTTTCTGGACGTTCACTTTGAAACCAAGCATGTTGCTCCTTTGAGTGTTGCTGTGTCTAGTAGCGCTGCTGGACCGGCCGTCGCATAATCTGAACCGCGCTTCCGAGGCAGACCGCGCCGGAAGCGACCAGGATTGCGGCGGACGCGATGAGATACCAGGTCCCGCCCGTGGTCAGGGAACAGTAGAGCCCGTATACAAGGAACCCAGTCCCCAAAAACGCCCAGTTCAGCGCTGCTCTCTTCTTGTCCATGGCCTCAGCCTAAAGGACCAGAACTGACCTTCGCTGGCGCTCCGGGCTGCAAAAGCTTCTTTTTGCCTTACATGGGGCTGGGTTGTTCTCCGTACAAGGCCACTGATCGTAGCCGTCCGGGGGCCCGACCCGTCAACCCACGCAACCGGGCCCTCCCACGCGGTCGCTGCGCTCCCTTATTTCGCGGGATTCCCCGGTCACTCTTCGGGGTTGACGGCCCACCCTCGACCGGCTGCGACGTGGGGGCCTCGCACGGCGGGGCAGGAAGGAGGTGGCTACATGAGCATCGACGAAGCGATCAAGCTCGCGACTTCGGTCGTGAGCTTGATGACAGCTGTCATCGCTTTACTCTCCATGCGGAACGCGCGCTTAAAGGGCAAACGCTCCCGAGCTGCAACTCGGAAGCGTAAGCGTAAAGCAAGGAAGTAGGTGTAGCTACGTAACCCGGTGGTCGTGACCGCTTCGGTTGCGGCCACCGGCTCCTTCTCAGACTAAGTCCTACTCACCGATAAGGAAACCTCATGGATCCACTGACCATCGTGAACTTCGTTCTCTCGCTCACAGCACTGGGAGCTTCGATCATGGCGTACCGCGCCAACTCCAAGGCCCCAGAGGGAGACGAAAGCTAGACCGGATGAGGGGGCGGGCTGCCACACGGCGGCCCGCCCTACCGGGCAGGATCGTCCTTCGGACCGTCCGCCGTCTCATTCATGATGCGCCCGATGGTCGCCGCGATCGCCCGCACTGCCTCCGGGTCTTCGGCCCACGAGCGCCCGTCGCGGCTACAGGCACGGAACGACGTCACCTTGGACGCCGCGTCAGTCTGGCGCAGTTCTTCCCAAGCGGCCTCCAGATCGGCCGAATCAGCAGCCGTCAGCGGCTTGCGTTCCTCAACCGCCGGCACAGCCACGGACGGCTCCGCTGCTTTCCTGCGCCAGCTCAGAATGTTTCGCAGTCCCACAGCCCCCACCTCTCCTTCTGACATAAGTGTCCCGCCTGGGATTGGGGGAAACCAGGCGGGACAGGTTCACCGTACCAACCCAGCCTGACAAGACGGAGGGAGGAGCATGCTCGCGGGGCTCGCACTCCTTTTGGGCGTCCACTCCGCTTCGCTCCATGGCCGGCTGTTGGGCCCGGTCCCGACGTCGCAGAGCTCCGCCGTGCCCGGTCCTGTTGTGTCTACGACGTTTTTTGGCTGCTGTCCTTCGGATTCTATGTGTCCGCTCCACCCCGTCTAGCCCCTCCGCAAGCTCCGGGGCCTGCGGTGCAGGAAATGTCCCTACGGCGCTCCTGCGTCGCTTATTTCCTCCGGGAATTTCCCACACCTTGCCCAAGGGTAGACAGGCCTCCGTCGGCCACAGCTCCGCAAGCTTCGCCAGCAGCCAAAAAACAACGGGGGAGAGGGGAAGCTGGCCGGTCACCTAAGCCGCCCCACCCACCACCTTTCTCGGCAAAAGAAGGAGCAACACCATGAACGCAATCAGCGTCCAGACGATCACCACCGAGGACACCGGCGAAACCATCCACGGCGTCACCGTGTTGGGTGATTACCACATGAACGGCGGTTACGACTGGATGGAACTCATCGGAGAACACGGCTGGGTCGTGATCCCCAGCTGGGGATCTGACGGCTGGGACCTGGGCCAGTGGCCCTACGTCATGGTCGCCGGAACCCGCACCGCTGACGGGATCGGCAACCTGTTCGGCATGGCCACCTACTGCGAAGGAGACGTGAAAACGACGTTCTACCGGACCAAGGCCCGGTACTGGGACGCGATCACCGAAGAGGCCTTTTCCCACTGGAAGAACGGGCAAGCCCACGGCCCGGAAGACCTGCCCGAAGCCGCCGCAGAGCTACCCAGCCGCTACCGCATCCCGCCCACGTTCCAAACAGCAGCCGCCGCCTAACAGCCCTCGACTCCTTGCCGGGCGGACCCCCACCGCCCGGCAAGGCACCAAACCCACCACCAGCAAAGGACCAAGGACAATGACCGAAAAGCGCAGCATCGCCAACAGCCCGGCCCAAGCCGTCGTCTTCCTCGAAACCCTCGCCGCAATCGTGGAGAAGTCCCCCGTGGCCTACAGCGCCACAGGTGCCGAAGACCTCGCCGCGCACATCCGCGGCATGGCCGAAGCCGTCAACGCCGAGGCGCACGTGAACCCCGCCGAACTGGACACCACCCGGCAATACGCGGCCCTGGACTGGCACAACGAAACTATAGCCGTCCTGTTCGCCGCAGAACACCGCCCAACCTTCCACTAACACCAGCCGTTGGACCGTCCGCCCAGTGAGGGCGGACGGTCCCGGGGAATCAGGAGACAGCACCATGACGGACTTCTGGGACGCAGACGGCGATTTTGACTACGAAGCCCACCACGAAGCGGGCCAACGCGACAAAGCAGCTGAGACCGCCCAAAGGATCGGCTATCCAGCCATGGCCGATGCCTTCCACTACTTCGGTTTGCGGGATAGGCCGGATTCAACGTTCACGCCCGAACTGCTCGCTGCGCTGGACACGTGGCAGGTCCAGCTGGAGAAGATCGAAGCGGCACCCGCCGATGAGGAAATCAAGCACCTACAGCGGCAGACCGAGGAAATCACCCGCGCGATCTTGGCAATGATCGACAGCGCCACATAGGCAACGTGGGCCGTTCGCCTTGTGTGGTCGGGCGGTCCGCCGCAGGTGGCCGGCCTGGGCGCGTGGTTGCCCGGCGACGGACCGCCGTTTCCGCGCAGGGCCGGCGCAACTCACCTGGTGCGTGCGGCAAGCCCGGGCCGGGGTTGACCTGGGCGGATCCGGGGGGCCAGGGCAGGAGCATGCTCGCAGGGCTCGCACCCCTTTGGGCGTCCACTCCGCAAGCTCCGTGGCCGGCTGTTGGGTGCTGCCGGTCCGTCGCAGAGCTCCTGCCCGTCATCACCTGTGTGTCTACGACGTTTTCTGGTTGCTGTCCTCCGGATTGTAGGCGTCCACTCCACCCCGTCTAGCCCCTCCAAAAGCAGTCGGGGCCTGCGGTGCAGGAATTTCCCTCCGGCGCTCCTGCGTCGCTTATTTCCTCCGGGAATTTCCCACCCCTTGCCCTGCGGGTAGACAGGGCTCCGCTGGCCGCCGAGCAAGCAAGCTTGCCAGCAACCAAAAAACAACGGGGGGAGAGGGGAAGCTGGCCGGTCACCATCGGTCGCCCCACCCACCACCTTTCTCGGCAAAAGAAGGAGCAACACCATGAACGCAGCACCCAAAGGCATCACCGCCCTGATCTACCGCGACGCCCTGGGCACGGACTTCTCCAATCAGGGCATCTCCGCCCGCGTCATGGAGGTAACCGTCATCGGCGAGGGCATCGACCCCGTTTTCGAAGCCACCGAGGAACGGCCCGCCGTCCGGCTCGTCAAAAACGAAAACTTCCACCGCGAAACCGTGACCCACGCCGAACCGGTCGCCCCAGACGACGAACCCGCCCCGTGGTACATGTTCGGCGGCACATTCATCTTCAGCAGCGACACACGATTCCGACGCGCAGCCGGACAGTACGGAGCCATCCCGCTCCACGACCGCACCGAGTAGACCCGTGGGTGGCCGGCCTTCCGGGGCCGGCCACCGCGGGCGGTCCGCCGCAGGTTGTTGGCCTGGGCGGGTGGTTGCCGGCGGCGGACCGCCGTTCACGCAACGGGGCCGGCGTTGCTCACCTGGTGCGTGCGGCAAGCCTTGGCGGGGGGGGGGTGACCTGGGCGAATCCCCCGTGGACCAGGGAAAGCATGCTCGCAGGGCTCGCACTCCTTTTGGGCGTCCACTCCGCTTCGCTCCATGGCCGGCTGTTGGGCCCGGTCCCGACGTCGCAGAGCTCCGCCGTGCCCGGTCCTGTTGTGTCTACGACGTTTTTTGGCTGCTGTCCTTCGGATTCTATGTGTCCGCTCCACCCCGTCTAGCCCCTCCGCAAGCTCCGGGGCCTGCGGTGCAGGAAATGTCCCTACGGCGCTCCTGCGTCGCTTATTTCCTCCGGGAATTTCCCACACCTTGCCCAAGGGTAGACAGGCCTCCGTCGGCCACAGCTCCGCAAGCTTCGCCAGCAGCCAAAAAACAACGGGGGGAGAGGGGAGCTGGCCGGTCACCTAAGCCGCCCCACCCACCACCTTTCTCGGCAAAAGAAGGAGCAACATGCTTAACCACCTGATCGCGCTGTACGTCCCGGCGCGGCTGAGCGAAAGCGTCACCGTGCAACGCGTTGACGCCCGGCACACGAGCCTTCAGATCATCGTCGGCGGCGGACTGGAATGCATCGCCCGTGGCGACTGGCAGGTCTACCTGAACGCGGAAACGCAAACCACCGGACCCTCAAACGTCCGTGCGGTGCAGCTGCTCCACGAAACCGGCCTTGACCTGCCGGTAACCGGGAACGCCATGTTCCTGGGCAGGGTAGGGCTGAACCACGACACCGACGTGCCGGACTACCTGTTTCGCAGGGCCGAAGCACTCTTCGATACCCGCCTGAACCAGCCAGCGGCCTAACCGCCCACGGTGGCCGGGAACCCGACGTTCCCGGCCACCCCAACCACTCACTTTCTCGGCAAAAGAAGGACACACATCATGACTGAAAAACTCACCCTCACCAGCCCCGCTGACCTGCGCGCCTACGTCCCGCACCTGCTCGGAGGAACCCCCACCGAATCCTTCGTCGTGCTCACGGCCACAGCCGGAGCACTAGGCGCCACGCTGCGCGTGGACGCCCCCATGGACGCGGCCCCGCTGGGCTTCGCCCAGACCGTGACCAGCCTCGCGGCACAGGATGAGAACGCCACGGCCTGCTACCTCATCGTCTACACCGACGAAACCAGCACCGATGCCCGGTTCCCCTACGCCGCCCACGTCGCTGCCCTGGGCAACGAACTGGCCACGGCGCGGATGCCCGTCCGCAAGGTCTACCTCGTTACCAGCACCCACTGGGCGGCGTACGGCAGCACGGAACGGAACCCGCTGGAGCAGATCACCGACAGCAACGCCAACGCCACCTTGACCTTCATGGGAAGCGCGGCGGCCGTGGACGTCTACAACCCGGCATTGCTGGGCAAATGGGTTGAGCCGGTACAGGTGCCCGTCCGCACGGAAGAATCAGTTGAGGAAGCACGCCGCGAATGGGGCACCGCACTGGACGCCGACGGCATGCCGGACCACGAGACCGCGCGGAAACTGGCGGCATGGTTCCAAGACAAGTACATCAGGGACTTCCTCATGGCCGACACCATCACCACGAACAACGGCGTCATCCTTGACATCATTTTGGGCAAGTTCAACGGACGCCCGGACTGGAAGCGCGTGGACCACGCCGAAACCATTGCGTTCGAACTGATGAAGGCCGTCCCCGAAGGCCAGCGCGCACCCATGCTGACCCTCATGGGGTGGCTGCAATGGCTCAAAGGCTCGGGAAAGCACGCCGCGCGTTACCTGAAACTGGCCGTCGAGGACGTACACGGCTACCAGTTCGCGGAACAGCTGTACGACCTGATCAGCAGTGTCTACATCGCAGAGGTGGCCAAGAACCAAGAAACCGCCTACAAGCGCCCCACCAGCTAACCGGTACGGCCGGGCAGGATCAGCAACGGTCCCGCCCGGCCTCTCGGGTAGCGGGGCGGCCTCCTCCGCTGGCGCTCCCCCGGCCGCCATGACGCTGGCGCGGGCGCAGCGGCAACCAGCCAACGCCAAGGATCCGCGGCTACAGTGAACTCCAACGAGAACACTGCACCAGGAGATCCAGCATGGGAACCGAATACATCCTGACCGAGGACGACAAACCCACACCAGGGGCGAGCGTCCTCGAAGACGTCATCGAGCTGCAGCTGCTCACCGCCAATGAACCCTTGGGACCAGTGGACTTCACCCACCCCCAGGAACACCACGACTTCTAGCACTCCCTGCAGCAATGACGCTGCACCACAGATTTCCTTTTTGCCGAGGAACATATGAAGAGCCGGCCCCACCAGGGAGCCGGCTCTTCGGCTTTAAAGACCAGAACGGGCGTCCACTCCGCTTCGCTCCGTGGCCGGCTGTTGGGTGCTGCCGGTCCGTCGCAGAGCTCCTGCCCGTCATCACCTGTGTGTCTACGACGTTTTCTGGTTGCTGTCCTCCGGATTGTAGGCGTCCACTCCACCCCGTCTAGCCCCTCCAAAAGCAGTCGGGGCCTGCGGTGCAGGAATTTCCCTCCGGCGCTCCTGCGTCGCTTATTTCCTCCGGGAATTTCCCACCCCTTGCCCTGCGGGTAGACAGGGCTCCGCTGGCCGCCGAGCAAGCAAGCTTGCCAGCAACCAAAAAACAACGGGGGGAGAGGGGAAGCTGGCCGGTCACCATCGGTCGCCCCACCCACCACCTTTCTCGGCAAAAGAAGGAGCAACACCATGAACGACCGCATTGCACGCGCCGCCCTGACTCGCCTGTTCGATTCCCAGGACTCCACAGGCCGGGCGCTTGTCCACGCCTTGGGCGCCTACGCGGCCCTGAGGGTAGCCACCGGCGCTCAACCGCCCCACACCTTCCGCCACATCGGCGACGAGGAATTGAATGAAGGGCTGCGCCGCTGGGCGCAGCGGATCCCTGACGTGGACGCAGAAAGGGATCTGGCCACCATCGAACGACTGGGCGGAGGTTTCCTTATCCCCGGGGATGAACACTGGCCCGTCGGCCTCGATGATCTGCCTGATGCCCCGTATGGGCTTTGGTACGTCGGGAACATCGCCCAGGGGATCCCCGCGGTACAGCGCGCGGCCGCGTTGACCGGTTCCCGAGATTCCACCAGCTACGGCGCAGCTGTCACCGGTGAGATGGCCCATGGACTGGCACGGCGTGGAATCTGCATTGTCTCCGGCCTGGCCTACGGCATCGACGCGCACGCCCACCGTGGCGCGCTTGCTGGCTTTACCGGCACCGGACCGGCGACCATCGCGGTGGCAGCCGGAGGCCTTGACCGGGTTTACCCGTCCGGCAACGCCGACCTCGCGGCCGCGATCCGGGCCAACGGTTTGGTCGTCTCCGAGCAGCCCCCGGGAAACGCGCCTACGCGTTACCGCTTTTTGCAACGGAACCGCATCATTGCCGCCCTCGCCGGGGTCACCTGTGTTGTCGAAGCCCGGTGGCGTTCCGGCGCACTGAACGCCGCGCACCACGCCGAAACCATTGCCCGGCATGTGGCGGCAGTACCCGGAAGCGTGCACAGTGCGAACTCGGCAGGCTGCCACAGGCTCCTGAAGGAAGGCACGGCGGCCTTGGTTTCCGACGCCGCAGAACTGGCCGAACTACTCGCCAGCTAGACCCACCGGTGGCCGGGACGCCCGTCCCGGCCACCGCCCCATTCGTAAAGGAGACCGAACCATGACTGAAAGCCCCGAAACCGGACAGGACGCCGAAGAGAACCCATGGTTTCCCGCGCGTGAACTGGTGGACGCGATGAAAAAGGAAGGCCTGGAACTTCACGTCGAACAAACCGGCGGAGGCACCGCCACCTTGTTCCTTCAGAGCGAAGGCAGCCACACCTTCACGGTTGGCCCCGGATCATTCAGCTGGAAGAACCCCCTGGAATCCAGGTTCACCACCGCTGAGCTCTACTACGGCCCGGACCACTACGACGACGACGGCGAACCGGTGGAGTTCTCCGCCGATGAAGAGAAGACCATCACGCCGGGAACACCGATGGCTGATATCGCCCAAGAAATCGCCGCGAACTTCCGCCGTTTCAACACCCGCCCGACCGACACCGCAACGTAAGCCGGGTGGGCCGTTCGCCTCGTGTGGGCGGGCGGTCCGCCGCAGGTGGCCGGCTTTTGTGGGTGGTTGCCGGCGGCGGACCGCCGTTCACGCAACGGGGCCGGCGTTGCTCACCTGGTGCGTGCGGCAAGCCTTGGCGGGGGGGGGGGGTGACCTGGGCGAATCCCCCGTGGACCAGGGAAAGCATGCTCGCGGGGCTCGCACTCCTTTTGGGCGTCCACTCCGCTTCGCTCCATGGCCGGCTGTTGGGCCCGGTCCCGACGTCGCAGAGCTCCGCCGTGCCCGGTCCTGTTGTGTCTACGACGTTTTTTGGCTGCTGTCCTTCGGATTCTATGTGTCCGCTCCACCCCGTCTAGCCCCTCCGCAAGCTCCGGGGCCTGCGGTGCAGGAAATGTCCCTACGGCGCTCCTGCGTCGCTTATTTCCTCCGGGAATTTCCCACACCTTGCCCAAGGGTAGACAGGCCTCCGTCGGCCACAGCTCCGCAAGCTTCGCCAGCAGCCAAAAAACAACGGGGGGAGAGGGGAGCTGGCCGGTCACCTAAGCCGCCCCACCCACCACCTTTCTCGGCAAAAGAAGGAGCAACACCATGAACGCAACACCCACGCTCGAACTGCTGGACCCCACCACCCTGACGGTGGACACCAACGTCCGGAAGGAAGCCGGACTCACCAAGGAGTTCGTAGCCAGCATCAAAGAACACGGCGTGCTGGTGCCCGTCGTCGCCCACCGGACCGAGGACGGAACCGTGCACGTCCTGATGGGACAGCGCCGAACCCTTGGAGCCGTTGAGGCAGGAGCGGCGACCATTCCCGTGCTCGTCGGTGCCAGCCCCGAGGAAGCGGAACGCCTCGCCACGCAGGTAGTGGAGAACGACCACCGCAGCGCACTCACCGACGGCGACCGGGCCGAAGCGTTCCACCAGATGGCACTGCTGGGAGTGAGCGCCAACGTCATAGCCCGGAAGATGGGAGCCAAGAAAGCGTTGGTGGAAACCGCGCTGAAGGTCAAAGCGAACGCCACCGCTGCCCAGGCACTGGATCAAGGCCTGACGCTGGAACAGTCCGCCGTGATCGAGGAATTCGCGGACGATGCCGACGCGGTGGCCACGCTCGAACGCCTCGCCACTGAGAACCCCGGGAACTTCGCCCACCGGGCGCAGCGGCTCCGCGACGAGCGCAGGAACAACGCCCTGCTCGCCGAAGCCTGCTCCGAGGCTGCCGCCAAAGGCCTGACCGTGTTGGAACAAGATCCCGGCTACTACGACTACAAGGGACCCGTCGCCCTGATCTCCGCACTGACCACCGCCGAGGGCGAACGCCTCAGTGAGACGGACGCCGACGCGGTGTACATCGGCATCGGATACGGCGGGTTGGTGACACAGTTCGCCGTGGCTGACTGGAAGGCCCGTGGGCTGCGGAAGGACGGCAAGGCCCCGGCAGGAGGTATGACCGACGAGGAAAAGGCCGCACGCCGGGAGGTCATCGAAAACAACAAAGCCATGGACTCGGCCGAGGTGGTACGCAGGGAGTTCGTCAAAAACCTGCTGGCACGCAAGGCCCTGCCAAAGAACGCGCAGAAGTTCATCGCCCACACCATTGCCCACGCCAGCTACATCCTGACCAAGGCCTTGAACAAGACCGAACTCACCGCCGAACTGCTGGGCACCGGCACCGGGTATGGCGAGTTCGCAGCCTACGTGGACAAGCCCACCACCAAACCCGAAACGGTCACCCTCGCCATGATGATCACCGCGTACGAGGCAAACATCGACCGCACGAGCTGGCGGAGCCGCCACAGCAACACCCGCTACTACCTCGCCCAGCTCACGGCATGGGGATACGAAGCCAGTGACGTTGAAAAGATCATCCTCACCGACCCCAAGACCGAGGAAACCACGGAAAGCGCGGACGAACCCGAAGCCGCCTAGACCCCTTGCCGGGCGGAACCCCCACCGCCCGGCAAGGCCCCCGGCCACTCACCACGAGCAGGGCCGGGAACCTCCCAAACGTCGGGCGGTCCGCCGCCCAGGGCGAACCACAGCAGCCAATCACCAGCGGCGGACCGCCATTCAGCGCCACCAGGCACACGCAAACAAAGTGCCGCGCCGTCACGTTCACTAGAACTTCTTCACTATTGGTTAGGAAATCTTTGTCAGAGGCCACCGCTAAGCTCATCCCATGGCAGCACAGACAGGAGTCACCATGAACACGCAGACACCCCCAGGGGTCACGCTCGCCGAGATCTTCCCTGGCCTGCTCCCAGTCCTTGACCACGTGATGATGGGGGCTTTGATCTTCATGGTCATCTCCATGATCTACCTCGCCATCGAGTGGGGGATCGCCCACTCCAGGATGGAGGACATCGATCCCGACACCCTTCCATTCGACCTCGGCTTCATCACCGCCATCTCCCTGCCCCTGATCCTGCTGAACAGCACGCGCAGCATCACCGGCCTGATCCTCGGCGCAGCGATCGGAGCGATCCTCGCCCTGGGCACATACCTTCTCCTGCGCCGGCACCGAGCAACACACCCACGAACCACGCCCTGACGCGCAAGACTTCAGTCTTGTAGACTGAACCACAGATTTCCTTTTTGCCGAGAGGAACAAAGCAGGACCGGCCCGCGCCGGTCCTGCTTTGTTTAACACTCAAAACCGGGCACCATCCCCATGGGTCAAACCACCCGCCGCCGACCCACCACCCGCCGGGGAACAGTCCTTTCAGCCGGGACCACACATTGGGGAATCCGGGCCAACCTGACACGGGCACAGAACCCCAACGTCCAGGGCAGCAATCAAAGAAGCCGGGGGAGTCACGTCGGACTACTACCCGCAATCTTCCCAAACTCACCAGACGCCCAAAGCACCCGAAAATCACTACCAGAAACGGACCAAAAACCCCTAGAAATAGGGGCCAAACCCCTTTAAATCCGAGTGGATAAGCACTAGAATAGTAGTAGCAAGTCAGCCAGACGAACCTAACCAAAACTGATACGAAACGCAGGACTGAAAATGACTTCCTCAATCACCGATTACACGGTCTACACCAAGCCCGGTTGCCCGAACTGCGACCGCACCATGGAGTACTTCGACTCCAAAGGCATCACTTACACGCCCGTGGACATCACCGAAGTGCCGGCAGCGCTGGAATACATCACCCAAGAGCTCGGCTACTCCCAGGCACCCGTCATCGTGAACAACTCCGATGACCAGGACCACTGGTCCGGGTTACGCCGCGACAAGCTCGTCCATGCCGCCATGACCCACACCACCGCAAACCACCAGGAGGCATCATGAACGCCACACCCATCACCGCCGAGACCATCACCATGATCCTGGACGAACAGGGTGTTCCCGCAGAACTGCGCACCGATCCCGAAGTACAGGCTGCCGCGTACGGGCTTGCGTTCCTGAACTCCCCGGCAACCCCGGCCGAGGAACGCTTCCATGGCGCCTCAACCGTCTTCTACGACGAGGAAAACGAAAGCAGGTACGAGGTCAGCAACCGCGATCTCCTTGAAGAGCAGCTCACCGCCCGGCTGAGCGTCCGCACCGTCGAACTCGCCCAGAGCGATGACGGCATGAACCACCAAGCAGGGTGAGGACCGTGACCACCCCGCACCCTGTAGACGGGTTCAAGATCAGCCCACGGGTCCCGTTGGAGGTGGACCTGTTCCGGGACACCAACCCCAGCGGCAGGATCTACCCCGACGCCAAGGAGGAACCTTTCGCCGGCTACTACGGCATCCCCCTCAGCGTCGAGGATGACCGCTACCTTGCCGCGATCAGCAGGGCCCCGATAGGCGAGGGCGGTCTCTGGGACGAACACACCGCAGACCAGCACCAACCCAACGACCTCACCCACGATGAACCGGGTGGGACCGAACCTCAGAACGAAACCAGCACACACACCGAGAACACCACCAGCACACGAGGAAAAGGAACCATCATGGCCGGCGAAACCACCATTACCGTCATCGGAAACCTGACATCAGACCCAGAGCTGCGGTTCACCCCATCGGGATCCGCGGTAGCGAACTTCACGATCGCCTCGACGCCCAGGACCTTCGACCGCCAGTCCAACGAGTGGAAGGACGGAGAGACACTCTTCCTCCGCGCCAGCGTGTGGCGGGAAGCAGCTGAGAACGTCGCCGAGTCCCTGACCAAAGGCACACGCGTCATCGTCTCCGGCCGGCTAAAGGCCCGGTCCTACGAAACCAAAGAAGGCGAGAAGCGCACCGTCATCGAACTCGAGGTAGACGAGATCGGCCCCTCACTGCGTTACGCCAACGCGAAAGTGAACCGCACCCAGCGCAACAACAACCAGGGCGCAGGAAACGGCGGAGGCTTCGGCAACCAGAACAGCAGCGGTCGACCTGTCCAGCAGGACGACCCATGGGCCGCGAACTCGTCAGCCAGCGCCGATTCCTGGGGCAACGGCCCCGACACCGAACCCCCGTTCTAAAACCCATGAAGCCGAGTGAGAAGAAGGGTCCCTACTTCACTGAAGCGGACCTGCAGCAGATCCGCGCAGCGGTCCAAGCCGTCGGGAAGCTTGAAGGATACGTGTCCATTTCGGACTTCGTTGAAGCAGCCGCGCGGAGGGAACTGCGACGACTGCAGCGCAAGTACAACAACGGCCGGAAATGGCCGGGTGTTGAAGCCGGCGAACTCCGCCCCGGGCGACGCACCCGCGCCGAAACAGCAGCAAAGGAAGACCACCCATGACCAACACTCAACACAGGGGCCGGCTCCTGATCAGGGGCTTCCTGACCGTTCTTGCCCTGACCGGTTGCACTCCCCAAGGTGGACCGCAGGTCGCTCCCGCCGGCAACCAGGCGCCGCTGCAGGAAGTCCCCTGCGAAGCGACGGGCACGGCAGCGCGCCCGCCGGCACTTCAGGTCATAGCCAGCGGCCCGTACACCGTGGAGAAGGTTGTCGATGGGGACACGATCCGGATCAGCTGCAACGGCACCAACACCCGCGTCAGGCTGGTGGGCATCAACGCCCCGGAAAACGTCAAGGAAGACGCCCCGGTGGAGTGCGGCGGACCGGAAGCATCCACCTACCTGCACTCGCTCCTGGACGGGCAACAGGTCTTTCTTTCAGCGGACCCCGCCCAAAGGGTGCGCGACAAGTACGACCGTCTTCTTGCCTACCTCTGGACGCCAGACGGCACCCTAGTCAACAAATCCATCGTTGAGCAAGGTCACGCCGAAGCAACCGGCTACGGCAAATCCTTCGCCTACAGCGAGGACTTCACTGCAGCCGCCGATCAAGCCAGAAAGAGCAAGGCAGGCCGATGGAACTGCTGAGACCACCGACCACCCATCAACCAGTCGTCAGGAGCACACCGTGGCTGTTGTCTTGATCTTCTTCGCAGCGTTTGCCGCGGTCGCCCTGGGCGGCTGGGTCATCTATGCACTCACCCACCCGGTAGCCGCCGGCCAGGGCATTCTGATCTTCCTCTGCAAGGCAGCCGGCGTGATCGCCCTGATCACCGCCATCGTGTCCTGGCTCGGGCAGAGCTTGCTTCAGGCAGTGCCACCGGCCCTGTTCATGGTCGCTTTCTTCATCGCTGCGAACCGGCTGGAACACCGCTGGCGGCGCTGGTAGACCGACCATGAACCAATCAAAAGATGCAGCAAGATTCTGGGCCAAGGTCAGCAAGGGACCTCGGGAGAATGACTGCTGGCTCTGGGTCCGGGCCGTTGCCGATGATGGCTATGGACGTTTCACTCTCAACAGCGACGGACGCACCCAGGCGATCCGTCCGCACCGCTTCGCTTTCCACCTGGCTTACGGTGCCGATCTGGACGGCTTCGGGCCGCTGATGCACCATTGCGACATACCGATCTGCGTCAGGGCAACAACCGGAACGGACACCCACCTAAGCGTCGGGGATGCCAGGACCAACATGCTCGACCGTCAGGCCAAAGGCCGCGACACGAACGGCACAGGCTTCCAGTGGAGGGGACTCGCCCGACGACAGTTCGCGGAACGTTCCAGGGCACTGAGGGACGAAGTCCGCGCGCATGGATGGGAACGCGAGGAACGCATCCGGGCACTGCTCGCTGGAGCGGATCCAGACGCACCAACGCTCTTCTAAACATCGAAAGCCCCCGGCAGAAGTGCCGGGGGCTTTCACGCTTAGGTGCTGTCGTTGATCAGGCAGCAACGTCCTGATCGTCAGCGTGGGAAGAATCGCGTTCCTCCGACTCATCGCTTGCAGGGGAAACCAGGTTATCGTCAGAGATGAGGTCGAGCATGCGCTTCAATTCAGCTCCGCTCAGTCCAAGGCGGGCAGCCACGGAGGACTTGGGCTCACCGGAATCGAGCATGGCACGAACCGTCGTCGCCGCACCGCGGACGGCGCTGCGGGCGTCGGCTTCGGCTTTGGCCAACAGGGCGTCAGCCTTCTTCCTCGCTTCGGCGCGAACAAGCTCGGCTTGCTCTTGTTGCTGGAAGAACTCCGCTGCCAGTTCGATCAGCTTCTCGTGCCGCTCGGTCATCTCCCTGGCCTTGGCCATCGCCTTCTCGCGGGCCGCCAGCTGCTGAGCAGACTTTCGTGGTGTTGCCATGGTGTGGGTCCCTCCCCTTTGGACTGTCCGTGTACCAAACCTAACGGCTAGCGCGATGCCTGGTGCCAAGCAGGCGGCTTGCGCCGCATCGGGCCTCGCTTGCACTCGGGCTGGCCATGCCCGACTTTCCCACACGTGGACCCTCCGAGAGAAACCTCGCTCTCTCCGTTGCCCACCTGTGAATAACCCGGGCAGCGGTTCTACACAATCGAAACGAACCGTGGATAACGAAAAGCATGTTACCCACCGCCCATTCTCATGTGCAGAACCGCATCAAAACCTTGATGGCCCGATCTTACCCCTTTTCGTCCTGTTCCATTGAGCCCCGCTCGCAAGCTCCCATCAGCCAATTCCACAGACCAAAAAAGAGCAATATCTGTCACACCTCATGCATCATCGAAATGTGGGGCCGTTTCGCGGGTATGCTGGGTTTCGTGATGACCGTGCACAAGCTCAGTGCCGGCGACGGATACACGTACTACACACGTGAGGTCGCCAGTGGTGATGAGCTGCGCGCGAAGGGCCGTGAACTGGGTGATTACTACACCGTGGACGGCAACCCGCCGGGGCAATGGGGCGGGGCCGGTGTGCACCATTTGGGGGTTTCCGGGGAAGTTACCGAAGCTCAAATGGCGGCACTCTTCGGGAACGGATTGCACCCCAACGCCGCAGAAATGCTGAAGGAAGACCCGAAAGCGGATGTCTCCCTGGGCCAGAAGTACCGTCAGGCCAATCAGAAAGACAATGAGCTTCAGGCGCGTATCAGCCGTGCCACCGGTGACTACAAGCGGATGAACCACCGTGAGCCTGATGCGGACAACCGACGCCTGATCCGCACGAAGGAAGGGGCCAAGTACTTCCGCGAGCTCAACGGCCGAAACCCTTCGGACAAGGAAGAGTTGGGCAGGTTCATCACAGCCCAAACCAAGCCGGCAACCCAAACTGTCGCCGGATACGATCTCGTATTTGCCCCGGCAAAATCAGCTTCGGTCCTATGGGCCATCGGCGGAGACGACGCCCGCAAACAAATCGAAGCGGCCCACAATGAGGCCATCGAAGAGACCATGGGCTACCTCGAAAAGGAAGCTACCTTCACCCGCCGAGGCCGCAACGGAGTCCGCCAGGAAGACGTGGACGGCGGCCTGATCTACACCAAGTTCCGTCACTACGACTCCCGCACCGGGGATCCCCAGCTGCACGATCACATCGTGGTTTCCAACAAGGTTCTTGGTGCCGACGGCAAATGGTCCAGCCTCGACGGACGGCTGCTGTACCAGTTCAATGTTGCAGCTTCGGAAATGTACAACAGAGTGGTCATGGAGAAGATCTGCGCCCGCCTTGGGGTCGGTCTGAGCGAACGCAAAGTCAACGGCGACCGACCGGTCATTGAGATCGCCGGTGTCGATGTCGCGGCCATCGAAGCGGCCTCCTCACGACGGGAAGGCATCAAGCCCGTGATTGATGAACTGACAAAAGAGTTCATCGAAAAGCACGGCTACGCACCGAATAAGAAGCAACTGATTACCCTCGCCCAACAGGCCACCTTGGACACCCGTCCGGCGAAGAAGGAAGCCCGGCAACTGTCCGTTCTCGTTGAAGAATGGACGACGGAGCTGGGTGCCTTGCCCGGCGTTGTTACCGGTCCGGAGGCTGTTGAGCAGGCACGCGCACACAGGCATGACGCACGGGAACAGGCCGAGAAGGACCGGCCCTTGTGGATGGTTGCTCACGCTGACGAGCTAGATCCTGCCATCGAAGCGCAGGGCGTCATTGAACGTCTGGAACGCAGCCGTGGCGTCTGGGGAGACCACCACATCAGGGCCGAAGCAACCAGGCGACTGGGTTCCCGGCTCGGTGAAATGCCCATCCCCGCTACGCTCCTGGAGCAGGTCGTGGCGCGCGCAACTGACCAGTTCTCACTGCGCATCACACCCGAAACACCTACCCCTGACATCGACGCCCTGCGTCTATCCAACGGTGCGTCCAAGTACGGCAAACCGCACTCCACCCTGTACACCTCGGCGGGGATCCTCCACAGCGAAGACCGGTTGCTGACGGCCGCGCAGAGCGTTGTCATTCCTGCCGCGACAGTCGATTCATTCGACGCTGCGCTGGCACGCCAGGAGAAGACCTTTGACGCCGGGCAGCTGGGCATGGCCAAAGAGTTTGCGTGCAGCGACCGGCTGCTGCTGGTCGGTGTTGGTCCGGCCGGTGCCGGCAAAACCACAGCGCTCAAGCTTGCAGCTGACACCATTCGGGAAGCTGGCGGGCGGGTGTTCGGCCTTGCCCCCACAGCCGTGGCCGCTGCCGTGATGGGAACCGAACTGGGCGCCACGGCAACCACCATCGACTCCTTCGTTATCGCCCACAGAACAGGAGCCAATGACGAGAAGACCACCCCCCAAACCGGCGACGTCATCATCATCGACGAGGCCGGCATGGTAGGTACAGAGCTGTTCGCCTCCGCTGTCACCATCGCAGAACAGCACGGCGCTGTCGTGCGCGCACTCGGTGATGACCAGCAGCTCTCAGCTGTGGGCTCAGGCGGCGCGCTGCGGCTGTTGAAGAACACCGTCGGTGCCGTACACCTGGAAGACCTGCACCGGTTCCGGAACGCAGATGGCACCCCGAACGAGGCAGAAGCAGAAGCCACTCTGGCCCTCCGTGAGCCTCCGCTGAACCGGGCCGATGACCCGTGGACCTTCTACCGGGAGAACCGCCGCGTCGTCGGTGGTGACGCCGAAACCATGACCTCCCAGGTCTTCGAGGCATGGCAGAAAGACACCAACGCCGGCAAACACTCCATCATGATGGCCTTCGACAATGCCACCGTCACGGAACTGAACGCCCGTGCCCAGGCATACCGGACCGCCACCGGAGAACTGGACTCCACGACCCCGGCAGCCATGCTCCGCGACGGGCTGACCGCCCGCGCCGGGGACATCATCGTGACCCGTAAGAACAACCGACGCTTGTCCACCAACAAGGGCAAGGACTTCGTCAAAAACAACGACGTGTGGAATGTTACCGGTGCCCACGAGGACGGTTCCTTGACCGTCCGCCACCACAGCCACCAAGGCACCATCACTCTCCCCGCAGACTACGTACGCGGGAACACGATGCTCGGATACGCGGCAACCATCCACCGCACCCAGGGCGTCACGTGCGACACCGTGCACGCCCTGATCAGCTCTGGACTGTCCCGCGCCCTGGCCTATGTGGCCGCTTCCCGCGGCCGATACTCCAACAAGCTCTACGGCACCGTGGGCGAGGGAGAAACCATGGAGGACGTACTGAGCGCAGTGGCCGCCAACCATGACGGTAACCTCACCGCGCACGAACAGATGGACGCCGCCCGCGCCCAAGCCCGGTCGCTGCCGGAAATGTCCGAGCAATACAAGGACATTGACGTCCAAGCCAACGAACTGCGCATGGCGAACATCGCCCGCCGCGAACTTGGCGAAGGCGTAGCGGGAACGTTCACGAAGTCCACCGCCTGGGGAGCAGTCTCCACCCACCTGCGCGCAGCCGAGAACGAAGGTTTCAACCTCGCCACCTTGCTCAAAGACAGCGTGAACGAGGAAGACTTCGGCGCGGCCGAGGATCCCACCGCGGTTCTGGCATGGCGGGTTGAGGACCGCCTTGACCGGTGGCGTTCACGCGCGGCAGATCCCGGCCGCCGGCCCCTGGAATCAATCACTGACGAGGCGCTGGAACGGCTCGACCGTCGCGCAGTTGGTCAGCTGATGCGCGCCAAGGCCGAAGCGGCGCGCACACCAGGTGCAGGGACTCCGGACCGGAAAGACCTTGCCCGGAACTGGATGGCAGAACGAAAAGACACGCCCTGGCAGCGGCGCCTGCACGGCCACCTCAGCGACGACGACCTGGCCACACGCCTGCGCACAGCACAGCAGCAAGGACGCACTGACACAACCATCAACGACCCCGCGGCCGCGCGCAAAGCACAATGGCTGGCATCGTCCCTGCACAAGGAACAATCCCTCCGCGAACTGATGCACCCGGAGGCCCGGGCCGATGAAGCCTACGAACGTGGCGCAGTGAGCAACTACCGCCGGGACGAAACCGCGCCCAAGGTTGAAGCAGCGGCCCAGGTCCACCGCAGGATCCGCGCTGAAATTGAACTGCGCCGTCAACTGCCCGCGCCCGTCGGAAAGGAACCAGCAGCTGACAGGTTGCCGGCATGGATGGCACCTGCCGACGTCGCAACCCATGACGACACCCCGGCTCTGTGGCGGAAGGAACTTGCCGCGCGCCGGGAGATCATGGCCACCGAAGTCACTCGGCTTGGTGCCCAGCTCGCGGCTGAACCTCCAACCTGGGCAGCTGCCCTTGGACCGGTGCCGTCCGATCCTGCACGACAGGAACAGTGGCGGCAGCTCGCCGTGGAGATCTCCACCTACCGGGACATGTACCGGATCCCGGTCAGCGAAATTGCACCCGTGCCCGCGGACCACCAGGACAAGGGTCTCGGGTCGGAACTGACTGCGCGGGTCACTGCCATGCACAAGTACACGGCCCAGACAGCCAAGGAGCCCCTGTCGCAGGATGACGCATCGCTCATGGCCGAAGCCGCCCACGTCGAGGCCGTCGTGAAGGAAACCCCGACGCCGGCAGAAGAAGTCGTGGATCACCTGCAGCAGGTACGCGGGGCGGAAGCGCACCTGAGCCCGGCGCAGGAACGCGCCGAACGGCTGGCCGAACTCGCCCGCAAGGTCCGCCAGAACCGGGCGGAGCGCCACGGCAATGAATCCGAAGCACGGAACCCGGAAGCGGTCCAGGAAGCCCTGGACCAGCTCAAGGCCCGCCGCGAACAAGAGAAGGAACAGGCCAAGAAGGCCAGCCCGGACTTCGGCCAGAAGCTCGCTGCACGCCGAGCAGCGCAGACCAGCGGCACCCCTTCCGCGGTCGAAAGGCTCCGCCAGGAACAAGCAGAAGCCAAAGCCGCCGAAGAACGTCGTCGCCGGGACCAGCCAGGTCCGGGCACCGGGCCCGAACAAGGCCCCCGAGGCCCACGCCTGTAGACAGGACGCCCGGGCAGTTCGGTAAGCGCCAAAGGGAGAGCATGGAGATACAAAAGCACCGCGATCCCGAATACCTCGAACCCCAGAAAGCATCCGAAGGATGGTTTCCTCGACGTTCGAGGCCTCCAACCGTCACGCGGCCTTGCCGCCGACCCAAAGCGGACGTTCCCTACGGCGGAGCGGTGGGTGGAAACGTCAGGAGTCGAGCACGCGAACCGGGGCGCATGAGTCCGATCAGTACACCGGAAGGATGGAAGTGATAGAGGAATCCCAATAGTGCCACAGGCTGACTCGTCGTCCAAGTATTCCCTCAGGCCGCGGACGAATTCACCTCCGGCACAGGTCCCAGCTGGCCTGGGAAAGCAACGGGCACGCCTACTGCACCGAGTGTGAAAGCTAAACCCCTATGGGTCTCCGGCAGCCTCGCTTCCATCGGCACATCATCGGCGTACCCCAGAGATTTGGCTGGGCAGAGTACTCCGGGCCGACCGCCCTGAATCCTGCCCGCCGCGCTGTGAACGGTCACGCAACGTGTTCGTGGACATGGCTATGAACAAGGAATCCGAATGGCAACAGGAAGCACTCCGCGACTATACGCGGCCGCTTGCTGCGCAAAGTTCTGTAAAAGGCGAGTCTTCGTCGCTGTCTTCGTTCGGGGAATCATCGAGGGGATGCGGATATTAGGCGTTTGTTTTGCGGAGGTACTCGCGCAGGCCGGGGATGGCGAAGTCGACCTTGCCGTATGCGGGGGCTTCTATAAGTCCTGCTGCGATGAGACGTGCCCGGTAGTTGGCCACGACGTTGCTCTTGGCGTTGAGCCGTTTTCCGATATCGCCGGCGACGACAGGGCCGTCGTCTTCGGCCATGGCACGAAGAAAGTCTTTGTCTTTGTCCGACGTGGTGGAGAGGGCCGCCTCAATGACTGTCGCCTCGTGGCGGCGGGTGGCGGCATTGATGGCTTGGTCAATGTTCGTCTTTTCCAGTGCCATGTTGTTGATTTCGGCTTGTCGCCACAGCTGGTAGCCGATGAGCTGGATCAGGAACGGGTACCCTCCGGTCGCCTCAGCCGCGTACCGGACCAAGTCACTACCGATGCTGATGCCGGCCTCACGGAAAGTGCTGGCGTAGGAACGTTCGACCTCAGCAATGGCCGCGGCGTGCAGGTCGATGCGCTCTGCCCGTCGCAGGAACGTTGCCACACCCTCGTTGAGCAGGTCCGAAACTGCCGCCGGCAGCCCCGCGAAGATCAGTCCTATCGGAAGCCCGTCACGGATGAAGTGCTGAACATCGGCTGCAAGCTGGGACAGTTCTGCACGGTCTGCCGAGTGGATTTCGTCAACGGTGAAGAGCAGCCCCGTCTTTTTCTCCGCGAGAACGTTCAGCAGCTGGTTTCCCAACCGTCTCCAGTCAACCTGCCGCTCGGGCGGCAGCTGGGTGGTCACGGTGAAACCTGCCACGCCCAACGCTGTGATCCTGCGACCGGTGGGGCCGGATCCCAGTTCATCCAGGTGCAGCCGCATGGTCTCGCCGATCCGTCCGACAAACCCCGGTGTGGCCGTCTCTGGAACCACAACCCACCCGTGCCGGGCGGCCGCACCCTGGGCCGCACTGAGCAGCGCGGTCTTGCCGATGCCGCGGGCGCCTGTGATGATGGTCAGCAATCCGGGCGCCCCGGAACCGAGCTGCAGACCGTACTCAAACTCATCGAGCATCCCCTCACGGCCAATGAGTTCAGGGGGAGTGGCGCCGGCTGTAGGGCGGAACGGGTTCATCATCGCAGAATCCTTGTGAGTCCTTGTGAGTCTTGTGAGTCCCTGTGAGTCTACTCCTCCAAGGCCACCAACCCGAGACTCGATCGTCGTCCGGTGATCCATGCCCCGGGGACCAGACCCGGGCTGCCCAGCGGCTCCACCGCCGTGCATGACATTGGCGCTGGCCGCTGACCGACTACCCGGGACCAGCCTGCTAAAAACCCGAAACAGTGCGGGACGGATTAGCGATTGTCTTTTACTCGCCCCACTCCAACGCCGATAAGCACCCATATGTCGCCTGGGCCGATAAGGAATCTTTTAGGAAGGCTGAAACAGTAAGTGAGGCCATACCCAGCTCTTCCATCTCGAGACCGGAACCAATGTGAGTCAGCTCTCGGACGGAACGCTGAGGAAAAACCATACTCCGCTGCTCAGCATGTTTGCCGGGATGGCAGACAGACTGGCCATCTGACGCCTACACGTTGTGTGGCGTTTCGGGTTTCCGTTCCCAGATCGGGAGCGTTCAAAGCAAACGCCCGAACCACCACCAGTTCTGGTGATTGCACTGCGTCCTCTACATCAATCACCCGCTGACCCACTCCGCCGTCCGTCCAGAGATTCGTGCTGTTGTCGGACCAGCCCGAAGGGTACGGCAGGATGTGCCCGCACAATGTACCTACCAGCGTCGATGCGCGATACAAGAATCCCTATTTTGTATTCCGTGGCGGCGATCTTGACGACGTCGATTGCTTTAGTGAGGGCATCGTCTACTTCGGAGGCATGTTTGGCATGTACTTCCAGCATGCCCGGCGTTTCTGTTTGCCGACGGCTTATGTCCATGATGTTCCTGAGTTTCTGCTTATGTTGCTCTTGAGTGCCCACGCAAGCCTGGGTGGGGGACCTTTTCACGGGCGGGTCTGCAACCCGCAGCTCCCGTAAATGGCGTCGAGTGTCTGCAGCTGCCGAACCACTGCGGCGCCATCGCCCGAAGAGATACAAGGCTGCACAATAGACAGGTTTGGCGCGTGCGTGCCCGAGACGGGGCCAGGACGATGAGATCTGGCAGCAGGTGGCGATTCTGGGCTGGTGGCCTAGGCCGTTGACCGCTCGATGATGTCGATGCGAAGCTCGGGAATGGGTTGGTGCGTCTGCTGCTCATCCAAACGGTTAAGCAGGGACTGCATCGAGAGCTGGCTGACCTGGGTGGGGTCGTATCCCATCGTGGTCAGCGGGGGGATGGTTAACTGCGACATTGGGGTGTTGTCCATCCCGATCAGAGCGATGTCTTCCGGGATGTTCCAGCTTTTCTCGTGGGCAGCATGCAAAAGTGCGGTGGCGACGTCGTCGTTGTAGCAGGCCACCGCAAATCCGGGACGCTCCAACTCTTCCAGCGCCTTTCGGGCGTCAACGGGTGTGATATCGAGATGCAAAACGCGGGGTTCATCTAAGCCCTGCCTAAGACATTCTTCCCTGAAGGTGCGTTCGCGGGGACCGCCGAACGGGTCGCTGCGCGCGTCCCGCAGGTGCGCGTAGGCCAGCTGTTGATAACCGCGTTCGATCAGGTATCGCGCTTGTAGTCTTCCGATTTGCGCGTTAACGTCGTGGCCGCCGGATTCGTCGGTCTCCAAAAGCTCAACGCCCCGGCGTTCAAGCAGAGCGCGCTGTCCCTCGGAAAGGGGAGCCAACGTCAGGACCGCACGTGGTTTCAGCCCGACGACGAGCCTGTCAAAATCAGCATCGGTACGGCTCGATAGGCGCAGGACAAGTGTCAGACCTCGTAAAGCCAGTTCATCCGTGAGCAGGCCATAGATGTCTTGAAGGTTGCGTCCGAAGGTCGTGTCAGGAATCAACGCGATCACGATGTCGCTGGCTCCGCGGGCCAGTGTACGTCCTGCTGACGATGGCTCGTAGCCTAGCTCAGCCACAGCTTTGGCAACACGCTCCCGTGTCTCTCGGGAGAAGGTTTTTTTCCCGTTAAGGATCATGCTGACGGTGGAACGAGCCACCCCGGCACGGTTGGCGACATCCTGGCTGGTGGGGATCACGAGCGCCCGCCTTCCGTTGCTAGAGGTGTAATTATCATAGCTTCGACGTCAGGACCGGCATGCTGATTGGCCAATATAGTCAGTATTTTCCGCCGGGGTGATTTCGAATAGTTGTCGATACGCAGCAAAGCGGTCGTCCAGCCGGGCAGGGAAGGGGTGGCCGGGTACCTGCCGGAAACCGAGACCCCATGTCCGGACGCCGAAATCTCCCGCGACACGGTCCATGGAACGACCTGCCGCCTCTCCACCCCCCACTGTTCAGTAGGCGCCGTGGATACAGAGGGGAACCTCCACGACGACCGCTGTCCCACCCTTGCCAAGGGACCCTGCTGTGCTTGGAGCGATGCCGCCTGACGGGTCAACACGATGACTTTGCCTTCGAGGCCGTGCATGGCGCCCTTTCCAGTACTGGTGATGTCTGTGGTTGTTTTCATGTGGTTCCCCAGCGCCTGTCAGTTCTCGGTGAGCGTCGTACCGTTGGAGCGGGCGGTGTTTCCGAGCCATCCGAGGCTTTCTTTGGGCTTGCGTTCAAACGTGGTCCGGTCCACGGCGATGAGGCCGAATTTCGGTTCCCAATGGCCCCATTCATAGTTGTCCAGCAATGACCAGTGCAGGTAGCCGCGGACGTCGGCACCATCTTCCATGGCCGTGGCCAGATGCTGCAGGGCCTCGCGGGTATAGGCGATGCGCCTTGTGTCATCAGGGGTGGCGATACCGTTCTCGGTAACGAGGATCGGCACGTTTGCCACGTGGGCGGCGTGCCTTACCGCCATTGCAAGGGCGTCCGGCCGGTATGCGGTACCGATCATGGTGTTGTCCGGATGGGGCGGATGCGGCACCAAGCCATTGGCGTCGACCTGCTGGGAGGTGTATGACTGCACACCGACGAAGTCATCACCTTTCGCGGCCTCAAGGTAAAGGTCTTCAAAGTTCCATCGGACCTGACGGAGGCGTTCTTCTCCCCCTGGTGCTGCAGTGAATGACTGGTTTGCGACGCTCCAGCCAACTTGGGCGCCGGTGCGCTGGTGCAGCACTTCGCGCGTCAGGTGGTGGGCTTCGATGACGTACTTCCCGTCTTCCGGCAAAGGAACGGGCAGCGGAGGTTGTTTATATTCGTTCTCACCCTGGTTTTCGACAGTGGGACTCTGCCAGATGTCCAGTTCGCCACGGCTGGCTGCTGCTTCCATGTTCAGCATCATGGCGAGCATGTTGGGTTCATTTATGGTGATGACGTGCCCGACGTCGCCCAGAATGGACGAAACCGCCTCCACGTACCGTGAGAAGAGTTCGGGTGCAGTGGGGGCACTCCAACCGCCTTGCTCTGCGAACCAGCGCGGGGAGCTGAAGTGGTGGAGGGTGATGACCGGCTTGATGCCCAGCTCCAGGGCGGTGTCAATCATGTGACGGTAATGAGCCAACAGTGCAGGGGAGAACACTCCGGGCCGGGGTTCGATGCGCGCCCACTCGATACCGAACCGGTAAGAGTTCAAGCCCGCCTCTGCGAGGAGGGTCATGTCCTCCCGATAACGATGGTAGCTGTCGTTCGCGTCACCGCTGAGCTCCATACCGGGGAAGAGCCCTTCGCGGCCCCACCAGTCACTGTTAGTGTTGTTTCCCTCGATCTGATGCGGCGCCGTCGAAGCGCCCCAGAGGAAATCCGGGCCAAACGTTGTCATTGGTGTCCTTTCGATGCAGGTTAGATCAGGCGCCGGGGAGGGCGTTTACGGGACCGAAGAGGAAGCGGCGGTCGCGACAGCACCCGATCGAGGGGTCAGTTGCTTCACGGCAGACCATCCGGTGATCGCCGAGGGTCTGCCGGGCCCGAAAACGGTCGGCGGTGTCCAGAGGGCTACGGGCGGCCCGGACGAGAATGTAAGTCATGGGTGGGTGCTTTCGGTGGGTCGCGCAGGGGGCTATGCGGGGGAGGAACGGGCATCAGCGGGCTGCTCAAGCAGAGAGACAAGCCAATCGCCGTCAATGGCGCCGCCGAGGATGCTCAGGATCTGGTTCATAGGCATGGAGAGCACCATGCGGGTGCCGTCGCTGTCATCATCGAGCTGTTGCCCGGACGCGGCCATGATGGGGTTGAGCTCGTTCGCCAGTGCCGGACCCGCCGTGGGATGGGCGAGCCACTCCGCGACGTCGGACTGCAGTGACAGGAGGCATGGCAGATCGTCACCGTCAAGTGCCACCTTCTGTTCAAGCAGGACGTGTGAGGCATTCTCGGATACCTGCACGGTGTAGGTGCCCTGAGCGACAACCCACCGATCAAGGATCACGTCCCAGTACCGCAGGGTCCTGCGGTCCAGTATGAACTGGACCTCCCGGGTTTCGCCCGGTTGAAGGAGGACCTTGGTGAAAGCGGCCAGAACCCGTTCCGGGCGCAGGACCGGCCCCGCGTCGGTTGAAAGGTAGACCTGTACGACGTGTTTTGCCGGGATCTTCCCGGTGTTGGTGACCGTCGCGCTGACAGCGATTTGGTCATGGCCGCGCGCTCTGGCCCGCAGGTCCGAGGTTTCGAAGGTGGAATAACTTAGCCCGTGCCCGAAAGGGTACCGGACGGGGCACTGCACCGATTCGTAGTGGCGGTAGCCGACCATGACGCCTTCGGTGTAGCGGACGTGACCCTGCTCGCCTGGGAAGGACAGGTAGGTGGGGGTGTCCTGCAGCCGGAACGGAATCGTTTCGGCCAGGCGTCCGGAGGGACTCCTCACGCCGAACAGCAGGTCAGCGATCGCTTTACCGCCGCCCTGGCCGAGCAGGAAACCTTCCAGGATGCCGTCAACGTGGTCATGCCAATCTTCAAGGGAGACAATGCCCCCGTTCGCCAAGACAACGACGGTGCGGGGGGCGGCGGCCGCGACAGCCCGGATGAGTTCGACCTGCACAGCGGCGAGTTCCAGCCGCGTCCGGTCGAACCCTTCGGATTCCTCCTCTTCGGGGTTCCCGGCGAAAATGACAGCGACGTCCGCGGTGGGGGCCGCCGCGACGGCGTAGGCACGGAGTTCAGCATCGTTCGCTCCCGACTGGACAGAAAAGCCCTGAGAATAGTGGACGCTGCCACCGGAGACGGCGGCTGCGGCCTTCAGTTCTTCCAGGGGTATGTCGACGCGGGTGGCGTTGACGTGTGAGCTGCCCCCGCCTTGGTACCTGGGGTTTGTGGCAAACTCTCCGATGACCAGAAGGGATGTTCCCTGTTTCAGCGGCAGTACGCCGTTCTGGTTTTTGAGCAGGACGGCGCACTCGGCCGCGAGCTCACGCGCCAGTTCATGGTGTGCGGCGGTATCGAACTCGGTCGCGCCGGCCCCGTTGATGCGGGGTTCGCTGTAGGTGGCGAGGCCCAGAACCCGTTCCACTGCCTGGTCGATCGCTGACTCGTCCACGCTCCCGTTTTGGACGGCCTTGATGAGCGCTTCGGTGGCGTACTGCCCCGGTCCGGGCATTGCCAGATCCAGGCCGGCGTTCAGTGCCGCCGGCCGTGTGCGGACGGCGCCCCAGTCGGACACCACGACGCCGTTGAATCCCCATTCGCCGCGCAATACATCAGTGAGGAGCCAGCGGTTTTCTGAGGCATGGATGCCGTTGATCTTGTTGTACGAGCACATAACTGTTGCCGGTTGCGCTTCGGTCACGACGCGTTCGAAGGCGGAGAGGTGCACTTCACGGAGTGTGCGTTCGTCGACATCGGAGCTGATGACCATGCGCTCGGTCTCCTGATCGTTGGCCGCGAAATGCTTCACGGATGCTCCCACCCCGTGCGCCTGAAGAGCTTTGACGTAGGCGCTGCCCAGCACGCCGGACAACAGCGGGTCCTCCGAGTAGTACTCGAAGTTCCTGCCTCCTAGAGGTGAGCGCTTGATGTTCACGCCCGGGCCGAGGAGCACGTCCACGCCCAGCGCCTGTGATTCTTTGGCCAGGGCGGCGCCGGCGCGTGCGGCGACGTCCTCGCTCCAGCTGCACCCGATTCCGACAGCAGGCGGAAAACACGTTGCGGGCTCACTGTGGTGCAGCCCGAGGTGGTCTGTCCCATGCTTCTGTCGACGGACGCCGTGCGGTCCGTCGGCCATGGTCACGCCATCAATGTGATGTTCGGCGATGGTAGTGGTTGACCAGAAGGTATCTCCGGTCAACAAGGACGCTTTTTGCTGCAGCGTCAGCTGGCTGACGTCGATCTTCTGCATGGAATTCCTCTTTAGTAGGGGTGGCCCGGTTGCACGCCTGTCAGCTGCGCTCCCTTTCGGACCGTGGGATCAGCGGACGGCTTTGACCTTCAGGACGACGACGCCGCCGAGGATCGTGAAGGCACCGGCCAGCAGGTAGAGCAGGGAGTAGTTTTTGTCTCCTCCAGCGGCTACACCAATGCCCAGGAAAAGCGGTGCAATGAGCGGAGCGGCTGACTGCGCCAGGGAGTTGGCGAGTCCGTTGATGCCCACGAACCGTCCGGCGTCGGTGTCCCGCTCGGGCAGTACGTCCAGGACCAGGGCCTGATCAACGGCGGAGAAGATGCCAAGGCCCAGGTTTGAGATGGCTAGGCCAATGAGAAGCATGGGCATGTTGTCCCCGAATGCCATGACAAGTGCACCTGCGGAGAACATGAAACCGGCGCTGATCACGAAGAGCTTGCGCCTGCGCATCTTGTCGGAAAGGAAGCCGCCTCCGATGGAGCCGATAATCATCGTGACGATACCGACCATCCCGCCGATTGCCACAATGGTGCCGATTTCGGTGATCTGAACCCCGAGCCGCTGTGCGAAGTAGAACGCGGTGAAGGTTGAACTCAGAGTGAGGCCAAAGTAGAAGAGGAATCGTCCGAGCCAGTTCCACGAAAAGTCGGGGTACGCTCGGGGGTTGTACACGAACTTGGACAGGATCACGCGCAGGTTCAGGCTGTCCTCGAAGGTGCGGGTGCGGCTGTCGTCCTCACGGATGACGAAGGTGAACAAAGCGGTTAGGACCAAGCCAAGCACTGCGGGGATCATAAAG
Source organism: Paenarthrobacter nitroguajacolicus (assembly GCF_031455195.1). Taxonomy (GTDB): domain Bacteria; phylum Actinomycetota; class Actinomycetes; order Actinomycetales; family Micrococcaceae; genus Arthrobacter; species Arthrobacter nitroguajacolicus_D. Next base: position 176,321 of record NZ_JAVDSH010000007.1, on the reverse strand, counting down.
AGCAAGAAGGTGTCTTTGGCAAAGGTGCCGGCGAGGATGGAGCCGGTCACTGGTGCCGCCATGGTGACGAAGCCGACCAGGCCGCCGACTTTTCCGCGCTGGGACTCCGGCAGGAGGTCTGCCTGCGAGTTGGTGAAGTTTCCGATGACGGTGTTCCAGCCCAGCGTCGTGACGATCCAACCTAACGCAACCATGGGCACGTCCGGTGCGAGGGCGATAATGAGCAGTCCCAGGGTACCGACAAGGGAGCCGGCTACGAGCCAGGGGCGGCGGCGCCCGAAGCGGCTTCGTGTGCGGTCACTGAGGACCCCGGTGATGGGACCGGAGACCAGCGAGACGACGGCGGCGGCGCCGATGACGAACCCCAGGTACTCCTCGTGATCTGGTGCGATTGCTTTGATTTTGATGGCCAGGGAGAGGGCTATGGGTGTGACGAGGGCGATGTAGGTTCCGAACATGCCCAGCAGCAACAGCCAAATGTACTTGGCGCTGACCTTGGGCAGGTCCTTTTCCGCGGTGGGAGGAGGAGCAAGCAGGACTTGTTCTTCGCCCACCTGGGCTGATGTGCCCCCGATGGTGGCGGTGGCTGGCGGAAGATTGCTGTTGTTTTTCAAGGCTGGACTCCGTTGTCTTGGTGTACAGATGTTGGGGGACTGAGGTGAAAGGAAACAGGTGGAGCGGGGGTGTTAGTGCTAGGAGACGAGGTGTCGTTCTCCCGTTTCTTTGGTTGCGTTGGCACCGATGGTGACGGTGGCCGGTTCGCAGCCGGAGGCTGTCACGGTGACGGTGACAGGGCCCTGCCCGGTTGGGCGGATGATGGCCAGGGCTCGGCCGTCGAAGGTGGTGTGCGAGTCTGCTGTGAAGGGTTCGTCGGTAGCGGGGTTGGCGCTGCCGAGGCCCTGGAGGGTCGCGGGTCCATCCACAGTTACGGCGACTTTCCGGTCTCGGCCGTTGTGAACAATGCCGTTTTCGTCCGTGAGTGCTATTCGTACGAAGGCGAGGTCCCCGGTGTCAGCCGTGAGGAGGTCGACGTCGGAGGTCACGTCAAGATGCAACTGGTCGCGTGCTGTGGATAGTTGCACGCGGGAATGTTCATGACCGTCCTTATAAGCGACAGCGGTCAGGTCGCCGGGGGTATAGATGATCTCGAAGTCGGCACGGAAGGCCAGCTTTTCTCCTACCGTGGATCGTCCGACAGGCACCCCGTTGAGGAGCAGTTCTACGTCGTCGCTGTCCGAGTAGACTTCCAGCTGGATCGGCTCTCCCTCGAATCCCTCCCAGGTCCAGCTGCTGATCGCATCACTCCAGGACCAGGGCGTCATGAGTGGTGTGCGTCCATGAAACTGCGGGCGGTGGACCGCGATGTATGGCGTTGACCGGAGTCCGAAGACAATTTCGCGGTAGTAGGAGGCAGGGCGGCGTTCACCGGTGATGTCGATGTCGCCTGTCCACGCGGTAAGCCATGGGTAGGGCTTTGCGACGGTTGCGGCTGCACTGGTATCGCCGTCGGCGTATCCCACTGAGCCCAAACCGGCTTCTCCCAGGTAGTCCCACCCGGTCCAGGCGAAGTCGCCAATGACATGATTGTTGGTTTTGACGAGGTCCCAGTTTTTGGCGATCTGCCCTGGAAAAGTCTCCGTGCCGGCAATGACGCGGTTCGGAAAGAGTGCTTTATCCAGCAAGTAGCGCCCGTCACCGTAGTTCATTCCTGCCACGTCGAGCACGGAAAAGGATTCGGCGGTCCGTTCGCTGACCATTTCGGATGCCGAGATTTGGTTCATCATGTCCCCGACCTGGGTCATCATCCCGTTCACCCCCGCGCCGGTGTCGGCAGTTGCGCCCTGATGCTGCTTCATGCCAGCCAGGACCAGGTCCAGACTCGAGACAAAACCGTTGATGCCGTTGGTGATGGGCCGGGTCGCATCCAGCGACCGCAGTTTTTCGGCAAGCCGGCGGCTCCACACCCCGCCATCAGGTGTTCCGGTTTCCGGAATCTCGTTGCCGATGGAGTACATGATCACGCTGGGGTGGTTAATGTCCTTGGCCACCAGGGCCTCAAGATCGCGCTCCCACCACTGCGCGAAATCAGTGGCGTAGTCATAATCGGACTTACCGGAGGTCCAAACGTCAAAAGCTTCGTCGATGACGAGCATCCCGAGCCGGTCACAGGCGTCCAGGAGTGCGGAGCTCGCGGGGTTGTGCGAGCTTCTGATGGCGTTGAACCCGGCTTCCTTCAGCACCAGGACCCGGCGCTCCTCGGCCGCGGCTATGCTCGCCGCACCCAAAGGTCCATTGTCGTGATGAACGCAGGCCCCGCGCAGTTTCACGGTCTCACCATTCAGGCGCAACCCTCGCCTGGCGTCGACCTGGATCCGACGGATCCCGAACGTGACGGCTTCTCTGTCGATGACCTTGCCAGCGTCGCGCAACTGCAGGAAACAGGTGTACAGGGACGGCGAATCGAGTCCCCACAAGGCCGGATCCTCGACCATCAGCCGATGGCGCACCACAGCCGAGGTGCCTGGAAGCAGTGTGACAGGGGACTCGTCGCTGGCGTCCTCGGCGATGCCTTCTTCATTGACCGACGTGGCCAGGTTGACCGTGGTGGTGACGGCGGTGGTATTGGTGATGGTTGCAGTCACCTCTACCATCGCGCGTTCGCTGTCGATGTCAGCAGTGGTGACACGGACACCGTCTACGCCGATGTGAATGGGTTCCTTAACAATCAGGTGCACGTCCCGGTAGATGCCGGCACCGGTGTACCAGCGGCTGTCCCGGTGAGCCCTGCAGACCACCCGGACCTCGTTCGCGGTACCGAACCGGAGATACGGGTCGATACGCACCGTAAAGCGCGAGTAGCCATATGCGTCCTGGCCGGCCAGAGCACCATTGACATACACCATCGCATCCCGGTAGACGCCGTCGAACTCGAGAATGAACACCTTGCCGCGATCAGCCCCATAGACATCGAGCTTCCTGCGGTATTCGAAAGCACCGCTGGGAAAATACGCGCCAGCCGCCCCGGCGGGAGCATCACTGCTTCTGCTCTTCGAGATCAGCGCATCATGCGGAAGCACCACATCAACCCACTGTTCGCTTGCTCCGCCCAGTTCAGCGAAAGCACTGACCCTCGTCCGGACAGACCATCCTTCATTGAATGGTTTCCTGGCCATTAGCACTCCTAGAAAAATATAGCGTTCATCGGTGACGCGCGTCACCAACGATGGAATCACGCGTTGGTGACGCGCGTCAATAGCTGACTAAAAAAGAACTTTGTTCGTAATTGCGGGAGCTCCATGCGCCTGGGGTAATGCCGGTGTGGCCGACCTTTCGTGCCAAGATTCATTCACGATGCATGATTGGTTCCCGCCGCTTCGAGTGTCGTCGTTCAATCTTTGCTGGCTTATCACTTGCCCATTGGCCCTAGGTGTGCAGGTGTTGCGATCCCCGCTGTTGCAGGTCGTGTTTTATCGCGGCGGTCATGCTGCTGCCCAGCAGGCTTCAAGGAATCGGCGTGCCTGCTCGATCTGCTCTCGGTCCTCGGGAGCCTGTCCCATGAACATTCCGTGCAAGGCGCCTTCCCAGACATGCAGTTCGGCGCGGACGCCGGCCTGGAGGAGTTTGCGGTGCAACCGCACGGTATCCGATAGGAGGAAGTCTCGCGTCCCGGAGGTCAGCATGACAGGCGGGAAGTCTGCGGTGAACGTGCCGAACAGAGGTGAGATGTAAGGGTGCTCGAGTGGTGTTTCGCCGCGATAGAGATCGAGCGTGTTCGTTGGGTCCCATCCGTTGGGGAGGGCAAAGCCGAGGGTGGTGTACGTGTCGCCGGCCTGCGTGAAATCGACGCAAGGAGAAATGAGGCAGGCGGCGCCCGGCAATGGCAGACCCTCGTCTCGGGCTCGAAGGAGAAGGGCTGCTGCGAGACTTGCGCCCCCGGACTGTCCGGCGACGGCGATCATCTCCGGCCTATGGGTCTTCAGCAGTTCACGGTATACCATCAGGCAGTCATCCAACCCAGCCGGGAACGGGTTCTCCGGGAGTTGCCGATAGTCCATGCCCCAGGTACGCACGCCGATGTTGCCGGCGATAAGCTCGGTGGAGCGGCGCGCAGTGGGCCCGCCGCCCCAAAGGAAACCTCCTCCGTGGATGTAGAGAAGGGCCCGCTCGTCGTCGGTTGCGATGCCCGACGGCTCAGCCGCAAAGAACTTCGCCCCATGGATCTCGCCGGCTTCTACAGCTACTGCAACGTCTGATGTCACGGCACCAGTGGTCGCTCGCGCCATGGTCTCGACGAAGACAGGGTCTGATGATTCGGCGGCCGCCGCCAAGGCGCGCCAGACATCGAGGTCAGCAGGCGCAGGATCAGGCTGTGGCGGCCTTGCGGCGACCGTGGCCAGTATCTTCTGGGCCTCAAGGCTGATGGTGGTTGGAGCAGGGAATTCTGTTGTCATCGTGAAACGTATCTCCTCTTGGTTGGTCGATCATGATCATGAACTATCAGGTGACGACAAGCGTTCTCACCGCCCTCCGCACATCCGCTAGTGACGCGCGTCACCGATCTAACCACGAACCGGTGACGCGCGTCAATAACCACGAAGACTTGCCCTCTAGGCGATCAGTGGAATGGATTACTCCAGAGGAAATAGACGAAGTGCAGTACTACATAAATCAATTCTTGACCGGCTGCGTCGCACCATGCACCAGCGGTATGACGGGACACTGCAGCCCCTCGGCGTCAGCAAGCGGCGCCGGCGGTTGGGAGACCTTGCCGCCCCGTCCCTGCTTCATCACGGCCCTCGACTCCACGCCCCCGGAGTGGGCGTGGACCTGTTCGCGAGTCCCCAGAAGGTGCGATTGCCAGGTGGAAGGCAATAAACATATCCCCTAGTTCGGTCGGGGATGGGGGTATCTTTAGGGCGGCCTTGGGAGCATCCGGAGGATACGTCTTCGGACCCTATGGCCGCGTTTCGCGCCCTTGACGCCGCTAAGGCGCCAATGGCCCCGCAACTCATGTGGCATTCAGCGCCGGAGATCCCACCCGGGGCATTGCCTCAGGATCTGACCAGCGAGCCCGTGTCAATTGAAATGTAAGAATATGGACCAGTCATTCAAGAGCATCGCCCGTCGCAAGGTATGGAGGAAGTCAGGTAAGACCCCTCACCGCTCCCAGAGGCCATCAATCACGCGGTTATGGGAATGAAAGATGCAACCATCCATCGTCCGACAACTGGTGCAGCCGCACCTGCCGGCCCCACGGAGGTGTCCGGAATCGTCCGCATGAGGCCACCCCGAATACGACCCGGAACTCGCGAAATTCCTGCCGCATTTGAGCGGCGCGTTAGGCCATGAGGAGTGGCTGGACCGTCCCGCTTTCCACCGTTGCTATGAAGTTGAAAGTGCTCGCAGGCCTCGTTCAAACGTCGACAATGGCTCCATTTGCAGTGCGGCGTATAAAGAATCAACACTCACCTATCCAAGTCGCCGAAGGAGCAAATGGAAAGGCCAGGGCCTTTCTGGCGCTACCGGAGCGTGCGTCATCCGCCTCGGGAAAGAAGACCTAAATTAGCCCAGCCGGAGGACGGCAAGAGCCCGCCGAAGGTAGGGGGCGGGGTCGGAGTCATCATGAGCAGCCCATTGCAGCCAGGCTTCGAACAATGCGCCGCTAAGAGCGGCACACAGATACCTGGCGGTGTCTTCAGGAATGCCACGGGCAGTGAGGTAGGAGCGGGTCTGCTCATGACGGGTCCCCAAATATTCCTGGCTCCGACTGAGCAGCTCCGGGTGTTCGGCGATCAATCGGAGCCTTCCGCGGGTCACGGCGAGGTCCGGGATGGCGGCAATACCGGCCAGCACCGCTTCCCGGAGTCCATCCAGAATCGCGTTTGCGGGCAAGGGCTCTGCAGGGGCTGAATCGAACGCGGCGGCAGATGCTTCTATCACTGGCCCCATACCGCCCCACACCAGGTCCGCTTTGTTCGCGAAATGGCGATACAGGGTCTTTCGTCCGACGTGGGCCTCGCGCGCAATATCCTCCATTGAGGTCTGCTCATACCCCCGCTCGGCAAAAATTCTGAGGGCAAGGGCGGCGACCGCCTCGGGATCGATAGTCACCGGCCGCCCAGGAGAGCGTTTGATGGTGATCGAATCATTCGAAAGCATCTCATCAGTATCCACCCTTCCATAATGACACAGAGTGCCATATAGTTGTTTGAACACTATTTGGCATCTGGGAGGACATCATGGGCAACGAAGCCATATGGCAGGAAACCATCACTAACGGCCGCTTTGCGGGAAAAACCGTCGTCGTAACGGGTGCAGCATCCGGTATCGGGCAGGCCACCGCCCTGCGCATCGCCAAGGAGGGAGGCAGGGTTATCGCCGCCGACATCAGCAAGGGACGCCTCGATGTTCTTGTCGAAGAGAACAAAAGCCTTGCCCTGGTGCCAGTGGCCGGCGACATCTCCACTGAGGAAACTGTTGCCGCCGTGGTTTCTGCCGCCGGCGGACGCATTGACGCCTTGGCCAACGTCGCCGGGATCATGGATGACTTCGCACCAATCCACGAGGTGGACGATGAGCTCTGGGATCGCGTTTTCCGTATCAATGTCACGGCCCTGATGCGCCTTACCCGTGCAGTGGTGCCGCTGATGCTGGAAGCCGGGACGGGGTCCGTAGTCAACGTTTCCTCAGAGGCTGGCATCCGCGGCTCGGCTGCTGGTGCTGCGTACACCGCCTCCAAACATGCCGTTGTTGGTCTGACCAGGAACTCCGCCGTCATGTACGGCCCGAAGGGTCTTCGGTTCAATACCGTCGCTCCCGGGCCCACATTCACTGGCATCGAGGCAACCTTTGCCTCCCAGCTGGCCACCGAGCGACTCGTCCCCCTCATGGAGGCCAATGTCCCCACGCCCGCCAACGCCTCGCAGTTGGCCGCCTCTATCACTTTCCTGCTCAGCGACGACGGCACCAACCTTAACGGCGCGGTTCTGGCCTCTGACGGCGGCTGGTCGGCGATCTAGCCGCCGAGCGGCAGCGGCTCTTTGATGCAAGCGCCCCGGGAGTCCGCGCCTCCGCGGGCTAAAGGGCTTCGACGCGTTCTCGCCGGACTCGGCACCCAGTTGCCCGACGATACGTGATGTCTGAAATGCGCAACACTACGGGGATCTAGTGTCGATGAAGGCCCCGCCGGGCGAGTACAGAAAGCCACAGGCTCTTTTTTGAGTAGTCCACTTCGGCCGAGGATCAAAGGTATTGAACCTGATGAGGCTGTCAGTAAAGGGTGGCCCTTATACCTGCGGCAGGGGCTCCCCTTAGCACCAATGGAAACCACCCTTCTTAGGAGATGCTGATGACGGAAAGCAGTGCACTCAACTCATCCCATGTCAGGACCGGGTCGGTGGTGGCAGTACTGGCGTTTGCCGGGATCGTTGCCTCGATGACGCACACGTTGGTGGTACCTCTATTGGTCGAGCTGCCGAGAATATTCGCCACTACCCCTTCCAACACGTCCTGGGTGATCACCGTGACTCTCCTGGCGTCAGCCGTAGTCACTCCTGTCGCAGGGCGGCTGGGGGACATGTTCGGTAAACGCCTGGTCATCATGGGGTCATTCGTTCCGCTCATCCTCGGATCGGCCCTTTGCGCCATGGCTGACTCCGTGGTCCCCATGATTGCGGGCCGGGCCCTGCAGGGCTTGGCCGCAGGCATGGTCCCGCTGGGTATCAGCTTCCTGAAGGACCTGCTTCCACCGGCTCAACTGCGCGGAGCAATTGCTCTGGTTAGTTCATCACTGGGCATTGGCGGAGCCCTCGGCCTCCCGATTTCCGCTGCGGTTGTCCAGTTCACTGACTGGCGCATTCTCTTCTGGGCCACCGCGGCGGTGAGCCTGCTGAGCCTGCTACTGATCTGGAAGGTGGCTCCGGACCTTCCCGTCCCAGAGAACCCCGGAAAGTTCGACTTCCCGGGGGCACTCGGTCTTAGTTCGGCCTTGATCTGCCTGCTTCTGGCCGTGTCCAAGGGCGGGGACTGGGGCTGGCTTAGTCCCGCGGTCATCGGCCTCGTGGGCGGTGCAGTATTTCTATTCGGGCTTTGGGGCTGTTGGGAGTTGCGCACCCGTGATGCCCTGGTGGACCTGCGCGTGACTATCCGTCGGGCTGTGCTACTGACTAACGTCGCATCAATTCTGCTGGGCTTCGCAATGTATGCCCGTTCGCTGATCCTTCCCCAGGTCCTCCAGCTGCCTACTGAGACGGGCTACGGCCTGGGACAGTCGATGCTGCAGATGGGTTTTTGGATGGCACCGGCAGGCCTGGCGATGATGCTGGTTTCGCCGCTGGGAGCAAAACTCAGCGCAAGCAGGGGACCGAAGACGACGCTGATTGTGGGCGCCCTCATTACGTCTTCCAGCTACGCCGTCTCAGTGTTCTTGATGGATATTCTCTGGGGCTTGGTGGTCGCTAATGTTATCGGCGGCATCGGGCTCGGCTTTGCATATGGCGCCTTGCCTGCCCTCATCATGGGGGCCGTCCCCGGTACCGAAACAGGTTCGGCGAACAGCTTCAACGCCTTGATGCTCTCCATCGGCACGTCCGTCTCCGGCGCGGTCATTGGTGTCGTCCTCGCCCAAATGACGACGCATTCCGGGTCGCATCTGGTGCCCACAGCTGATGGATTCAGGACCGGGTTGTACATCGGGTGCGCCGTGGCCTTGGTAGCCGCCGTGATCGCCCTTGCCATACCCAGGAACCTCGAGCCCGAGCGGGACCAGGACCCCCAGCACCACAACGAACAACCGGCAGTATCCATGTAAACCTCAAGGCAACACGGGAGTTGAATTGTGAACAAAGGCACCTATGACTACATCATCGTGGGAGCGGGGTCCGCGGGATGCGTCCTCGCCAACCGGTTGACGGAGGACCCCAAAATTACTGTTCTCCTCTTGGAGGCAGGTGGGGCGGACTCTCACCCTATGATCTCCATCCCCAAGGGAATTGCCTTCACCCTGAGCAACCCCAAGTACACCTGGTTTTACCCTACTGAGCCCTTCGGACCCAACGGCCAAGTCGAGTACTGGGCCCGCGGAAAGGTCCTCGGTGGTTCCAGTTCGGTCAACGGAATGATCTATAATCGGGGATCTCAGGCCGACTACGACGGTCTCGAAGAACTAGGCAACCCCGGCTGGGGCTGGGACCAAATGCTCCGCGTGTTCAAAAGCATGGAAGATCATTCCTTGGGCAAATCCGATATGCGCGGCGCAGGTGGCCCCTTGCAAGTCGGCGTCCGAAAGGACGTCGAAACAGTCGGAGAAGCCCTGATGCGGTCCGCAGGAGGACTGGGCATTGAAACGGTCCAGGACCTCAACGCCTCCGATGCTGAACGCATCGGGTACGCTCCGGCCACAATCCGCAACGGAATCCGCGTGAGCGCGGCCAAGGCCTTCCTCGGGCCAGCATTGAAACGGCCAAACCTTACCCTCCGGACCAACACCACCGTCTCCGGGTTGACCTTTAGCGGTGAGACGGTCACGGGAGTAACAGCGTTCGCGGGGGAGCCCGCCGTATCCTTCAGCGCCAAACGCGAAGTCATCCTCAGCATGGGTTCGATCGCCACACCCCAACTGCTCGAACTTTCCGGAATAGGGCGGCGAGACGTACTCAACGCCGCCGGCATCGACGTTCGCGTAGAAAGCGACACGATTGGTGAGGGTGTACGTGAACACCGCTGCCTGCCGCTCCAAGTCCGCCTGAACAAGAACATCGGCTACAACAAGAAGCTGTCCTCCCCGCTCAGACAGGGACGCAGCGGGCTCGAATGGATGCTCACTCGGAAAGGACCGATTTCCACACCCGCCTACGACATTCTGACCTTCTTCAAGACCACACCGGAACTGGCACGCCCAGACGCGCAGGTCCTCCTTACTCCTTACTCCTCAGGTGCAGGTTCGACTGGTTCCAGTATCGAGAACCGCCCAGGGTTTTCCCTGCTGGGTTTTGCCCTGCGGCCCACCAGCCAGGGGTCGGTGCACATCACCTCCAAGGATCCACGGGCCACCCCCCGGATCATTCCCAACTACCTGTCCACTGAACACGACCGATCAACATCAATCGCACTTTTCCGCAAGATGCGCGCCCTCGTCAAAGAGTCTCCGATCGCCGAGTTTGCCAGCGCTGAGACCGTCCCGGGGTCAGCTGTTGAGGATGATGACTCCATCATCAGATCCGCATTCCTGAACGGCGGTACGGGCTACCACGCCTGTGGTGCAGTAGCGATGGGACCAAACGAAACCGACGCCGTCGACTCCCGGCTGCGCGTGCGCGGCGTCCGCAACCTTCGCGTCGTCGACGTTTCAGTTATGCCCGCGATGATCTCGGGAAATCTCAACGGACCAGCCATGGCCATGGCTTGGCGCGCAGCCGAACTTATCCGAGACGACGCCTGAACATCAGGCGCGCAACAACATAAAACCACCAAGGGAAAGAGGGAAACGCATGACAACGCCCCAAGACAATTACGTCACTCAGGCTTCCGGTCCCCTTGAAGGGGAGCGCCGCTTGTTCATTGACGGGCAGCTGGTCGAAGCAAGTGACGGCGGCCTTTTCGAAAACATCGACCCCAGCACGGGTGAAAGCGCCGGTTACGCCGGAAATGCCACCGAAGAGGACATGGAACGCGCAATTAGGGGCGCGCGGAGGGCCTTTGACGAGGGAATCTGGGCGAACGACCCGGACTTCCGGAGTAAGTGCATCCTGCAGTTGCGCGACGCACTGGTAGAGGAAAAGGAGCGGCTTCGACGGATCGTCGTAACAGAGACAGGCTCCCCTATCGCCCTGACGTACAGCGTACAGTTGGAGCAGCCGCTGGAAGAGCTTGCGTTCTGGGCAAAAATGGCCCGCGAATTCGCCTATGAACAGGAATGGTCACCAACCACTTCCCGCGGCGCCCTCTCCCGGCGCCGGATTCACTACGAACCCATCGGTGTCGTTGCCGCAATCACTCCGTGGAATTACCCGCTGTACCTCAACGTCTCCGAGTCAGTTCCCGCGCTGGCCGCCGGTAATGCAGTAATTCTGAAGCCAGCCTCACTAACTCCTTGGAGCGGTCTGGAACTCGGCCGCCTCGCGGCCGAGCGGACCGACATTCCGACCGGCATCTTCAATGTAGTCACCACGAATACCGTTGAAGTCACTGAGATGCTGACCTCCGATCCGCGCATTGACATGGTTACCTTCACGGGCTCAACCTCGACCGGCCGAAGGGTCCTGGCTTCTGGGGCACCGACCATTAAAAAGACATTTCTCGAGCTCGGCGGCAAATCAGCCCACATTGTGCTCGATGACGCCGACTTAACGGAGGTACTGCCGGCAGCTGCTGTCATGTGTGCGCACGCCGGTCAAGGTTGTACGTATTCAACACGTCTGCTGGTCCCACGAAGCCGCTACCGGGAGGCCTTGCCCATCCTCAAAGCCGTCTTCGACAACGTCATCGTCGGTGACGTGTGGGACCCTTCAGTCATCCAGGGCCCACAAGCCAGCGCCAAGCAGCGCGACGTCATCCTGTCCGCGATCGAATCCGGTGTCGCCTCCGGCGCCCGCCTGCTGACCGGCGGTCACGCCATCGAAGGCCTGGCCGGGTACTACGTGGAGCCGACCGTCCTTGTCGATGTCGATCCCCACTCGGCCGTTGCCCACGAGGAGATCTTCGGTCCGGTGCTGTGCGTTATTCCGTACGATACCGAGGACGAGGCCGTCGAGATTGCCAACGCCACTATTTACGGCTTGGCTGGTGAAGTTAGTAGCGCCTCAGATGAACGAGCATTGGCTGTTGCGCGCCGTCTCCGGGCCGGCAACATTTCTGTCAACGGCGGCGCATATTTTGATGTGTCAACACCCTTGGGCGGCTACCGCCAAAGCGGCATTGGTCGTAGAAACGGAGAAGAGGGATTCCGCGAGTACATGGAGCTGAAGTCAATCGGCATTCCGAGCCGCAGCTAAGTACTACTTCAGGGCCGGGGAAAGCCCAGAGGTGAAGTGGCTGGCCTCCTTGGACTAAAAACCGCGCAGTTCGGCGTAAGGAGCACGACTGGTGCCGCTCCATCAGGACCGTTGGCCTGGAGGGCACTCTGGCGTCAGCTCGCAACTGGCTGGGAAGCTCCAACGATGGACATCGCATATTCGTGAGCGCAAGGCCCCAACAGTTCGTGCAGCTGGGTGAAAAGCTGCTGGGCGGCAAGGCCATGCCACCTTTCTGGCAGATAATCCTCGGGAAGACCCGGGTCCATGTAGGGCAGGCGTCTCCAAGCAGTGACCATGGGAATGTAGTCGGCGAAGGCCTGCCGCAACAGGGCAGGAGAATCATCATCTTCACCCGCACGCTGAAGCCATCGCTGCAGCACAGGCTCGTGACGCACCAAAAAGTCCGTATAGAGCGCCTCAAGGGAGGGAAGATCCCACCATTGCCCTACCTTTTCGTTGATCTGACTTTCGGTGAGGTGCGTTGCCCTGAATAAATCGACGTAGCTCATAAGGCCCGCGCGCCGAACCTGCAGTTCCACCTCATTTGCCAGGGCGCCGGGGGCAATCCATAACCCCGGGGATACCTGGCCGCAGCCAACCCGCGTCAGGATCGTCCGCAGCTTGTGGCGGAGGTGGCGCCGGGCTTCAGGAACGGAGAAGGAGGCCAAAAGCCATCCGTCATCTTTCTTGGCCCGGCGGGGTGAGAAAATCCGTTCATCGCCCGCCGTGAAGACATCTTCCAGTTCGGGCGACAGCTTGTACGCCGCCGCGCCGCCGCGCTTTACGCTGACGAGAACTCCCCGCTTCTTCAGCCTCGAAACCGCCGAGCGAACGCCAGCGGACTCCATACCCAATTCACCCAGGAGGCGGATAAGATCCGCCACCGCAAAGGTGCCCCCCTGATTGCGGGCGTAGAGCCCATAAACAGTGACGATCAAGTGCTGATGACGTGGCATCGGAGCAACGTCGGCGACATCACTGCCTTGCGGCATTCGCGGCCCCAATCACTTCTCGGTTCACCATCACAGTCATAGGCTACAGCGGCCGCATGCCGAACATCACGCAGCCGGGCCATTAGCTTCTCACGAGAATGTCGGGCCCGCCCGCGCAGCCGTCGACGCCGGCAAGCGCCAGGTCATCTCGATGAGCACAGTCAGTCCGCCCAGTCCGCCCCCTTTCGGTTGCAGAGCTGGGCGTTGTGCCGGCGTCAGCGTCCGGGTATCGCCGGAAGCATTCAGCCGGCAACTGGGCACTACCCATGAGTTTCCTCGGGGATGTGCGACTGCGAAAACCGCTCGAAGATCGGCTTTAGGGTGACCGTGGAACCAGTGGCAGAGGCAGCAAGCCGGTGGGTTTTTAACCTGGGTTAGGTCAATGCCGGGACACATCGTCGACCACCTTCGTGAAACATCGGGAACGTGGCCGCAACGATCCCCGGGGAGCCCATGTTTCCCCGGCAAATCCTAGGCACCGGCTTTAGGCGGGCGGGATTCAGTCCGCGACTCTTTATCCGCATCGGAAGGAAGACCAGCGTCTGCCAAAGACCGTACCTGATCGAACGCATCTTCTTAGGCACCTGCGTCCGCTCCGGCAGCCCCTTCAGGATTACAGGGCAGCGGTTTCCCGAAACGGCACCTCCCATTCTTGCTGTCGTAACAAACCCGGCCTCTGCCCGTCCGCAGGCGGCAGCGGGGTTCTCCGGGCGGGGATGTTCAGAAAAGTATGTCGGCTTATTTACTATCGCCATAAAAGTGTGACACTCTGTGTCCAATCTTGTGATTCAAGCCACAGCCTCCCCTGGCATCTGGAAAGAAGAGACAGCTAATGACGCAGCCCCTTTCTGATCAACAACGCCTTCTCGCTGTACCCAGACGAAACGGCCGATCCGTTTTGTTGCTCTGTTTCGCGACGATCGTCTTTGATGGCTACGATCTTGTCGTCTTTGGCTCCACCGTCCCTACAATCCTCAAGTACGAACAGTGGGCAGTGTCACCCGCCCAGGCCGGGCTGATCGGCAGTCTTGCGCTCGTTGGCATGCTCATTGGCACCCTGTCCGTCGGAGTTCTGACGGACAGGGTGGGCAGGCGAAAAATCATGCTGGCTAGCATTTCCTGGTTCTCGCTATGCATGTTGCTCACCGCGCTGGCGCCGACGGTCGAAGCTTTCGCCGCCCTCCGGTTCCTCACAGGCCTCGGACTCGGGGGAGTAGTGCCGACGTGTATCGCCCTGACCGTGGAATACGCGCGGAAGGATCGGCGTCAAATAGCCAACGCCGTAATGTTCAGCGGGTACTCGGTGGGTGGAGTCCTGGCTTCCCTGCTGGCAATCAACCTTCTACCTCACATGGATTTCCGCTGGATGTATGCCATCGGCGCGCTGCCGCTCGTAACGTTGCTTCCGGTTGTTTGGAAGTTTATGCCAGAATCCGTGGCACACCTTGCCCGCAAGGGGCGCTTCCAGGAGTCGGAAGCCGTTGCAGCCCAGTACGGGCTGGTGTACTCGGACATCGTGACGTCCGAAGACAAGACCGGTGGCGCGACAACGCAAAACTCGAGTATCAGGACAATCTTCACGCGGAAGTGGCGGCTGTCGACGATTTTGTTCGCCCTGGCGAATTTCTGCGGTCTACTTCTCGTCTACGGCTTGAACACCTGGCTACCCCAGATCATGCGACAGGCAGGCTTCAACCTTGGCGATGCGCTGAGCTTCCTGCTCGTTCTTAACGCGGGAGCAATCGTCGGTTCCATCAGCGCATCCGTGGTGGCGGACCGGATCGGCATCAAACGGGTGGTCATCACTTCATTCGCTCTGGCTTGCATCGCAATTCTGATGCTCAGCCTGCAACTGCCGTTGGCCCTGCTGCTCGTCATCGTTGCCTTTGCCGGACTCGGCTCCGTCGGAACCCAAATCCTTGTGGCCGGTTACTGCGCTACTCACTACCCGCAATCCCTCAGCGCCACAGCATTGAGCTGGTCATTGGGCGTGGGCCGCATCGGTGCCATCACCGGACCCATCATCGGTGGTTTTATCGTCAGTCTGGCTTTGGGCTGGCAAGTGAATTTCTACATGTTTGCAGCTTTTGCCGTGATTGGGGCGTTAGTGATCTTCGCCGTGCCAAGGGGGTCTGGGAAGGTCGAGTCCCCGGGACGGGACGAGCCGGCGCGACGCGGAACAGTCTGAATATCTCGGTCCTTTCGTCCCCTCGTATCCCTGCTGCAACCCACCGGGTGGCTTTTCCTGCCACAGGAAAGTTATCCGGAGCGCCGAGGCCCAAACACCCCTTTGGAAGGATCGATCCGTTCTATTCGGATCGTCTTCTCCGCTGAAAACAACCACTTTAAACCTTCAAACAGGAGTTTGTTCTAATGTCAGAAAAGTTCTTCGAGGCCGTCTCCCAGGTCCTTGGCCCAGAAGCCGTGGATGTTTCGGATGCTGGCCGCGCCTCATACAGCAGCAACCGACTCCCGGGAGGAGACCGTCAAACCGACGGGATAGTTTTTCCTTCTTCCACCGCCGACGTCTCCACTATTGTCCGTCTGGCTGCCGAGCATGGAGTGTCTCTGTGGCCGACAAGCACCGGTCATAACTGGGGCATGGGGGAGTTCTCTCCGGTCCGAGGGGGCCAGGTGATCATGCATCTGGGCAAAAGGATGAATCGCATCCTGGAAGTTGATGAACGGCTCGGCTATGCCGTTATCGAACCGGGAGTGACTTTCCGACAGCTACGGGCAAAAATGGCCGAGCTTGGCGACAAGTTCATGATCAGCGGCACCTCTGGTCCGCCCGATGGCAGCATTATCGGCAATGCCGTTGACCGCGGTGCCGGCTACACCCCTCACTTCGATCACTTCGGCACGCTGTGCGGGATGGAAATAGTTCTGCCCAACGGGGAAATATTCAACACCGGAGACGGGGCCCTTCCGAATGCCAACACCCGGTTTACCAACAAGTCCGGCTTCGGACCTCTCTTGGACGGCATCTTTACCCAGTCAAACTTCGGCATAGTCACACAGACTGCCGTCTGGCTGATGCCACGTCCAGCGACCATCTTGGGATTTGCTTTCTCCTTCGCGGGAGACGAGGACCTTTCGGAGATCTTTGAATTGGTGCGCCCGTTGAAGCTCAACTCGGTGGTTCCCACTCTGATCAAGGTGACCTCCGGCGGTTACGGGTTCGCTACCGAGGATACATACCCTTATGACCGCACGAACGGTCAGGTGCCGCTGCCGGACGACATCCGCCGGGAGCTCCAGGAAAAGCACGGCACGGGGGCGTGGCTCGTGTCGGGTGCCCTGTATGGACCTTCAGTGGGGGCGCTGCAGCCCACGCTCGATAAGATCCGCGCCGTTTTCGAGGCATCAGGTAAGGCCACCTACATCTCTCACAAGGAAATGCTGGATAACCCCATCTACAAGATCCACCTTGACACCTACAGTGGTGAACCCACCGCAAGTGAAGTCGACATGCTCAACTGGCGCCCCGGCGGTGGCGCCACCTGGTTCCTTCCCGCTACTCCTATGATCGGCGAAGCTGCTGAGCTTCAGCATCAAACTTCACGCCGCATCCTCGCCGAGCACGGGTTTGAGTACTTCGTCGAGTTCGTTTGCAGCACCAGGGCCGCACGCGGCCTGCACCTGATCATCTTCAACCGCCAGGACCCTGATGAGGTAGCCCGCATGAACTCCGCCTATGCGGCTCTGGTCGAGGCATACGACCAGATCGGCTACCCCATCGGACGAACCCCGACCGACTGGCAGGAACGGGCCATGTCCCGCCTGCCGGTACTGCAGCAGGTCACGCATCAAATCAAGGCAGCACTGGATCCCATGGGAACCATCGCACCGGGCAAGTACGGCATCTCATGAGCGCCACAGCCATCAGCCTCGGCGGCCATGTTCTAGAGCTGACAGCACCGTATGAGATGAAGACGGTGCTTCGACCGGACCTACGTCAGCCCGGCCCCGGCCAAGTCGTCATCCGCATGGTGGCTCTGGGCTTGTGCGGCACAGACCTGCACATTTACTCCGGTCGGGGATCCACGTATCCATGGGTAACAGGGCATGACGGAGCCGGAATCATCCACTCCGTAGGGCCCGGAGTCGATCTCGAAGAGGGCCAACGCGTTGCCGTTGACCCCGTCGTCCGATGCGGGCAGTGCACGATGTGCCGGCGAGGCAAAGTGCAGCTCTGCGCGGACGGCGGGTACCTCGGTATGCTCGGCCCCGGCTTGGCCGCCGAATATGTACAGCTTCCGGCGGTTCAACTCATTCCGCTGCCGGACGCCGTATCGGATCTGGCCGCCACCGTTCTCGAGCCCGTCGCTGTCGCCCTTCACACCCTTCGCCGCGTGGAGCCCTTTATGACCGACCAAGGGGTTGCGGCCATCATTGGCGGCGGCCCTTTGGGCATCCTCCAGGCGCAGGTATCCCAGTTCCTTGGATGGGACTGCGTTGTTTTCGAACCTCAGAAACGACGCCGGCATCTGGGTAGCTCCCTGGGAGTGAAGATGTTCGATCCTGCGGAAGCTGAGGACATCGAGTCACTTCAGGCCGGGCCGATACTAGTCATCGAGACATCCGCGGCCGGAGAGGGGGTGGACCTCGCAGAACGCGTAGCAACCCCGGGTTCTGTCGTTGCCATCGTGGGCCGGGGACCGCATTCCCCTTCGCCGGCGAGTATCTTACTCAAAGAGCTGTCAGTGCTGGGAATCAAAGGAGGCCCTGGTATGTACTCCGAGGCGGTGCGTTTGGTCGAGGAGGGCGTCGTCGATCCGGCATCAGTCATCACCGACCAGTTCCCATGGTCGCAAGGGGCGAAGGCGTTTGCGCACACGGCTCAAAACCCCGCAACAGTGGTTCGCAGTGTCCTCTATGGGGCGTGGTAATGACGAAACAAGTCATTCACTACGGCAAGCATCCTTCTCAGTTTGTCGAAGCCTGGTTTCCCGAGAACCGTTCGCCGGACAGTGCAGTCGTACTGCTCCATGGTGGCTGGTGGCGAGCCAAGCACGGCCTGCACCTAATGGATGAGCTGGCCGCCGATCTGCATCAGCGAGGACACCTGGTTTGGAACGTAGAATACCGAAGGATCGATGGCGACGGCGGGGGCTGGCCTGAGACATTAGACGACGTCCTGGCAGCCATTCAGAGCCTGACCTCCGAGGTCTCGCAAGTAAACCCGTCATCTATTGCGATCATTGGACATTCCGCTGGGGGACACCTGGCCCTGCTCGCGGCCAAGACAGCGCGACTGGCTGCTGTCGTTGCGCTGGCCCCGATAACAGATGTCGCCCGATGCGCTGCTGAAGGACTGGGAGAGGGAGCGACTCCGGCCTTCCTCAAACACGTTGGTCTTACCAAGGAAGTCTTCAAAGAAGCATCGCCCTTGGAACAGGCACCGATCGGTGCTCCCCAATTGGTCGTTCACGGATCAGATGATGCCCGGGTCCCTTTGAGCCACAGCCAGGCATACGTCTCCCGAGCCACCAGAGTAGGGGACAGCGTCGAACTCCGGGAAGTTCAGGAGGGCGACCACATGTTCGTCCTGCAGCCCGGTCATTCATATTGGCCAAAAGCAATGGAGTGGCTAAACGACGTAACCGCCGGCTTATCTTCCCTTCCGCCCGCCGGCCAATGCAAACACTTAACATGACGGGGATCACAAAGATCCTCGGACCCGGAGAGGGCGAAGCGCTTACCAACCACTTAGGGGCGCGTGTCCTAATCCGAATCACGGGTCACGAGACCGCCGGAGCATACTCAGTCGTCGAAGCAGAACAACCCACCGACGCTTTAGCGGCTCCACTGCATATCCATGATCGGGAGGACGAAGCAATTCAAGTTCTCGAAGGTCGACTGATAGTGGAAGTGGACGGCAAAAGATACAACGCACCTGCCGGGAGCTACATTTTCATCCCCCGAGGCGCCGCCCAACGCTTCTGGAACCCTGGACCGGAAAACACCAGATATCAGTCAATATTTACACCCGCAGGGCAAGAGAACTACTTCCGCAAGGCGTACTCCCTCGACATAAAGCACCACGACTTTCAGGAGAATTTGGCTAACCTTCGGGAAGAGTTCGGCCTTCGTTACCCGGCCTCGTAAGCAGCAAAAGCATGGGTGTTGAGGAACATGTTCTAAAAGGAGGTTGCTTCTTTCCTGTCGGGTCATCGCCTCCGCATCAGTGCTCTCGCACAACAACTACGACAAGCAACATCGCTAAAATGACGGGAAAAATGCTGATGCTGTTCGGCAAGGCCCAGCCACTTGAGAAGACTCTCAACGAAACAGAGACACTCCAGATGGCCGGCAGCCGACGCAAAACCACGAGTAGTCTCAGGCCAGAAACATTCGGACGGCAATCTAAGGCCAGCAAAACCTGAGTCCTGCACTACGGCCAAAACAAACG
The DNA here is from genome assembly GCF_031455195.1 of Paenarthrobacter nitroguajacolicus. Classification (GTDB taxonomy): domain Bacteria; phylum Actinomycetota; class Actinomycetes; order Actinomycetales; family Micrococcaceae; genus Arthrobacter; species Arthrobacter nitroguajacolicus_D. The sequence continues at coordinate 156,903 of NZ_JAVDSH010000007.1, read as the reverse complement.
ATACGGGCTGCGGGCGGCAAGGATGCCAATTAGCCATTCCTGGAGGCTGTCTCGATATGCTGGGATAAGAATGGTCTGGATGACTAAATGACGGCAGCAACGGGATCTATACCCCCGAGTAAGGAATTGACGCATGACTGATATTGCCTGGACTGAGGGGACCTGGACGACGGAACCCGCGCATGTGGATTTTGCCGAAGATGGGATGCGGGTGACAGCCATCGAGAAAAGTGATGCCTGGCGCATCACTTCGTACGGATTCATTCACGACACCGAACACGCCCTCCTGACATCTTTCGAGCAGGAAACTGCCGTTGAGGTCTCCTTCCATCTTGATTTCTCGGCGCAGTTCGACCAGGCAGGCATCTTCGTCCGTGTCGATGACGCCACATGGATCAAGGCCGGTATCGAGTGGAGCGACGGCGTGGAAAGCCTCGGCGCGGTGGTGACGCGTGGCGTGTCTGACTGGTCCTTGTCTCCGGTTCCCGGTTGGGACGGCCGGCTTGTCACTGTCCGTGCCAGCAGGTCCGGCGACGCCCTCACAGTCCGGGCTCGGGCTGACAACCAGCCATGGCGCCTCGTGCGAGTAGCGCCGCTTGATCCGGAAGCTGTTGTCACCGCCGGGCCGTTTTGCTGTGCCCCTTCGCGCGAAAACCTCACCGTGCACTTCACGTCCTGGCGAACGAGTGCCGCGGACGCGAGCTTGCACCCTGACAGCTAAACATCCCGGCCCGAACCCGCACGTTCGCGTCCATCTCTGCTGCTCCCTCGAGCGCCGATAACCAACTTTTCGTCAGGCTACGACATAGGACCGTCAGGGGCGTTGTTTTCTCAGACCCGCCTTGGAACTCGGCCGATAGGGAACCCCGAGGACGAATGCGGCACCGTCGAAGACGTTCGTTTGACGACCGCGCCGATGTTCGAGGTGATAATGGGGACAAGCCGGATACCGAACACGCTGGCGCTGAGGGCCGCAACGATGTGGGAGAACTTATGGATGTAGCGGTAGCCGATGATCGCCAAGGTTGTCGACACGAGGGCAACGTCGAAGTACCCACGAAGCGCAGAGATCGGAGCATTGACAGCACGTGGGGGTCGTGATGAGGATTGTCGTCGCAAATGTACAAACCCACTCAGCAGCAGTTTAGTGTTTTCGGTCGATTAGAACTGAGAGTTAGACTAGGAGTTGGCGGAGAAATAGCGCCTGCTTTATCCAGTGGTGTTCCTGCCCTCCCTCATGGTTGTTGAATCTATACACCTCAATCGCCTTAGTTGGGCCGGGAATGGACGAATCAAAAGCGCCCGAGCCGTACGCGTTGAAGCTGGCGAAGACAGTTGAGGGCGGGCAGACGTCGTCACTTTGCCCTGCCGAGTACAGCGCCGGCGCTGTAGCCCAACGTCCGAGGTTGACGCCGTCGAAATAGCGTAGAACGTCAAGTACTTGCTCATACCGGTCCCGGTGACGTGCTAGGAAGGCGGCGATTTCCGGGTACGGGCCACGTGGGGTGATGTCGATGCCGCGCGGAAAATCCTGCAGGAACGGGACGTCGGGCAGCGCGGCCACGACGCCGTCGAGTCGGCCGGCCACCAGGCCGGAGATAGCTACCGCAATGCCGCCGCCTTGGCTTCCACCGGCGAGGACGACTTGTGCCGAATCCACCTCAGGGTGGGATTGGGCAGCCTCTACCGCCCGGAAGGCATCCGTGTACACCCGCCGATAGTAGTAATCTTCGCGGCTGCCGACGCCCCGGGTCATGAAGCCGGCATAACCCACGCCGCCAGCCGAGGGATGGGGATCATCAGTCTCACCCACCGCGGACCCGTAGCCCTGGCCACGGGTGTCCATGATGAAATGGGCGTAGCCCGCCTGTGCCCACCCTGTTTCCTGGTTCGCCAGTCCCCGCCCGCCGGAGTAGCCGACGTATTGGACTACCACCGGCAGCCGTGAACCTGAGATTCTGGTGGCAGGGAGGTGCAGCCAGCCCTTGATGGCTTCCCCACCGTATCCTGCGAAGGTCACGTCAAAGGTATCGATTACAGCAAGGTAGTTCTCCACGGGCTCAAACCTGGCATTCAAGGGGTAGGCCCTGGCATCCCCGATCGTGGCATCCCAGAACTCGCGGAGGTCTTCGGGCATCGTCACGTCGGAGGTATAGCTGCGGAGCTGGGGCAACGGGAGGTCAAAAAGTGGCATCGCGTCCGATCCTGTTGTTTCGGGAGGGTCTGGCTTTGTTAGCAGTCGGCTTCGGATTAGATTACTTTGCATGGAGGCGCCTAGGCCTGCGTTACGCACCAGTACCTGAACGGATATGGTGGCTTTCCGGCATAGCTTTGTACCGAACCAGTTACGTTTCTGAGTGGATCGGGCTGGGCACTTCCGTGCCAAGGGCCGGTCCGAGGGCGGCTGCAGCGGAGGACGGCGGCCACGTCCTGGCGTTTCTCGTCCCGGACGGCCTCTTCATAGGAACGCTCCAGGAGTGCGTCGATCTGCACCCGCCTGCCGGTGGCTGAGCTTTCGATGGCGGCTTCCACCATGGCCAGGCTGAGGATGTTCGCATGAACCTGGCCCATGGGCGCAGTCCCTGTCCGGACCGCTGAAACGAACTCGCGCAGGGATCCGTGGACGTTCGAGCCCGGGTCCTTCACCACCGCGGCGTCCAGGTGAACGCCGGCATCTACCCGACCAGCATGGTCTGCGGCGGGGGAGTCGGGGGAGGATGGGCTCACGGTCGGGGGAGTATCACCGCCCCACAGTAAAGTTCCATTTTCGCCGCCGAGCCGCCAGGCTGCTTTCCAGGAGGTTTCTTGCCCGGGGCTGCACCAGCTTCCGTTTAATACGAACCGCTCACCGCCGGACATTTCGAAGGACGCTACGGCTGCCGCGTCGCCCCGGTACCAGCTCCAGGCAGGGTTGTATTTCTCGCAGAATACGGAGACGGGGTCCGCGTTCAGGAGGAAGCGCGCCATGTCGAACTGGTGGATGGCCATGTCCAGCAATAGCGGATGGTCCATTTGGTCGCGGAATCCGCCGAAATGAGGTGCCTTGAAGAAATCGGCGGACAGGATGCCCAGCCGGCCGAGGCCGCCGGCGAGAGCCTTAGCCGCGAACAGGTCGCGATTGTAACGGCGGGACTGGCTGACCATAAAAAGCTGGCCGGTGAGTTCGGCGGCAGCGACCAGGCTCAGGCCCTGAGCCACGGTGGAGGCCGCCGGCTTTTCGCCCAGCACCGGAAGTCCGGCGATGAGCGCCTCGGTGGACACGGGATGGTGGGCGGCCGGAACGGTGACGTTGGTGACCGCCTGGGCGCCGATGTCGGAGGCCAGTTGCGCGGTTCCCTTCCCCACAGGAAGGTTAGGTTTGTCGATAGAGGCGGCGCTGGCACGTGCGGCTTCCAGGTTAAGGTCAACGATGCCGCAGAGCTCCACGAGCGGCGAGGCCTCCACCGCCCCCAGCCAGGCGTGTCCCATGGCGCCGGCGCCGACCAGCAGCACTTTCAGGGGTGTGCCGTTGTCGCCTATTGTTGCGAACGGCCTGCTCATGCGGTCGTTTCCTCGTAGACCGCGGTGGTGTCCTTGCAGCCGGCGTCTTTGTAGAACTCATCGGTGCCGTGTTGAAGCAGTTCCGGAAGTTCCCGGCGCGGCCGGTCGGTGAGTGCCCATTGGACGGCGTTGGAGATGACCTGGCGGATGTCCTTGTGGTGGTACACCGGAAAGTCCTGGTCGCCGGGGCTGAAGTAGAAGATCTTGCCGTGTCCGCGGCGGAAGGTGCAGCCGGAACGGAAGACTTCGCCGCCGCTGAACGAGCTGATGAAGACCAGTTCCTCCGGTGCGGGGATGTCGAAGAATTCGCAGTACATTTCCTGCCCATCAATGATGATGGGGTGCGGAACGCCCCTGGCGATGGCGTGCGTGGGGTCCACGGTCCACACGAGCTCGCGGTCCTGCGCGCTGCGCCAGCGCAGGGTGCAAGTGGTGCCCATGAGCTTGGTAAAGGTCTTGGACAAGTGACCTGAGTGGAGCACGATCAGCCCCATTCCCGAGAGCACATGGCGGTGCACGCGTTCCACGACCTCGTCGTCGGCGTCGCCGTGGGCCATGTGCCCCCACCAGGTCAGGACGTCCGTGCTGCCCAAGACCTCCTCGGTAAGGCCGTGCTCTGGCTCGTCCAGGGTGGCGGTGCGGACGTCGACGGCGGCAGTCAGGTTCTCCTCGAGACCCTCCTTCACTGCGCCGTGAATGCCCCGGGGATAGAGTTTTACCACGTGCTCGTGTTCCTGCTCATGCCGGTTTTCGTTCCAGACGGTGACCCTGATCGGGGCACTTTTACTCATTGAAGCTCCTTGTACTTCTGTCATCGCCGGACTCCACGGGAAAGTAGACGGTGTACTCGCCTTCAGTTACGTCGAAAAGAGGTACGAATTGTATATCCGGGGTGCGGATGGTGCGGTACGTGCCTGCATTCCACCAGTGGTGCGTCCTGGTCTCATCCGGCGCGAGAATAGTGGTGGCGTCCCCGCCGCGTGCCCGTTTGACAGGCACGCGCCGTGAGGTCAGTCCAGCGAGAACGTAAGGTCCGTCTTCGAAGGACACCACGCCAGGGGTCTCGGGAGCAGGGATGGCGCGAACCTGGGTCGGGAATTCGACGCGTACGAGATCTCCCGCCGACCAGTCGCGATCGATGAGAACCCACCCTTCTTCCTCGACGTAAGCAAGCTCATTCCCGTTGCAATACACGCGAATTGAGGCACGGACCCAATCTGGTATTCGTAGTCGCAAGGTGAATCGCGTCCTTTGGTCTGGACGCACCTCGATATCGAAGACCATTCGGTCGGGGCGCTCGGCCGGCAGATCCGGCTCCAGACGTTGGATAGCGTTTAGACCCCGCGGGGTCTCAGTTTGTCCGAACACCACACCGTCAAGAGGATCCTGCTGAATCCGAATGGCAACGCTTGCGCCGGCGATCTCGTCCCAATGCGTGTCTGAGGGTATGTATTGGCTGATGCGAAGACCGTCCTCGTCCCGCTGCACGGAGGCCGTCGCGTGGTGAGAGTGCGCTTGCAGGAGGGTGCCGTGGCAGCACCAGAAGTCGTTGGTGCGCGAACCCCATTGTTTCTCACTGCCAGGGGCGAGGGAAAGAAAGTACGTCACCATTCCTGTCTGGTGATTTTGCTGCGCAAAGATTCCGTTAACGAGGTTGCGTTCCCAGTAGTCCGCATATTGCTTTTCGCCCGTCCAGCTATACAAGATTTGCGCCAAACGCATCATGTTGTAAACAGTGCAATGCTCCTGCACACGGTGCAAACGGGAAAGCACGATCTTCGAAGGTTGCCAGACCTCTCCAGATGTAGACCCACCCGTACAGTAAGTGCCACGCGAAGTAACGGCCTGAAACCAAAACGCTTCGACGATGTCACGCCAGCGACGGTCTCCCGTAACCTCCCATGCTCTGGCAGCGCCCAGTATTTCGGGGATTTGCGTATTGGCGTGCCTGTTGGTTAGCACGTCCTCACCGCTGAGCAGGCGATCGAAGAAGCGTGGCCGGTTGTAGCGGCTCATCAAAACTGAGTATTTATTCTCGCCCGTTTCGCCGTAAAGATTCGCCCAAATCTCCAGCATCCCCCCAGTCTCTACATCCAGAACATCGTCAAGCTGCTCGCGACTCAAATGACCCGTCCACTGCACGAACCAATCAGCGAAGTGCGTGAGGAGCTTCAGCGCTGTGGCGTTGCCTCCGATCGCGTACATGTCCCACAGCCCCATGAGGATCTTGTGAACCGTATATTGGGGTGCCCACACCTCCTGACCCTGCACAACCCGGTCCATAAATCCGCGCGGAATCCCAGCCACCCACTGACCGCCATTCGCCTCTTGGCATCTGACCAGCTCTTTGACAATGTGGTTTGCTCGCGCTCGTACTTCCTCGTCGTGTGTTGATAAGTAGGCTGCAGCCGACAACCAGTGACCGAGGATATGTCCGCGAAGGTCACTCGTGGGCGATTCCCATCCCCAGTGCCAGTTTTCGGGACCGTCGGCTGCAGTTTCTCCGACAGTTGTCCCTACAGAGCCGGAGTATCGCCACAACCCCGCCTCCATGCGATAGGGGCGAAGTAAGTTCTCAGCGGTGAGACTCATCAAATATTCGCGATTCACGCGTGCTCTGGACAGAGCGGGACCCTCAAGTAGTTCGGCATCACGAGGCCCAACGAAGCCAGCCGAAATTCTCTGATTCACAAGATCTCCCGATCAGGTCAAAACGGACACTAGGGAAAGGTCGCCCGGCTACGCAGCGAGGCGATTGTTTTGTTTAGCTGGAATTATCGCTATTTGGAGCTGGGACCCGGTAGATCCCGTTGGTTTCAGCCACGCGTCGGATCGTAAGCCTTTCAAAGGTGAGTTCATTGGGCTGGTGAAATACGAGAAAGCGATTATTTCGTGTAGTGAGCAGCATTGCATGTCCGCCATCAGATCCAACGAGGGGTTGCGGTTCGTGCACCCAAGGTCCCGTTATGAGACCGGTGGAGCTGCGGGCCACGCCGACTGAATAGCCTCCTTCGCCGCCGCTGGACCAGAGGAGTGCAAGCCCCGCGTCATCGTGGATCACGAAGGGACCATCAGTGATGAACGCGAGGTCGTCGTAACCCGTTTCCTCGTTGCGAAAGGGTCGCGTCCAGGGCGCCTGCGAGGCAGTGAACAGCAGAACCGGAGCCCCACGCGAGGTCCGCAAGTCATCACTTAGACGCTGCGCATAAATCGCGCCATCCCCTGCCTGAAGCCATTCGTGGCAGAAAACCAGCCATGGCGCACCGGACGGGTCCTGGTACAAGGTGCCATCAAGACACATCCAACCACTCGGTGTGACAGGTCCGTCACTCCAGGGTTGGAACAGCCCATCTGGGGCTGCTGCTGACAGCACCTGGGTGCCGCGGCGGCCAACGCGGTCTGCGAAGGTCGCAAACATCCACCAGGCGTCATTGTAGAAATGCACTTCTGGCGCCCAAAATTGGGTTTCGCCCCAGAATCCAGGACCCGGGCGAAAGGCAGGGAAGGGGCCACTCCACAGTTCGAGGTCGTCGCTCTCGTAACGGTCGAACCCGGCCCCCGGCCCGTGCCAGGGGCTCGGATCCGTCGTCCCGAAGAGCAGGTAGCGGTCCTCGTACTCCACGATGTACGGGTCTCGGATGCCCAACTCGGACCGTTTAATCGTGGCGCGGTGTGGGTTGGTGGTTCGAAGAGCGGTTGCCTGTTGTGAGGTGTTGTTCGCCATTGTCAAGACTTCACGGCACCCATCGTGAGTCCGCTGACGATTTGCCGCTGCAAGAAGGCAAACACGATGAGTAGGGGCGCGACGCCGAGCAACGCGGCGGGGAAGAGCAAGCTCGGGTCCAGGGTGTAACTGCCAACAAGGGAGTAGGCATTCACCATCACCGTTTTTATTGATGGATCCTGCACGAAGACCAGCGGAATGAGCAGGTCATTCCAGACGCTGAGAGTCAGGAATGTGGCAAGGGTCGCAGTGACGGGTCGGAGGAGAGGGAAAAGCACAACGAAGAACGTGCGCACGGGTCCCGATCCGTCGATCGCGGCCGCTTCCTCCAGCTCGATTGGAATCTGTCGGAAGAATGATGTGTAGAAGAAGATCGCGACCGGAAGGTTGATGGCTGTGTAGGCGAGAATGATTCCCGCGTAGCTGTTCAGAAGGCCAACGTCTCGAAGCAAGAGGTACAGCGGGGCGATTAACACAAAGATCGGCACTGTCGAGCCCGCAAGGAAGAGGCGGTACACCCAGCTCGTCCACGATCGGGTGATACGTGCAAGCGGGTACGCGGCAAGCGCTCCGACGACTATGGTCAAGATCAACGCGCCGGCCAGGACGACGGCCGAGCTGAGCACCCCTTGGGCGTAGTTCATCTTCGAATAGGCGTTCGTGATGTTGTCGATCGTCAGACTCGTCGGCCAGCCAAGCGGGTCGTTGATCACGTCGGAGGGAGGGCGCAACGATGTCACGACTGTGTAGGCGAACGGGGCGAAGATCAGGACGACGGCTACGGTCAGGATCACATCGCCGACCAGCGATACAGGTCTGCGCCGCACTCCTTGTGCACCAGCCCGACGTTCCGCTCGGAATGCTGTTGGTGATGTCCGTGCTGTCGGGGGTGTGGTGATCGTTGTGTTGTGCATCTTAGATTCGCTCCTCGCGACGTCGAAGAAGGGATTGGGTCACTCCGGCAAAGAGCACGACGACAACCAGGAGGAGGACGGCGATGGTCGTGCCATAGGCGAAACTTCCCTGTCCTCCGAAGATCTTTTGGAAGATCAGCATGGTGAGGGTCGTGGTCGAACCGGCTGGTCCACCGTTCGTCATCACGAAGGGGAGTTCGAAAACTTTGAGCGACCCGAGCAGGGAAAGGGTGACGCTTACGGTTGTGGCCGGGGCTAGAAGCGGCCATTCGACCGAAACGAATCTGCGCCAGCCTGCCGCTCCGTCCATGCTCGATGCGTCGAGGAGTTCGGTCGGGAGGTTCATGTACCCGGCTAAAAAGATGGCGGCCGAATAGCCTGAAAACATCCAAATGTTGACTAGCGCGATCGCCCAGAGTGCCGTTGATGGATCGCCGAGCCACACGTGCGTCAGCGTGCCTAAACCGAGCGATTTAAGGAGGGAGTTGACAGCTCCGTCTGGCGCGAGAAGCGAGTTCCAGACGAACGCGGCCATCACGGCCGACATGAGAGTGGGAACGAGAATGATTGTGCTGCCAAGTTGGCGGACGCGCGGGCGCATGAACAGAGCCCTGGCCAGGACCAGACCGATCCCATTCTGCGCGATGACCACTACGACCGCATATGCCACAGTGACTCCCAGTGCCCGTATAACGCCGCTGTCGCTAGCCATGGTGACGTAGTTGGCCGTGCCGACGAAGTCGCCGGCATTTCCGATTTTGCTGTCCGTGGCGCTCAATACGAGTCCTTGCACCAGCGGGTACACAATTATGGCGAGGTACGTCGCCAGGGCCGGGGCCATGAAGGCGACGGCTAAGAGCGGTCTGCGGTGGATCATCGAACTTCCTTCAATCGAACTGAACAGCAGGGGTCGAGCCGGATGCCACTCGGCCCCTGCTGTCGTTGTCTACTTCGTGGGTTTGAGCTTTTCGTCGAGGTTCTTGACCGTCTGATCGATGCTTTGCTGACCAAGCCAGAGGGCTTGGATCTGTTCCTGCAGAGTCTTCTCGCCTGCGGCATCGGCCCACGTATTGGAAGGCAGAATGCGGAACCTTCCCTCGTTTACCGCCGCAGTGAAGGTCTTCGTCGCCGGCCCGGACGGGCTCTCACCGCTGGTGAACGGCGAGACTGCGTTCTCGGCCTCCAGGTACGGCGAGGCGTTCTTGCTCTCAGACCAGAACTGGACATACTTCTCTGCCGGCGACTTGGCCTTTGACTTGGCATTGACGCTGAACATAGTCCCGACGAAAAGGTTGGCATTCGAATCGGCATTGCTGGTCGCCGGCCACGGAATGAACGAGCTGTCCAGTCCTGCCTTCGTGAACGATGACTGGTTCCACGCGCCCTGCACATAGAACGCGCTCTTGCCTGCTTGGAAGTCCGAAATCCCCGTGCTCCACTCATCAACGCCGAGTTCGCTCTTGAAGTCAACGAACCCCTTAGACTGCAGGTCCATCAGTTGCTGCAGCGAGGACTTCCAAGCAGAGAAGGACGCCTTCCCTTGAACGAAATCCGCGTCGAATGTCGGATGGTCTTTGTAGACGAGGGAGGCGGCAATGGCGTTGATCGCTGCGTCTCCCGTCCACCCGCCCTTGTTGGGCAAAGAAAGTGGAGTGATGCCGGCGTCTTTCGCCTTCTGGAGGGCCGTCTCGAACTCGGGCCACGTCGCCGGTGGCGACGTGATTCCTGCCTTCTGCAGCAGGGCGTTGTTGGCGAAGAGGGAAATGCCAATCACCTCCATCGGCATCGCATAGGTCTTACTGTCGTTCTCAACGAACGGCTTGATCTCCTTGCGCACATCCCCCACCCAGGGCTGCGAAGACAGATCCTCGAGGTATCCAGAGGATCCCCAGTCCTGGACCTTGGCAGAGTCTGTCATGATGACGTCTGCGGTGTTTCCAGCGAGAAGTTCCGACTGCACACGCTGAGGGTATGCAGCTGACGGGATAAATTCGTACTGGAGCGAAATATCCGGGTTCGCCTTCTCGAACGCGGCATTGATCTCTTTCACGTTGGCTGGCTCGGCGTCGCCGCCCTTCCAGCCGTACACCTTCAGGACAGTCTTGTCGCCGGTTCCGCTTGTGCCGGTCGATGCGCAGCCCGTCATCAGGAGCGCGGACAGGGCGACAACAGCTCCCACGACCAGGCGTCCATGACGTCCTCTTGTGCTTCCTGAAGGAGCAACGTCCCTGCGATCAGGTCGGGTGCTGTTATTCATGGTGTCCTCTCCATTGAGAATTTGTAACGCTCCAAATGGGCGCATCTACAGGATGATCTCGCCAGATAGATTTGTCAAGCGGGCGCCTCGACTCCTCAGATAAGCCTAGGGAACCGTCTTGGGCAATCCCCTAAAAAAGCGCCCTGGCGGCGTATCCGCCGTGTGGTGCCCCGCCGCCTTAGCGTTTACCCCGTTCAATGAGCGCAAGCAGGGCCGTGGCCGTCCTGCCACCGGTCTGCGACTCCGTTTAACTCGCCCTGGACCGATAGCATCCCGCGGGATGCTAGCGAGGCGGCTTCGGGAGGGCCCTTGAACTCGTCCAGATCACGGCTATAAGCGCTGATCTCCTGGTTTTGGCGCAGCGGAAACGCGAACCAAAGCCAGCCTGCCATCAAGGTCAAATAGAATGACTATGCACTCTGCACAAGCTGGAATCTTGACGTGATTCCCCGGGGTCAGCGTGGAGAAGCGGTTGATTCTCGCGCTACGAGCCGGAACGGAACGCTGAGTTGTTCAGGGATCGAGTCCGGGTCGGTGAGTTGCTTGGCAAGCAGCCGGATCGCCTCATGCGCCATCCACTCTTTGTCGATGAACATCGTCGACAGCGTCGGTGAAGCAAACTGGCCGTCTTCGATGTCGTCGATTCCGATCACTGCGACGTCCTCCGGGACCTTCAGATTGCGTCGCCGAAGCGCCGACATCGCGCCTAGTGCGAGCAGGTCGTTCGCGCAGAAAACCCCGTCAAACTCGACGTTGGCGTCGATGAGCTCTTCGATTGAGCGGGCTCCGTCTTCGCGAGTCCAATCCCGAACCGCCGTGACGGGTCCGGCTTCGTGCAGGCCGGCTTCCTCCAATGCCAGGTGGAAACCGGCTTCGCGTTCTGATACGACGAACGGGTCGCCGAATGTCTTGTCGCCAATCATCACCAGTCGCGACCGGCCTTGATCCAGCAGGTGCTTGGTGGCGGCGTGTGAGATCGCCACGGAGTCGATACCGACGCGATCGACGGAGGACAACTTCGATCGCTCACCTAACAGCACGAGCGGGGCCCGGCCGCGCCTCGCCTCGATCTCTTCGTCGTCGATCACCGAGGGGCTGAATATGAGGCCATCCGCGGCTCCCAGATTCCATGAGTCCGCAGCTTCTCGTTCACGCTCCAAGAGATTGTCGGTCTGCTGAACGATCAGTCGCATGCCGGCGTCGTCGGCTGCGGCTACCGCGGCCCGTGCCAACTCGGCGAAGTAGGGCTGGGCAAAATTGGGGATCGCGAGACTCACGAGACCGGTCCGCCCCGAGACGAGATTTTGACCAATGGCTTGGGGCCGGTAGCCGAGTTTCTCGATGGCCGCGTTGACACGCTGGCGCATCGACTCCCGAACGTTTGGATGGTTTCGGATCACATTTGAAACGCTGCTCTTGGAGACGTTCGCCTCGGCGGCGACATCTTCTAGTGTTACTTGCCGGCCCATTCCCGTCCTTAGATCCGTACCTTGCCGCGCCTGAAGATCCATCGGTCCGCGGCCGATTTGGAGCGTACCAAATACAATAGCGCACCGAGAGCAATGGCGCGGCGTGGCTGTGTCGGCGATTTGCCAACACAGCCACAGGTCGCAATGGTTGCTAGCCCAGTTCCTTCAGCGCGAGGTCATCGCATGCCCCCGCGGCCGTTCCCGCGTTCTTGTAGCAATAGACGGTAGCCTGCGTGCTGGCAGTACCCGTGGTGAACACCACCGTCGCGGGAGCATATGTCGCCCCTGCCACGGTGCGGAATGACTCGGCAGCGCCGAACGACTTGACGCCGAGAGCAACCTCTTCGCCAGATATCGCGTGAAGCCATCCTGTGAGGACGTAAGTCCTCCCTGGCTGGAGCCCGTTGATCGTCTGTTGCACCCCGCTATTCGCTGGCCCGGTCACAAGCCCGAACGACCCGCTGTGGGCAGCTGACGCCGTCACGTTGACGGGGACAGACGAGGACGGTGTCCACGGTGTTGGAGAACCGGTCTCGAACCCTCCGTTGGTGACGAGGTTTCCTGGGTTGGTGAGCTTAACGATGCTGAAGTCGTCACAGTAACCCTGCCCGGTGCCATCGTTCTTGTAGCAGTAGATCGTCGCCGTCGTGTTGGTGGGTCCCGTGGTGAACGCCACGGTGTTGAGCGCCCAATCCGTGTCAGTTGACTTGCTGTAGTTCTCCGACCCGCCAAAGTTCTTGACTCCGATTGCGAGCTGCTCACCGGCGACGCCGACCTTGACCCGCGCCGAGAGGAGGTACGTGGTTGACGGAGTGAGCCCGCTAACAGTATTTTCGACTCCGCTATTGGCATTGCCCGTCTGCAAGGCCGAAGTGCCGTTGGACGCGGTACTCGTGGTCAGCGATGATCCTGCCCCACTGAGACTCCACGGTGTGAGTTCGCCCGAATCAAAGCTGCCATTTCGAACCAAGTTCGTGGTGGCGTTCTCATACGCACCGATACTGGGAACCGCCGAAATGGGCTTACCAGGGAAATCCCGGCCGCCGTTGGAGGCGATAGGCACACCGGTGCCCAATGTCGGCGACGATTCCCGGGGCTGATATGCCGTCGCGCCCCCGGAGGCTTGGGTCGCGGATTGGAGCGGACCGACTAACTGGGGCGACGAGTAGATTGTCCCGGCTGTCGGCTCATTGTTGTTACGCGGCCCATAAAGGAGGTTGTTGGCGAAGACCGAACCCGTCGTCTGAAGGTAGCCCTTGGAGCCGAAGTTCAGCACCAGGTTGTTCCGGAACTTGTAGGAACCGGACTGCGTATTGCCGGTCCGCGTTCCGACCACCGATGTCGGCCGTCCGGACGAGATGTAGATTGTGTTGTTGTAGATGTCCGGAAGGGGCGAAGCCGAGTCACTCCGGTTGGGAATGGCACCAGGAAAGTCGAACACGTTGTGCGCTCGATTGAAGTTACTAACGATCGGGCAACCGGCCGTGTTCGTGTCGTCTTCGCTTATGTTGTAGCGGACGACCGTTCCGTCGCTAGGTGCTTCGCTCCCGATCTGCTGCATCATCAGGAGAAGGCCGCCAGAGTTGTTGCGCGAGTAGTTGTACTGGATGGTCGTGTTGTGGTTACCCCAATCGACGTCAAACGCCTGGCCATCTTGCTGGTTGATAGTGCAGGCCACCGTATTGTTCTGAATCGTCGTGTCGTTGCTGCCAGCCACCCAGATCGACGCCGCAGCCGTATTGCAAATCTGACCCGCAGGCGGGCATCCGGTTGTCGCTTTGGGCCCGCCGTACGCCGCGTCGTTGCCGTCGATGAGCGCTCCGTCGCCGTTGACGACCAGGATGTCGTCACCGCCCGAGTACCGGATGTTGTTGTTCAGGATGCGGACGTTCGTCGTCAGTCCGGTACCACGACGGTTGTCCTGTGGTGTGACAGCGATGGCGATGCGGTCGACATGGTCAAGGGTATTGTTGGCGATCGTGATGTCGTTCCAGGTGGAAACGGATGTGCTTATGTCGGTTTGGATGGCGATTCCCGCGTTTGACGAGTACCAGCCGCCTGACCATCCCGAGATGTTGCGAACGGTCATGTTAGTGATGGAGATGCCTGAGAGCGTCGTCCCTGATGAGTTCTCGACCAGCACTCCGGTCCTGAACGCGGGGGATTCGGCGGCGTTGCGGACCTCGAGCCCCGAGAGTTGCCACTGCTGGACGTTGAGGAGCTTGACCACCGCGCCCACCACCCCGTTGCCGTCGATGACCGGCTTGGCGCCCGCTCCATAGCTCGTGATGACGGCGGGGCTTCCTGCCGATCCCGACCCGGAGGGTGTGAGCTGACCAACGCAGGTCGTTCCGGCCTTGAACAGGACGCGTTCGCCGGGGCCGAACAGCAGAGAGTTCACTGGTGCCAGGGAATTCCACGGACTCGCTTGGGTCCCCAAGCCGTTCGTGCTGGCCGAGCAGTCGACGAAGTGGTCTGATCCTGCGGCGTTTGCCATCGTGGCGGTGCTTTGTGCCGCCACCGTGAGGAGCACGGCGGCGAGGAGGGAAAGCATGGCTCGGGGACGGTTCGGACTTTTTAACATGGGATTTCCATTCCATTCTCCTTTGAACAGGCATCCTTGGAACGCTCCAAGTTAGGGTACACTGTGGTGCAGAATGCCCTATGCTGTCAACCCTCCATCTAGGTCGGCCTGGTCTAACGACCCCGATTTCACTGACGCTCCCGAGAAGGATCCACAATGACGTTGCCCTTGATCAACCCCGACGAGCTCCCCGTTCCGGTCGAGGTCTCTGACAACACCGCCGCTTTGGCCAGCGTGAAGCAGGTCATCGACGCCGGGCCCCACGACGCCACGTGGGAGTCACTGCAGAATTATCGAGCACCGCTGTGGTACCACGACGGCAAGTTCGGGATCTTCCTCCACTGGGGGGTGTTCTCCGTCCCCGCTTTTGGCGACGAGTGGTATTCCCGCTCCATGTACCTCGAAGGGACGGAGGCATTCGAACACCACGTCGAGACCTACGGTCCGCAGAATGCGTTCGGGTACAAGGACTTCATCCCAAGCTTCACGATGGAAAAGTTTCAGCCCGATGACTGGGCCGCGCTGTTCAAGGAGGCTGGCGCCCAGTTCGTGGTGCCGGTCGCCGAGCACCACGACGGATTCGCCCTATACAACACCGATCGTTCGCGGTGGAGCGTGACGAACATGGGCCCACGCCAGGACATCTTCCGTAAGCTCGGCGACGCAGTGGGTCATGCGTGGATGGTTGTCGGCGCGTCAAGTCATCGCGCAGAGCACTGGTTCTTCATGAACGGAGGCAGCCGGTTCGACTCCGACGTTCGAGACTCCGCCTACGCGGACTTCTACGGTCCGGCCCAGCGTGAAGAAATCGCACCGAATGAGCGATTCCTTGAGGACTGGCTCCTGCGATGCGTCGAGATCGTTGATAAGTACCGGCCACAGATCTTCTACTTCGATTGGTGGATCGAGTCACCGGCTTTCGAACCCTATTTGCGTCGCTTTGCCGCGTACTACTACAACCGCGCAGCCGAGTGGGGTCGTGAGGTCGTCATCAATTTCAAGTGGAACTCATTCACGCCGGGGAGCGCTGTCTACGACATTGAACGCGGGACCATGGGCGGCATCCGCGACGACGTCTGGCAAAACGACACGTCGGTGTCGCGAACTTCGTGGAGCTGGGTCGAAGGACAGGAGTACAAGCAAGCGCACGAGCTAATTGCCGAGCTGGCTGACACCGTCTCAAAAAACGGCGTGCTTCTCCTGAACGTTGGACCCAAGCCAGATGGCACTATCCCGGAAGATGAACGTAGGCTCCTCAAGACCATAGGGGAGTGGCTGACCCGAAACGGCGAAGCGATCTACGGCAGCCGACCCTGGACGATTCCCGGCGAGGGTCCGACCGCGGTCACGGTCGGCTCATTCGTTGACAGCTCCTCGCCCGCGTACACGGCGGCGGATGTTCGCTTCACCACACGAACCGACGTCACCGGCGACTACATCTACGCGACTTTGCTTGCACATCCGCAAGACGGCACAGCCCGCATCCGATCGTTTGGAAGCGGCGCCGGACTCCTTACCCGAGGAATCCGGGAGGTTCGGGTCCTCGGTTCTGCCGAAGACGTCGCTTGGCAGCGATCCGCTGAGTCGCTTGACGTGACGTTGCCGGCCCAATCCCAGACCGCGGCGGGTCCGGTCGTTCGGCTCTACCTCGAAGAGGAGGCTCGGCCACTCCGTCACGACTTCTTGCACGGATGAGGAGGATTTCCATGCCGGGCAACCACAGGACAGCCACGGCGAGCTGCTCGCTGAGCCGACTCCGGCTGGCCGAACGAGACGAACTACACGCCTCTCGGAGGCGCTGGGAATCCTCGCCGCGGCTCTGAATTGATTTCAGGAGAATCAAGGCATGCAAGCCGTCACATACACTGACGAACGCACATTCGCCCCTCAACGATGCCAATCCGGAACCAGCCTACGTCGGGCTCTGCGGAAGCGACCTCCACATTTTCCGTGGGCAGAATCGTTGCCACCGCGGTGGAAGCGTTCAGAGCGGACCGGCTCCTATACGGAGGTGACTGGTCAATGCCGATTGCTGCTGGTGGATAACGTCGCATCTTCAATTGGTCCAAAGAATCGATCGACCAAACTCAAACCAGGAGGAATACCTACGGCTTCGCCGGGGCGCTTGGTCGAGGTAGAGCTCGGGCTCACCCATGCGGGCATCCGTAACGACAGCATCTTCCCCGTCGGCGAACACCACTAGGCCTACTTCGAGGTCTACGAAGCAATGTCATTCTCGGAAGCATCCGCGGCTATCGGCGCAGGACTCAAAGACGCGGCAGCGGTGGACACTCACGCCAACCCGCAACCACGCCTGGACACAACACCCGACGGCGAACAGCGGCTCACGCTCAAAGGAAATCTGGAACCTCGACTAAAGCCCTGGCCGAAAAGCCTTTCAATCCCCGTTCGCGGGCCAATCAATGGCACCAACCCTTGAGGAAAGCTGGTGGCCCGTGCCGGCTCCGCTACTTATTCGTGTACGGACTAAGGAAGGTTCCCATGTTTGATAAAACCTATTTTGCTGCTGCCTCGCTCGTGTTGAGCGCGATCATGCTCACAGGTTATTGTGGCGGAAATTCGGGAAATGCCGCGACGGGAGCTGCTCCGGGGATTTCCGATGTTGGGGGCGGCACCCCGGCAGTCCCCGTAGTCACGGGGGGCACCCCGGAGGTCCCCGTTATCAAGCATCCAGGTGCTGGGCTCACCCTCTCGGATCTTCAGACGGTCAAGGCGAACGTCGATCAGGGCAAGGAGCCGTGGAAATCTGCCTTCAATCAACTGGCGAACAGTCCCACGTCCAGGCTCAGCTATGCAGGGCGTGGTGGCCCTTTCGTGAAGGTGAGCCGCGCCCCCGACGAAAATCTCTTTGCGTGGCGCACCGACATGGTTGCGATCTCGGAACTTTCGGAGATGTGGTATTTCACCCGGGATGAGCGATACGCGGTGAATGCGCGCAAGTTGCTGCTTGGATGGGCCACCACCCAGACGGAGTTCTCCGGTCGCGAGTCGATGCTTGATCTGGGCGATTACGCTTTCCAGTTCGTGGGCGGTGCGGAAATCCTGCGCAGCACCTACCCGGGCTGGACGGAGGCCGACACGGCGACGGTCAAGAAGTACTTCAAGAACGTCCTGATGCCAGCAGCAAATCCCTATGGCGAAAACTCGTTCGGGGCCGCCAACAAGGGCGCTTTGTCTCTCGTTGCCCTCGGACTGATGGCGATCTACAACGACGACAACGAGACGTTGGACAAGGTCGTCTATCAGACGCGCACACTGGCCCATATCGGGCTGCGAAATTCTAATGACATCGGCATGCTCGGCGACTCCCTCCGCGACCAGGGGCACGCCTATGGGCAGCTCGCGTCACTGACCATGCTGGCCGAGGCGCTCTGGACCCAAGGCATTGACATCTATTCCGACTTCGACAACCGCCTGCTGGCAGCGGGTGAGTATTTCGCGAGGGTAAATGAGCTCATCCCGACGACAGCCCTTCCTTTTGGCACCACCGACCGCTACTACACCTCCGACATCACCAATCGCGGCTGGGACGGCGCCAACGGCGGGAGCGTGGCGCTCACTCAGCTTTATAGCGCCTACGTTCTCCGCAAGGGTCTCCAGGCACCCTTCATCGCGCAAAGACGCCTCTGGATGCCCGTGGGCGGCACCAGTTTCATGTTCCTCAAGGACTCTGACACCTCGAAGGCGACACCGCCGCCGCCCCTGCCCATTCCTTCGACCACCTCGATCACCTCGGGGTTCAGCAGTGCTGACATTGGGGGCGCCGCACCGGCTGGCACGGCCACATACGCCAACGGCAAATGGACTGTTCAGGGAGCGGGTAACGATATCTTCTGGGGCACACAAGACGCTAGCCACTTCACCTACAAGGCCATCACAGGCAACTCCGCCATCATCGCTAAAGTCGAGTCGGTCGAGAACACCCATCCGGCTGCCGTGGCGGGCGTGATGATGCGTACAAGTCTGGAACAAGGCGCTCCCCGCGCGTGGATGGCCGTTGCGAGCAACGGCCAGGCCAAACAGAACATGCAGAAACTCGCCGTGTATGGCGGCTCGAACTATGGGACCAAAGCCATGGCCATTGCCAGCTCAACGGCCTCGTACTGGGTGAAGCTCGAGCGCATAGGGAACATCATCACCGGCTACGTTTCTCCGGACGGGACAAATTGGGCTGCCACGGACGTCGGCCGCATCGACGGCCCTGTTCCCGACACGATCTATGTCGGCCTGCTGGTCGCCTCGGTCGCCAATGGCACTCTGAACAGCTCCACCTTCAGCAACGTGCAGATCACCGGCGGCGACGGTGGTGCGCCAAGCGTCATCCCAGAGGCACCCGCCATGCTGCTGGCCTCGCCGGGCGATGGCGCCGTGCCGCTGCGCTGGCAGGCGTCCTTCGGGGCCACCGGTTACACCGTTAACCGCTCCAAGTTCAGCGGGGGCCCCTCCGAGACGATCGCGTCGGGCATCACAGGCAGCAGCTACACGGACAAGTCAGTGAGCAATGGCACGACCTACTACTACACCGTCACGGCGACTAACTCCGCTGGAACGAGCGGTAGTTCGCAGGCGGACAGCGCCACACCATTTCATCCGATGGTGAACGTCGCCACTGGTGGCATCGCAACCGACAGCGGGAACACGAGCGGCGCCATGAGGGCCTTCGACCAGAACACGGGGTCGGGATGGTTCTACAAGGGCACAACCGGCTGGCTTCAGTACGACCTCGGCCACACGGAGCGGGTCCAAAGCTATACCGTCAGCAGCACCAACGGGCTGGTCCTCCGCGATCCTAAGGACTGGCAATTCCAGGGTTCCTACGACGGCTCGACCTGGACAACGCTCGACACTCAAAGCAACCAGGGCTTTGGCCGACGCTTGGAGCTCAAGACCTACACGATTCCGAATCCCAACTTCTATCGTTACTACCGGCTCAACGTCACAGCCAACACTGGTGACGTTGACTTTACGGATCTTGGCGAATTCGGGTTGCTCGTTTCCAAGCCGCGGTGAACTCGATACTCGATTAACGGGGCTACCAAGTGAGCCTCTGCGGGCGTCGTAGCGGAAGGTGTTTAGTCCGTCGAGCTGCCTTTAGGCAGCGGCTTCGCTCAAGATGCAACCAAGCTTGTAGCTTCTCCACAGTGGCCTGACGTTCTGATGCTTATACGAAACGCCGAGAACGCGTTCCCGAAGGGCGAACGGCAGTAAACGGTGTCCCGGCAGGACAAACCGAAGAGAATCTGGACCGGTTCTTTAGGCGGTCGATCTACAGACTCCCTACCCGGCGATGTCCGCGCTTTTCTGGATGCCAGGTTTCTGCCTATCGAGATGGCCCTTCGGAAGCGGTGCTGCTTTGAGCGTCATCTCTGAAGCGGACTCGTGGTTTGTCCCTTGGCGCGGCGGGCATTTCGGTACCTTCGCGAGTGTTAGCCGATCTGAGCGAGCATGTGTGAGCCAATAACTGGCAATCATCCAACAATGCTTCGTGTCGGGCCCGTAACGACCTGCTACTCGTCCCTACCGGCGTCACGAAGCCCACGGGATCCACATCAGTGCAGGAGAGTATCCGCCACTGTGTCGTCGGCTTGGACTATGATGGCCGGTCCACTCCGGAGGTGGTCAGCTCTTGCCTGGCCTCCTCCGGGGAAAAGCTACGGTGGAGCGGCCCGTGCTGAAGCCCGAGCCAGCCGTATCCACCGGCTTCGAGGTTCCAGAATGCAGATGGCCGCCCCCGGAAGGTCACGCCGGCACCAGCGACCTGAGTCGTAGCTCTTGCCACAATTCCGCCGGAACGGGCTGGTTCATCCTGGCAATGTTTTGCGTTATCTGGGCCGGGTTTGAGGCGCCGACCAGAACAGTGCGGACCGCAGGGTGCAGGAGACTGAACTGGAGCGCAGCTGTTGGCAGTTCCACGCCGTATTCGGCGGAGCATGCCGCGAGCTGGCGTGCATGGTCCAGGATCTCCTTGGGCGCGGGCGCGTAGTTGTAGTGAGCGTCGTCGCTGATCGTGGTGCGGGCGAGGAGACCTGAGTTGTAGACGCCCACGTTCACGACGCCCACCCCGCGCTCGATGCAGGCTGGAAGGAGATGCTCTTGGGCGGGTTGTTCAAGCAGGGTGTAGCGTCCGGCCAGCATCACCAGGTCGAGCTCGGATCGCTGCACACATTTCACGAGGGCACCGCTGGAGTTGGAACCGACTCCGATTGCCTTGACCAGGCCTTCGGCGCGCAGCTTCTCCATCGCGGGAAGCGCCTGGGTTATGCCGGCTTCCAAGTCGTAGGCGTCGGGGTCGTGAAGGTAGAGGATGTCCACGCGGTCCAGGCCGAGACGATCAAGTGAGTCCTCCAGGCTTCGCCGGACGCCTGCCTCCGTGGGGTCCCAGACCCGCCGGAAGTCTGCCGGGACATCGAAGCCTTCGTCATCCCGCGCGCTCTCCATGTTGTCAGCAGGTGCGAGGAGCCGGCCGACCTTGGTGGACACCAGGAATTCGTCCCGTGGCTTGCCGCGAAGGGCGAGGCCAAGCCTGCGTTCCGAGAGACCGAGGCCGTAATGCGGCGCAGTATCGAAGTACCGGATGCCGCCGGCCCAGGCAGACTCGACGGTTGCTTGGGCGACGACGTCGTCCACGACACTGTAGAGGTTTCCAATGCCGGCGGCCCCGAAACCGAGCCGATCGAAAGAGACTTGGCTCATGGCCGTTCCCACAGTTCCCACACCTTGGGGATGCCCCGGTCGTCACCCGAGTAGTCATCCTCCACGGCCAGCAGGGTGGACATCCGTTCTTGCCAGACAACGTTGCTCGGGTTCTCAGCCAGCGCGTGCCGCATGGCCTTATAGTCCCGGACTTCCACAAGGTGGAACAGGTCCTCGCCGCTCCGCCAGATCCGCCAGTTCAGAACTCCAGCGTCCCGCAATGCGGCCACCAGCTCCGCGGGGATATTCGCGTGCGCCACCTCGTATTCCTCGACCGCGCCGGGCTTGAGGCGGGTGTGCAGGGCGATGGTTTCGATCATGCTACACCCCGGGCTTCAGGAAGGGTTCGACAAACGGGCACCGCGACCATGCCGAGCCGGGCCTCCGTAAACCAAGGTGCGTGCGGGATCATTGGTGACTCCTGATCGAGCTTTGTAAGTAGCTAGGCTGCCGAGGCTGGCGGCGGCTGAGGCCGCACGTGGCAATGTTCACGATGAGGTGAGGTTGACGAGCGCTGATGGGGTCGCGGTCCAGGCTGCGCCGTCGGGAAAGCTGTAATGGGTCAGGGCCTGGCTGAGCATTTCATTGCCGGCGCCAAGGGCGGATGGCGGCCAGTAGCTGCCGTCGTGGACGTGAACCGGAGTGACGAAGTGCTCGTGGAGGTGGTCGACGAACTCGATCATTCTGTTGTCCTTGGTTCCGGAGACCGCCACGAAGTCGAACATCGAAAGGTGCTGCACGGCTTCGCATAGTCCTACACCGCCTGCATGCGGACAGACGCGGACTCCGTAGTTCGCTGCGAGGAGCAAGATGGCGATATTCTCATTGACCCCTGCCACCCTTGCGGCATCGATCTGCACAACGTCAACCGCCCCGGCCTGGAGCAACTGTTTGAAGACCACGCGGTTCTGGACGTGCTCCCCGGTAGCTACGGGAATAGGTGCCAGCGCCTTCGCGATAGCGGCGTGACCCAGGATGTCATCAGGGCTGGTGGGCTCCTCGATCCAGGCGATGTCATAGGGCGCCAAGTGGCCCACCCATTCGATCGCTTCGGCAACATCCCAGCGTTGGTTGGCGTCCACGGCGATCTTGATATCCGGGCCCAATGTCTCCCGGGCGATCCGGACGCGGCGGATATCATCCTCCAGGGAGGCGCCCACTTTCAGCTTGATTTGCGTGAATCCTTCGGCCACGGCTTCCTTGGCCAGTCGAGCAAGTTTCTCGTCACTGTATCCGAGCCAGCCCGGCGTTGTCGTGTATGCCGGGTAGCCCTCGGTGAGAAGCCGGGCCCGGCGCTCTCCCCTGTCCGGTGCCGCGCGGCGCAGGATATCCAACGCTTCCTCCGGAGTCAGGGCGTCCGTAATGTACCGGAAGTCGACCAGGGATACGAGTTCTTCCGGGCTCATGCGGGACAGCAGGTCCCACAGGGGAAGCCCCTCACGCTTGGCCTTAAGGTCCCACAACGCATTGATCACGGCGCCGATCGCCATGTGCATCACGCCCTTTTCCGGTCCAAGCCAGCGCAGCTGGGAATCGTGGACCAGCAACTTCCATGTGGCCCCCATATCGCCGAGGAGTTCCTCGGCTTCCCGGCCCAGAATGTGAAGCCGCAGCGCTTCAATGGCCGCAGTCTCCACTTCATTGCCGCGGCCGATCGTGAAGACAAAGCCATGGCCTTCGTGGCCGTCCCCGGCATTCGTGCGGATGATGAGATAAGCGGCCGAGTAGTCGGGATCCGGGTTCATGGCGTCCGACCCGTCCAGCCCTTGGGATGTGGGAAAGCGGACATCGAACGTATCCACCGCAGTGATAATGCTCATGCTGCTCCTTGCCTTGCTTAGGCCTTGCTTCCGCTTCACCCTTCGTCGGGAGGGAGCCACCGTGGCCATATGAGTTGAGGTCTGAATCAACCTAAACATCCGATGTATTCCTTGTCAACGGCTCGACATTCCGTACAATAAGGCACAAAGGCACCTTTAACTAGGCAGATACGCGCCTTAAACCTCGGATGTTAAAGCAATACCTCGAAGGGGAGAATGCCCGTGAAGTTTGCCCGCTTGGGACCGGCCGGATACGAACAACCGGCAGTCATCGTAAAGGACGCCGACGGCGTCGATCAGTACTTCAGCGTGGCCGCGCTGACCGAGGATATAGACGGAGGTTTCCTCGCGAGCGGCGGCATTTCCCGTGCCCGCAAAGCCTTGGAATCCGGCGAACTTCCCGCCATTTCCGCCAAAGGCCTTCGCCTGGGAGCGCCGGTCGCACGCCCTGGATCGCTGGTCTGCATTGGCATGAACTATGCCGCGCACGCAGCCGAGTCCGGTTCAGCCCCGCCACAAATCCCTGTCGTGTTCCTCAAGCCATCCAACACTGTGGCGGGTCCGTTCGATGCCGCCCCCATCCCGCCGTCGTCAGAGAAGTACGACTGGGAGGTGGAGCTCGGCATCGTGGTCGGCAAGGAAGCGTCATATCTTTCCTCGGTGGCGGATGCCGTGGAGTGCATCGCAGGTTACCTCGTGGCGAACGATCTCTCCGAGCGGGAGTACCAGATATCGGGCGCCGCGGGCCAGTGGACCAAAGGCAAGTCGCTGCCGTCGTCTACTCCGCTGGGACCTTGGCTGGTTCCGGCGGACGAGGTCGATGGCGGGGCGCTGCGGTTGCGCTCGTGGGTCAACGACGAGCCTCGGCAGGATTCAAACACCGCCGACCTGATCTTCGATGCTGCCACTTTGGTACACCATGTCAGCCAGTACATGCTCCTGGAACCGGGCGACATCATCCTTACAGGTACTCCCGAGGGTGTGGCGCTGTCCGGCCGCTTCCCCTACATCCAGCCAGGCGACGTGGTCGAACTCGAGATTGAAGGGCTTGGGCGCCAACGCCAGGAATTCTACCGGGCGGCCGCCGAAGGCTCCGCGCCCGCGGCATCCGTCTCGGTCGGCGCTGGAAAGGATCTCTGATGACCGACGAGTTCGAGGGCATTGCAGCCATCGTAACGGGGGGCGCGTCCGGCATCGGCGCCGCCATTGCTGACCGCCTTGCCGCGGGCGGGGCGAAGGTTGCCGTGCTGGACCTTGACCCTGCCGGGTCTGCGCACTTCGGTATCGAGTGCAACGTTGTCGACGACGACTCAGTACGGACCGCCATTGACGCGGCCGTCCGGCATTTGGGGAGATTGGATGTAGTTATCAACAATGCCGGTATCGGCGCGCAAGGGGATGTCACGACCAACGACGACGCCGAATGGCACCGGGTCTTCGACGTTAACGTGCTGGGAATCGTGCGTGTGAGCCGCGCCAGCCTCCCGCACTTGCGGAAATCGCCTGCCGCGGCGATCGTGAACACATGCTCCATCGCGGCTACAGCTGGGCTGCCGCAGCGAGCACTGTATTCCGCGTCAAAAGGCGCGGTGTTGTCGCTCACGCTGGCGATGGCGGCTGACCACGTCCGCGAGGGCATTCGCGTGAACTGCGTGAGCCCGGGAACTGTGGATACGCCGTGGGTGGGCCGCCTCCTGGACTCGGCAGCGGACCCCGAGGCTGAACGTGCCGCACTTAACGCCCGCCAGCCGCAGGGCCGTATGGTGGACGCCGCCGAGGTTGCGGGCGCCGTCGCGTACCTTGCCAGCCCCCTGTCGGGTTCCACGACCGGCACTTCCCTGGCTGTGGACGGCGGGATGCAGGGGCTTCGTCTCCGATTAGCCACCTAGTTTCGTCAGGCGACACGCAACAGGTGTCCACATTCGCGTTGATGGACGGAAGTCGGCTCCGACCTCGTGCGGTGCACTCAGGCTCGTCTGTGCCTGCGGGGATAGATCTGGTGGACAGCGGCTTGACGCCACCAGTTCGGGTAGGACATTTGTCCTGTTGGGCCAGGTCGAGGAGCGAATTGCTGCGGGTCAAGTGATCGGCGATGATGCCGTCCACGGGATTGGTGATGAAGCTGGCCGCTACCGAGTCGAAGAACATGATGGGTGCGCTGGGGCCGATCGCACCGAAGTACTGGATGCTGAGGATCAAGCCGGTGGCGCGAACGATGTTGCTGCCTGGTCGTACTCGGCCAGGCAGCAACAGTTCACTCGACGTTTGCAGGTTGTGCAGGCGCGACGGTCTCGTGTGGGGTGGCGAATCCTTGCAAGTGTCGTGGTTTGATTGCTACAAGGCAGGCGATGGAGGCGGCCATGAAGACGATTATGTACGCCGAGATTGCCATTGATGTTCCTGTGGCCTGGTGCAGCCCTTCGGCGATTGCAGGTGCGAAGCCGCCGCCGAGTATGCCACCGACGGCGTACGGTAGTGACGCCGCTGTGTAACGAATTCTGGGCGGGAAGAGTGCGGCGAAGAGTGAGCTTTGTGGCCCGTACGATACCCCAAGCCCGATGGCGAGGACGAATACGGCGAGTGCGAAGGCCGCCAGGGACCGTGAATCGATCAGCAGGAACATTGGAACGGCCCAAATTGCGAGGAGAATGTAGCCGCCCATCATGGCTTTTCGGGCACCGAATCGGTCGGCCAGAACTCCGCCCCATAGGGTGCTGCCGATCCAGATCAGGGACGCGATCATCAAAATGAGCAGTACGGGGCCGGCTTCCATGCCGAGGCCCGAGGTGGTGTAGGGCAGGAAGTATCCGATGAGTAGTAGACCAGCGAGGATGTTGGCCATGAATGCCCCCGCTGCCAGGGTCATGTGGACTGTGTAGCCTTTGAAGGCCTCTTTCAGCGGTATCCGGGCTTCGGTGTTTGCCCTTTTTACCTCGGCGAAGGCGGGTGTTTCCTCGATTGAGGTCCTGATCTTGATGCCTACGAGCACAAGGGCGACGCTGATGAAAAAGGGGATGCGCCAGCCAAAGGTGGTGAACTGTTCTGGTGTGGTGAGTGCCTGGACAAGGAAGAAACTACCCGTTGCCAGCACAAAGCCTGCCGGAGTTCCGATTTGGGAGAACACGCCGTAGAAGCCGCGCTTCTTTTCCGGGGCATACTCGACGGCCATGAGGGCTGCTCCTCCCCATTCTCCGCCTGTGCTGAGGCCCTGAATAAATCGGAGGATGACAAGCAGTACGGGTGCCGTCATGCCGATTTGTTCATAGGTGGGCAGCACTCCCATCCCGAGGCTGGCGATACCCATGACGCAGAGGGTCCCGATCAATGTGGCTTTTCGCCCGTATCGGTCACCGAAGTGACCCGCGATGACGCCGCCCAAGGGGCTGGCAATGAAGCTGGCAGCTACGGATCCGAGAGAGACGATAAGCGCGTTCGGGCCCAAGGCACCGAAAAACTGCTGGCTGAATATCAAGCCTGCCGCTGAAATGTATGCGAAAGACAGGTACCACTCGATGGTGGATCCGATGCCACTGGCCAGGCGGACGTTTCGTAGCTGCGCCCGGGTAGGGGGCGTGTGCCCGGAAATTGATGGTGTTTTCATGAGGGGCTTTCTGGTTTTGATGGGAAATAGGCGTAGCTCAGCGATATGGGTGGATTGCTGGGGGTGCGACTCTGACGTTGATCAGAGCCGGGGGATCGTCGTCGGCGTTTGGCGGGGACGAGATTGAGCTGCCCAAGGCAAGTGGGGCGGGATTCGGGGAGGGCTTAGTCAGGGGGAGCCAGGTGAACGTTCGACGGTGCCGAAGAGAGTGGTCAGGTCGGAGACTTCTCGGACGCTGTGTTGGCTAGGGCCGAATGGCTATGGGCATGCCCGGGACCGGCAAGCAGTCTTGCTGTGTGGGTTGGTCGTCAGGAGATGCGGACGGACGCCATGCCGGCCGGGAGTCCGGCGACCTTACTCATGCGCCGGAAGTTCGGTCCCTGTCAGGCTTTGGTTACCAGGAGGCGGAAATTCCTGTTCGCCGTAGTTGTTTGCGAGGCCTTCGGTACTTACCGGTCTCCCAGGTGAGGAGTTGAATACCAGACGAAGGACATCGGGTCGTGCATAGTGGCCGACAGGATCGAGGGTGTTTTTGGCCAGGTCGATTGTGGAAAGATCTATATCTGCATAGACGATGCCTTCCTCGGTTGGCGGCAGTTCTTCGGTCAGCAATTTCGAGTCGGGCCCGTAGACACGGGCGAAACCGCCGCCGCCTGTGTACACCGGAGTCGGACCGCCATTGGCGTCAGGGAAGGTCTTGGCGCCCTCATCGCTCATGATTTGCGATGAGGTGATGACGAAGGAGCCGCCCTCCAAGGCATAAGTTTGGGAAGCGGCCATGATCGACCCCGGGCTAAGCGCCGGCTCACTGCCCAAGATTCCGAGGCAAGGCCAAGAAGCGACATGAATTTGTTCGTTTTGCGAGTACATCGCATATTTCGTCAGGGGTTGCAGATGCTCGGCACAGTTCAACGCACCCACCCGGCCCAATGCCGTGTCGACGACTTTGATTCCGCTACCGTCGCTTTCACCAAACAAGGTTCGTTCGACATGGGTTGGTTTGAGCTTGCGGCGGTGCAACAGAATCCCGCCATCGGGGCCGATCATGGATTGGGCCATATAGAGAGAACTGCCCGACCTCTCGCTGAACCCGAGAACAATGGTGATCGCGTGTTCGGCGCAGGCATTCCTGATGCGAAGCATCTGTTCGCCGCTTACGGTGAGTGAGTTCGCATAGTACCGGGCTACAAAGTCCTTCTGGAGGTAGACCGGATAACTCCACAAAAATACGGGGTAACCCGGTATCCAGGTCTCTGGAAATGCCAGGAGATCGGCTCCGCCGGCAGCCGCTTCGGCAATCAGAGCGATGGTTTTGACCACGGTCGCTTCCGAATCCAGCCACACCGGCTCGGCTTGAACAGCGGCTAAGCGGATGCTCATTTTTTTCTCCTGGTAGTGGGGAAAGCACTCCTCCCGAACGTTTCCAGCGGCGGGAAGAATCGCTATGACTTGACTCTAGCGGGAGCGTGCGAATCAAGCGACTAAATGTTTTTTGGGACCTCCATAGAGAATCTCTATACGGATTTAGAAGGTCATTTGCTTCTTCAGCCAGAGACAACGTTCCGTTGTGCAGCTGAGGAAAGGCCACACGTATCCCCGGCCAGCAGAGCGTTCATCTTCTCCTCCTGGCGGGGACCGCGCGGGGTGAACATTCCGGGGTAGGTAATAAGGCGAGAAACTCATCCCTCGGGTATGACCCATGTAGAGAACCACAGGCTCTGGTTTCAGCCCAATACGGTTACTTCAATGCCTCCGCGATTGTTTCGCGGAACCAGGCGCGGGCAGGAGACACGGGCGGGGCGCCGTTCCAGTAGAGGGAGACGTTGAACGCCGGCATCTGGAAAGGAAGTTCGCGGAATGTCACGGGCTGCTGGGTGGCGAAAAGTTCAGCGACGCGCAGGGGCACGATGGCGGCATAATCACTGCCAGCCACTATTTGAGGCAGTACGGAGAAATGGTGGAGACGGAGCACCACGCGCCGTTTGATTTGCATTGATTCGAGCAACCGGTCGGCTTGGTAGTGTCCGGAAGACCTATCAATAGCGATGTGGGGCAGGGCGGCGAATTCCTTCAGGGTCAATGTTGCCGATGAGCCTGTGTAACTTTGAGGCAGCACGCAAACGTATCGCTCCTCGTAGAGAATCTCGCGGTGTTCGGCGCCTTCGATGGGCACGCTGGCAACTGCTGCATCGATTTCGCCGCGCATTAGCCAATCAGACACTGAATCGATCTGCATGGGAATGATTTCCAGCGTCGCATTGGGTGCTGCGCTCCCGAAAGCACGAAGAATGCGTGGGAGGAAAGTGAGTTCTCCGAGGTCGCTCAGGCATAGTCGAAACTCCCGCCGTGTAGAGGCGGGCTCAAAAGTTCTTCCGGTTTCCACCGTTGAGTCAATGACCTCAATTGCGGGCTTGATAGTGGCAAAGAGCTCCGTTGCCCGCCTCGTCGGCGTCATCCCTTCAGCTGAGCGAATGAACAAGGGATCGCCCAATTGCTTTCGTAATCTCCCCAAGGCGTAGCTGACCGAGGGCTGCGTGACGGACAACGTCGCAGCTGCGCGGGTCAGGCTCCCGGTTTCGTAGATCGTCATGAAAGCCCGGAGGAGGTTGAGATCCATTCCTGTCATGCGCTCATTATAAAGTGTCTCAATCTACCTCAGTGTGATCATCGAGGTGGTGAATCGAGCCCGTGGTGACCCGGCCGTTCAGCGCAGTCCTTCTGCGGGTTGGTTCTCAGCTGACGGCGTTGGGGTGGGCTTCTCCCCGGCGAGTATTTACTTCGAGGGCTCTGCGGGGAGAAGCTAGCCGTTTGCTATCGGAGGCCTCATTCAATATAAGTGAACTGTTCGCTGGCTATTGGGTGCCGGGGAAGTCTTGAACTGCCCGTGCTGCCGCCGCTGTGACGGATTTGGCGGCCTCCGTCAGTCCCTCTTTTTCAGCTTCCGAGATCGGGCCCAGCGCCGGGACCATCCGACCTTGCTCCAGTCGTGTCGGGAGAGATATAAAGCTGTCGGGCAGGCTGTCGACACTGCCGGTCCAGATGGTAGCCGGGTGAATTTCTCCGGTAGCCATGGCTTTTACCGCCTGGACGACGCCAAGGGGTGTCGTCCAGCCGCTGCTGCGGCCGGGCTTGAGGGCTGACCATCTGGAGAACCAGCCGGTGATGTCCGTAGTGACCCGGGTCTGCTGGTCCGAGTCAAGGTTCAGGGTTTCGCCGTCGAGGGTGAGGCCGCTGAACAGCGGGACCTGCCCGTCGCCGTGTTCCCCCAGGACCAGGCCGGCAACGCGTTCCGGCGATACGCCAAGTTCTCTGGCGACTGCTGCTCGGAAGCGGATGGAATCGTTCAGGCTGTAACCGAGAATGCGATCGGGGCTGATTCCGGAGAGTTGATCGGGGCTGATTCCGGAGAGTTGTCTGAGTGCCTCGGCAAGGACATCGACCGGATTGGAGAGCAGCATAACTGCGCCATGCTCTCCTGCCAGGCGTTGTATGTCTGGCAGGAGGAGCCTCAATAGCTTGAGATTGGCGCGAAGAAAGTCCCGGCGGTCACCATCAGGACTTTCAGGCGCTGACGCTGCCACGATAACGAGGTCAACAGGGGTCCCGTCTGCGGGTGGTCCCACGACGAGCTTGGTGCGGGTATTCCCGCCGAGAATCTGCGCTTCGGCGATATCGATGGCGTGCGCATGCAGGACGTTGTCCCGTAAATCGGTCATGTAGACCGTGTCGGTGACAGCTTCCATGGCAAGGCGTTCGACGACGCCGGCGCCGATCAGGCCGGCGGCCCCGATGACGGCAACGCTGCCGGGCCAGGTGGGACTGTGTACGGGCGTCTCGCCGCTATTCTCTTCAGTCATAGTGCTTTCCTCTTTGGGTCGAAGGACGGATGGCCGGGCTGTGAGGGCGGCCGGGGATGCGGGTGGAGCTGGGGTGTACGAGGGAGTGCTTGCGGCAGCGTTAGTGTGCCCCCCTAAGGCACATGGCCGCTGGTGACTCTATTCAGTTCGTACGGATCACGACATGGGGATTTTGCTGGGCGGTGTGACCTGTGCGATCCCTGGTTCGATTGCTGCTACGAGGGCCAGAAGATCGTTGTCGGTACCGGACAGGGATGAGAACTCCATTCCCACCGGCAGGTGCGAAAGCGTTCCCGTGCCAACCGGGACGGAAATGCCGGGTAACCCGAGGATGCCACCCAAGTCCGAGTGCCGGATAAGAGTGGGAAACGTGGGAACGACTTTTCCGTTCAGTTCCATCCACTCAGACTGTTCGGCCAAAGGTGCCACGACGGGGACCGTGGGGAACATCAGGGCCTTCACATTGAAGGCATCCAACCGCCGCTGTAGCTCTTCGCGGAGGCGCTGCCGTGTCTGGAGTGCGGCCTGGTATTCGGCCCGGTCAACGGAACTCAGCCCCGCCACCAGAAGTTGCCTGACGTCGACGCTGGCGATGGTTTGAACCAGTTCCTGCAATGTCGGCCCATTGTGGGTGCGGAGGTAGTGTTCGAGGCCATCTGCCGCTTCCCCCCACAGGATGACTGTGGCGATCTCGGCTGCATCTTTGACGATGCTGTCGATGTCGACGTCGACGAACCGGGCTCCGTTTGCCGCCAGCGCTGCTTGGACTTGTCGGTATTTTTCCGCCACGTCCGGGTGTAGGTCAACTCTGTGGCACGGGCTGATGCCGATCCTTACGGATTGGTCTATGTGGGCGCTGACGGCGGGCCGCGAAGCGAGTACGGAATCGACGAGAAGAAGGTCCTGAAGGGTTCGGGTCATCGGGCCTGCAGTATCCCTGGTAGGGGTGAGGGATAGTATCCCGCCGTCAGGGTACCGCCCTGGAGAGGGTCGGAAGCCAAACAACCCGCACAGTGCTGCCGGCATGCGTACCGATCCGCCGGTGTCCGTCCCGATTCCAACTGGAGCCAGGCCCAGTGCGACGGCGGCGGCTGTTCCGCCGCTGCTCCCACCACAGATCCTGCCCGGGTCCCACGGGTTTTTCGGGAACCCATGGACTGGATTGTCCGACGTCGCTCCCAATGCGAGTTCGTGCATCACGTTCTTTCCTGTGATGACCGCCCCTGCACGGGTGAGCCGATCGATGAGGGGAGCGTTTCGTTCGGCGATGTTGTTTGCCAAGGCGGGTGTGCCCGCGGTCGTGGGGGCTCCGGCGACGTCGATATTGTCCTTCACCATGACCGGGACTCCGTTTAGATGACCGGGCAGCATGGTCGAAGGCAGTGCCGGCAAGGGGGGGATCACAGCATCGTATCCCGCCAGCTGCCCGGATAGTTGCTGCAGCTCCCTGAGGTGCCGGCGCGGTTCCAACGACCCTCCGGCCACTGCAGCGGCGGTGGCCAAGGCTGTGAGGTCGCGGCCTTCAGGCTGTGCCCGGTGCTGGGTCTCAGCTGCCTTTATGAAGGACATCGAGGTTTACCTCCGTTCCGTCGTCGCGGTTTTCTAGACGGGGTACTGGCGGGGTGTGTGCTGGATGCTGATCCAGTGGTCCGTGGTGAATTCCTGGATGCCCCATTCGCCGTTGAACCGTCCGAGCCCGGAGTTCTTTTCGCCACCGAATGCGGTATGAGGTTCATCGTTGACGGGGATGTCGTTGACGTGGGTCATGCCCGCCCGGATGCCTTGGGCGAATTTGACTCCCCGTTCAGTGCTGCCTGTGAATACCGCACTGGCCAGTCCGTAGTGGCTGTCGTTGGCCATCTCCAGTGCGTGGGCTTCGTTCTGGGCGCGAAGAATGCCGACCAGTGGGCCGAAAATTTCTTCGCGGGCCAGTTCCATATCCGGGGTGACCTCGGAGAAGATGTGTGGCGGTATGACTTGGCCGATGACCTCCGAGCCGAGGACTTTCCGGGCTCCTTCTTCAGTGGCGAGGTGGATCTTCTTTTTCAGCCCTTCGAGTTGCTGGCTGTTGATGACCGGCCCGATGAAGGTCCGGGGGTCTGCGGGGTCACCGAAGTTCAGCGTTCGTACGTGCTCCGTGAAACGGGTAACGAACTCGTCATAGACCGAGTCTTCGACGATGATCCTGTTGATGGCCATGCAGATTTGGCCTTGATGGAGGAACTTGCCCATTGCTGCGGCTCGGACTGCTTGGTCGAGGTCGGCGTCCGCGAGCACCACGAAGGGACTGTTTCCGCCCAGTTCCAGGGCGACGTGCTTGAGGTGTTTACCGCTGGCGGCGATGCGTCCGACGTTCTGTCCGACGGGTGTGGAACCGGTGAAGGAAATGAGCGCAGGTATTTCGTGTTCAACGAAGGCGTCGCCGATTTCACTGCCTGCCCCGATCACAACGTTTAGTACGCCGGCTGGGAGTCCGGCTTCTTCGAAGATTTTGCCGATCAGCAGCCCGCCAGTGAGTGCCGTGTCGCTGGCAGGTTTGAGTACAACGGCGTTTCCTAGGGCCAGCGCGGGGGCTACGGACCGTTGGGAAAGATGGAGGGGAAAGTTCCAAGGGCTGATGACCCCGACAACTCCCAAGGGCACCCGGTAAACGCGATTTTCTTTGCCGAGGACATCCGACTCCAGGATCCGTCCGTGCACCCGGTAAGGGAACGATGCCGCTTCCAAGGTGATGGCACGGGCCGCCCCAACCTCGATGTTGGCCTTCAGCACAGTGCTGCCTGACTCAGCTACAAGCCAGGAGACGATCTCGTCATGGCGTTCCTGCAGGATTGCAGCCGCGCGGAGGAGAATGCCTTGGCGGGTGGCCGGGGGCTGGGCCGCCCATTCCTTTTGAGCCGCGGCGGCAGCTGTGTAGGCGTCGTTGAGATCCTCGATGGTTGCCTGGCGTACTCCGCCGAGGATCTGCTGGTTGTAGGGGTTGGTGAGGGTGAGGGTGCGCTCAGAACGTCCCTCGCGCCATGTACCGCCGATGAATTGCCGGTTGGGAATCCATCCGGCGAGCAAGTCAGCGGTGTTTTCGAGCTGAATGGTCATTTCTTTATCCTTGGTGATCGTTGATCGGTCCGGGATCGTCAGTGTCGCCGGGAACAGATCAGAAGGGGCTGATGGTTGTTGTCATGATTTCGATGAGTGTCGGTTGCTCGGCTTCGAGCGCTGCCGTTAGTTTTTCCTTGAGGTTGGCAAGGTCAGTGACCTTGGAGGCCTGGACGCCATATCCGCCTGCCAGAGCGCAGAAGTCAATCCCGGGAACAGAGAGGCCTGGCACGTTTTCGGCGTTTAGCTTGGTTGCAAAGGCTTGAAGTGCGCCGTAGGTCCCGTTGTTGAGGATCAGGAAGACGACAGGGATGTTCTCCTGGGCGGCTGTCCACAGGGCGGTGATCCCGTAGTTTGCCGAGCCGTCTCCGATGATGCCGATCACGCGGCGGTTCGGGTTGGCCAATTGGACGCCTACGGCCGCCGGCATGCCGAAGCCCAGTCCGCCCGACGCCGGAAAGTAGTAGCTTCCAGGATGGGTCATTTCGAGCCTGTCCCACAACGCCCCAACCGTGGACGTCGCTTCATTGACGTAGACGGCGTCCCGGGGAGCAACTTCGTTGATCACTTCAAAGACCGCCTCGGGCGCGAGAGCCGTACCATCGGCCGCAGGCGGGGGAGCGATAATCCGGGGTGCAGGCACGGCCCGGTTTGACTCCGGTAGACCCTCAGTGAGGGCGTGGAGTGCTTCGGACATGTCTGCTACCAAGGCCGTGCCCATGGGCGCCCTGGCTGCTTCGCCCGGGTCGCAGGTGATGTGCAGCAGGGTTGTCTCCGCCGGGAGGAACTCGCCGGGTTCAAACTGGTGGTAGCGGAACACGGGGGCGCCCACGACCAGGACAACGTCATGATCCTTGAACAAGTCAGAGATTCTGGAAATCGAGGCAGGGAGCACCCCGCGGAAGCCGGGGTGGTTGGTCGGGAAGGGGCATCGGGGTGCCGAGGGCGCTACCCAGACCGGCATTTTGAGCTTGTCGGCCAAGGCAACGGCCTTGTGATTGGCGCGTGCAGCATCGATGTCTGGTCCTAGAACCAACACGGGGTTGGCCGCTGAGGCCAAAGCGTCGATGAAAGGTTCGAGCTGTCGGCGCGACGGTGTCCCTGCTGTGTGAACGCTCCGGCCGACTAGGTTGACGCTTACTTCCCCCGCATCTGCGTCCCAATCGTCGTAAGGCACTGAGATGTACACCGGCCCCTTGGGATCCTGCGTGGCGGCGTGGATGGCATGGCTGAGGGATCGGGGGACGTCCGCGGCGCAGGCAGGTTCCGAGCTGAACTTGACCAACGGACGGGGCAACGTCGTCGCGTCCACGTTGGAAAGCATGGATTCCATGCCTATCGACGGTCTGACCTGTTGTCCAGCCGAGATGACCAGAGGTGTATGCGAGTACCACGCATTCGTGAGCGCGCCCATGGCATTGCCCGTACCCGAGGCAGCGTGAAGGTTGACGAAAGCGGCCTTCCCCGATGCTTGGGCGTATCCATCGGCAATGCCCATGACCACGCCCTCATGAAGGCCAAGGACGTAACGGAAGTCTTCGGGCATAGCCCCAAGGAATGGCAGCTCGTTGGAACCAGGGTTGCCGAAAATGGTGGTCAAACCATTGGCCCGGAGCAGCTCATAGCTCGCCTGCTTGACCGTGGTCACGGGAAGTTCGTCATTCTGCATAATTCGACCATATCCAAACACTGATAATTGATCCACTAAATATTTTTACTTCTACAAATAGATATTCTCTATTTGGTGATCTGGTGGACGAAAACCGGGAGGAGCAGCAGATCCTCCGTTCGCGAGCACTGTTCGTGAGTCTCGTCGGGGGGTTGCTTGTGACTGGGGCAACACGTATGCTTCCGTCTCAGCGGCAATTTTGCCGAGAGGATTGTTACTCGGCTACGAGGCAAGACCTGAGAAGCACTTATGTGCGTCTTGGGTCTTTTTTTGTGCCCAAAATTGATGAGAGGTCTGACATGACAAGTGTGGACTACCGGTCCCTGGCCGGAGAGATTCTGCAGGGGGTGGGCGGCGAGAAGAACATCGTCAGCGTTGCTCACTGCGCTACCCGGCTCCGGCTCAAGCTGCGGGACGAGGCAAAGGCAAACACTGCTGCTGTCGAAAAACTGTCAGGTGTGATCACCGTGATGAAAGCTGGCGGCCAGTACCAGGTAGTCATCGGAGATAACGTTCCCACCGTCTACGCTGAACTCGGCAAAATGACCAAGCTCACCGAAGATGCTGGCGTCGATGACGAACCGGTATCGAAGGGCAATCTTTTGAGCCGCTTCATTGACCTGATTTCCTCGATTTTTTCACCTGTCATCTGGCCGCTGGCGGCCGCTGGACTGCTCAAGGCGTTTTTGAGCCTGGCTACCCAAATTGGGTTACTGGATCCCGCGTCCCAGACCAATGTGATCCTGGCCGCCACGGCGGACGCACTGTTCTACTTCCTTCCGCTCTTCCTGGCGGTGACGGCAGCAAGAAGATTCAAAGCCAACCAATTCACATCGATGGCCATAGCCGGTGCACTCGTTTATCCGAGCATCGTCGCTCTGGCCGCACAGCCAGGGCCCGTCAACTTCGCGGGCATTCCGGTGGTGATGATGAACTACAGCGGTTCTGTTATCCCCATCATCGTGGCGATCTGGCTCCAGTGCTACCTTGAACGCTTCCTCAGCCGGGCACTTCCATCAGCCATCCGGAACTTCACTACGCCGCTGCTGACCCTGCTGGTGATGGTGCCGCTGGTTCTTATCACAGTGGGCCCGATCACCACCTACGTGGCACAGGGTCTCTCAACCGGCATCAGCACGGCCTTCACTGTCGCGCCTTGGCTTGCCGGAGCCATTATGGGCGGCTTCTGGCAAGTCTTCGTCCTCTTCGGCCTGCACTGGGGCTTCCTTCCTGGAATGCTGAACGAAATCGCCACCGAGGGCCACTCTCTCCTGTTCGGGCCGCTGCTGCCGGCCGTACTCGCCCAAGCCGCTGCCACCCTCGCCGTGGCCTTCCGGACCCGTAACAAGGCCCGCCGTGCTGTGGCAGGTCCCGCTGCACTATCTGGTTTCCTTGCAGGCATCACTGAACCTGGCATCTACGGCGTCAATCTTCCCCTGAAAAGGCCGTTCTACTTCGGCATCGCCGGGGGAGTCGTGGGCGGTGCGGTTGTAGCGGCCGGTGGCAGCGGTGCAACCTCCTTCGTGTTCCCCTCATTGCTGGGACTGCCGGCATTTACTACCGTGGGCAACGTCTTCCTCCTGCTGGTAGGAACAGGTGCCGCCGTCGCGATCGGGTTCGGTCTGACCTTCTTCTTCGGCCCGCGTGAGGTTGAGTCGGTGGCAGCGCCGGATGCCGGCGACTCTGTACCCGAGACTGACCTTGTTTCCGCGCCGACGATGACTGGCACCGTCCAGGTGCTGGCTCCCGTCACCGGCCGGGTCGTGGCACTGAAGGACGTTCAAGACAAGGTGTTTGCCTCTGGTGCCATGGGCAAGGGCCTGGGTATCATCCCCGTGGATGGTCGGATCTACTCACCAATCACAGGCACGATCAAGGCCGCCATGAAAACCGGCCACGCCTTTGGCATCAAGTCCGACAACGGCGTCGAGGTCCTTGTCCACATCGGCATAGACACCGTCCAGATGCAAGGCCGCGGGTTTGAAGCCAAAGCGGCGCGCGGCCAGCGGGTCCAGGTTGGCGATCTGCTCGCTGTCGTCGACTTGGAGACCGTTGCCGAGGCCGGCTACGACATCACGACCTTGGTGATGGTCACCAACACGGCCCAGCTGGCCAGCGTGAACCCCGTGACCGAAGGGACCCTTGCCAACGGTGACGCCGTGATTTCCGTCCAGTTCTAAGCCCCGCCCGATCCCCCATCCAGCCCGACTGAACAAGGAACAAACTGTGAGCATGACCTTTCCCGAAGGATTTCTGTGGGGCGGCGCTACCGCCGCCAACCAGATCGAAGGCGCCTACAACGAGGGCGGCAAAGGACTATCGATCCAGGACGTGATGCCCAAGGGCATTACGGAGACCCCTACTGAGGGACCAACGCCGGAGAACCTCAAACAGGTAGCGATCGATTTCTACCACCGCTACGAGGAGGACATCGCCCTCTTCGCCGACATGGGCTTCAAGGTTTTCCGGTTCTCCATCGCCTGGAGCCGGATCTTCCCCCACGGTGACGAGGAAGCGCCCAATGCCGAAGGCCTTGCCTACTACTCGCGGATTCTTGATGAGCTGGACAAGTATGGCATCGAGCCGCTGGTAACCATCAGCCACTATGAGACTCCTCTCCACCTGGCGCGGAAGTACAACGGCTGGACCAACCGGGACCTGATCGGATTCTACGAGCGCTACTGCCGCACGCTCTTTGAGTACTTCGGCAGCCGGGTGAAGTACTGGCTGACGTTCAATGAAATCAACTCGGTGCTTCATGAGCCGTTCCTGTCCGGCGGCATTCCGGCGCCGAAGGAACAACTCACGAAACAGGACCTGTATCAGGCCATCCACCACGAGCTGGTGGCCTCCGCCCGAGCCACCCGGCTTGCCCACGAACTGATGCCGGACGCGCAGGTAGGTTGCATGATCCTTGCACTTCCCACGTACCCCTTGAGCCCGGATCCCGCCGACGTCGTGGCCGCAATGTATACGGCCCATGACAGCTATGCCTTCGGTGACATCCACTGCCGCGGCGAATACCCCGGCTACCTGTTGCGATACTTCCGGGACAACGGCATCGACTTGGACATCACCGTCCAGGACCGTGAGGACCTGAAAAACACGGTGGACTTCGTCTCATTCAGCTACTACATGAGCATCTGTGAGACGGCAGACCCCGCCAAGCAAGTCAAGGGCCCGGGCAACCTCATGGGCGGTGTGCCAAACCCCACCCTGCAGGCCTCGGAGTGGGGTTGGCAGATCGACCCACAGGGACTGCGCGTGGTGCTCAATGACTACTGGGAACGCTGGCAAAAGCCGCTGTTCATCGTTGAGAACGGTGTGGGTGCCAAGGACGAGCTTGTGGAAGCCGATGGCGTTAAGACCGTCAATGATGACTACCGGATTGCCTATTTGAACGATCATCTGGTGCAGGCCCGGGAGGCTGTACAGGATGGCGTCCAGCTGATGGGCTACACCGCCTGGGGCTGCATCGACCTGGTCAGTGCCTCCACTGCGCAGATGAGCAAGCGCTATGGCTTCATCTATGTGGACCGAAACGACGATGGGACCGGTTCCCTCGTGCGATACCCAAAGAAGTCCTTCGGTTGGTACAAGGAAATCATCGCCACCAACGGCGCGAGCCTGAAGATTAGCTCAACCCCTCATGGCTAAAAGCCAGAGCGGCCGGCACGCAGGCCCGGTGTGCGGGAGAAGAGAGGAATTCTCTGTTGCCGCGGCCGTTTCGTCGACGACGAAAGGAGGCGGATGTGGAAATCTTGCGTGTCTTCAATAACAACGTTGTCCTCGCGCGCGGCACTAACCATGAAGAGGTCATTGTCACAGGGCGAGGCCTGGGGTACCAAGCCAAACCCGGCAGCGCTGTGGATCAGACCAAAATCGTCCGAGTATTCGTACCGCAGGATGGACGGGACGCTGATAATTTCGGAGCCTTGGTCGCAGCCATTCCCCCCGAGCACCTCCTTCTCGCCGATGAAGCGCTGCAGCTAGCCAGGAGAGATCTGCCCAGCCCTGTCAGCTCGACCATCGTAGTGGCTCTTGCCGACCACCTGAGTTTCGCCATCAAACGCATGCGTCAGGGCATTGACCTTGAATACCCTCTGCGCGCTGAGGTGGCCCATCTCTACCCCGATGAGCTGCGGATAGCTCTCTACGTCCTAGATTTCGTGAATTCCCGCATTGAGCAGACACTGCCTGAGGCTGAAGCCGTGCCTATCGCACTACACCTGGTTAATGCTGGGTTCGCTACCGGAGACCTGTCTCTTACCTATCAAATGACAGGAGTGTTCACACAGCTTTTCGAGGTCCTGGAAAAAGCATACGACCGCCCCTTTGACCGTGACACAGTCAATGCAGCCCGTTTCATCACCCACCTGCGCTACTTTTTTGTCCGAGCTCAATCAAGCCGACAGTTGGACGACGGTGCGAGCACGCTGAGCAAGGCAATCCGTGAGTCCTATCCTGAGGCCTTCGCTAATGCCCTCAAGCTCCAAACAGTCCTCGAACTACGACTCGGCGAACCCCTGACCGAAGATGAAGTAACCTACCTGACCCTCCACGTCGCTCGGATGGTCGAAGATCTCCGCGTGCCCTGACCACCCCACCACTATCTGCGAACGGAAGCCAATAATGCCTGAACGAACTGCCATCATCGCCAGTACCTCTGGGCTGCACGCCCGCCCGGCCACCGTCTTCGTGAAAGCGGCCGCCGCATACGAAGACCTGGACATCACTATTGGACGCGAAGAAGAACCAGCCGGCGATTCCATGGATGCCAGCTCCGTCCTTTCCCTCATGAGCCTCGGACTGGAGCACGGCGACCGCGTCGTCCTCCGCAGTACAACTACGGGTTCGGAGCAGGCCTTGGACCACCTGGTTCGGCTGCTCCAGACCAACCACGACGCCTGAGATCT
The DNA here is from genome assembly GCF_031455195.1 of Paenarthrobacter nitroguajacolicus. Taxonomy (GTDB): domain Bacteria; phylum Actinomycetota; class Actinomycetes; order Actinomycetales; family Micrococcaceae; genus Arthrobacter; species Arthrobacter nitroguajacolicus_D. The sequence goes on along the minus strand of NZ_JAVDSH010000007.1, from coordinate 116,742 downwards.
CGCGGCCAGGAACGAGTGCGAAAACGACTCATTGAAGACACGTCTTCAAAGCTGATCTGGGCAAACATCAGCTGTGCTGTCGGAACTACCGGGTCCGCTTACCTCGGGGACTGCCGGGAGCAGGCAGCTTCGCCTTCATCGTTGGCCTGGTGGTGGGTGTGGCGTCGTCCCTTGGGCCGTCCTTTTGGTACCTGGCATTCCCATTCACCTTGGTCGGATGTTGCTGATGGATGCAAAGTACCAACCGCACCGACAATTCAGCCACGATGCTCGGCAACCCTTCGGCGTGGCCGAATGTGTCAGGTTGCGCTGTGCCTAGTTGGACTACACGCGACTCAGAAAGCACGAGTTTGTCCGAAATCGAATATGCACGCTTGCCGGTAGCGCAGATTCGGGCATGCCCTAGCTCACGGGTAGTAGGAAAGACTGTTTGGGGTGCCCGCCTTTTGCCCTAGGGCCGGGTTGCGGGCACCCCAAAATAGTGGTTTAGGCGTTTGCTGGAACCTTGGGCTCGAGTTGAGCTAGGAACCTGTTTGCCGCTGCCTGATTCGGGTAGTCGGCGGGGTTTTTGACGCATTCAGGGCACCAGTGGCCGGCTGTGAGGATGAGCCGGGGGCTACCGTGGAAGGAATGCCCTGCTGCACATTCCCAAGGCAGGGGCTTTGAGATGTCGCCTGTGGTCTTGAAAGTGGAGGTTAGTGTGCCGCCACGGAATTCCGCTGCTTCCTTCATGTCCGCGAGTGTCCAGTCGGTCGGGTCCTTGTTTTCGTCGTAGCCGTGGTCCAGGAACTGTGGTTCTTTGTCGGGCCGGGGCGGCCAGAAGGTGGACCAGTCTCCGATGTTTTCCCATTCCTGTCTGGAGCCGAAGTAGGCATCGATCTTGGCGGTGTCGTTGGCTTCGATCCAGGCCATCGTGCCGCGCGGTTTTTTGGTGAGCGGTTTCATCACGAGGTGCTTGATCAGCGGCGCAGGGATCTTTCCGGCGAGCCGGACCCCGGCCGGTGCCGCTGCCACGGCCCTGTGCAGTGCTTCCTGGAATGTGTCTTTACGGAAGGGGACGAGGGATTCCAGCACGTCAGAGTCGGTGTACCAGAACCCGTGGAAGTTCCCGGTCGCGAACCAGTTCCGGTCGTACCATTTACGGGCGTCTTTGACGCCCATGGCGGCGGTCATGCTGGTCTGGAGGTCCCAGTTGGTCAGGCGCCATGATTCGCCGCCTCCAATGTTGTAAATGCCTCCCCAAAACTCTTGCGGGACGCCGTCTTCGCAGATGTTGGCGAGCAGGCGCGATGCATCCTCAACAGAGACCCATTCCAAGACCCCGGCCAAGGGAGTGTGGGTCATGATGGGGTCCCGGATTTCCAGGATGCCTGGGTGGAAGATGCCGGTCTGGCGCAGAGAAACGAAGTTTTTGAGTCCGGAGTCGATAAGTTCCCGCTCCGCGATGACCTTGCTTTGACCGTATTCGTCGTAGTGGGATACACGAAGAGGGTCACCGACGCGTCCCCAGTGGTTGGGCGGGTTCCGGTCACCGCTTTGGGCGACGGTGCCGATGGTGACCAGCCGGACCTTGTCTGGATCCGGCTGGCTTTTAACTGCTTTGATAACGTTCCTGGCGCCGCCGACGTTTACTTTATGTGCCAGCTCCGGGTGGTCGTCAGCAAACGGCGAGACGACGGCGCCGGTGTGCAGGACGTAGTCGGCACCGGTGACGCAGGACAACACGGTGGGGTAGTCCGTGACGTCGCCATAGACAACTCTGAGGTTCTCCATCCCCTCAAAATTGCGGATGATTGCCGTATCTTTGGCGGTGGGAAGGACCAGGGCGGTGACGTCAAAGCGGTCTGCGCGCTGGGCGAATTCACGCAGGATGTACTGTCCCCAATTCCCGGTGGCACCGGTAAGGAAAATCTTCTTTTTCACTCCCTGCCTCATCCGACCGGAGCCTCCCTGGTAGCGTGGATCAGCTGTTCCAAGGCTTCCTGGGGGATGGTGACGCCGGGGAACTTGGCGAACTGGTCCATGGGCATGGAGTACACCATCTTCAGCCCGTCCTGCATGGCCTCGGCAGCCTCGCGCTGCTCTTCCGTCATCGAAGCAGTCATGCCCTCGATAAGCAGGGGACCGGCCACCGGGTGGGTGAACCATTCCTCGACAGTTGAGGTGAGGCTCAGAGGGGCGGTTCGGCCCGCGTCTCCTTCAAGGCTAATTGCGCTGCGGGCTGCGATGTCGTGGGAGCTGCGTCCCAGTTCTATCGAGTACTCGCCCGGGGTGACGGCCCAGCGGCTGTCTGTGATGTCGTAGTGGGCGAAGGCGCGGCGGTCCAGTTCGAAGGCGAGCGTCCGCGACTCGCCCGGTTCCAGCGTGACCTTTTGGAAGGCACGCAGTTCGCGAAGGGGTTTCCGGACCGGCCCCTTGGGTGCTGCCACATAGATCTGGACGACGTCCGCGCCTGCACGGTCACCAGCATTCGTTACAGTGAGGTGGACTGTGGCATGGTCAGTGCCGGGCACGTCCACGCTGAGGTCAGAGTAAGTAAAAGTGGTGTAGCTGAGGCCATGCCCAAAGGGATACCGGGCTGGGACGTCGACTGTCTCGTGGTACCGGTAACCGACCAGGGCGCCTTCACCGTAGCGCACGTGGCCTGCCTCGCCGGGGAAGTTGATGAAGGAGGCGGTGTCGTTGAGCCGGAATGGGATGGTTTCGGCGAGCCGGCCGGATGGATTAGTGCGCCCAGTGAGCACGTCGGCGAGTGCTCCACCGCCGGCCTGGCCTAGAGCCCAGCCCTCAAGAATGGCGTCAACGTCATCGTGCCAAGGTTCCAGTGTGACCACTCCACCGTTGGACAGGACAACAACGGTGCGGTTACTGACGGCTGCGACGGCCTCTATGAGGGCTACGTGGTCGGCGGGAAGGTCGAGGTTGGTGCGGTCGAATCCTTCGGATTCTTCCTTCTCGTCCAGGCCGACGAAGACGATGCTGACGTCGGCTCGGCGGGCCAAATCCGTGGCTTCTTCCAGCAGGAGAGAGGAGGCTTCCGTACCGGTGACGCCGTAGCCGGGTGCGTAATGTACGTGGTCCTCGCCCAAATTTTTGCGCAGCTCCTCGAGGGGAATATCGATGCGTGTGGGGTTGATGTGGGAGCTTCCTCCGCCCTGATAGCGCGGTTTTTCGGCGAACTCACCGAGGACGGCCACACGGGTGCCGGGCTGGAGCGGAAGCGTGCCATTTTCGTTGCGCAGGAGGACGATCGATCCCCCGGCCGCCCGCCGGGCCAGGGCGTGGTGGGCATCGACATCGAAGGCTGAGGTGTCGCCGCCTTCGAATGCTGTCAATTGCTGCAGCGCCGCGACCCTGATGGCGCTGGCGTCAACGAATGAGGTGTCGAGGCTGCCATCTTTGACCGCGCTGATGATTTCGGCAGTGGTGGTGCCGTCGGAGCCGGGCATCTCCAGATCAAGACCTGCCTTCAGGGCCGCGACCCGGTTGCTCACGGCACCCCAGTCGGATAGGACGGCCCCGGTGAAGCCCCATTCTTTCCGGAGGACATCGGTGAGGAGCCATGTGTTTTCCGAGGCGTAGGTGCCGTTGATTCGGTTGTAAGAGCACATCACGGCGGTCGGCTTGCTCTCCTGGACCACCCGTTCGAACGCGGGAAAGTAGATTTCACGCAGCGTCCGTTCGTCCACGTCGGAGCTGATCCGCATACGGTCGGTCTCCTGGTTATTGGCAGCAAAGTGCTTGACGGACGTTCCGACGCCCTGGCTTTGGACGCCGCGAACCCAGGCAGCACCCAGCACGCCGCTGATCAGCGGGTCTTCGGAGAAATACTCGAAGTTCCGCCCGCAGAGCGGAGATCGCTTGATGTTAACCGCAGGTCCGAGGAGGACATTCACACCCAAGTGGCGGGCTTCACGGCCCAGCGCCTGCCCGACCTCCTCTGCAAGCTCTTGGTCCCAGCTTGATCCGAGCGCCGTCCCGGGAGGAAAGCACGTGGCGGGCAAACTTCCATGGATTCCCAGGTTGTCAGCTTCACCGGCCTGGCGCCGGACGCCGTGGGGTCCGTCGGTGAGGACCATTGAGGGCACGCCGTTTACCTCAGCTGTGGACCAGAAGTCACGGCCGGACAGGAGGGCTGTTTTGTCTTCCAGCCTGAGGTCTTTGACGACTTTGGTGACTACTTCGTTTTTCTCTGAGCTGGGGGCGGGGGCAATCATGCGGGTACCTCGTTCTTTGTTGTCAGGACGTTTTCGAGTGCTTCGGCGAGTCCGGCGGGGCTCATGGGGATCATGCCGAGCATGTCCCTGATGCTGATGTTTTTCGCGTCGGGGTTGTTGGCATCCAAAGGGACGCCGGGGAAGAAGGATGAGAAGGTTGCGGTGAAGCTTTCCCACAGTTCCTTGTCCTGGGCGAGAACGCCGAAGGTGGTGTCCAGACTGTATTCCGGCGTTTCATTGTGTCCTGCCGGAAGCTCGTAGCTCCAGCTATGGCTCCCGTGTCCTACTTCTACTTCCAGGTTTTCCGGGTGCACCGGCAGGACAACGTGGGCGGTCGTACCCTCCGGGACCTTGACGTCAAGGGTTACGGTCCCGTCGACAATGCGCCAGGACACGGCGGCTTCACCGAACGGGGTGAGGTGACGGGCCGAGGCGCTGGTGAGATCCCCGCCTGGCTTGGGGGCCACAGTGATGCGTTTGTAGCCGGGTTCGGCGGGTGCGAGGCCGGCTACCGTGCGGTGCATCCAGTCAGCTACTGCTCCGAGGGCATAGTGGTTGAACGAGGTCATCCCGCCGGGGTTAATGGTGCCGTCCGGTCTCATGGAATCCCAGCGTTCCCAGATAGTGGTGGCATCCATGGTGACCGGGTACAGGAACGACGGGCATTCAGTGTTTAGTAGGAGCTTGTAGGCGTCGTCCAGATGCCCTGTCTGCGTGAGCGCGTCGCAGAGGACCGGGGTGCCAACGAATCCGGTGGAAATGGTGTGCTTGGCCTGAGTCACCAGCTTGGCCAGCATTTCCCCGGCGCGTTCCTTCTGTCCGGCGTTGAGGATATCGAAGGTGATGGCCAGGGCGTAGGCGGTGGCAGAGTTGTTGGCCAGCCTGCCGGCCGGGGTGACATACTCGTCCTGGAAGGCCTGCTTGACCTTTGCTGCGACACGGGAAAACCGTTCTCCGTCCTCGCTGTTGCCAAGGATGGCCGCCGTTTTTGCCATCACTTCCGTGACGCGGCAGAAGTACGCGGCTGCCACGAGATGTGACTCGGTTTTGCCGCCTGACGGGTTTTCCGGGGGTGCGTCGGGGTCGAGCCAATCGCCGAATTGGAACCCCGAGTCCCACAGCCCGTCGGGGTTCAGCAGCCCTGCGACTTGGTCGGTGAATTCGACCATGGAGGTGTAGGCGTCTTCGAGGATCTGTTGGTCCCCATAGGCCTGATAGAGAGTCCAGGGCAGCAGGACGGCGACGTCGGACCAGACAGCGGTGGTCATCGGTGCGGCATGGGTCTGGAAGTCCGGGACGACCATGGGCACGTAACCTTTGTGCTTCTGTTCCAAGGCAAGGTCGCGAAGCCAGGACCCGAGGACGCCTCGGACGTCGTACAGGTACGCCGCTGTTGGGCCGAAGACGTTGATGTCACCGGTCCAGCCAAGGCGTTCATCCCGCTGGGGGCAGTCGGTGGGCAGGCTGACGAAGTTGCCTTTCATGGACCACACGGTGTTGTTGTGGAGCTGGTTCAGCAGGGGGTTGGAGGTTTCGAACCATCCCGTGCGCGCCATGTCGGTGTGAACGACGACGGCGGTGAGCTTGTCCATGGTCAGTTCTCCGGGGTAGCCCTCAATTTCGGTGTAACGGAACCCATGGAAGGTGAAGCGCGGTTCCCATAGTTCGGGTCCGTTGCCGCGCAGGGTGTATTCGTCTGTTGCTTTGGCTGTGCGCAGCGGGCGGACGCCAAGCTCGCCGTTGTCGAGGACTTCTGCATGGCGGAGGGTCACAGTGGTACCGGCGTCGCCTTCAACGCTCAGGCGGATCCAGCCGACCAGGTTCTGCCCGAAGTCGGCGATGGTCTTCCCCGAGGGCGTGGTGAGGAGCCGTTGGACCGGGATTTCCTCGATGCGGCGGACAGGTTCCTTCGTGGGGGTTTCGAGGGTCGTCAGGTCCCAGTCAATGACTTCCACCGATGCCCACGTGGAGGCATCAAAACCAGGGGCGGACCAGCCGACTTGCTCCAGCCGCGCGTCGTAGTGTTCGCCATCGTAGATGCTCTCGAAGAGGACGGGGCCGGGGGAGGTGCGGAACTCTTCGTCGGTGCCAATGCTTTCGCGGTGGTCCCCGTAGTCGAGGTCAAGCTGCATGAACAAGCCTGGACGGTCAGCGAAGATGTTTTTGGTTGGTCCTGCGCCTTCCCAACCAAGCCGACCTCGCGCCCATCCTTCCCCGACCATCGCACCCAAGGTGTTGGCGCCTTCGGTGATAAGTTCCGTGACGTCGTGGCTGCTGTAGTTCAGCCGGTGGCGGTAGGTGGTCCAGCCTGGTGCGAGGACTTCGTCGCCCACGCGTTGCCCATTAAGGTATGCCTCAACAAGGCCGAGCGCCGTCACGTGCAACGTGGCCCGCCGGATATTGGCGGAGTTGAAGTCGCGGCGGAAAAGGGGTGCCGGCTGGGGGTGTTCGGACTGATCGGCGGGTGCTGCCGGGGCGATGAACCTGGCGGTCCACGGGAAGAAGTGGCTCATGTGTTTCTTTCTGCAGTTCTAGCGGACTGATTTGATGCGGAGCACGGACAGGCCGCCCAGGATCGTGACGACGCCAGCGACGATGTAGAGGAGTTCGTAGTTCTTGTCAGTGCCGGTTGCGCCTACGGCCAGGAAAAGCGGTGCGATGATCGGGGCTAAGGCTTGGGGGATCGAGGTCGCGAAGCCGGTGATGCTCATGAACCTGCCGGCGTCGGTGTCCCTTTCGGGCAGGACGTCAAGGAGCAGGGCCTGGTCAACTGCCGAGAATGCTCCGATGCCGACTGAGGTAAGCAGGGAACCGGCGATGAGCAGCGGCACGTCAGGGGCAAACGCCATGAGTATTGCGCCGGCAGCGAAGATGACGGCGGCGGTCAGGACGAACAAGCGGCGGCGGCGAAGGCGGTCAGAGAGGAATCCGCCGCCGATGGCACCGAGAGTTGTGGCGAGGATGCCGGTGCCGCCGATGGTGGCGATGAGTGGGGCTACCTCGCTGACTTCAACGCCGAGCTTGGAAGCGAAGAAGAACGCCGTGAACGTGGTGTTGAGGGTAAGCCCGAAGTAGAAGAGGAAGCGGCCCGCCCAGTTCCACGAGTAGTCCGGGTAGTGCTTGGGGTTGTATACGTATTTCTTCGCAATTGCCTTGATGCTGAGTTTCTCGGCAAAGGTCAGTGCCCGGCTGTCGTCTTCGTGCACGAGGAGGACAAACAGTGCTACGAGAATCACTCCCACCAGTCCGGGGACCAGGAAGAGCAGGACGCTTCGCTGTGCGAAACCTCCGGCGATGACGAGGCCGAAGACGGGTGCTATCTGCGTCGCGAAGCCGGCTAGCCCGGCCACCTTGCCGCGCTGAGACTCCGGGAGCCGGTCTGCCGTGGAGATCTGCAGGTTTGCGAGCACCTGCCCCCAGCCCAGCTGGGCAAGGATCCAGCCGAGGCCCAGGATGAGGACGTCAGGGGCAAGCCCCATCACGAACAGCGAGATGACACCAAGGATCGTGCCGCCGATCATCCAAGGACGGCGGCGGCCAATCTTCGTGCGGGTACGGTCGCTTAGCACTCCCGCTAAGGGTGCTGTGAGCATCACGGCGAAGGCACCCGCGCCTGTGATGTACCCCAGGTATTCCTCGTGGCCCGGGGCCAGCTCCTGGACCCGGATGGACAACGAAATGGCAAGCGGGGTGATGAAGGCTACGAAGACTCCAAATTGCGCCAGAACCATAAACCAGATGTAGCGGGCGGAGACCTTCGGCAAGTCCGGCTTCGTGGTCTCAGGCCGATCATCGGCCACATCCGTGACGGAGGTGGCAAGGGGAAAAGCAGTAGGCGGGACAACCTCGTTGGGCTTGTCGTCGCGAGTACTCATGAGGACTCCGTTGTCTAAATGTCTTGGTGAGGAACACCACTAGTACGTGCTAGTAGCGGTGGGTAAGATGCTAGCAAGGCGCTAGCGCGGATGGCAAGAGTATTTTGTAACGATTCAAGGGAGTGCGGGTTGACTACAGCGACGGGACGCCGGGTGACGGCGGCTGACGTGGCCAGGGAAGCGGGAGTTTCACCCGCCACGGTCGGCTTCGTAATGAACCGGACCAAGGGGCAAACAATCTCCGAAGCCACCCGGAAACGTGTTTTGGCCGCGTCCCAGGAGTTGAATTACAAGCCGCACCATGCCGCACGGGCGCTTCGAAGTGGGAGGAATAAGATCGTCCTGCTTGTCCTGCCTGACTGGCCCTTGGCGCACAGCCTGCGCACGAATCTTGAAGTCCTGACCCATGAGCTTGCCAGCCACGGCTACACCCTGGTCACCTACACGCCGCTTGCCGACAGCACTGCCACGCCCCTCTGGGCCATTCTTGAGCCTGCCGTCGTCATTGGCTACGGACAGTTCTCGGACGAGGACTTGGCTGACATGAAGTCCCTAGGCATCCGGAACATCATTCCGGACCGCGCGACCGCGCAGCCCTCCTCCGACTTCACCTCAGGACCAAAGCTTCAGGCCCAATACCTTCTGGGGCTCGGCCACAAGCAGCTTGGTTTCGCTCACCCCGCCGACCCGCGGCTGGAAGAGTTTGTTGCAGCCCGGCTTCATCTCGTCGAGCAGGTTTGCAGCGAGACAGGCGTTCCAGCCCCCGTCGTCAGGCAGGTCGATTATCAGGACCCCGCCTCAGCGTCCGCCGTCACCGCCTGGCATGAAGCAGGCGTGACGGGCATCGTCGCGTACAACGACGAAACCGCGGCGGACGTCATCTCGGCGGCGGCGCGAAAAGGTATACGTGTTCCAGAAGAGCTCTCCGTCATCGGCCATGACGACTCCCCACTGGCCGCCCGGTTCCTTCCCCCAATCTCCAGTGTCGGCGTCGATATGGAACAGCTGGGTCTCTATACGGCTGGGATCGCCCTGCATCACGCAGAAGGACACCCGCTGCCCGATGTGCCCACCAATACCGCGCGGATCGTTCCTCGGGAATCAGCCGCACTGTTGGTCCGACGCCGATAACGGATATTCGGTTAAATAGCTATCGGGTAATGTCAGGAAGCAGGAGCCATGTGAGGATTCCCGCACGCCTTGCCCGTTGAGGTGTCTTGAAGGTCGCCTCGCGCTGGAGGAGCGTTGGGCAGGGTGGGGGAGCGCGGGCAACTTGCGGTCGCGGGCTGGCCTGAGAGTAGCGCGAATTTTCCGTATTGTTGACGGCGGCTCATGATGTTCTCAGATCCCACTCTGACAGTTGAAGGACAGGAAACTGGGCTGCGGCAGCCTGGGATCTATCAAAAATAGCCCGAAGCGTCGGGTCTTGATGCAAGTCGCTCAGCGAAGGGGCGGGCGATGTCACCTCCTGCGGTTCGTCAGGTGTGTGAGAACCACACCGGAACTCCACTGACGGGCAAGTCTTCACACGTCAGCCAACATCAGGTTGTGCGTAGTTCAGACGGTAGGGAAACTCACGGCGACTAAGTACTTCAGTACTTTAGCCGGGCTCGATTCAGCAGATCTTATATGTCTAACGCCCGGCAGAGGTTCCTGCCGGGCGTTGCTTTCTTCTTTTGTCGCTTTTCCGAGTGATCTCGAAAGCTAGGGCTTATGAAGTGAGGATGTTGTTGGCGTCGTCGATCACGCTGCTGATCAGGTCCCGTATGGCGGCAGAGGGCGCGTCGATGCTCATTCGAGTGGAACCGCCCGTAAAGCCCCGGAGACCGATGCCGTACTTGAGGTTGGCGATATTGGGGCCGAGGACGGGGACCAGAAGCTCGATGGCTTTCTGTGCCTGTGCGACCTTCTCGTCGTTGCCCTCTGCATGCGCGGTGCGGTAGGCAGCCCACGGTTCCGGGCACACTGCGGAGACGCCGGAGACGGTGCCCCGGCCGCCGGATGCAAGGATGTTGGGGAGGTCCGCGTCGTTGCCGGACCACAGCTTGAAGCCCTCCGGCGCCTCAGCCAGGTAGTGACTCACCCTGGCCGAAGCGCCACCCGAGACCTTGATGCCGTCCAAGCCCACGGCAATCAGGCCCTTGAGGTCTTCGGGGGCAACATCGGTTCCGGCAACCTCTGGGAAGAAGTACCCATATAGTTCACCGTCCGTAACGGCGTCACGGAGTTCCTGGTAGTAGCTGGCCACGGCGGCAGGGGAAGCTGTCAGGAAGTAGGGGGTGATGGCGGCAAACCGCTTGGCGCCGTCTGCAGCCGCGGCCTTGTGAGCGATGAAGGAAAGCATGGGTCGAGAGACGCCTTCTCGGCGCGCACTTGCCTGCTGAGGCCCTTCCGCAAGGGAACTCTTGGGTTCCTCCACCGCCCCTTTGGTTCAGTCAGCGACTGGCCGCGGCGAGCTGCGGTTAAGGCTGTTTTACTAGCTCTAAACCGCTGAGGAATTTTCAAGACCAGGTGTGTGCGTCGCAAACGGGACACGTCTCCGCGGTGTCCAACCATGCGTGGGCAGCGCCGCAAGAAGTTGCTGTGTGTAGGGTTCTTTCGGTGAATCCAGGACGCTTTCGGTAGCCCCGTATTCGACAACGGCCCCTTGGCTCATGACCAAGCAACTGTCGGAGACCTGCCTGACCACTGCCAGATCGTGAGAAATGAACAGATAAGAGATACCAAGGTCGGCCCTGAGATCGGTCAACAGATTCAGGACTTGGGCTTGAATGCTGACGTCCAGAGCTGAAACAGCTTCATCTAAGATGAGCAGCTCGGGCTCTAAGGCCAGTGCCCGGGCTATGGATACCCTTTGACGTTGTCCTCCCGAAAGGTTCCGCGGGTATGAGGTGCCGTTGCTTGGCGTAAGTCCTACTTTCTCCAACAGTTCGGCCGTTCTTTGCTGCCGCCATGCATGCGATTTGTCGAAATGTAGGGTCAACAGCTCGTCTATGCCAGCTGCGATTTTCTGGCGGGGGTTCAGGGAGCCGAAGGGGTCCTGAAAGACCATTTGGATTCTGCGTGCTCGCTGCCGGCGGTCTTTTGCCGTTCTCGGGGCGACCAGAGGAGCGCCCTGCAGGTAGAGAAGGCCACTGGAAGCGGTTTCGAGTCCAGCTACGATTCTGGCAGTTGTTGACTTCCCGGAACCGGATTCTCCAACGATGCCCAGCGACTCTCCTTTTGCCAGTGAAAAATTGACGTTGTCCAGCGCGCGAAATTCGTGCTTGCGTCCCCGAGGGCCAGATACGGGAAAGTCTTTGCTGAGGTTGATGGCTTGCAGCAAGGGTTCCATCATGCGGCCCTCCCTGCGGGTAAACGATCCACGATTTCCTCTGCACGGTGGCATGCCACCATCTGGCCGTCAATGTTGCGCAATGCCGGCCTCTCCAGGCGGCACCTCTCGACACTGAAAGCGCATCTCTTTTCGAACACACAGCCTTGGCCGGATTCTGAAGCCGAAATGGGCTGGCCTGGTATCGCTACGAGCTTCTTGACCTCAGTCGGGCTCGGACGTGAGGCAAGCAGGCCTGCGGTGTAAGGGTGCCTTGGGGCGTCATAGAGGGCTTGAGTGGGTCCCTGCTCAACGATCACGCCCGCGTACATGACTGCCAGAGTATCTGTGACCGCAGCGGCAAGGTCTAGATCATGGGTAATGAAGAGCATCCCCATGTTACGGCTGTGCAATTGTTCATTCAGTATCGCCATGACTTCCGACTGCACCGTCATATCCAGGGCCGCAGTTGGCTCGTCGGCAAGGATAAGTCCTGGGTTGGGCAGTAAAGCCATGACGATCATTATCCGCTGAAGCTGGCCACCCGAAAGTTGGTGAGGATACTGCGCGAGCCGGGCCTGCGGGCTCATGATCCCGACCTCCTCCATGAGCTGAGCTGACTTTGTCATCGCAGCCTCGCGTGTCATGGCTCCTGAGGATACGACGCCCTCGACGAGAAAATCGCCGATAGTTAGAAGGGGGTTCATGTGCGAACGAGAGTCCTGGTAGATTTTCGAGACCTCGTGGGACCTGTAATTCAGCAATTCCTTGCTGCTCATCGTCAAAATTTGGCGGCCCTTGTAATTCAAGGTCCCCCGGGTTTCTGCTCCTTTGGGCAGAAGGCGCATGATGGCTTTGGTTGTCATGGATTTCCCGGACCCTGATTCCCCGACTAAACCGACTGCCTCGCCGGCTCTGATGCTCAGTGACACGTCCTGGATGATGGTTTTGCGGGTCCCTTTGCGAGGGCCGGGGAGATCCACCTGAAGATTCTTGATCTCCAGCAGGGACTCCTGATCCGTGATACTCATAGTGCTGCTCCGATTCGGGCCGTCAGCCTCTCTCCGAGGAGATTGAAAATGACGACCGAGATTACGATCATAGTCCCAGCCGAAAGGCTCTGTTGAAAGGCTCCGTTGAGAATTTCGGACCTTCCATCGCTGACCATCAAGCCCCATTCGGAGGCCGGTGGCTGTACTCCCAGACCGAGAAAGTTGATGGCGCCGAAATCCATGAGCGCTGAGCCTAAGCCGAGGGTGGCTTGGGCGAGGACAATCGGCATTACATTGCCCAAGATATGGCGGGTACAGATGCGCCAGGGGCTTAACCCTGCCAACTGGTAAGCCTCAATGTAGGGACGCTTGCGTTCCCTGAGCGCGTAGCTGCGAACCACTTTGGCAACGAACGGGATGTAGACGATGCTAAGAGCGCATATGGGCGCCCAGAAGCCCGCCCCGAAAATAGCGGCGGCAAGAACTGCGACCAGTACACCCGGAATGGCGAAAAGGATGTTCAGGGACTTATCGATGACCTGATCCAGCCAACCACCTTTCCATGCAGCAGCGATGGCCAGGGCCGTGCCGCAGACAGTACTGATTGTCACGATGATCAGCGGGCCAATGAAGCTGAGCCTAGCGCCGGTCAGCAACCTCGAAAGGATGTCCCTGCCAAGAGAATCAGTTCCTAGTGCGTGCGCCGTACTGGCGCCCTGACTGGCAGCCAGGATGTCAGTCTGCTCCGGGGGATAGGGGGCCAAATAGGGTCCTGTAATCGCCAACAGCAAGAGAAACAGTCCTGCGCAGGCCAATAGGACCAAGATCGGATCGGTGTTTCTGCGGACGCTCAGCCCGGATGCCTTCTTTGTCACTGAAAGAGCAGTCACTTCCTGCCTCCCTTCATTTGGGGATCGATGGCGGCCTGGACGATGTCGATTACCGTAGTCATCAGCACGAAAACCACAACGATCAGCACTGCTATCGCAGTGACTACCGAGTAGTCTTTGGTCGATACGCTTTTGACTAGCAACGAGCCAATCCCGTCAATGGAGAAGGCGGTTTCGACCACAACTGAGCCCGCCACCAACCCTGCAACGGTTAGACCTGAAACAGTCAGTATTGGAATGGCCGCGTTACGGAGGACGTGTCTACGGAAAACGGTAAAACCTGGGATCCCTCGCCCTCTGGCTGTCTCAACATGTTCCCGTGCTGATTCTTCCTTTACTGCGGTTGCTGTAATTTGGGCGACATACGCCGCCCAACCGATGGACAGTGCAACAGCAGGAAGGATCAGGTGCCAGACCTGGTCAACAAACCCCGAGCCTGCCCCGTACGTGGGAAACCATCCAAGCTTGACAGCGAAGAGACTAATCAGAGCCGAGGCTGCTACGAATCCTGGGATGGCGATCCCCAACCCGGAGAGGAAGCTGACCACTGGCCGTAGTCGTGCTATCCCGCCGCCCAGAGCACCAAGAACGATGCCGGTGACAAGGATGAATATTGTAGCCAAAAGAACCAACGTGAGTGTTGTGCCGACTCTGGGCTCCAGCAGGTCGGTCACGTTCTGGCGGTAAGTCAGTGATAGCCCAAGATCGCCGTGGAGCGCGTCCGAAAGCCAATTCCAGTAGCGGACGGGAAGAGGGTCATCAAGACCTAGCGTTTGGCTCATGGCTTCGCGCTGCTCGGGGGTTGAACGGCTGCCCAACACCTGAGCGATCGGGTCGCCGGGGGCCAGCGAAATTGCAGCAAAGATCAGCATTGACGTCAGCAGAACCGTGACGATCGGTCCGAGAAGCCAGCGGAAAATCAATTGGAGCGGCCGGCCGAGGCCCGGAAGAAAGCTGGACTTCCTCCGGGCGACAGCCTGCGGTTGCAGTTCGGTACCTAGCGTTGGACTCACCCTGCTGCGCCGATCATGGCCATGGAGGGCATGGCCCAGTACGCGAAGGAAGTAACCGCACCCGTGAGCCTGTTGTTCATGAAGATCACGGTGTTGGTGCTCAGCAGCGGAATGCTGGCGGAGGCGGCTTCGTACCGCTCCTGGGCCTGGACCACTAGTTTAGATCGTTCCTGCTCGTCAAAGGTGCCTTGGGCCTGAGTCAAAAGCTGAGTGACCGTTGGATCATCGAAGTTCACGTAGTTGTAAAAGGCGCCAGGAAGGTAAACAAAGCCGAGCGGCTCAAGCGGATCCTGCACGCCGTTAAACGATGTGTTCAAAAGGAGGTCCAGGCCTTGCCGTTTCGCGGCATCGTATTGGGCCTGGGAGTATTCCAGAGGTTGCATCGACTTGATGGTAACGGTGATGCCGGCTTGCTTGGCCTGCTGCTGGACTAGCTGGGCGATACGTCCCAGTGTTTCGTTCCCTGCCTGGACCGCCAGGACGATTTCTTCGCCCTTGTATCCGGACTTTGCAACGAGCTCTTTAGCACGGTCGAGATTCAGCGACCTCTGCTGCTCAAACGTGTCGTAGGCCGGCTGGTAAATGTCCTTGGAGCCATTTGGCCATGTCGTGGGAGTCAGCTTGGTGTAGAGAGGGGTTGCTGAACCATGGTAGACGACGTCTGCCAGTGCCTTGCGATCCACGATGCTTTGCAAAGCCTCACGCAACGACACGTTCTGCAGTGGTCCTTCAGGGGTTGCCACGTCCAGGCTCACGGACTGCGTGGAAGGCCCGAAGTGCAATTTACCGGCACTGGAGTTTTGAAGGGCGGGGATGGAGGTCGCTGGAAGCTCGTAAGACCCGTCGATTTCTCCTGAGTTTAGGGCTTGGGTCAGCGACGTTGTGTCTGTGACGAAAGTGAAACGAACTTTTGCTGCGTGGGCCCTGTATTTGGGGTTCCAATAGGCATCGTTCCGTGATGCTGAGATGCTGTCGCCGGACTTCCACTCATCAAGCTTGAAGGGGCCGCTGCACATTAGTGTGCCCGACGACGTGCCGAAGGCAGCACCGCCCGCCTCAGCGGCGTCCTTCTTGACGATCATGCCAGCGATCGTTGACATCTCGTAGTTGAACAGCTCGTCGGGAGAGGAGAAAGTTACTGTCACTTCCTTTTCGCCTGTTACGTCAATGGAGGCGACCTTGGCGAAGATGAAGCTAACGATCTTTGACGGGTCCTTTGCCCGGTTGAGGCTATAGGCAATATCCGCCGCCGTCACGGGAGAGCCATCCCAGAATTTTGCCTCGGCCTTCACCTCGTAGACAAGTTTCAGGGGGCTTTCCTGACGAAAGTCAACCAAGTTGGGTGTGAGGTTGTAGTCGGCGTCGACACGAAGTAGTGGATCGCAAAGGTTGCCAACCACCGTGCCGCCACCATAAGTAGCTGCATTGGCAGGATCGAGCGTGTCCGGTTCACCCGTGGGCAGGTTCCAGACAAAGGAGTCGACGTCGCCTTTGGCATCGACGGTCTTGGACTTAAGTTCGGGTGCCGGCGCGCTTGAAGTGCTGGTTCCGGTGGGAGATGGGGAACATGAGGTCAGTAGCAGCGAGGAAGCCGCCAGTGAGACCGCTGCGACCCGAAGGGCGGCTTGTTTGTTGAGACGCACGGATCTCGGTCGTGTAGTCATGGTGCTCCTGCGCAGAAGTTAGTGTGACGGGGGTTACGTAAAGATGAATATATAACATGCGCTACATAAGTCAAGGGGTGGCGGGAAGCCTTGACTCGAGGGGCTGGTCTGTATGAATTTTGTGTGTCACTGTTTATATAACAATCACTACAATATGGAGGATGCATGACCCTCACACAGGTCAAGACCGGCATTGGGTCCCTGTTTGCCCCCGGCAGCGTCGCCGTCATCGGGGCTTCGTCTCGCCGCCCGGATGGAGCTGGCAATCAAATCATCAGGAATCTTCAACAAGCAGATTTTGCTGGCAAGATTCATGTCATCAATCCGTCGGGTTCGGTTATCGAAGGACTGCAGTCTGTGAGTTCCATCGCGGAGCTGCCTCATGTGGACGTTGCCGTGCTGGCCCTTCCCGCCTCAGCAGTGGTGACGACCTTGAGGGAGCTGGCTGATCAGGGCTGCCCTGCGGCCGTGGTTCCTTCTGTGGGCCTGTCGGCTGATGACCAGAACGCCGTTGTGGAGCTGGCAAACAGCACGGGCATGTTTATTCATGGCCCCAACTGCATGGGAATCATAGATGTCTCGGCCGCCACCCCGCTGTGGATTGACGAAGGCATATTGATGGACTTGCCCGTAGGGGACATCTCGCTGGTATCGCAGTCGGGTTCGGCCGCGATCTTCGTTGCACGCTCAACGAGCTCGGCAGGGTTCTCGAAAGTCATTTCGACCGGCAATGAGGTCTCGGCAACAACTGCCGACTACATCTCATGGCTGGCCACCGACCCGGACACGAAGGTCATTGGCGTTGTCGTCGAATCCATCCCCGATACTGCAGCATTTAGCCGGGCGGTGTCCAAGGTCAGGGACGCGGGGAAGCCCCTCGTTGCTCTGAAAGTCGGTCGAACCGTCAAGGGTGCCCAAGCGACTACTGCCCACACAGGTGCCATCCTCTCAAGCAGCGAAGCGTATGATGCCTACTTCGAGCATCTTGACGTACCCTTGGTCGGCGACTACGACGAGTTGGCAACCACCCTCGAATGCCTCTCCGATCTCAGGGAGCGTCGGGTAGCGGGAACTGGAATCGGCGTCATTACAATATCCGGCGGCCAAGCAGCTTTGGCAGCTGACCTCGCCGAACAGGTTGGCGTTGATCTTCCGGCTTTCAACTCGGAGGTGCGTTCAACACTTGCCGAACACCTTCCTGGAGTTTTGATCCATAATCCTCTTGACGCCGGAGGATCGGTGTCGGCTACGGATGACGACTACCGCCAGTCTCTGGCAGCGGTCGTAGCCGATCCTTCAATTGATGCCTTGGTTGTGGTCCTCGACGCCCAAGAAAGCCTGAGCAGCGTTGAGATCGCGTACGAAGAAGAATATTATCGGGCCGCCGCGGAGATCAGCAGGGCCAACCCCGACTTTCCGGTTGTAATAGCCTCCAGTTCGTCGATGAGCATTCATCAATCTGCCCGCGAGTGGGTTGGCGGCAGCCTGCCAGTCCTACGAGGAATGAGGAACGCTTTCGTAGCTCTGCGCGCCGCCTCCAAGAACCGACCCTCCGAGAACTCGGGGCGTCCGGCCGTCCTGCCGGCCCCAGATGAAGTGGAGCGGTTCGCTGCCGAGATCCGGTCGCAGTCCCAAGGACTCAGCGCCGATTTCTCCCGGGGGATACTGGCGGCGTATGGAATCAGGATGGTAGCCAGCAGCGTCGTCGAAACCATCGACGAGGCTGCGGCCTGGGCAGTAGCCCACGGGTACCCCGTGGTCCTAAAAGTCGAATCCCGGGATATCGCCCACCGTTCCGACATAGGCGGTGTGGTTCTCGGTATCCAAAACGACGAAGAACTAAGAGCCGCGGGAAGACGAATTCAGGAAAATATCGCCCGGAACGCCCCTCTGGCGAACATCCAGGGTTTCGAGATTCAGGAGCAGATTGACGCCGCCATCGAGGCATTTGCGGGGTTCGTGAGTGATGCGCGCATCGGCCAGACCGTTGGTTTGGGGATGGGCGGAACCTTGGTGGAAATCTTGGAAGACACCGCACGCTCCCACGCGCCGTTCGATGCGGCGAAGGCAGCCGGAATGATTGAGACTACCCGGCTGGGCAAAGTCCTCTCCGGATACCGGAACCTGTTGCCCCCGACAACCACAGAGCCCTTCGCCGATCTCGTCTCACGTCTTTCGTGGCTGGCTTCGGACCTCGGGGAGGACCTGGCCGAGGCCGACCTCAACCCGGTTCTCATCGAACCAGCAACCGGACGGGTAAGGCTGGTCGACTGCCTCCTTGTGGGGCGAAGTCAAGCGTAGGCGGCGAATGCTTTTCGGGGGCAATACCGGTCGAACCTGCGTTGCCCCCGAAATCCGCTCATAAAGCAGGGCTTGCAGCCCCGGCTCCCTGTAGTTCGGCGGCCGTTTCCTCCAGGCCAAGGGCCTCGATGGATCTGTGTATTACCCCCAGAACGCGTTCCTTTGTCCAAATTTCCGGGTGTTCAACGGCGGAAAGTGCCAATCCGTTGGTCAGAGCACGGAGATAGTCGACAAGTTGCGGCACGTCGCGCTCCGGCACGACCGGCTCAAGATGTGACGACAGCAGGCCGCGAACGCGATTCTCCATGACTTCAAAGAAATGGTCTATCCCCTGATGTGTGTGGCGCTGGGAGATCAGTGCTATGCGGCCCGATTCCTGGTCCACATCCTGGGGGGAAAGCGGCACCATCCACTCCAAGAGTATCTTCAATCGTCCGGCGGCGTCGGCGCCGGCCTCGAGAGCCTGCAGCTCCGAATCATAGCTCTCTGCAAGGTCATCGACCACGGCCGTGAAGATATCTTCGCGCGAAGCGAAGAAGTGTGTGACCAGGGTGATGGATCCTCCGAGCTCTTCGGCGAGACTCTTTAGAGTCAGGGCCGACGCGCCACCGGTAGCAAGAATATTGATCGCCGCAGAAGTGATTTGGCGGCGACGCTCAATTGGATCGACTTGTCGTGGCATGCTCGACTCTCCCTATTCCTTGCCAGGCGACGCTGCTGCGTTTTCCGGCAACAAGGTCTGACATGGCCCAATCGTGAACTTTCCATTGCCATTGTATAACGCGCGTTGTATCGTGCTTGCTATATAAAAAATTCCTACCCATGCGCACCCGCGCTCAGGAGAAGCATGAAAACCAGTGAAACAAAGGTCGTGTCGACGACGTGGGATAACTTGACGAGCATCGTCGGCGATGAGTTCGTCGGCGGGTGGTTCTCTGTAGAACAGGACCGGCTCCACCACTTCGATGTTGCCAGCTACACGGATATCAACGCCAACGCAATGGATGCCGATTTCTACCCAAGCGGCCTGGTCGAGGGTTTTCATGTCCTTTCCCTCTTGGACCACTTGGTCAACGCCGTACTCTTTGTGGAGGATCCCCTGTGGGCGGGGTGGAACTATGGTCTGGACAAAGTCCGGTTCGTAAGCCCAATAACCACGGACGATTCCATCCGGGTCCGTGGCGAGGTGCTCTCCGCCGAGCCCCGGGGTGACGGCTTTCTGTTGCTGATCAACTGTGTCTTGGAAGTCGAAGGGCGGGCAAAGCCGGGCGCTACGGCAGAGTGGCGCGTTCTGTGGACCAGGACGAAGGAGTCGGCATGACGACCGAGCTCTGTTGGCTGGACGCCTGGGAGCTGGCTTCGCTCATCCGCGCTCGGAAAGTATCTCCCATGGAGGCCACGCGTGCCGTCTTGGAGCAGCTTGAGAGTGCGAACCCTAAGATCAATGCATTCGTAACAGTGACGGCCGAACTGGCACTCAAGAGAGCGGAAGAGGCCGGACAGGAACTTATGTCCACGCCTGCCGAGTCGCTGGGAGCATTACATGGAGTACCGGTCACCGTGAAGGATCTGGCGGACACGGCGGGGGTCAGGACGACCTACGGCTCTGTTGAGTACAGTGAGCACATACCCGCCAAGGATTCACTGACATGGGCTCGCCTTAAAGCCGCTGGCGCGGTGCTCGTCGGGAAAACCACCACTCCGGAATTCGGAATGCTCGGCATTACCGAAAGCAAACTCACGGGCATCACAAGCAACCCTTGGAAGGCAACCCACACCTCTGGTGGGTCCAGCGGTGGCGCAGCTGCCGCGGTGGCGGCTGGAATAGCACCGATTGGTTGGGGTTCTGACGGTGGGGGATCAATTCGCGTACCGGCCGCTTGCTGTGGAGTCGTTGGCTTCAAAGCCTCACGCGGACGGTTCCCTGTCGCCTCACCGTGGGAATCGGTGGGAACTGACGGGCCCTTAACACGGTCGGTACTGGACGCCGCGCTTTCACTATCCGTCGTCGCGGGACCCGATAACAGGGACCCTCTTTCCCTCCCTGCGCCAACTGAGGATTACTTTAAGCTGTTGTCCAGCGGGTCCACCCTCGCAGGCAAACGGATTGCCTACAGCCCTGACTTCGGGACGGCCAACGTTGACCACGAGGTGCGCAAAGCAGTCGAGCAGGCCTTGGACCAAATGCGGTCCCAGGGTGCCGTGGTTGAAGAAGTACAGTTGGTCCTTCCAGACCCAGTGGACTATTTTGAACACTTCTGGTCCCCTTCTTTCGCTGCAGCGTTCGGCGACGATATCACCAGCGGAAAAGTTACGCGTGAAAATGTCCATCCCATCACTTGGGACATTGCCTCGCTGGGGCTGGAGCAAACAGCGAGGGACTATTTCCATACTGCTCATGAAATCCGGGGACGCATTTCTTCGGCATTTGCTGATGTTTTTGACCATTACGACGTACTGGTAACCCCGTCAATGCCTGTGACGTCCTTCCCTCATCCTGGCCCCGAAGCCGGTCCCACCATGATCAACGGAAAATCAGTTCGCAGACCTGCCATCGATTTCCATCGCATGACGGAGCCTCCCAGCCACGCAGGGCTTCCAGCGATAAGTGTTCCCTGCGGATTCTCCGCCGAGGGGCTGCCCGTGGGACTGCAGATCATTGGACCGCATTTGAACGATCTCTCTGTACTGGAAGCTGCAGCAGCCTACGAATCGGCAAGCCCATGGAAACAACAGCACCCCAACCTCTAGCTGGACGGGACGAACGACAGCAGACAGGAACAGGCATGCACCCGCCAACGTATTTTGAGGGCGCTCAAGAAACAATCGGTACCGTCGACGCGCTCTGGCGGTACCCCGTCAAGTCCATGGCCGGCCAGCAACTCGCACTCGCGATGATCGACGGCAACGGGATGGAGGGCGACAGACTCCTGGCGATATTTGATGAAGAGACCGGCCAAATCCTTACCCTGCGCAGCGCACCCCAGCTGCTCTACGCACAGGCAACCCTGCCGTTGAAGGACCCCATTTCCTTGGACGGCGTGGACATCATCCTGCCCAATGGGTGTTCGATACCAGCATTGTCAGCGCACGAATCAATGTCGGCATGGATAGGGCGCGCGTTGCAGATCAGGTCCTGGGAAGAAAGAAGCTCACAATCGCCGGGCCTTGACTTCTTCGACTACGGATTCGAACTCGACTATTCGGCATCATCCAATTTTGGTGACACGCCGAAAACGCTGCATGTGGTCAGTACTGCCACGCTGGCATGGGTTCGCCGGTTCGGCTATACAGCGGACGAGAGACGTGTCCGCCCAAATATTGTTCTCGACCTGGGGCCCGAGCCCTTCCGGGAAGACGAACTTCTGGGTCAAACAATCCGCCTGGGCATGGTCGAGGTTCTGTGCGACCAGCAGACAGAGCGCTGCAGCCTCTTGGATACGGCACAGCCGGGACTGGAACCCTCCGTTGGGTTGCGGGACCATGTGTTCTCTAGTCGACAGGGAAATCTGGGAATCTACGCCACCGTTCAAACGCCAGGCCAAATCAAGGCTGGCGACCAGGTCTTGCTGACAGGAACAGCCACCAATGAATGAACTGATTAGCGCCGCCCTGAAGCTTGGCTCAATGGCGATGACTCTCTCCCTCGATCACTCGGGGAATACGTCTAGGGCTCTTTCCTCGGAGTTGCACCGCCAGGCTTGCGGTTGGGGGAGATACGCCCGTCTCGGCGCGCCCAGATCCAAGGAGTCATCAGCAGGTTCAGAAACGCCCAGTGCTGCTTTTAGCGCAGAGAACCTGACATTCCGCTCTTATGGCTCGGCCCTTCAAGAAGCGGCCGTATCGTCGGACGTAGCCATCGCCATGTTGGCCAAGACGTCATTGGACAGAATTCTTCAGGCTGGATTTCTGTTCGACCAAAATGGTGAAAAACTCGCAGGTATTCCTGCCTCGCTCAGAGTTGATTCGATTGTGCCGTCCGGCCGCGAAGCCGCGGAAATCACTTTCAGTCTTCCATCCGAGGAGGTAAAACGTTTTACGGGCAGAGCAGGGCAGTACATCACCCTGCACACCGAAGTGGCAGGGATCCCTCTCCGGCGCTCCTATTCATTGTGCCGGACGCCGAAATGGACGGAAAATACACAGCAACTTGTCATCGGAGTGCGAGCCCATGCCAAGGGCAGCGTTTCGAAAACACTCGTGTCCGGGCTGAATCCAGGCGACCAGATGCTTGTGGCCCCGCCCAATGGCGCGCTAACTTTCAGCGATACTTCGCACTCTGGTGGCTCGCTGGTCCTTATTGGTGTGGGCAGCGGCGTAACCCCGCTGGTTGCGTTGGCGGCAGAGGCTCTAGACCGAGATATCTCGTGCAGGGTATTCATGATCGTGGTCGAGCGTCGAGCCAACGACATCATGCTTCCGACTGTCTTCGCGGAACTGACTTCAATTTCGCGCTTCCACCTCGTTGTGTTGCCGACCCGGGGTCCTGATTCAGTGGGGCGTCCGGATCGCGACCGATTTATCTGCGAGCTCAAAGGAGTCGTGGACAAGGTGCCCGGGGCCGGTATCATCGGCGCCTATCTCTGTGGACCCACCAGCGTCCTGAACGAAGCCGTTGCAGCGTGTCTGGCTGTGGGCATTAATGAGGCCTCCATTCACCAGGAAACTTTCCAAAATCACACGCCCTTGGATCTTCCACCCAGGCCCGGTGGAACAGTTGCAATAGAGCTGGGAGGCGCCCCATATCTCGTTGACGCCAGGCCGGGGGAGACGCTTCTGGCGGCGGGGCTCAGGAGCGGAGCAGACCTTCCCTACTCATGCCTTGCTGGCAGCTGTGGCACGTGTGCCGTCCGGGTTACGAAGGGGTCCGCCGGCCCACAGTCTGCAGAAGTGCTGGGCACGCAGAAGTCGGAAGCCGGCTGGGTCTTGGCGTGTATGGCAGCTCCGCTGGGGGAGCCGGCGTTGGTGCAGGGCTAAGACGGCAGAACGCCCGCCAGTGTGTTAAGCGGGCCAGGTGTTGCCCGATCGTGCGCGGTGCTGAGAATCATTGATCTTGAACAATCGAAAAGAACAGGACTTTATACATGACGGAACAGACTTCGGCCCCGACTTTTGCGCTTGACGTCAACAGGCTGACCCTCCAGTATGAGCCGGTACCTCTAGCGGCCATTGCTGAAGGTTCACCGGAAACCGGATCCTATGAACTGGCTCCATACGCGGGCGTAAGCATAGGCGTTTGGGAGCTGACTGCAGGCGGTATGCGTGACATTGAAATTGATGAAGTCTTCTTGGTAACCGCAGGCAGTGCGGTCATGCTGGTGCACCACGAGGAACGGGAAGACGAGTCCATTCCCCTGCGCTCGGGAACAATCGTCCGCCTTACCGCTGGCATGGTCACTACCTGGTTCGTGGATGAACCACTACGGAAGGTTTATCTCATACCCCGGTAAAGTCGAATCGATCACGACCGGACATTTCTGGGATGGCTCTGATCGATCAGGGTCCAGGGATTCTTCTCGTGGCCTCCCATACGTACTATCCAGTGTATCGGAGGCCCTCTGTTCTCCTTTCAGCCCTGGCCATAGGAATTGCCTAGTAGTTCAATAGCTACGTATAGTTCCATCCGCTCGCGCAGGTTGTCCAGGTTCAGACCCAACACGGATCCTGCAGCATCCACTCGATTCCTCAGAGTGTGTCTGTGGATACCCAACTCCTTCGCCGTACGATCCCAGACACAGTTGTTCCGCAGCCACACCGACACTGCTGGAAGAAGCTCTGTCAGTTCGGATTCGTCATGACGAATGAGAGGATCGAGGAGATGCCTCGAGATTGTGTCAGCCTCTTCCGTCCGGAGAAGGCCTAACATGCCGCCCTTCGAAATGTCTTCAAAAGTCATCACCGGGAGGCCCAGCTCCACTGCTCGCTGAAGAGATTGCTCTGCCTCTTTCAGCCCTCTTTGCAGGTCGGCGATTTTTCTCTCGCTGGAAACCCCTGTGATCGCATCGTATCTGTCTAAGAGTTGCGCAACCTTCGGTTGCAGCGCTTTCCCCGTCAGGACCACAATGACTTCGTTGCGCTGTGCGTAGAACACGCCCCCGCGGTGGTCGTCTGCCAGAAGCTCAAGCGCTTCCATCAGGTTTTGGCCGTGTCCCGTGGGCTGAACAGTGTTGACCAGCAGGGGGTCGGAGGGGAGCTTGCCCCAAACCTGTCGCGCGGTCCGTTCAGCGACGTCCATACTCCCTGCGAGCATTTGCTCGAAAACGCCCGAACGAAGAAGGCGACGTGCGGCATCATGGTTTCGAGTCTGCTCAAGCGCCAGGCTGGCCATTGCTATGACGCTGTTGATGATGTCCGTGCGTGCCGGGTTGAGCGGCTCGATCGATCCAAGTACCAGCACCCCGCGCAGGCGATGCCGCCGACCCAATGTCTGCAGGGCGATCTGTTCATCGTGGACTTGTAGATGCTGAGCTGACCTGCTGCCTAGCTCAAGTGATTTCCTTACGGCTTCGGCAACCCCGGGCAGCAGCGAGGAGGGGATAGGCCGGTTGTTGGGCATAAGGATGTGGTTGCCTGCGGCATCAAAGAGCGCAACCCAACCCTGAATCTGGCGCTCCAGCTCGGCCATGATCGACCTGAGACCATCGGGCCGAAGAGCGGCTCGGGCAATCGCCCGGTGTGCCTGCAGGGACCATTCGGACCTGGCGTGCTGTTCCTTCGACAACCAATCTGCGACAAAT
Organism: Paenarthrobacter nitroguajacolicus; assembly: GCF_031455195.1. Classification (GTDB taxonomy): domain Bacteria; phylum Actinomycetota; class Actinomycetes; order Actinomycetales; family Micrococcaceae; genus Arthrobacter; species Arthrobacter nitroguajacolicus_D. Next base: position 91,740 of record NZ_JAVDSH010000007.1, on the reverse strand, counting down.
CTGATGATGGCAATGAAAGGCGTACGGTCTGGCACCTCGAACAACGGCAGCCCGTGCCGCCTGCACGCCGCTACGAGTCCTTGGGGCAGGGCACCATGTATCACCTGGGTAGCGAAGCCTAAGCCGCTGATTCCATGGCGTACCAGGCGTTCCACGTACTCGCTGAAAAGGGCTTCAGCTGAATCAGCGACGGGAAACTGGGTACCATCGGTCAGCAGCAACTGGCCCCTGTCGAGGAAGGGGGTAGGATCCTCCAAGTCCGAGCTGTGCACCCAAATTACGGGCGTTGCCAGGATTTCCTCCGTCACATCGGGAGTAACCAGGCTGAGATTAAACGCTCTGTTGTTGAGGATGGATTTCAAGGTCAGGGCCACCTACGGGACTCCTTGGCAAAGAGTAGGGCCAATTCTGGATATGGGTACAACTGTCGAGGGACGTCGGCGTCTGGTCGAGCGAATGATGGAGGGGTAGTTTTCGTCGTCCTGATCCTTGGCGATGCTGCCGTTCCTTGCCGGCAACTGAAATGACGTTGTTAGGCGGCCGTCGAAACAAACGAAGAGGTACGCCAAGCACTTGGGGATCTACGACGATGCCCTGGCAACCGTTCTCTAAGCGACATGGCCTGCCCGGACTGGACGCAGTTGTCCAGGCTGGGCAGGTCATGTGTTGGAACATCCCAGTTACTGGTCAGCGATGTAGAGAAGTCGTTTATTCACGAATTCGTCCATGCCCAAAGGCCCAAGCTCACGGCCGAAACCCGAACGTTTTACCCCGCCGAAGGGAAGCTCGGCCCGTTCGGCCGAGTGTACGTTGACACTGGACATACCCACATCCAAGCGCTCAGCAAGTTTCCGTGCTCGCTCCGTATCTGTGCTGAACACCGCTCCTCCTAGGCCGTATGCGGAGTCGTTGGCGAGTTCAATGGCTTCTTGGTCGCTGGCAACTTTGTACACCACAGCCACCGGGCCGAAAATCTCTTCGCTGTAAGCGCGCATGTTCGGGGTGACACCGGTAAGGACAGCGGGGGCGAAGTATGCGCTTCCATCGTCCAGAACGTGCCCTCCGGCGTGAAGGGTGGCTCCCTTATCGACGGCGTCATTCACCAGCGCGCAGACGCCATCTGCAGCGGCTTTGGAGGACAGCGGGGCATACGTACCAGACTCGGGCATCGCGGGGTTTCCGGGACGAAGGGCTTGGGCGAGCTCTTTCAGCTTGGCGACGAAAGGTTCGTAGATGTCCGCCATGACGATTAACCGCTTGTTGGAGTTACAAGCCTGACCGGTGTTCTCCATTCTTCTGGCCCAAGCGTTTTCCGCGGCCTGGTCAATATCGTCCGCATCCAGGATGACGTATGGGTCGGAGCCGCCAAGTTCAAGGACGGCTTTCTTCAGGTTCTTCCCGGCAAGTTCTCCGATGGCGGCGCCAGCACGCTCTGAACCTGTTACGGAGACTCCTTGAATGCGAGGATCGGCGATGATTTCAGCCACTTGCGAGTGAGTAGCGAAGACGTTCACGTAAGCACCGTGGGGGAGACCTGCTTCGTCCATGATCTTTTGGATGGCCAACGCGGAGCGCGGGCAGGACTCTGCGTGTTTCAGAATCACGGTGTTGCCCAGCACGAGGTTTGGCGCCGCGAAGCGTGCCACCTGGTAGTACGGATAATTCCAAGGCATGATTCCGAGCAGTGGCCCCACCGGGCGTTTCTGTATGATGGCGCGACCGCCAGAGTAGGACTTGATCTCTTGGTCGGATGCCAAGGTAGGTCCCTCGGTAGCGAAGTAGTTGAATATGTCGACGCAGAATGCAACTTCGTCTCGTGCCTCATCGATTGGTTTGCCCATCTCCGAGGTGATGATTGCAGCGAGCTCCTCAGTTCTTTCAGCAAAGAGCTCCCCGATACGGTTCACGACTTTGGATCGCTCATCAATGGGCGTTTCCCGCCATGACCGGAAGGCTTCGTCAGCGGCGACTATTGCGTGGTGAACTTCTGCATCAGTGGCCATGGAAAAGGTTTCGAGGATCTCGCCCGTCGCAGGGTTGAGAACGCGATATGAAGGCTGGGAGGGGTGGTTGCCTGAAGGTATCTGAAGCATAACTATCCAATCTGTAGGGTCCTCGGGGTGCTTAAAAGCAGGCTGGCTATACACATCGATGTGTTTGTCAGGAGTCAAATCCCACGCCGAAGGTCTCCGCGGTCTTTATGAGCAGCCCGTCCCTGCCATTGTTGGCATCGGACCGTTGGATGGCACCTCGCATCATTTGAATCAGAGGGTTCGCGAAAGGCTCGGGCGGGATCGGGACAGGCTTTGTGACGACAGCCTTCATCCGGGTTCGTTGGGTGTTCTCCCCAGCAAGCAGATCCAGCATCACTTGGGCGCCAAAGCGCGTCGAAGCTACGCCTAGTCCAGTGAACCCCGCACTATAAGCCACTTTCCCGGCCCAGGCTTTACCTTGGAATGCGGTCAGACGTGTGCACATATCGATCACGCCGCCCCAAGCATGCGTGAACCTGACATCAAGCTGGGGGAACGTGGTGAAGAAGTGGTCCGCAAGCAGCTCAAAGGTTTCAGGCCGATGGTCGTACTCAGGCCGGATTTTGCCTCCTCTGTGGTAGACGGCGTCATAGCCGCCAAAGAGAATCCGGTTGTCGCGCGTTTTCCGGTAGTAGTGGAATTGCCGTGCGGAGTCGGTGATACCAAATCGGTCGACCCACCCGGAAGACTCCAGCTGGTGATCCGTTAAAGGCTCGGTCATCAGCGCGTAGTCGTAGATGGGGACCGTCAACGCCCGTGTGCGTTGCAGCAGCGAGGGGAAGGCATTTGTCGCCAGAGCAACCCTTCGTGCTGAAACCGATCCATCCGGTGTTTCTACTCGCACCGTCTTGCCTTGGTCTTTGAGTCGGGTGGCGCGAGTGTTCTCGAATATCCGGACTCCCAGTTCCAGGCAGACTCGTCGGAGTCCCCAGGCAAGCTTGGCCGGGTTCACTAGCGCAACACCTTTGTGCTCAAGGCGGCCAGCCAGGAACACCGGGGAGTTGACCAATTGTTTGATGGATTTTTGGTCGTATAGCTGCTCACCGATCCGGCTGTCAGTGAACTCTGGAAGCTGATATTCGTCTGTTGCGACCGTCAACATTCCTGACTGCTCGAGGTCGGCGTCTATGGAGTATTTTGCAACCGTTTTGATCAGCTGGTCAAAGTTCTCCTGGCCGAGTGCGTCAAGTACCTCAAGGTCCGAGGGGAAGTGTCTTTGGCCGTTTGCTTCACCGTGGGTGAGAGTAGCTTCCACAAATCCACCGTTCCGGCCGCTGGCCGCCCAACCCATCTCATGTGCTTCGAGAAGGATAACCGAGCGGGAAGGGGCAGCTTCCTTGGCGAGCAGGGCAGTCCATAGCCCTGAATAGCCACCTCCCACAACGACCAGTTCGGAGTGTTCATGGGTTGCCAGCGGGGGTAGGGGAGCAGGCTTGTCAGGATGATCGAGCCAAAATGATTGCGTCATGGCCCCTGCCAATGATTCTCTGATCTTAGTCAGGGGTGCTTTGACTGTTCGACTATAGGTTGGTCCTGACATGAACTGTTTCTTCTCCTGTGTCCTGGGCGGCCTGTCCCGACGTCTATTGCGAGGTTGACTTCTTAAGCTGTGGCCGGATTGTGGGGTGGTCATCGATTTAGGGATTCGATTTCTGGCTCTGTGAGCACCGCGGTGTTCTTTATCCTCTGGATTTCGTCGGCTAGTTTGGCGTGAGTCAGAGCGTCGACGTTCCAGAAGAGCAATGCAACTGCTGATAGTGCAAGGGCCGAGCATGGAACCCATGTCTGCATCGAGACGATGGCTCCGATTACGTCGGCGGACGGAGTGGCTGAAGGATCGAATGCAACGGCGTGCAGAACTGTGCCGATTGTTGTTGCGCCAAGCGCACCTGCCAAGCCGATGACCAGACTGAACCAACCGAGAATGACAGCGGTCTTGTCGTGGCCGAGTCGGATCTCGGTCACTTCACGGAGGTCGTAGATCATCGCGTAGCTGCAGCTCAGGGCGAAAGCGTTGCAGATTCCAAACGCGGCGGTGATTGTGGCGCCTGCGACGTACCCGTCAAATCTGAGGAAATACATGATGATACTGGTCACGGCGAAGACGCTCATGCCAAGCATGATGGTTGCACGTTTCCCCAGTTTCTTTGCGAGGTAGTTCCCTGGAATGACCGCCACGAGTGTGGAAGCCGTCGAAACAATAAACAGTGTTGAAGCAACATGCTCTGGCAACTTGAGGACATACACGCCGAGATAGATCAGGGTTCCTCCAATCAAGGCGTTGCCGAAGAAGTAGGCAAGTCCCCACACCAAAACGGACCAGACCGGCCGGAGTTTCAGAATGACCACAGCGGAGCGGATCGAACCAGCAGATTGAACCTGACTTCCAAGAAGGCCGGTTTCGCGCCCCCGAGTCATCCGCCACGCGAGAATTCCGAATCCTCCCCCGGGCAGGGCGCAGCAGAGAATCACGGCAGCGGTCCAGGCAATGGGCGTGGTCAGGGCCGGTTCGAGCATGGCTTGCACTTGGACGACCAGCGTGCCGCCAACCAGCACAGAGATGTACAGGATGGCGGTACAAATGCTGCGGACAGTGGTGCGCTGGTTGTAGTCCGTTGTTAGATTTGCGCCGAGTGCGTCGTACGGCACCAGGAAGGCGTAATACGTCACGGAGAACAGAAGCGCGACGACGAGATAATAGGCGCCTGTAGCTTCGCCAAGGTCGACGCTGGTGAAAAGCAGTACCAGGAGGCCCATCGCCGGCAGTGCCGTAACGATCATGAAGGGCCGCCGCCGGCCGTACCGGGACCTGCTGCGGTCGGACAGGTGCCCGAGCACGGGGCTGCAGAGAGCTCCTGCCAGCAGCGCTGTGCCGCTGATGGCGCCGGCGGTTGCGGGATCCACGCCGACGACGGTCGACAGATAATAAATGAAGTAGAAGGCAAAGAGATTTTCCCCCACCCGCATCATGGAGCCGAGGCCGTAGCCCCAGGCCATCCCGTTGTTCCTTCGCATGGATTCTTTGCTTTCTTGTTTTGGGTTTGCTTTCGCGGACTCCGGCTTAGCACTGGGTGTGCACGGTTTCGATAAGAGGCTTGTGCTTGCTCAGCTTCCAACCGAACCTGCGTGTAGGTCGCAGACGTGGAGCCGGTGTTCCGCTCGCTGCTGTCACCCCGCCGCCCTGCCCGCCCTGGGACCGTTGGGTGTCGGCCGGTCCAATAGAGCCTTTAGAAAAAGGTACGGGTTTTCCAGCGTTATGTATAGAGCTTTATAAATAAAAAGGTTCGCGCATTGTTCCGCCACGCCGTGGCTGCAGGGGTAAAAGGGTTAGTTGGCGCGGGCTGCCGACGGCTTGTGAGGCATGGCAGATGGGGGCCACGGGCTAGGACAAATGTACAGAGCCGATCAGTGGTCCGGCCCTCTAGTGTGGTGATCCCCAGCCGACCAATGGAGGTCCCTGTGACGGTTTTACATGTAATGACGGCGCCCGCGCTGCCTTGCGGCGGTGTTCTCACGGGTGAGCACTGCCCGGCGACGGGCTGGTGGCAGATGGTGCAATCCGAGGAGGACGTAGGACCGATTCGTCATCCACGGTTCATCGGTCAAGGATCGCTCATGCCGGCTTCTGGCGAGGGCGTCCGGGTCTTCTGGGTGCCGAGCCATCGCTCCCGGCGCCAGAGCGAGTATTAGCTCGCGGCCTGGCAGTCAATCACTCACGTTTAGGAAGAAGGACAATCATGGCAAGAGTCGTTAGAGGCGTTTCTCGCACTCCGCTCGATATTGTCGATGGTCTGGCGGAGTTGGGCGTGGCGACGGTTCACGAGGCGCAGGGCAGGATCGGCCTGTTGGATGTCCGGCTTCGGCCCATCTTCCCCGCAAAAATTGCCGGGAACGCATTGACGTGCGAAGTCGCCCCTGGTGACAACTGGTCAATCCACGTTGCCGTAGAGCAGGCACAGCCTGGCGACATACTGGTCGTTACGCCGACAAGCGCGAGCGAGGACGGCTACCTTGGCGACCTACTGGCCGAAAGCCTGCTGGCCTATGGTGTGCGGGGCCTGGTCATTGACGCCGGAGTGCGGGATGTTGCAGCTCTCACGGAGATGGGTTTCCCCGTCTGGGCAAAGACGATCGGGGCCCAAGGCACGGTCAAGGAAACCGTTGGCAACGTCCAAGTTCCCGTTGTGATTGCAAACCAGCTGGTCCGGCCCGGCGATGTCATTGTGGCCGATAGCGACGGTGTCTGCGTGGCTCGCCGGGAAGATGCAAAGGCAGTTCTCGCAAAGGCTCAGGAAAGGGAAGCCAACGAAGCCAACAAGCGTGCGCGCCTGAAGGCTGGCGAACTTGGTCTTGATATTTACGACATGCGGGACCGTCTTGCGGCCAAGGGCCTCACCTATGAGGACTACCAGGGATGACCAGCACCCAGCAGGCAGTAGCGTGCTCCGTCATGCGGGGCGGTACCTCTAAGGGCCTCTATTTCCTGGCCGAAGATCTGCCCTCCGACTCTAGCGCCCGGGATACTTTTTTGCTGGCCGCGTTGGGCTCACCTGACGCCCGTGAAATTGACGGCATGGGCGGAGGACATCCTCTGACGTCAAAGGTCGCTGTCGTGAGCAAATCGAAACGGCCCGGCATCGACGTGGACTACCTGTTCTTGCAGGTCTGGCCCGACCGCGCCGAAGTCAGCGACCAGCAGAACTGCGGTAACATCCTTGCCGGGGTCGGTCCTTTCGCCCTCGAGAAGGGATTGGTGCCTGCCGTGGACGGGCTCACACCTGTCGCTATCCACATGGTAAACACCGATGCCAAGGCAACCGCGTACGTCCAGACTCCCGGCGGTGTAGTCAACTACAGTGGCGAAGCTCGGATCGATGGAGTCCCTGGAACCCACGCGCCCATCACGATCAACTTTGAAGACGTCGCAGGCTCCAGCTGCGGATCGCTGCTGCCGACCGGCAACGTCGCCGACGTCATTGATGGCGTTCAGGTCACTTGCATCGACAACGGCATGCCCGTCGTATGCCTGAGGGCCGCGGACTTCGGCATCTCAGGCTACGAGACACCCGGGGAGCTTGAATCGGACACTACGCTCAGCAAGCGTCTCGAGGAAATTCGTCTGGTGGCCGGAGTCCTGATGAACCTCGGAGATGTCACCAATAAGACGGTGCCCAAGTTGAGCCTGTTGGCTCCGGCGAGAAACGGCGGGGCACTTAGCACGCGCACTTTCATCCCGCATCGGGTCCACGAGTCGATCGGCGTGCTCGGAGCCGTCACGGTGGCCACCGCCTGCGTGCTCAATGGAAGCGTAGCTGCGGAAGTTGCAGGCACGGAGATCTCCGGCCAAGCCACCAGTAGAAACTGCCAGATAGATGTCGAACACCCTACCGGCTCATTCTCCGTGGAGATGGACGTCGACAGTTCGTCAGGGCGTCCAGTGGTCTCCAAGTCCGCTCTGGTTCGTACGGCGCGAATGTTGATGTCGGGCTCCGTCTTTGTCCAAAAATCATCTTGGGAGCACTCATGATTATTGACTGCCACGGCCACTACACGACCGTGCCGCAGCTGCACAACCAGTGGAGAATTGACCAGCTGGCCGCCTACGCCGCCGGCCAGCCCAGTCCCTTGTATCCGTCCATCCCGGACGAGGTCATTGTCGAATCCATTGAGGCGAACCAGCTGCGCTTGATCACCGAGCGCGGCATCGACCTGACGGTCTTCTCGCCCCGTGCTTCCGCTATGGGCCATCATGAAGGGGACCAAAGAATCAGCGAGGAGTGGACGACGGCGTGCAACAACCTCATCAAGCGCGTCGTTGACCTTTTCCCCGACAGGTTCATAGGTGTCGGTCAGCTTCCCCAATCACCCGGTGCCGCCCTCACTGCCTCCATCAAGGAACTCGACCGCTGTGTCAACGAGCTTGGCTTCATCGGGTGCAACCTCAATCCGGACCCAAGCGGGGGTAGATGGACCTCGGCGCCGCTGACGGATAAGTACTGGTACCCCCTATACGAGAAGATGGGCGAGCTCGACGTTCCGGCCATGATTCACGTCTCGGCATCCTGCAACCCGAACTTCCACGCCACTGGCGCACATTATATGAACGCCGACACCACAGCTTTCATGCAGCTCATACAAGGTGACCTGTTCACCGATTTCCCTACGCTGAAGTTCATCATCCCGCACGGAGGCGGCGCAGTCCCCTACCACTGGGGACGCTACCGCGGCCTCGCCGACATGCTCAAACGCCCCGCCCTGGAGGAGCACGTCATGAACAACGTCTTCTTCGACACCTGCGTCTACCATCAGCCAGGCATTGACCTGCTCCTGGACGTCATCGAGAACAAAAACATCTTGTTCGGCTCGGAAATGATCGGCGCGGTGCGGGGCCTGGACCCGACAACTGGACAATACTTCGACGACACCAGGCGCTACATTGAAGCCGCCAACATCCCCAGGCAAGACCGCCAACGGATTTACGCAGGAAACGCCCGGGATGTTTTCCCCCGCTTGGATCAGAAGCTGGTGACGGTATGAGCACCCACGCTTTCGTCAAAGACGTCACATGGCTCGACTGGGACCCGAACCCAAGCAAACCAAGGTTCCAGGTCCCGGACGGTGCGGTGGATGCGCACTGCCATGTCTTCGGGCCGGGTAACACCTTCCCCTTCGCCCCGGAGAGAAAATACACTCCCTGCGACGCCAGCCGGGAACAACTGTTTGCCCTGCGGGACTTCCTCGGCTTCAAAAAGAATGTCGTCGTCCAGGCGACATGCCACGGGTCGGACAATTCCGCACTTCTGGACGTTCTGAAACACTCCGACGACAAAGCCCGCGGCGTGGTGACTATCAAACCCGATATCACCGAGGCCGAACTGGGCAGAATGCACGAACTCGGTGTCCGCGGCGTCCGCTTCAACTACGTCAAGCGCTTGGTCGACCCTCAACCGGACAACTACTATCGCGAGATCATCGACAAGATCCGTCCCCTGGGCTGGCACCTCGTCCTCTACTTCGAACCGGCAGACCTGCTGGAAAAGTGGGATTTTTTCACAAGCCTGCACATCCCACTCGTGATCGACCACATGGGTCGGCCTGACGTAACCAAGTCCGTTGAAGGACCCGAGTTTGATCAGTTCCTGCGCTTCATGCACGAGAACCCCAACGTCATCTCCAAGGTCAGCTGCCCGGACCGCATCACCGTCATGGGTGCGCCACACTACGCAGACGTGGTCCCCTTCGCCAAGGCAATCGTGGAGGAATTTCCCCTGCGGGTCCTTTGGGGAACCGACTGGCCCCACCCCAACATGAGGAACGAAATGCCCGACGACGGGATCCTCGTGGACTACGTCCCTTCCATCGCGACCACACAGGACCTGCAGGAAAAGCTACTGGTCACCAACCCCAACACCCTTTACTGGAGCTGACATGAAACCCGATTTCGAACAGTTCAACGACCTCCCCGGCACCACCATTTTCACCCTCAAGCGCGCACGTGATGGCTTCCAGCTGAACCAGTTCTGCATGAGCCTTCGATCGGAGGCCAACCGGAAAAGGTTCCTCGCCGACGAACGCACATATCTTGACGAATGGGACATGACCGAAGAGCAGAAACAGGCAATCCTGGACCGCGACTTCCAAGAGATGCTCGACCACGGCGGCAACGTCTACTTCCTCTCCAAAATATTCGCCGCTGAAGGAAAGTCATACGTCCAGGCCGTCAGCACGATGACAGACATGAACGTGGAGCAATACCAGTCAATGATGGTCGGCGGAGGGCGCAACGTCGAAGGCTGGCGCTCCAAGAAAGAACGAGGCGAAGCATAATGGCCAAAATTTCAGCCGGAATCGCCACCAGCCATGTACCGGCAGTTGGCGCAGCCATCGACATGGGCCGCTCCCAGGAAGACTATTGGAAGCCCATGTTCGATGGGTACGAGTTCTCCAAGAACTGGATCAAGAGCAACAACCCTGACGTGGCCATCATCGTCTACAACGATCATGCGTCCTACTTTGGCATGGAAATCATGCCGACCTTCGCCATGGGAGTAGCTCAATCCTTCGACATCTGCGATGAAGGCTACGGACCCCGCCCAGTCCCCACCGTAGAGGGCGCCCCCGAGCTTGCCACCCACCTGGCAGCATCGCTCATCCTCGACGACTTTGACCTGACGGTTCTGAACGTCCTCGAAGTCGATCACGGTCTGACGGTGCCAATGTCGCTCATGTTCGGAACCCCGGACCACTGGCCCACCAAAGTGATCCCTCTGGCGGTGAACGTGGTGATGTATCCGCAACCCTCCGGTGAGCGCTGCCTTTCCATTGGCAAGGCCATCCGGCATGCCGTGGAGGAATTCGACGAGGATCTCAACGTACAGGTCTGGGGAACTGGCGGTATGAGCCATCAGATTCAAGGCGCCCGTGCGGGTCTGATCAATCTCCCTTGGGACCAGAAATTCATGGACGACCTCATTAATCAGCCCGAGGTTCTGCAGTACAAACCACACCTCGAATACATGCGCGAGGCAGGGTCTGAAGGAGTTGAGCTCATCATGTGGCTCATCATGCGCGGGGCTTTGAGCGACAAAGTCGATGAGGTCTACCGCTTCAACCACGTACCAGCGTCCAACACCTCCGTTGGGCACCTGATTCTCACCCCACAGGAGAACGCATGACCATCAATATCGCCGTTGTCGGGCTGGGGGCCTTCGGCAAGAAGCACCTCGATGCCCTCGCCCAGATTCCCGACGCCCGGATTCAGTACGTGGCACACAGCAAGATGGACAAAGCCAAGGAGGTCGCCGTCGAGTACGGGGCCAAAGCTGCCTTCACCGATTACACGGAACTGCTGCAGCAGGAGGACCTTGACGGTGTCATTCTCGCGACGCCCACACAGATGCACTACGCCCAGACGTTGGAGGCCCTGAAAGCCGGCAAGCACGTCATGGTCGAAATTCCCATGGCCGACTCCCTCGCCGGAGTCCAGGACATAGTCCGGGCGCAGCAGGAGGAAGGTTTGATCGCCATGGCCGGGCACACACGACGGTTCAACCCTTCTCACCAATTCGTGCACAATAAGATCACGACGGGAGAGTTCTCAATCCAGCAGATGGACGTGCAGACATACTTCTTCCGTCGAACCAACACAAACGCACTCGGTGAGCCGCGTTCCTGGACCGACCATCTCCTTTGGCACCATGCGGCCCACACAGTTGACCTGTTCCAGTATCAAACCGGAGAGAAGGTTGTGAAGGCCAACGCCGTTCAAGGACCTAAACATCCCGAGCTGGGTATCGCCATGGACATGTCCATCCAACTCCAAAGCGAGAAGGGAAAGATCTGCACGCTCTCGCTTTCGTTCAACAACGACGGCCCCCTCGGCACGTTTTTCCGGTACATCGGCGACACGGAAACCTACATCGCACGCTACGACGACCTGGTGGATGGGAAAGAGAACCCGATCTATGTCTCAGGTGTCGCCGTGTCCATGAACGGCATCGAACTCCAAGACCGAGAGTTCGTCGCAGCAATCCAGGAACAGAGGGAGCCGAACTCTAGCGTCGCCAAGGTGCTGCCCTGCTACGAAGTACTCGACGCTCTCCAACGGCAGCTCGAATTTTAACATCCCGCATTGGGGCTAGGGTTTCCTGCTGAAAGGAACCCGAGTCCCATGCAGGATGCGGCCGTAGTTAAACTGCAGGGCCGCAATCATCGGGCTGTCGTATTCACTATCGCGAAGCATCTGGGCAACATTCAGAAGTTCCAGTTCCTGGCGTTTGACCTGGTAGGCGGTCCGGGAAACATGTCCTGCGACCGTCTCCGCCGAAGCTGTATCGAACCAGTCCAGAATCTCGCGGTATCCCCAGTCCTGCAGTCCCATGCGTTCGGCAGCCCACAAACAATCGACGACCACACCGGCCAAGCCCTTCGCCAAGAGATCACTAAGCAATCCACGGCTGGCAGCATCTCCCGGAACATCTGATACGTACTCGACATTGACGTTCATACCGGCGAGCATCTCGGTAAATCTCCCGGCCCCTGGGCCGGCAACAACCAGTCGGAGAGGCTCGATCGGGAGGGCGTGCTCGTTCAACGCCGCCACGTCAACAAACACGCCCTCGGCGCAAGATTCGGCGAGGTTCTTCTTCGCAGCCGGCGTTCCTGCAGTCAAATCAGCGAAAACCGCTCCTTCTCGGAGCAACGGAACAACGCCTTCGGCGATGCTGCTCCGAAGCCTCCCAAAGTCCTGGACCACAACCAAGTCTGCCTGTCCCATTGCCTCATCGAGTGCGGGCGAAAGGGCCGTGGTGCCGTGCTGTTGTGTACCGGTCTCCAAGTGGACGACCTTGGCACCGGAATGCAGAAAACCCTGGGCCAAGGATAAGGCGGCCGCGCCGCGGCCGAGGACGGTAATTCTGGCAGGGACGCTCATCTGCCTAAAATTCCGGATGTCGTCATAGTGGAGTTGTTCCGATCGAACAGTTGCATCTGCGCTTCGGTGTGGTGTTCACCTTCGGGCTGGGTGACCTTGTCCAGCGCGGATACTTGCTCGGCGGAGAGCTTGACGTCCAGGGCTTGGAGGTCTTCTTCCAGATGGGAGATGCGGATCGTACCGGGGATCGGGGACCAGTCTTCCCCTTTTGCCATCAACCAGGCAAGGGCGACCTGGGAGGGGGTAGCGTTGACCTCGTCAGCAATGGCCTCCACTTCACGGAGTACCTGAAGGTTGCGTTCCAGCACGCCATCCTCGAAACGGGGGTTGGTTAGACGCCAGTCGGAGGCATCGAGCTGCCCACGGGAACGGATCGTTCCGGTCAGCAGCCCGCGCGCCAGCGGAGAGTAAGGCACAAACCCGATACCAAGTTCACGCAGCACGTCCAGGGTCCCGTCGTCACCATCCCGGGTCCACAGAGAGTACTCCGACTGCAGCGCGGTGATGGGGTGGACAGCGTTGGCCCGCCGGATCGTGTCCTGTCCTGCCTCCGACAAGCCGATATGCCGGATCTTGCCTTCGATAATGAGCTCGCTCAGGGTCCCTATGACTTCTTCGATGGGCACATTCTTGTCGACACGGTGCTGGTAGTAGAGGTCGATGTAGTCGGTATCCAGGCGACTCAACGAACCTTCAACGGCGTTGCGAATATTGGCGGCTGAGCTGTCCAGGGGACCAGGTCTGCCCACATGGGATATCAGGCCGAATTTGGAGGTGAGGACGACCTTGTCGCGCCGGCCTTTTAAGGCCTTGCCGAGAAGAACCTCGTTCTTGAAGGGGCCGTAAAGTTCGGCACTGTCGAAATGGGTTACACCCAATTCGATAGCCCTATGAATGACCCGGACCGATTCACTCTCGTTTTGGGTGTGACCTGTATAGAGGTGCGACATCCCCATACAGCCAAGACCGAGGGCTGAAACGGTAAGGTCACGAAGATTCACATATCGCATAAGGAGACTTCCGCTTCTTTCAAGAGAGGGATGTTGGTGCGCGGCTCAGGGTCTAGCTCGAGGTCGGCCAGCCGGTGTACGACTCCGCAAGATAGGCCTTGGCGTGCTCGGACGTGACCACGGAGTGAAGCTCACCGAGTTGGCGGGCACGGTCGAAGTCGTCGGCGCCAGGCACCGTGTGCAGCATGGATGTCATCCAGTACGAGAAGTGCTGAGCGTTCCAGACGCGATCCAAGGCGCGGTCGCTGTAGGAATCCAACAGCGCAGTGGAACCGTTGGAGTAGAAGGAATCCAGGCCTTCGAACAGCACCTTGACGTCGTGGATGGCCAGGTTGAGGCCCTTGGCGCCGGTGGGCGGGACCGTGTGCGCAGCATCGCCGGCGAGGAAAAGGTTGCCGTGACGCATGGGGGTGTGCACGAAGCTGCGGAACGGCAGGACCATCTTTTCCAGAACGGGTCCCTCCTTGAGCTCAAACCCGTTGCCGTTGACGCGCTTGCGGAACTCGGTCCAGATGCGTTCGTCGTCCCAGTCGGCCACGTTCTCTTTGGGGTCGCACTGGAAGTACATGCGTTGAACGGTTTCAGTGCGCTGACTGATCAGCGCGAAACCATTCTCGGAGTTGGCGTAGATGAGTTCGTCGGCACTACGCGGTGCCTCAGCGAGAATTCCAAACCATGCAAACGGATACTCGTGAAAATACCATTTGCGGTTGGCCTCGGGGATCTGGAAGCGACAGTGGCTTCGCGACCCATCGGCACCCACAAGGAAGTCGGCCTGAATCTCGAACTCCTGGTCGTCCGCGTCGGTGAACCAGACTTTCGGCTTACCTTCGAAGTCGTGCACAGTGGTGTCCGTGACGCTGTACCGGACGTCGCCGCCGTCGGCCTCCCGCTTAGCGGCGAGATCCATGAAGACGTCGGTCTGCGGGTACAGCCACACCGATTCACCCACAAGCTCCTTGAAATTGATGCGGTGGCTCTCGCCGTTGAACCGCAGCTCGATACCGTCGTGTCGGTCGCCCTCGCGCAGCACCCGGTCCGAGACGCCGGAATCCACCAGCAGGTTCACGGTGCCGTGCTCCAGGATTCCAGCGCGGACTGTTTCCTGGATTTCCTTGCGGCTACGGATTTCCACCACCACGGACTCGATACCCTGCTTTGCCAGCAAATGCGACAGCATGAGACCGGCAGGGCCTCCGCCCATGATGGCAACTTGGGTGGTAATCGGTGTACGTGCCATAGTTTTCCTCGCTTCGTTGCGGACCCCGGCTTGCTCGAAAGCGGGATGAATCTGAAATCAGTGTGACCCGCAAGGAGTGATTGGCGTTACAAGGATTCCGTTCAACGGAAAATGCGGCCCCGGGACGGCAGAAAGACTGGCGCATAAAGCTATGAGAATGACAAGCGCTGAGCTCGCAACCTGCCTGCGGCCGCCTCTCGGCCCGCTTGCCTGAGGCAAGCCGCTGCCTCCAAGAATGGCTCTTTCAGCGGGAGCGGTAGAGGTGGCACGACGTACACCAGTCGCAGACATCGAAGGCCGCTCAGCTGACTGCGGCCTCTGAAAGCGCGAACGTTCACCCTTTATTTAGCGGATGGAGCACACCTTGGCCCAAGTAGATTTAACTGTCACCCCCACTTTGGTTGCGGACCAAGTCTTCGACGTCCTGCGCAGCCGGATCCTGGCAGGAGAGCTGGCCGGTGGCTTCCCTCTAAGGGTGCGAGATGTTGCGGCCATGGTAGGCACCAGTGTCATGCCCGTTCGAGAGGCGATACGTCGTCTGGAAGAAGCCGGCCTTGCCACGCGCATTCCGCATAAGGGGGCAGTGGTCAGAAAATTCAGCGTCAGTGAATTGATCCATGTCTACCAGGTCCGAACCTTGTTGGAAGTGCAGGTCGCGCGGCGAGGCGCGGGAAGGGTCACGGACGCGGACCTCACCAAGATGCAGGCGGCCTGCGACCGGATGCTTCAAGCGGTAGCCGAGGAAAGGGTCTCAGACGCACTGGATGAGGACGAGGTAATTCACCGCACACTGTACAACGCGGGCGGTAACCCCTTTCTGACAAGCGTCATAGAAACGTTGTGGTTGCAGTGCCGGCCTTACAAGGTCATGGGCGCTGCAGAAGCCACTGCCAACGATGATCTGTACCTCACAGCAGGCAATTGTTGACGCCACCAGGCTCAGGGACGCTGACAGGGCCTCAGAACTCATTGACCAATCGCTTGACAGCGCCCTCGAGCGCCTTGAACGACGTCTAATTCCCTCCGGTGCTTCCCCTCATGAACGGGAATCCCTAATAGCCGCGGCACAGTAGCAGCGGCATGACCCGACAACCAACCCACATAGTAATCGGTATCCGCGGAAGCGCAGTTTCGCTATGACGACCATCCACCGCATGAATACAGCCGTCCGGCCTCCAGCTGAGGCGACGGCGCCACCAGGCCATAGCAAACGACGATGCCGGGCATCGAAGATCTCTATTTCCGCCATCAGCCCCGGCTGGTTAGGTTGAATGTCATGTATCCCCCCACCAACGTTCAACTGTCTGCAGGCCCGGCAATGCCGCACTGCTGGGGCTGCTACCGGACGCCGAGCAGGCCGCAGTGGGGCAGAGAGGGGAAAGATGATGACGCTGGATGGACGAACGTGGCCAGCCTCAGGATTCATCAGTGAGGTCGTGCCGCAAGGCTCCCCGATCGGATGACGTCCATACAGGGCTTGGGGACAACCAGTAACACCATAGGTTGATTCCGGTTCCCTAACACTATTTTGCTGACGCGGAAGCGTTCACCGAAACGACCGAGGCAGCGACAGTAAGAGACTGATACGCAAGCGTAGGCACAAAGAGGAGAGACCGTTTTGACAGGTTACGAGCAGCCCACAGAAGTGGTTCCGCCGCCGCCCCTTGACCGGGAATGCGCTGCAGTCCTGGCCAACATGCCGCCGTTTCCCACTCTCGCTCTGGAGACCCTTAAGGACGTACGTCAGCCGCCGCCAGGCTATGAACCGCCCTCCGACGCTGTCCTGTCGCAGGGCGGCGCTTTCATTATCGAGGAACGGTTTATCCCGGGCGGAACGGGCGCAGACATCAGTGTGGTCATCTGCACTCCCGCCGGGGCCGCGGCTCCTCGGCCAGCACTTTATCTGGTGCATGGGGGAGGCATGGTCAGCGGCACCGCCCGCCAAAGCATGCCCGGCTACATGCATCTCGCGGAAGCTCTGGGTTTGGTCATTGTGGCAGTAGAGTACCGGCTCGCCCCCGAAACGCCTTACCCGGGGCCCGTGGAGGACTGTGCCGCCGGCCTGAAGTGGACGTTCGAAAATTCGGAAGAACTGGGCGTTGATGGCAATCGTGTCATTGTCCTGGGGCAGAGTGCCGGCGGCGGCCTGGCGGCGTCCCTTATTCTGCTCGCACGGGACCATGGGCACCGGATGCCGCTCGGGCTTATGCTGACTGCGCCGATGCTGGATGATCGAAACAACACGGTCTCGGCATGGCAGATGGAGGGAATTGACACCTGGGATCGCGCGCGCAACGAGGTCGGCTGGGCTGCTCTGCTCGGTAGCCGGAGGGGAACACCTGATGTATCCCCATACGCGGCGCCGGCCAGGGCAAGTGATCTGAACGGTTTGCCTCCCACCTTCTTAGACGTCGGTTCAGCCGAAACGTTCCGTGATGAAGTAGTGGCATTCGCCAGCAAGATCTGGAAAAGCGGAGGGCAGGCCGAACTCCATGTCTGGCCCGGGGGCTTCCATGGCTACGAACTGCTTGCGCCCGAGGCAGCAATTTCGCGGGAGACGCGCGCTGCCCGGGAGGCATGGGTGCGGCGCCTGTTGTAGCTGAAGGCCCGATTCAATGGAATGAAGTCGCTAATTCAACGTTGTCATCAGAAGGAAGGCCGCGGTGCTCATAAGCACCGCGGCCTTCCTTCTACCGGGTCCAGCGCCGGTCGGGCCCGTCACACTGCCGGGCAGCTGCCTTCGATGGCGGCGTGGATACGCTCGGTGGCTGCAGCGATGAGATCGACATGAGCCACGTCAGCCAGTGCCATGAGGTAAACAAGGCAGTCAGCCAGTTCTGCTTGCATCTCGGATCTATTTTCGTCAGTAATCGATTGATCATTTGTGAATTGCAGGAGGGAAGCGATTGCCCCCACCCGGCCACTAAGCGCCAGGGTCAGACTGTGCGGCGTCTGCAAGGGCGACCATCCGTACATGTCAGTTAGTTCCCTGAAGGCTCCACGGAGTTCGTCGAGAGTAGCACTGGGCATAATATTTTCTATCTCTTGAAGGGGCATAAGTTGTCCGGTTCGGAAGTTTGCTTAGACTGAGGTTGGTTCGAGGGTGCCTGTAACGAGGCCCTTGCATTGGCCGGCTTGCGGGTGGCCTGATACTGGATCGAAGACATGGCAGGCCACGGTCCGTCCGTCATACGGGGCATCAATGGGATGCGTGTTCCAACACACTTCGGCGGCGTGAGGGCATCACGGAACGATCGGACATCCGACTTCCGGGGCAGCCTTGGCCTGGGCCGTCGTCGCCCGTGTTGTCGTTTGTCATTGCTCCCGCAGCTGAGCCTGGCTGACAACGTCCAGCGTGCTGATGGCCTCGTCGCAGACGATCAGGCGCGGGTTAATCGCCAACGCCCTTGCGTTTGCGATGCGCTGGCGCTGCCCGCCGCTGAATGCGTGAGGATGCGGTCGGCGGCACCTTCCGGCAGCAGCACCTTATCCAGAAGGGACCGGGTCATCCCCAGCGCTGTACCTGCATCTATCCCCGCAGCCGCTTCGAGGGGCTCGGTCAACGACTTTCCGACTGTGGGCGCAGGGTTCAGGGAGCCATCGGGGTCTTGGAACACCACTTGCAGATCAGACGCGATGTGGTGTGCGCATCATCATTTTCGATAGCCGCCTGAAACGAGTGCTGGGTTCACCGACGCCCGGCCAAAAAGGCCCCGGCGCACGCGCCGAGGCCTATCGTTGTCTCCACTCCAGACTGATCCTTCTAGAACATTTCGACATGGGCGCGCACATGGCTCCCGTCATTGCTCAGCCAGCCTTTTCCAGCGGCGAACACAAGCATGTTCGCGAAGCGGTAGTTCCAGCCCATCCCGATCCTGCCGGCGCATTCGCCCTTGATCCAGGCCACGGAAACCATGACTTCCTGGCCATCCAGCTTGCCTGCCGACGTCGACTCAAGCAGCCTTGGGAGACTGTCCCTGGCCGCAGCCGACACCATCACCTTGAAGCTGGTGCAATCGTCTGGTTCATCAAGCGCCACAGACCCTGAGCTGACGCGAACATGCATGGGATCTCCTTAGATCAACGGCCATCGGTGGTAGTTCCCACTATGCCGAGAGTCGGAGAATGTCCGGAAGACGAGCTTTTGGATAGCCGGTATCGCCGCTCGTTATGCCCGCAGGGTCAGGGGCGCGTTGCCGCTTGCTGGCCAGCCAGAAGATAGGAAGCCACCATGCCGGCCAGCTTCTCGGCTATCTCCTGCCAGTCAAAGTTTCCGCTGCCCTCCATGGTGCTGCCCAGGCCCAGCCGTCGCGCTACAACGCTGTAAACAACATTGAAGCTCCAGTCGACGTCGGTCTCGTGGAGGAAGCCTTCGGGCCACTGGTTCAAGACGGCTGAGAAGTTTCTTGCCAGGACAGCATGCGAGGCAGCGCCCCGGTTCGAGATCGTTTCGTCCTGGGTAGCACGCAGCATAAACGGGCGGAGAATATCCGCGTATCGGCGAAGGACCTCTATTGTCCAGTCCACAGCTGCCCGCACCACTAACTCCAGTCCTGCACCCGGGCTGATGGACAATGATGCGAAAAGGTGGTTTGAGACGGCGTCGATGTCATCCATTTTCCGGCCGTGGGCCACCCGGATCAGTTCATCCTTGCCCTGAAAGCGCGCATAAATGGAACCGATGGATACGCCGGAACGGGCACTGACATCAGCCAGAGTGAATTCGTCGCTGCCCCGCTCCTGAAGCAGGGCCAGGGCCGCCTCGATCGTCTTCTCAAACGATTGGCGGCTCCTGGCCTGCTTAGGCTCACGGGACCTGGTGTCCGGAAGCGTCACAAGGTGATCCTACAGAGGATTCCCTCGTCAGCGGCATTCCTTGCCACCCGCAGCTCCCATTCCCCGGTGGGGACAACCCAGGCGGACTTCGCCGTATCCCAGCGCCGGAAGCCGAGCGGGTCCGCCGCAATCCTTGCCTCCGCGCTTGCACCAGCGGCTACATCGAGTGCAGTGAAACCCATCAGTCGGAACCATGTTTCGCCGGGTGCCTTGCCGTAGAGCTGGACGACGTCGCGACCCGGCGACGTACCAGTATTGCGGAGCGTCACGTGGACAGCCACGCCTTCCACCTCCGCAGCATTGTCTCCAAGACCAAGCATGGATGACGCCAACACGGCGTCCACCAGTCTGAACTCCGTATACCCGAGGCCGTAGCCGAACGGATAGCGTGGGCTCCTTCCGGACGTTTCGAAATGGCGGTAGCCCATTGGTTCGCTTGCTGCGTAGTCCAGGGTCAATTCCGTGTCCAGCCCATGTCCCCAGCCGGGGATGTCCTCGTTCCGTGCAGGGAAGGACACTGGGAGCCGGCCCGACGGTGCAATGCTGCCGGTGAGGACAGCCGCGAGTGCGTGCCCGAATTCCTGGCCAGGGAACCAGGACATCAGGAGGGCCTTCACGTTGTCCGCCCAGGGCAGCAGCACCGCGCGGGAGGCGTTGACGACCACCACCGTTTCGGTGTTGACCGCAGCGACGGCCTCTACCAGGCGGTCGCAGGCGGGATCGAGAGCCGCCGTCGTGCGGTCCGCGCTTTCGCGGGAAGAACCTTGCTCGTCACCAACCACCACAATGACGGCGTCCGCGAGGGCCGCGAGGGCCAGCGCATCAGTCAGCGGAGCGGACAGCTGCTCCGGCGCCGCGACAGCCGTGATGGCCTGGACCCTGCCAGGCTGGAAGGCCATCTCAACCACCACTTCCACCTCGCCGGCGGGCAGGTCGAGGGTGACCTGCTGGGTGTCTGCGCGGGCAACGACGCCCATGACATCATCCGGCGCCGGCGCGGGAACCTCCAGGACACGTTTGCCGTCAACGGTAACCGAGCTGATCCCCGTGCCGCCAGCGCCGACCGCCCACCGCGCTGGAGCCTCAAGACGCAACAGCGCCGTGATGCGGGCGCGCCCGGGCGCGTTGGCACCCACGCCTGGTACTGGACCAAACCACACGAACGACGATGCGTGCCGGACTTCGCTGTACAGTACTTCGTCCCCGCCCGCCGTGGCCGGAGAGAGAATCTCCAGCAGCGCCCCGGGCGTGCCATCGGGGGCAATACTGCCCAGTTCTGTCAGGGAAAGGGCATCGGACAGCGCCGCGCCCGACTCGTACCGCACCTCCACATCCGGACCAAAGGCGTCACGGATGGCATCCAGAGGCGTCACCAGTTCGCCTTCCGGCCGCACCGTAGCGAACGTGCCACCCTGAAAACACGGCTTGGCAGCGTTCGGGCCCACCACGGCCAGCGTCCGGATCCGGGACGGATACAGGGGCAGCACGCGGTCCCGGTTCTCGAGCAGCACGAAGGATGCCGCTGCTGCCCTGCCGAGGACATCACGTTGTTCTCTCCGAGTGCGGAGCCGGGCAGGAACGGGAACAGATGCGCCGGTCCGCCGCCCGGTCCTGTCGGCCAGCCGAGTGACGCGTTCGACGGCGTCACGCAACCGCCGTTCGGGAACTTCACCGGCGGCGACGGCGTCGGCCAAGCGCGCACCGAGGTACTGGGCCGGACCAGGCATTTCCAGGTCCAGCCCCGCATTGGCGGCAGCAACCGTATCGTCGACGCCGTACCAGTCCGAAACGACCACCCCGTCGTATTTCCAGTCATCCTTGAGGACGCCGATCAGCCCGGAATGCTGGGAGCAGTGCATGCCGTTCACGCGGTTGTACGCCATCATCAGCATCCACGGATTCGCTGTTCGCACAGCCGTTTCAAACGGTCGAAGGTAGGTCTCGCGTAAGGTGACGGGATCAACACGGGAGTTCATCCGGCGTCGTTCTGTTTCGGTATCATTGGCCACCACGTGCTTGGCGCAGCATCCCACGCCCTGTGACTGGACGCCCTGCACCCAGGCGGCCCCGAGTACGCCGGTCAAGAACGGGTCCTCGGAGAACATCTCGAAGCCCCGGCCGGTGAGTGGCGAGCGGGGAAGGTTGAGGTTCGGGCCCAAAATGGCGGACACGCCCCGTTCCGCGCCCTGCTGGCCGATCAGCTGGCCCACGTCAGTGATGATTTCCGGATCCCATGTGGCGGCGAGGGCCGTCCCGGATGGCATAATGAGCGAGGTATCGCGCTCGTCCATGGCCTTGCTGACGATGCCCAGAGGGCCGTCCAGCAACACCATTTCTTCTACGCCTTCCTCGTCGCTGGGCGTGGTGCTCCAGCCGGTGCGGCCGCCCGTAAGTTCAGCGCCGCTGATATCCGGGCCTGTTACAACCGCCTCTGTCGCTGAAGCGCCGGTAAGCGGGCCGGCCATCACAGTGCCGCGACCTTCTCAGCCACGCCGGCCGTTTCGGAACTGCCCAGCAGCGGCCGGACACGCTCTGAGAAGAGGCGCATCGATTGCTCCGTGAAGCGGCGGCGTTCTTCGGTGAGCGGGCCGCCCATGAGGGCAAGAAGGACGTTGCCAATGCCGAGATCGGCGTACTTCTGGAGTTCGGCTGCCACGGTTTCCGGGCTGCCGTACAGGCACCATGTTCCCTTGTACCCCTCAGTGCGGGCATCCGGAGTCGGGCGGAGGTCCACCCCGCTGATGGTTTCAGCGGCCTTGTTGGCTGCGTGCTCACGTTCTACTGCTTCCTGGTACTGCTCCAGGATGATGTCCATTTCTTCGGCTGCCTGTTCATCAGTTTCGGCGATGTGTACGTGCTGGTAGGAATGGGTGGTCCATTCCAGTGCTGCCTTGACAGCTTCCTCCGAATGGCCTGCCGCTTCGAGTGCGTTGCGGTAGTTGGAGAAGTTCTTTTTCACGAACTCGAAGGCGTTGCCGCTGTCGATGACGGGGGGTGCGAAAGCGAGGATAAATGCCGGCTGCGCTTTCTTGGCGGCACGTTCCACGCTGGACGGCCGGGCTGCAACCGACATGACGCGGGGTTCGGGCTTGGTGTAGGGGGCAGGGACAATACGGGACACAACTGATCCCCGGTAGTGGCCGTTGTCGAAGGTAACCGGCTCGTCACCGGGCTTCTTCGCCCATAGTTTTTCGGCGATTTCGAGGTTCTCGTTAGCGAGCCGGGAACTGTCCTGGAAGTTCACCCCGAAGCCGATCATTTCTTCGGGGGTGGTTCCGCTGCCGACTCCGACCAGCAGCTTGCCGTCCGTCAGCTGATCCAGAAGTGCCAGCCGCTCCGCGAACCGGACGGGGTGGTGCAGGGCCAGTGTCTGAACGGAGAATCCGAAGTGCATCCGGTCCAGTTTCCCGGCAAGGTAAGCGGCGAACACGAACGGGTCGCTGGCGGGGGGAGCATACCCGGTGAAGTGATGGTCCGGCAGGAACACGGCATCGAAACCTTTTTGTTCGGCGTCGATGGCGTGCTCCACCATCGCTTGCATCACTGGGCGGTCTTCCTCCGGGCTGCCGGAGCGGGAGGTGAGAAACAGGGAAAAATGCATGGAAACTCCTGAAATTGGTCGTTTATTCGTTACAAGATGATGGGTGCTAAGCCACCTGCGGCTGGGCCGCGGCCTCGTCCCCGGTGAGGCGTATGGATGAGGGTTCAGCTGGTAATGCAGGTTCCATCTGGGCAGCAGCTCTGCCAACCAGGCGTCGGAACCACTGGTGTCCTGGATCCCCGGACTTGGACGGGTGCCACCACGCGCACTCGACGAGGGTGGGAAGGTTGATGGGCAGTTGCATGATGCGTGCGCCTGCCACGTCCGCTAACAGCCGGGCGAGGCGTTCCTGGACCAGGGCTAGCCGGTCGGTGCCCGCAACAGCGAACGGAAGCATCAAAAAGGTATCAACGATGATGTCGGTTTTTTCGCCCAGTTGGAGGTCATAGACGCGGCGGTCCGCGAGGGTGGAGTCGACCTCTGCTCCGAACAGCCTCGCCCACCGGGCGTGCCGCATTTCCTCCACCGTGAGCCTCCGCTCGGGTGAACCGGCACCGGTGACGCAAACCCAGTTGTCTGTAAACAGCTCGTTGTGCGGAAACCCGGAGAAGTGGCCCTTGGGTATAAGCATCAGGTCCGCGTTCTGCAACGTCTCCTTGATTCGATCCACGGCCAAAGGGGTGACAGCGTCGAAGTGCACCTGAACACCGGGAGCCTCTTCCTGCAGCATCGACATCAGTTTTCCCGCTAGCACCGTGAGGCAATAATCCGAAGTGATTACCCGGAAACTCCTGGTCGAGGACGCTGGATCGAAGACGGCCTGGGCATCGAAGGTTCGTTCCACGAGGCGCAGGATCTCAGAGACGTCCTCCTTGAGGACCCTCGCCAGCGGCGTCAGCTCATAGGCTGATCCCACACGTGTCAATAACTCGTCGTCGAACTGTCTGCGCAATCGCTGCAGTGATGAACTCATGGCCGGCTGGCTGATTCCGATCCGTGCACCGGCGCGGGTGACATTCCGCTCCTCAAGCAGGGCATCGAGCGAGACGAGCAGGTTAAGGTCGGCTGTCAGTAAATTGACCATGTCTTCTCCACGTTGAGGATGATAGCAAAACCCGAATTAGAATATTGATACTAATTATGGCGCAGCTCACAGCCATCGTCAACGAGCCAAGAGCGGGCTTTGCTTCTTACCGTGGAGGCCGGCCTCCGATCTCCTCGCTGATCGCCTGGGCAGCTGCCAAGAGCCGGTCCCTGCATTGAGTGAGCCGTGAAGCTGGTTCAGAGCCGGAAAAACCGTTCAGTGTCAGGGTTACGGCTACTTGTCCGGTTGGATCAAAGACTGGGGCATGAAGCGATGTCACTCCCCCCGGGTCCTCGATGGACGCCGGGCCCGTCGATGCGGTCCGTTCCAGCAGTTTGGGGAGGACGCCGCTAAGATCCGGGGCCGCGGTGTCGCTTGGCACCGCAACCATTCGCTCGAACTCCGCCGCAGCCGCCCTACCAACGGAGACGGCATATCCAGTTTCACGGACGCGTTGCAGTTCAGCATGGGCAACCTCCGGAGCAACATGCCCCACTACGTTTTCCGCGTTGGTAATCCACCGCGACTCGGCGGCTTCTCCGGCCCATGCCACGTGAAGGGGGGCCAGGGGTGCGGCAAGGGCAAAAGAGACGCCTACCCGGGACGGGGAGCCGATGGGGGAACTGGCCATGCCCGCTGCAGTCAGGACGACAACTGAATCATCGACTACGCCGCTGACCAGCACCTCAAGTTTGAGCTCCTCTGCAAGTGCCTCGATTTCAGGCCGGGCAGCGTCTGCAGCTTTGACGTGGCGTGTGAGGGCTGTTGCGGGGGAGATGATTGAGGGAATGCTGAAGGAGCCGTAGCCGCCGCGCAGGAATAGCAGCGGAAGATCTGTCGACTCGCCTACCCCCAGGGCTTTGACCCGTCCAATGACGATGTCATGGTCCCCGGCGCGGATCACATTTTCGATGTCGCAGTCAACCCAGGCAGCCGCTCCCTCCAGCTGCGCACTGCCGGACGGCGTTTCCGACCAGGCATTGGCGCTGAACCGGTCCTCAGCCTTGCGGGAAAACGCACGGCAGACGTCCTGCTGCCCGGCGGTCAGGACGTTGGCGCAAAAAGAACCGGCTTCCTGGATCTTGGGCCAGCTGGTGGAGCGGACATCGGGCATAAAAGCCACCAAGGGCGGGTCCAGTGACACGGAACTGAACGTACCTACCACCATCCCAACGGATTCGTCATCCCGGGATGCCGTGATGAGCGTAACCCCTGTGGGG
Source organism: Paenarthrobacter nitroguajacolicus (assembly GCF_031455195.1). Lineage (GTDB taxonomy): Bacteria > Actinomycetota > Actinomycetes > Actinomycetales > Micrococcaceae > Arthrobacter > Arthrobacter nitroguajacolicus_D. Next base: position 66,344 of record NZ_JAVDSH010000007.1, on the reverse strand, counting down.
TACTGGCCGAGCACATAACGGAACCACGCCGGATTGTCCGGGCTCGTCTCTTGAGATTCAGCGGTGGAAACAGGAATGGTCTGTGCCATTGGAAGCTCTCCTTTTCGTCGAGTTTTCATCAAGTAAACGCGCCGTACAGGAGGCTACGGAAATAGTTCCAAAGTATGCGGGCTATTGAGAATTCGAATGCACGGTGCCATCGGTCCACGGCACGGGGCAATGATAAGTTCGGATGGACGCTGGGGCCTTGGAGGGCCCGTCGGTCGGGGTGAAGATTCCCCCGGACGCGCACCTGGCTGGCGTCCCGCCAGTCCTACTGGCATTCCCGGAACGAGGTTGCGGTGCGCCGTGCAAACTTGTCAAAAACCACCACATCAGAAGCTGAACCATCCGCGTCGCCGCCAAAGCAACAAAGGCCGGGGAATCCTGCTGTGGCCGGGATCCGGATCGGCCGGGTTTACGCCGCGCTCCTGATCATAGTCCTACTGGGAGCATTGGATCACACCATTGTGGCGACGGCACTACCAACAGTGGTGGGCGAATTGGACGGTGCGAACCACATGGCTTGGGTCATCACCGCCTACGCGCTGGCCATGACCGTTGCCATGCCCGTGTACGGGCGCCTTGGGGACAGATTCGGCAGGCCGGCGCTGATGATGATCGCCCTGGCAATATTCCTTGGAGCGTCCGTGCTTTGCGGCTTTGCGCAGGACATATTCCAGCTCTCCCTGTATCGAGCACTTCAAGGCCTCGGGGGTGCCGGCACGGCTGTTTTGCCGGCCGCAATCATTGCCGATCTTGTTCCACCGCGGCAGCGACCGAAGTATCTGGGCCCCTTGGGCTCCGTATTCGGCATAGCAACAGTTGTCAGCCCCCTCCTGGGCGGCGCCATCACCGATACCGTCGGTTGGCGCTGGGTTTTCTGGATCAATCTCCCATTGGGTCTCCTTGCGCTGGCCATGGCATTTTCACTGCGGAAGCTTCACGTCGTCCGCGGAACGGGGGGAATGGACTGGGCCGGCATCATGACGATGATCCCATTCACCTGCACTTTGGTCACTGCGGTTGCGCTCTCTACTGAAACTAATGCTCCCACCGGAATGGTGCTTGGCCTGTATGTAGCTGCCGCCGTATTCGGCGCTATCTTTGTGGTCGTGGAGATACGCTCGAAACATGCACTGATACCAATGCGAATGTTTAGAAGCTGGCCGGTGGTCAACGCTGCGGGGCTGGGTCTGGTGATCGGCGCCGGCCTGTTCAGTGTGGTGGCCTACTTGCCAAGCTACGTGCAAATGGCCTACTCGACGTCAGCCTCCGTGGCGGGAATGATCCTGCTGCCCCTGGTGCTGGGAATGATGCTTTCCAGCAACCTGAGCGGCTGGATCGTCACCCGCACAGGAAGATATAAGATGTTTCCGCTCGCCGGTTCTGCCCTGGCCACAGCAGTCGCACTCTGTCTTCGGTTACTCCCAGCCGGCACGCCCCTGCCCATAGTCGGGGTGTTGCTCGCCCTTTTGGGTTTGGCCGTGGGCAGTTTTATGCAGATAACGGTGGTCGCTGCCCAGAACGCCATGCCGCATTCGGTGGTCGGAGGAGTCACCGCTTCACTGGGGTACCTACGCGAACTCGGTGTGACTGTAGGAACAGCCGTGTTAGGCGGACTTTTCGCAGCGTCGCTCGCGCAAGCCACAGCGAACAACAGCCTGGGTCTTCCCGCGGCAACCCTTACCGACCCCCACTCCGTCCAGCAGCTGCCCGACGCTTTGCGGGCAGGCGTCGCGGACATCTACTCCGGGGCCTTCCTGCCCATCTTCGCGGTGCTAGCCGGCATCTTCGCTGTGGGAGTACTGCTGTCCGTCTTCATGCCAGAGCAGCGCCTCTCGGAAACGACGACACACGCCGAGTAAGGGACACTCGGAAATGCCTTGGGGAGCCAAGCTTTCGGCCGGCTCCCCAAGGCATTCCATCTCGAACAACTACTCCCGGTAGGCCACGAGCCGCACCGGACCCTGCAACCCGGCGGGCAGCGTGTCGGCATCAGGTTCGAAAACGTGGGCTCCCGGGCGTGCCGTCACACCAGCCGCGGCGTCTCCAATGAGCCGGTTAGCCCAGGAGTTGGTAACCGCAATCTCCAGCAGGTTCTGACCGGTTCTTGCCGCATCCGTGACATCCATCCTGAAGGGTGGCGTCCAGAGCACACCCAAGTCCCGCCCGTTAAGACACACTTCTGCAAGGTCGTGAACGTCGCTGATTTCCAGAACCAGCCGGAATCCGGACCCGCTCGTCAGTTTCAGGTCGAAAGTGTGGCTGTACACAGCCTTTCCGGAAAAGTGCTTAACGCCGGACGGGTAGTCCGGCGCGAGGGGGCCGCTCCAGGGTTCCGCCGCGGCCAAGATGAGCGGATTGGCTGACTGGGAATCGGCGTCGAACTCCACCCGCCAAGGACCGTCCAGCTCCTGCCCATGCACGGGAACCTCTGCCCATTCAGGAACATCCGGCTGTTCAGGACAAGGAGTCTGATGGGAGCTGTCGTATCCGAGCAGGACAAATACGGAGCCAAAGGCATCAAGTTCTATGTCGAGCGCTGTTGCTTCAGATTCCCCTGTGATGATCGAAGCAGTTTCGCGGCGGGCGCTGACCGGATCCCATAGCTCTGCCGTCTTGGCCTCTACCCGGAATGCTGCACGGATCTTCTCAGGCCGGTCGAGCTGGTTACTGACAAAGTACAGCTCACCTTCGTCAAGGCGGCGATGGATCACCGCCAGATTCGAATCGTCGTCCGTGCCCAGGACCCAGTCGGGACGCACTTTGATCCTCGTCAACCCAATCACCAGCCCGTCAGCTGTGGACACACCGTCCAGGTCCAGAAGGCCTGGCCGTTGCCGGCTCCAGAGGGCATCGACGGCGGCGGCCCATTCTTCCCTGTCGTCCCCTTCGCTCGGAGAGCTCTCCGGCCGCCAGCCTGCCACTGTTGCTCCGGCGTCAAGCAGTTCCGTGATGCGCTGGACTGCGGCCAGGGTCATACGGTGGCTGGTACCGCCCAAGTACAGGAGTCGGTAGCTCACCCCACCGGCACTAAGGAGATGACCATCGGACGTCACGGTGATGTGATTCAGCAGTCCATCCAGATTTATGAAATCGAACCCGTATCCTTCAGGGACCTCGGGAGCTGAATCACCGAATACACCGGTCACCGGGGCTTCTTCACCGTAGAAGTATGCGATGTCGGCGGCGTGCGTTCCCTGCTGAAGCAGGTGGCTGCAGCGTGCGATGTAGTCAATCCATGGCCGGGCAGCGTGCGCCCAGGTCTCGTTGCGGGTGAAGGATTGGCCTAGATAGGGCGAGAGCGTCACACCTGGTTTGGGAGCAGCGTCCGGCTGATGGGGTGACGTATGGATGTTCACGAGGTTGACGCCCAGGGAAAATTCCATGTCCACGACGGGTTTAAGGTTCCTGGGGGTGAACATGAAAGGCTTTCCGAAAGCGCTCATGGATTCAGCTCCCACAGCCGCCTTTCCGTAGATGTTGGCTACGGAGGAGGCGCCCTGCAGATCCGCAACGTATGTTGGTTGCGGCCCATTTTCCGGTTCATAGCACCACATCGCCCCCATAGGCACGTCGGCGTGCGAGCGTATCTCAAGGTCGTCGCCCAGCTGCGGGCGGTGATCCTCCAGCGCCTCGGCGTAATAGCCCATTCCCCGTGCGTGAGCTACTCGCGCAAGCGTCCCGTAGTGCTTTTCGGCCAGAAGCTCCGCGATGGTCCGGCGGAAATCCCACAGGAACGCGTCGCTACGTTCGGCGCCGCCCACTAGAACACCACTGACCGTCGGCAGCCACGGCAGAAGATCGTAACCGCGCCGGCTGCGGAACTCCTCCCGCATCGCCGAGGTCCAGTTCTGCGGCCCGGACTCGATACTGTCACTCAGCAGGGCCGTCACCCCCTGGGAACCGATGAGTTCCTGCCCCAGCGCTTCGTCAAAGAAGCCAAGGTACTGCTCGATGTAGTCAGTGACGAGACCGCCGTCAAGCTTGTCCACTTCCAGACCGGTGGCATCCACAGGGGCCGGTCCGTTGAGGTGCCCGGTGAGGGAATACCCGAAGCGAATGACTGTCCAGTCACCTTGCTGCGGCTCCCAGTCCAGAGTCCCGTCCTGTTGAAGCCGATCACTAAGATCAATGACCTCCTCAGGCTGGACGGCCGCCGCCTCATAGGGGCCACCCTCAAGGGCGTAAAAGTCAGGCACGGGGGCAAAGCCGGCCTTCTCTTCTGCCCGGTTGACTCGCGGCCCCGGGAAGAGCTGGAGCCCGGACAGCTGAAAAAGAAGGTTCTGCCCCTCGGGGTCCGAAAACTTCAGAGGTCTGACACCCGGTGCGAAAGGGAAACTGAAGCCGACGCGGTCCTGAAGTAGAAGCCGGAAATAGCGTGCCGTCACGGCGGGAAAAGCCGCCGACCGGACAGGTGAAGGGGATGAGGGGAGCTCAACGACCGTGCTGAAGGTAGTACCGTCGTTGCTGGCTTCAAGCCAAGCCAGGGGAGCCGGCGACGAACCGAAGCCGTGCCGGGCGGGCAGACCGACCCGTATGGAAGCAACAGCAACAGGCTCATTGAAGTCCAACAGAACCCAACCTGATCCGGGATCTTCACGCTCGGCAGAAGCGGTTGCAGACAGATCTATGGCGGGCCAGAACCGACCGTCCGCCAGTGAATCCAAAGTGCGTTCGCCCGACACCGGGCCGCTGGCGGTAAGCCTTGCAGGCAGGACCGGTTGATGACATTCACGGTGAGGAAGCGCCACAACGGCTACTTCCTCATAGTGATCGGGTATCTCCACTTCCGTCCCACGGACGGCCCTGAACGGGACGTCCTGGAATGGCCCGGATATGGACGGCGGGACGGGCAGCGCCAGGGGCCTCCGATCGGTCGCGCTGACCCTTGCCGTGCTCCAGACCAGTTTCTTCATCCCCGCTGCAGGGCGGACCCACGGCCCTCCGGTGGCACTCCACCCAGCAGAGGTGGCGACTGACAGCTCCAGGCCCAGCCGGTCGGCGGTGTCCGCGGCACACCTCATCGCTGATTGCCAGGCGGGTGAACGGAAGACGACTGTTTCAGGTACATAGGCAGGAGTTCCCATGGAACCGTTGAACGCTTGCACACCGCCGACTCCGGATGCGGCAAGCCATTCCAGGTCTTTGACTATCCCTGCCTCATCGACGTTGCCGTCCATCCAGTGCCACCAAGCTCTGGGACGCGCACTTGCGGGTGGATCGACGAATTCCTGGAACAGCAGGGGGTCCTTGCTCGATTGTCTGTCGTGAGCAAATGGCAGGTCTGGCATTAGTGGTCCTTTAGGCAGGGCAGCGGCATTGGTCTCACCTTAGGACTCCGGGTGTTACTCAGGCAGTAAACGACCATGCAGAGTAGTGATGGTGAGCATAGGGGAAAACTATTCCTACGAGGGCTCATGGAAGAGCTCATATCGGCGATGATTTGGAATGCGCCAAGGAAATGGTTCAAAGTGGGACCGCGGCGGTCTTCTGAGCGCGAAGCGTGGAGGCTTGCCTTCGGCGCTTACGCCTCCAGCACCAAACGCCGGCCACGGCAACGTGATACGCAGGTCATCATCGTTTGGTTAGCGAGTCGCTCTTCAAGGCTCAGGACCGAGTCGCGGTGCTCGGGAACTCCCTCCAACACTCGGACTTCACAGGTCCCGCACGTACCTTCGCGGCAGGTCGACAAGATGCTGGCACCCTCCCGGTTCAGGACGTCCAGAACGTTCTCGTCCACCCCTACCGTGACGGTCTTCCCGGTTCTGGACATCTGCACTTCGATGGGACGGTTCGGCAGGTGCTCCACCTTCTGCGCCGCGAAGCGCTCGACCACCAGCCGGAGTTCCGCATCGTGCCTCGCAGCGGATTCCTCCAAACCTGCGAGAAGTTCGTTCGGCCCACATGCATACACGAACGCATCGTCGGCGGGAACCCTGGACCAAATGTCATCGAGGTTGTAACGGCCGCGTTCGCTGCTTGGCCAGACATAGACGTTCGCCGGGTGTCGCTGCACCAGATCCTCAACATAGGGCATGAGTTTCCGTTCGCGACCAAGAAAGAGCAGGCGCCAAGGTGTACCGCGGCGCTCAGCTTCTTCAATCATGGGAAGCAGGGGAGTGATTCCAATGCCACCGGCGACGAACAGCAGGAACTGTGCAGGCTTCAGCCGGAAATGATTGCGAGGTCCCCTGATGCTCAACCTGTCTCCGACCTTGACCTGGTCATGGATAAGCTTGGACCCACCTCGGCCGCTGTCTTCCTTCAAGACAGCAATCCGCAGTTCAGAGGACGCCGTTTGCCCGCACAGCGAGTACTGCCGCAAGGAGCCATCCGGGAGCTCCAGGTCAAGGTGCGCCCCTGGCTCCCAGCGGACAATATCAGGACTGCTCGTCTCCAACGTGAGCTCCAGTACTTTTTCGGTCACGAGGCGGCGGGCGCTGACAGTTACAGGAATGGCAGCAGAATGAAGAGCGTCAATAACAGGGGCGCTGGCCCTCTCGGCGACGCGCACCGGTGTCCATTCGAGCGGCAGGGAAACCATGCCGCGGCCTTCGGAGACCACTGTGTACTCAAGCTCGTCGTAGGGCGCACCGAGACGGAGATCCGGAAGCCGCTCGTGCAGGACTTCCAGTTCGATTCGGAGGAGGAGGCGTGCGAGCGGCGCTCCTAAACACGCATGAATTCCCTGGCCAAATCCCAGATGTGGCACAGCCCAGTCGCGGTCAAAGTCGATGTCGTCCGAATGGCTGAACTTTGTTGCGTCACGGGATCCGGCGGCGTATGCGAGGAAGACCGTTTCGCCGGCCTTCAGCTGTGTGCCACCGAGGCTGACGTCCCTAGTCACCAGCCTCTTCATACCGGTGATGGCTGACTCGTAGCGGAACAGTTCCTCGAGGGCTTCAGCTCGTGAAGTGTCATCCTTCTGCGCGGCCGCGTAGCGGTTTGGGTCGGCCAGGAGGTGCGAGAGTCCCATACAGATCAGATTCGACGAGGTTTCGTGTCCTGCCAGCATCAGCCCCGGGAACATTGACAACATTTCGAAGTCGGTCATTTCAACGGCTCCTGACTCCCGCTCATTCCATATGTGGCTGATCAGGTCGTCCCGGCGGTTGTGCTTGCGCTCGTCCATGACCTCCAGGATGTAGTCGTGCAGGTCGAGAAGGAGCTGTGCTTTCTCATCGGGGGTGCCCGGGTGATAGATGTCGCGGGGACCCATAAAGAAGCCAAGGGCTGCACCTATCCATTCGGACCGGTGGGAGTCAAGGCCCACGACGTGCGCGATGACCTTCAGCGGCAACGGAAGAGCGAAAGAAAGCTTCAGCTCCGTCCGGCCGTCCTCAACGAAACCATCGACCATGAGGTGGGCCTGTTCACGGATCCAGCCCTCATACCTGCCCAGCTTCCGTGGCATAAAGAAACTGTTGACGCTCGACCGTAGGCGGTCATGATCCGGGTTGTCCAAGCCCAGCAGGGTTCCCCTGCTGGGCACCCTTCCCTCAAATTGCTCACGCCAGGGCGATGGGACAGTCCCCACGGTCGGCTGGGAGGAAAAAGTCTCCGGATCGTGGAGTGCTTGGACAATTTCGTCGTAACGTCCCACTACCCGTCCCTCGAATGTGTCCGAATGGGGCAATCCTTGGCCTGTCCGCGCCCCTGCGAGGTCTTCGAAGAGCTTCTGCGGATTGAGGAAGGGACAGCCGACGCCGGCGGGCTGGGTAACAGTCATTGGATCTCCAACAGGATTTGGAAGTCCCGCCCGGAAGAGAGCGTGCAGGCGGGACGAAACGGTGTGCGTTTACGTCTGCTTGCCCGATGCTCTGAGCATCGGGGGGGATTATTCATCATGGCCTGCATGCCACGTGCCCTCACCCCGCCTGAATAGCACAAGCATATAGGCCTCGATGGAAGAGGTCACGCAATCCCACCATCAAAAGGGCCGATGCTTGGTATCGAGTGCGGGAGTGAGCACCATCACTCCCATCAATAGAGGCCATAAGCAAAGTCGCGTGGACGGCGTGGAGGAACTTCGGTCTACTGGAAGCCATAAGAGGTAGCTGGCTACGGGCCACTGCCGGAGCCACGAGGGCTTAGCGTTTCCAAGAGGCAGCCCCTCGACAAAGATGTCTGAAAGGTACCCCGTGTCACAGTTTTCGATTAACCGCCGTGGGTGGCTATCCGCCGCTGCCACCGCTGTTGCAGCTTCCGTCGTATTAACCGGTTGCGCCGGCAGTTCAAGCTCCACCGAGTCAGGGGGCGCCGAGCCGCAAACGATTCGCTTTTCGTTCTCCACTACCAATCCTGCCGACACCTTCATTCAGGATACAACGGCCGCCTTTGAGAAGGCTCACCCCGGCGTTAAAGTCGAATTGGTCAAGCTGCCGGCGGAAACTCTTGCCCAGACAGTTACCACTCAACTGCAGGGTGGCACCGCCACCGATGTCATAAGTGTCCTCTCCGGCCAAGGACAGGTAGGTGCTATGACTGGTTTCGCCAAAGCTGGACTGCTCCTGGAACTCAATGACCCAGAGCTCAACAAGGCACTGCCGGACAGCATTGAGAAGCTCTTCCAATATGAGGACAAGCTCTACGCTGTTCCGCTCGCTTCGATGCCCGCCGGCCTGATCTTCAATCAGGCCAAGGCTCAGGAACTGGGCGTGAAGCTGGACAACACGTCGACCTTTGACGACGTTCTGGAACAGTGCAAGGTTGCCCGTGACAAGGGCGTCTCCCTGACCGCCCTTGCGGGCACTGTTCCGGGCAACCCAGGGATTTTGGCGATGACCCTTGCTAGCTCAACGGTGTACGGGCCAAATCCGAAGTGGAATGACGACCGAGCCGCCGGCAAGACCACTTTTTCGCAAGAGAAAGGCTGGCAGCAAGCCCTCGAGGGTGTAAAGCAAATGTTCGATTCAGGGTGCTTCCAGGATGGTGCGGCAGGTGCGGGCTTTGATGTGCTCATCAGTTCGGTCGGGCAGGGTAAAGCCCTCGGCTTTTTTGCTCCCGGCGGAGCAGCCAAGAGCATCGCCGATGGGTCCAAGGGAGCTGTGAACCCAGTCGTCCTTCCAATGCCTGCTCCTGATGCTCCCGAGACGTACCTGGGCACCACAGCCGAGCTTGCCCTCTCCGGTAACGCAAAGACGAAGAGCCCCAAGCTGGTAAAAGAGTTCCTGAAGTACTTCACTGAAAAGGAAGGCGCCGAGATGGTCGCTAAGGGACTGGGAGCGCTTCCCGTCAACGCCAGTGATTACCCGCTCCCCGCTAGCTACGAACCCATCGCGAACCTGTACAAGGAGGACAAGGTACGCCCGTTGGCACAGACCGAATGGCCCTCCGCCAAGGTGTACGACAGCCTCGGCAAGGGTGTTACGGCCATGATCACTGGACAGAAATCGGCCGAAGATGTCCTGAAGGACATGGACTCCGCCTGGGGCAACTAACGAACGAGTGCCGGCCGGTTTACCAACTACCGGCCGGCACTGCCTTCCCTTCAGCAACGAATAAGGAACCACGACAGTGACTATTACCAATGGCCGGATCATCCCGCCAGGGACTGACAACAACGAAGCCGCTCCAGCGCCCCCACACCGGCCCTCGGGGATCGGCTTCGGCCGCTGGTGGTGGGCACTTCCGGCCGTCGCCCTCACGCTCGTTGTCACCTACATGGCAACAGCCTTCGGAGCTTTCTTCGCATTCACTGACTGGACGGGGCTGGGTGACTTCAACTTCGTTGGCTTCGACAACTTCATTCAGGTTCTTCAGGATCCGACGCTGGTGGGCTCCGTCCGAAATACCCTGTTTCTTGCGGCTGGGTTCGTGGTTTTCACCAATGCTCTTGGTCTGCTTTTCGCCTTGGCCTTGAACAGGACGCTCAAGACACGTTTCGTATTGCGCGCACTGATTTTCATGCCGGTGGTGCTCAGCTCGGTGGCTGTCTCCTTCGTCTGGAAGTTCATTTTTGCTTTTGACGGGCCGCTCAACCAGTTTCTGGGCGCTGTTGGGCTGGGAAACCTGAAGCAGGACTGGCTGGCCAACCCCTCGCTGGCGCTCTGGTGCATCCTGGCTGTCATGGTCTGGCAGAGCATCGGCTTTGTTATGGTCATTTATCTGGCCGGTCTCGCCACTGTGCCGGTGGAACTGGAAGAAGCAGCAGCTTTGGATGGTGCCGGTGTGTGGCGGATTTTCCGAAGCATTGTCTTGCCGACCATCCAGCCGTCGGTGGCCATAGCGACCGTTCTAACCCTGATTCAGGGGTTGTCGGTCTTTGATCAGGTCCTCACGTTGACGGGCGGCGGCCCCGCGGACGCCACACAGACTCTCGCGTCTCAGGTCTACTCCCAGACCTTCGTTTACGGGGCGTTCGGTTTGGGTGCCGCCGCGGCTCTTGTCCTTACCGTTTTCATTCTGATCCTCGCGCTTATCCAGCAATTCATTGTGCGCGACCGCGCCAAAATTGGAGACTAGAAATGCATCGCTATACGAAGTGGTCGCTTGCCAGGGAAATCCTTGTGGTAATTGCCAGCATCATACTGTTGCTTCCATTTTGGATTCTGATCAGCACCTCACTCAAAACCACGGAGGAGGTGCTCACGAGCTCTGCCTTTGCCCCGCCGTCGGCCCCTACTTTCGATAATTTCATCCAATTGCTCTCACCAACGGGCAGTCAGTCCGGCAACGTCTACCAAGGCCTTTCCAGTAGTCTTCTCATCACAACCGGGACCGTGCTGGTACTGATCGCCTTGTCGTCGGTTGCAGCATATGTGTTCGCGCGAAGCACCCGGAAACTATCCAATAACGTCTTCAGGATCTTCTTAATCGCTATTGTCCTACCTACCCAACTCGGGGTCCTCCCGCTGTACATCGGTGCGCGCAACCTCGGCCTGATTGGGAATCCCTGGGGCATGATCATCATCTACACGGCCATGGCCATGCCGCTTGCGGTGTTCATTTATTCCGGCTTTTTCCGACGGCTCCCCAGGGATTATGAGGAGGCAGCCACCATCGATGGCGCGAGCCGTTTCCAAATTTTCTCACGCGTCATCTTCCCCCTGATGGCGCCAGCTACGGGCACCGTTGCCATCCTTGGCGGCCTCCTAGTCTGGAACGATTTCTTCACGGCAGTGATATTCCTGAACGGCTCGCCGTACATGACACTCCCAGTAGTTGTTTACAACTACGTGGGCAGCCTAGTTTCACAATGGAATCTGAGCTTCGCGGTGGTCCTCATCGCCATGGCGCCCGTGCTTGCCTTTTACGTGTTTGCTCAAAAGAAACTCATGCAGGGATACGCCGGCGGTATCAAGAGCTGACCTTCACCTAATGGCCGAAGGTCCATCAAATAGCTATAGCTTCCCGAGCTGCTCATTCGAGGCGCGTCCCAGGAGGATGCGATTGATGGGAGGCTGGCCCCGGGAGCACCAACTAGGCGAAAGTGCAGTCGCCCTTTCAACTCAGTCCCTCCAAATTGATGACGGCGTCGCGAGCTCGCGCCACCGCTCGCCCTCGAGAACCGGGACGACGCTCACTGCGCGCCTAGACCAGTTGGGAGGCCAAAGGTGGAGAGAAGACGGTGAGCCGGGAGACACTGACTATTTCCGTGGCCGTTGGGACAGTCCTACTTTGAATGAGAAAAGACGTGGTCCCATGTCAACGACGGCTCGAACACACTATCCGAGGAGCAATAGGAAGCTGGTAGCAGACTCCTGGGCCAACGTGGTTCGGCGCGGAACCAAAGTTCACGCGCCGAACCACGGAACATTTGGATAGAAATGATGGACCGGCCTCCGAGCACCTTTGTGGGCCCCTGGTCAGTTGGGATAGGACCTGCGGAAATGCCGGATTCGTTAATGAACGGGCGTTCTGGCAGCTACTTCTACTCCCGTGCTTTTAACGCCGACAACCGATCTTCCGTCAAGCTGGGGGCAGGCCGAGGACTGGTTCCTCTGCAGGGTTCTGTCATCGCAACCGGAGATCGTGAAGTCGAGCAGCGTTTATCTCTCCGCGCTTTCAACCTCAACATCCATCTTCACCATGATGTTCTCAACTTCGGCGCGAGCCTCGTCTGACAGGGTGGTGCTCGCCAGTACCGATTCATGATCGAGTTCTTCCAGCTCGTCTTCATCAGAGAATCTCAGTGCATCTGCATGGTCCGCCAGAAGCTCCGTCGCTACAGCCCGACCGAAGCCCACCTCTTGTAGTTGAATCGCGCGCTGGTCAGTTGTGCCGTACTTGACGAGCGTCGCCACGTTGATCCCCGATGCATCTCTTCCAAGCGCCATCACACTGACGTCAATGAAGTTCTGCAGGTACCCCATGATGCGGAACCGTAGGCCTCCCTCAATATCTTTGAGAGGCCATTCGATAATGAGGTTGATGTGCTTCGCGGAATGCCTGTCGAAAGGCTCGGTTACGAGGCTCTCCTCGCGGGAGTAGTCACGGTAGGTGATTGAACCACGTTGACTGTAGTAGGCAACTGAGCTGGAGATAACGCGGCTGATCGGGTCACCTCGTACCCACCCGCGCATAAGGAGCGCCCAGTAATACAGACGACGATCCCATCCATCGGAATCCGCTCTCCTCGGCATGAGCGGGTCTGTTCCCGATACCTCGGTTGTTCTCCAGTCATACAAGGTGCTGAGCCGCCTAAGAACAGTGAGGAACGTCTGGACATCACTTAGACCGGCATCATTTGCAACGAGGGGAACAGTAGAGCCGGCCGTTAGTTCGTTCCAGACACGGTCCTGGTATTTCGGGAGGATGTTCGGTGAGCGCCGCAATACGTCCGTAGGCACGGTAATCGAAGAGGCTGCTCATTTCAGCAACTCCCGGCCGTCTTTGACCTTGTCGAGGAAGTAACTGCGAAGCGGTGTCTGCTGGTTATCGAGCTGGTGCAGCATGAGAATGGACGCATATTGCTCAACACTTCGCTGCTGGTCAGTCGACGTCGCCGTCGGCAGGCTCTCGCCCCGCAGGATCCGCGCTATATCTCAGGTGGGGGAGTCAGCGTCGGTTGTGAGACTTGGTCCCTATGTAGTTGCCGTCACCTGACGACTTGCATGCGATATAGCCGGACAACCCTACAAGCACCTAGCCGTCTCCGGTCCTGCCATCCCACTATGTCACGGTCATAGGGTGCAGCCTATGACATGTGTCAGGTCTTCCCTGTCAGTTTGCGGGCAATAGTCGGTTACGCTGGCCGGGGTTGAGTGAGTTCAGCGAGGGGATTGCCGGCAGCTGCCGTCTATTGGGGAGACGAAATGGCGAAGTGCTTTTTCTGCGGTACCGACGAGTCGCTCACAAGGACTCACCTCTTCCAAAGAGGCTTCCGTGAGTCTGTGAATACGGGCACCGGCAAGGTAAGTCTTGCCGCATCCAGCGTTCAGATGCCCGGCGTCTACCGCGACATACTGTACGGCGGTGATATTCGAGAGATCAACGTTTCATCCCTCTGCGCAGCTTGCAACAACGGTTGGATGAACCACATCGAACAAGCAGCCAGCCCCGTGTTCAGATCCATAATGAACGGAGGAGGATTCCCACCACCGGCTGACCTATTCAAGCTGGCGCATTGGTCAGTGGTTCTAGGTGCTTTATCCAGTGAACTGGTCCCACGTCTGATAGTCCCCGAGCAGCATCTCCACGCAATTCGACGAACTGGCACGGGGCAGCCCAAAGATTTTTCAACCCACTTCGTCTGGACCCTTGATTACTTACCCACCTTTCAGATGGACATCGTGCGGTTTGCGTCGGACGCAGACTGTAAAGCGCCTGTGCGGTGGTGTTTTGTGCTTCAGGTGGGATGGCTGGTAATCATTACTGCAAGTCCGGACTTTGGCGGCCGGGTTTCCAAGGTGCTCCATGATGCTGGCTTTCATGGCGTGCTGGGAGCTATATCCAGCAACCTCGTTTACAGTCCCACAAAGTTCCAGGATGCATCGCACGGCATCTTGGTGCCCTCCCACCAGAGAATGCAGGAACTGCAGACTGAATTGTTTGCCCCTGCGGAGAAGTACCTACCTACTAAAGGTCGACCGGTTATCGATATGGCAAGCGCCACGGAACGAACAGAAATCGATCTGAGCTTCGACTATGAGGGCAAACTCATCGATGTGAGGGACCAGTTGGATCAGACTTATCTACGCGAGCTTCAGAACTTTATGCCCGCCGCTCTTGGCGGCCAGACGGTTCAGGACTGACCTGGAGGCACACGACCTCGACAACGCTGCTGTCGTTGCCGGACGCTGCCGGCGACGAGCTATCTCGTCTACTTCTACCCCCGTGATTTGAACGCCGATAACGGACGTTCCGTCAGGCTGGGGGAGGGGTGTGCGGATTCCTTGGCTCTAGAACGGCATCGCCTCGAAGCTTCTCCACGCAGAACCAAAACAAACACCGCCCGTACTGTCAGGGGTCTTACCAATCAGGCTGCCATACGAGCATGCCATCTCGCCCGTACTCGACGATGTCCCGCGCACAAATAAGCCAGGCCAGGTCCGCAGCCAGCCCGGGAAGAAGCCGCAGGTCAGTGAGGCGGGCATCCTCGATCGTGACAGGTGCCTCGATCATGGCGCTGATGCGGTCAGCCAGGTTGAAGAGGTCGTCATCGCGTTGGACATGCCCAGTCCGAAGCGGCGTCGCCGCGACCTCGATCGTGGATCGGACAGCGGTGATGACCGAGGTGAGTGCTGCGTCGTCCGCCATGGCCAGCAGCGTGATCCCGAGTTCGGCGCAACCTCGGACCACGATGGGGTCATCGGCAGCGCGCGGCGAAGGAGCAGACCCGAGGCGTCGGCACACGACGGGTTCATGGCGGCGATCGCCCTGGCTCCCCGTGCTCCGAGGACTGTGACCAGGTTGGCCCTGCCCGACGGCCACTTGATCGCCCACCTCGACGACTTCCAGGCCCAGGACAGGACGCCCCGCGCCAGCGGCCACGAGCTCGACCAGACCATCGGGCGAGTCTTCGAACAGCGCAACAGCCGTCATGGCGACCCCGTAGTGCCATCGTCCATCGGTCATTCGGCACCTCATCTCTCGCTCGGGAGCAGGAGCGGAATTCTCGTGAACTGCAGGGCTTCAGCAGTTGTCCGAATTGTCCAACGAAAACCGTGTCGTGTCGAGAACGCGCGCGATATGGCTAAGTGGTGATCTTCGCAGGGCTGGACCGTGAATCAGGTCCGACGTCGCAAACCGCGTCCTGACCGTTGCATTTTCCGCATGTAACGCTGATGCAGGCGTGCGTGTAAATCTTGAACTGTAGCAACTAAGGACCCTTGACATATGATGAGCGTCACGATTGAATTGACGAACAATCGTTGAGATTTCACACCGGGCCTACCGAAAGCGGGCGCGGAGGTTGGTCGGTGCGAGCCGGGTTGTCAGCCTGCGTCCGTTACCAGCAAGTCTCGTCGCTGAGAGGAACAGCCTGGATTACATCCCCCGTCTGCCGCAGTGCCGCCGACGTGAGTCCAGCTTCCGCACAGTTGCTCCCCTGACCCCAGGGCCAGCTCTGCGGTTCGAGTTCGTCCCGCAGTCCCACATCTCGATCGGAGAAAATCTTGAATACACCACCAGACTCGCCCATCGGCTCCACGGTCGATGCATCGCATGAACAGGACGCCGCGGCCCCGCGGTCCAGGCTCAGGGGCACCTTGGGTGTCATCGGGTTGCTGTTCACGGTCATGGCCTTCAACGCCCCGCTGGGAACCTTCGTGGCGACGGTGCCGGTGTCCATCGGATTCGGGAACGGTGCAGGGGCTCCGATCCTGTTCCTCGTCGGCGGGCTGGTCATGGCGCTCGTGGCAGTCGGGCTCATCAAGATGAATCCGTACATGACCAACTCGGGCGGTTTCTACCTCTACATCACGGCCGGCCTGGGCAAGGTGGTCGGACTGGGGACTGCATTCCTGGCCACGGTCAGCTACTTCCTAATGGTGCTGGGTGCGACGACTTTCTTCGGATACTCAGCCAATGCGTTGGTGACCGATGTCTTCGGCGGACCCGAGATCAGCTGGTGGGTGTATGCGTTCGGCGTTCTCGCCGTTGTCAGCTTCTTGGGCTATCAGCGCATCAACATCTCCTCGAGAGTTCTCACGGTCGTCCTCATCACTGAGATGGCGGTGATCTTCATCTACAACCTCGTGGTCGTAGTGAGGGGCGGATCGTCGGGACTCAATGTCTCGGACACCTTCGATCCGTCGATCATTGCTTCTGGGTCGCTGGGGATCGCGCTGCTCCTGGGCGTCTCGGCGATGGGCGGGTTCGAGGCGACGTTGATCTACCGCGAGGAGGTCCGGGATCCGAAGCGGACGATCCCCCGTGCGACGTTCTTGTTCATCCTGATCACCGCGGTGATGTACTGCTTCACGTCATGGGCCATGGTCCAGGCGGTGGGGACCAAGGACGCCGTGGCCGTGTATTCCGAGGATCCGGCAGGCGCTTTGCTGGGCACCATCCAGAGCTACCTCGGTGGAGTGAGTCACGACATCGTCCTCGTCCTGCTGGCGAACAGCGTGCTCGCATCGGTTCTCGCGGCCCACAACGTCGCGACGCGCTACGTCTTCAACCTCGGCAACGACATGCTCCTGCCTCGCGCCCTCGCCGAGGTGCACGAGAAGCACCACTCGCCGTACAAGGCATCCGTGGCCGTCTCGGTGGCGTCGGTGCTGGCGCTCCTCCCGTTCATCATCTTCAAGGCAGATGCCAGCTTCCTGTTCGTCCAGCTGCTGAGCTCGTACAGCTACGCGTTTCTGCTGATGGTGGCCATCACCTGTATTGCCGTGGCTGCCTACCTGCTGCGTCACAAGCCAGAGGGAACGACGCTGTGGCACCGGCTGGTCGCGCCGGCGCTCGGATTCGTCGGGGTTGCAGGCACCCTCGTGTTCGCGACCCTGAACCTCGACGTGCTCTTCGGCAATGCCGGGCCGGCCGTTGTGGCCATCCTGTCGCTGTTCTTCGGTCTCCTGCTTCTCGGGATGATTGTCGCTGTGAGGCTCCGGAAGACGCGTCCCGACATCTACGCCCTGATCGGACGTCAGTAGCACAGGCAATCCGTCGCGTCATGCCTCTGCTGAAGGGACTGCGCAGCTATCCACTACACACCAAAGGAGTCAGCATGCTGGCACACCGACTGCACGGACAGATGGATCTTCGACTCCAGGAGGAACCCGAACCCGACCTCCGCCCGGGTGACGTGCGGCTGAACGTGGCCTACTCCGGCATCTGCGGGTCGGACGTGCACTCCTACTACGCAGATGACGACGCTCTTCCACGACTGGGCCACGAGGGTGAAGGAGCTGTGAAGGGGCGACCGTTCTACGTGGGGCATGAGACGGTCGGCACGGTCAGCGAGATCGCCGACGACGTCACTGCCGTCGAGGTCGGTGATCGAGTCGCGGTGTTCCCGTTGATCGCCTGCGGCGAGTGCCGCCAGTGTGTCGACGAGTATCCGGTGAACTGCGAGCGGTTCGACCGCGGCGTGTCGACGGTTGGCTTCGGAGCACCGATCGGTGGGCTTGCCCAGTCCATGGTGATCCCGCAGAGCCTGGCGATCAAGATCCCGGACGGGCTGAGTCTTCTGCAGGGCTCGCTGCTGGAGCCGCTGTCGGTGGCGGCTACTGCGGTGCAGCGATCAGCCCCTTCCCCCGACCAGGTCGCTCTCGTCACCGGCGGCGGGCTGGTCGGCGTCGGAGTCGTCCTGGCGCTCAAGGCCAACGGTGTCAAGGCCATCGTCCTGTCCGAGACATCTGTGGCTCGGCGGCAGAACCTCGTGGGAGTCGAGGGACTGACCGTCTGTGACCCGACCATGGACGACGTCGCTGCAACGGTGCGCGAGCAGAGCGCGGGCGCGGGGGCGGATCTCGTGTTCGAGTGTTCGGGTGCGCCGCAGGCCTTTGACCTCGCCATGAAGGTCGCCGGCAAACGAAGCCGGATCGTCCTGATCGCGTTGCACCACCACGTCTTCCCTCTGAGCCCCAGCCGGGCTGCGCTCAACGAGGTCACGGTCGTGGGTCACAACGCCACCACCAAACGCGGCTTCGTGTCGGCGGCGGACTGGCTGGAGCGCGGTCTGCTTCCTGTCCACGACTGGGTGACGACCATCGACTTCGCCCGTGTCGTCGAGGACGGCCTGGAACCGTCTCGCACGGGACAGCTCTTCAAGGCAGTCGTGGAGATCGCCCCTTGAGAGTCACGTTACGGACACGAGCGTGGTTCACATCTGACGTGTGAGGATCTCGATCGCCCTCCCAGGCAAGATGGCCGTGGTGGTGTGTGGGTCCACTCAACCTCTCCGGGGCCAGTACAACCGCCAGTGGCCCGCTCAGCCGCTCTAGGTGTACTCGGCCAGCAGATGTAACTAACCTGCTGGCCGAGTACACCTAGGACGGGGCGGAGCAGAGCTCACGCAGAGACCCTTCTCGATGACATCTGCAAGGGACTCGGGCCCGCCGACATTGCCGGCGAAGACGATGTAGGGAACGCCGTGGGCGGGGCCGCTCGCGGGCTCCCACAGGGAGACGATTCCTGGCAGCAGCGGTCCGCGGACGATCGCGCGCTCGATCTTCAAAGGCGTGAATGGCGACGTCGGATGACATGATTCCGCCCTTGGCCAGAACGAATCGCGGAACACAGGCAGCCACGACGCGGTCGACCAGCTCGACAATGGCGGCGCTCACCGCGCGGGCGATCGCGAGCGAGTCACGTGCACCCTGACCTGTCACCACGTGCCGCGAGGTGCTGATGACGACGTTCCCGTGCAGAAGAGCTGCGAGTGCGGCGTCGATGAGTGCGCTGAGATGGCTGTCTCGCCGATCGCCGAGTACTCGATCGACTTCGATCGTCAGCTCGACGTGTGGGTGTCGCCGGCGCAGAGCATCGAGCTGCCGCGTCGTGCCTGACACGTGGGACCCGACGACGACGAGCCCTCAGCGGCGCGGTCGCACGCGACGAGTGACTGCCGTGCAGCGCGTCCAGCTTGGTCCCATGCAGAGGTGGGGGAGGGTCCTGGCCGATCAGCGCCCCGACGAAGGGCGGGCCGACGCGGTAGAGGTAGCGACCTCCCCCGGCTCTGGCCTCCTGAAGTGCCACGGCAAGGCGCAGCATGTCGGCCTCGTGGACGATATCGACGGCGATCGGCTGCGCAGACTCGGCTCGTAGCAGGTGGCGACCACGGACGGCAGGCTCGTCCGGAGGTTTGCACGGTTGATGGTCAGGACCGAGGACGCGGAGATCTTGCCGTCGGTCGTCTCCTCGACCCACTGCGCCAGCAGCGAGCTGCGGTATCCGAAGGTCGCATCGCGCGCGAACTCGGTGTCACCGATCGGAGTGAATCCGTCGGACGACGAGCCTGCGTAGTGCACACCGTCGACGGTGATTCTCCCAGCCTCGGGGAAGGCCGGAACGAGGACGATGCCATCGATCGACTCACCGGTGTGCCCGAGGGACCTGCTGGGCGAGCACGTGTGGCTCGAGGGGGGAGTGGCCGCGCAGGGTGGAGTCACCTCGCGACACGAACTCGATCGCGCAACCGACGTCTTCGGCCGCTCGGTAGACGTTCTCAGCGATCTCGCGGTTTCGGCGCTCAGCTTCTTCGGGATCCACGGAGCGAGAATTCGTCAACACGTAGACAGCGCGACGCCGTTGCCGCATGCCAGGGACTCGACGCTCCAGTCAGTGATCACCGGCACGTCGGCCACCGATTGCGTTCCGGTGGGGTCGTCGTCCAGCACCACGAAGACACGGTCGTGGGGTATCCCGGCGCGGACTACCCCACGACCTTGGTAGCCGGCGGATGCCCGGCAACCAACGAATCGAGCGAGGTGAGCACCATGTCTCCTGTCCGGGTAGATCCGAGAGGTTGCACTAGAACGGATAGACGGGTGCGCTGGCCCGCATGGTGATCCACCGCGTCTCGGTGAAGGCCTCGATGTTCGCGGTGGCACCGCCGAAGCGGCTTCCGGTGCCCGAGGCACCGACACCACCGAATGGGGCCACGGGTTCATCGTTGACGGTCTGGTCGTTCACGTGGACGATTCCCGTGGGAATCCGTTCGGCGAGCTCAAGTCCTCTGGCGGCATCCTTCGTGGCGATCCCCAGGCTGAGCCCGTAGTCGCCGGCGGACGCCAGCCGGACAGCATCATCGAGCGAGCGGAACGAGATCACCGGAGCGACGGGCCCGAACACTTCCTCCCGGTAGGCGGGCATGTCCTCGGTCACCTGGGACAGCACCGTCGGGCGATAGAAGCGGCCCTCATAAGTGCCTCCAGCCACGAGCTGCGCGCCCGCGTTCACAGTGGAGGTCACCAGCTGGTGGATCTTGTCGCGTTGTCCGTCGTCGATGATCGGTCCCAGTGCGACCTGACCCGTGGTCGGGTCGCCGACGGGCAGAGCGTTGGCCTTCTCCGCGAGCCGTGCGACGTAGTCGTCGACCAGACTTTCGTGGACGATGTGGCGTCCGGTGGTCATGCAGATCTGTCCGGCATGCAGGTACGAGCCCCAGGCACCGAGCCCGACAGCAGCCTCGAGGTCTGCGTCGTCGAGGACGATCAGAGCCGAGTTGCCGCCGAGCTCCAGGTGGCTTCGCTTGAGATGACGGGCTGACATCTCACCGATGCTGCGGCCGGCCCTGGTGGAGCCGGTGAAGGAGATGACCGGTACCCGTGGATCACTCACCAGGGCCTCGCCGGTGTCGACCCCGCCCGGGAGAACGTGCAGCAGCCCTTCGGGCAGCCCAGCTTCCTCGAAGATCCTTGCGATGCTGAGACCGCCGGAGACAGCCGTCCGCGGGTCGGGTTTTAGGATGACCGCGTTGCCGAGGGCCAGAGCGGGTGCGACTGAACGGATCGACAGCACCAAAGGGAAGTTGAAGGGCGAGATCACACCGACGACACCCACCGGGACGCGGCGGGACATGGACAGCCGATCGGAAGCGGTCGGGAGCACCTCACCCAAGGGCGCGGACGTCAGCCCGGCGGCCTCGAAGCACTCCTGGGAAGCGACCTGGACCTCCAACGCCGCCTTGGGCTCGATGGATCCGGCTTCCCTGATCAGCCACTCCTGGACCTCGCTCGCGTGCTGCAGCCAGAGCTCGCCTGCGCGACGCAGGACTGCGGCTCGCTCGTGGTAGGGCGTCTTCGCCCAAGAGGGCTGTGCTGCCGCTGCCGACTCCGCGGCACGGGCTACCTGTGACGCGTCGGCCACGCCCATCTCGCCGAGCTGGTCGCCGGTGGCAGGTTCGACGATCGGGAGGACGGTGGCACCGGCCTGCCAGCCGTTGCTGTAGATCTTTCCGGTCCATGTAGCCGCGGCGAGCAGGCCTTGCTGTGCAGTAGTCATCTGTCTTTCGACCTTTCTTGGAGTGTGAACTGAGCGTGCTCGTCATCGTGGCGGGCGACGAGCTTGCAGATTCGGTTCCGCATCGAGCTCACGTCAGTTGCCGGTGCTGCGTGTGACGGCAAATTTCCTCAGCGTGCTGCGGACGGTCATCCTCGACGCCGTGGCTGCGGGGACGTTGATGATCTGACCGGAGAACAGCTCGTGGCTGCCTGCGCCATCGATGTCGATGGTCGCCTCGCCCTCCAGGACGACGAAGGTCTCGCCGGTGGGGTTGCCCGCGTGCACGAATGTTCCGGGCTCCGCAATCCAGATCCCCATCCGGGTCACCCCGTCATCGAGCACGGGTTTGGTGAAGGACGCGGATCGACCATCCTCGCTGGATATGTTAGAAGGCTCGACTCCGTGCGCGTCGAAGGCGTTGGAAACGATCATGGTGGACATTTTGGGGGGACTCCGTTCAGCAGTGAGCAAGCGATGTTTGGATGGGCTGAATCCGTGATCCCTACTGCGGGACCTCGATGACTGCCTTGACGAGCTCGCCCCGTTTGGAGGGGTCGATGCCCTCTTCGAGAACGCGCTCGAAGTCGATAATGGTCACCCAGTCCTCGACCGGCAGGATCCCTTGTTCGAGCACGTGAGCGGTCTTCGCGAAGTCTTGGCGCGTCGTGGAGTTGTGCCCGACGATCGAAAGCTCTCGCAAGGACACCGCGACCATGTCGACGGGATAGGGCACGGGCTGCATCGCGACGATGATGATCTGTCCGTGCAGTCGGGCCACATCCATCGCGATGTCGAGCGTCGGGTGGACCCCCGCACACTCGTAGGCGACGTCGGCTCCCACCCCGTTGCTCAGCGTGTGCACGACGTCGCGGACGTCCTCGACGGCCGGGTTGACCACCGTCAGGCCCGGAATGGACTGCAGATTCTCTCGCCGCTTGTCTGACACCTCGGCAACCACGATGTTCTGCACCCCGCCGGCCTTCAGCGCCAGGATCGCTCCGATGCCGATCATGCCGGCACCCAGGACGACGGCGACCCCGTCCGCCCCGATGCCCGAGCGACGTACCGCAGTGGCCGCCACCGACAACGGTTCCAGCAGGGAGCCGCCGAGAAGGCTGAGTCCATCAGGAAGCTTGAATGCCAAGGACTGGGGAATCACGACTGATTCAGCGATTCCTCCGATCAGCGAGCCGCATCCGACGGTCGACACGCTTCGGTCGTAGCGTTCGCAGTGAACTGGACGCTCAGCCAGGCATTCCGAGCACTCGCCGCAGGCGATCAGCGGAAAGACGGCCACTCGATCCCCGACGGCGACTGACTGGACGTCATCGGCAGCCTCCGTGACGGTGCCGGCGAACTCATGACCGATGTGACGCGGGCGGTTGGGCAGCTTGTCGTCGTCGTTGTAGTAGTAGTGCACGTCGGTGCCGCAGATGCCCGAGTAAGCCACCTTCAGGCGCACTTCGCCGGCTTGCAGATCTGGCTCGGACTCCGATACCAGTCGCAGGTCGCGCTGCCCGTACAGACGGTGTGCTCTCATGCCAGTCCTTTCGATCGGTGGTGTCGGTGCAATCCGCGCGCTCACAACGATGAGCTCAAGCACTGATTGTCCAACAATACAATCATCCAGAAAGTGGGTTGTCAAGGGTGCGCGTTGACTCATCAAAGATGCCCGCGTAGCGGTATTCGAGGAATCATTCGAGAATGCCCGCGTGGCAGCGTGTCCGCCGGGAGTGGTGTACGCCGCTTCGGCAGTGTGAGCCATGGAGCTTTCGATGAGTGAACGCAGGGCCGTCACCAAGGCGATTGCCACCCGCTATGTCAGGTCGGATCGGGCGGCGAAAAAGCAGGTTTTGGACGAGCTCTGTGCGCGATGACGGGCTGGCACCGGGACCACGCCCGGAAGGCGTTGCGGCTGGCGCTCGTGTTGAAAACTGCCGGGCCCCGGGCGCCGCGGCCGCCGCTCTACGGGGAGCCGGTGATCGAGGCGTTGCGGTTCTGCTGGGCAGTGCAGGGGACCCCGTCCGGACGGCTGCTCGCGGCCGCCCTGCCGGACCTGGTGCCACGCCTGCACCGGTTCAACAAGCTGCAGATCGACGACGGCACTGCGGTGCTGCTGCTACAGATAGCGCCGGCGACGATTGACCGCCGGCTCAAGGCGAAGCGGGAAAAACTGGATCCTCGGGGCCGGTCCCACACCAAGCCCGGAACACTGCTGAAGGACTCCATCCCGATGCGGACCTGGGCCCAGTGGGACGACGCGGTGCCGGGGTTCGTCGAGATCGATCTCGTCGGCCACGAAGGCGGCAACATCAGGGGCGAATTCTGTTTCACCTTGGATATCACCGGCATTGCCACCGGTTGGACTGAAACCAGATCGGTCAGGAACAAGGCCCAGAATTGGGTCTTTGCCGCCATCAAAGACGCGACCGCCGCGTTCCCGTTCCCGATCCTGGGCATCGATTCCGATAACGGCTCGGAGTTCATCAACTGGGAGCTGCTGATCTGGTGCCAACAGGAGAACCTGACGTTCACCCGGTCCCGGTCCGGGAACAAGAATGACGGGCCCACGTAGAGCAGAAGAACTGGCACATCGTCCGCCAGACCGTCGGCTACCACCGTTACGACACCGCCGCCGAGCTGGAGCTGTTGAACCGGATATGGGCGCTCCAGCGGCTGCCGACGCCGGCACCGTCGCCCGGGACGTGAAGACACGGCTACGGCGGGAGAACAAACCACTGAACCCGGCCGCCATTCAGCGTCAGATCCAGGCACTCCGCGCCGAACTTCTGACGCTGACGACCGCTAAACAGGCCTCCAGACCCCAGCCCGTCATCCGGGCAAAACCAAATGATTCCACGAAACAACCCAGGCAGGCATTTTGACATGATTCCCCGGGGGTGCGCCGACGAGCTGGCTCGCCCATGACGGAGAGGCGCATCGGATGCGTCGTCGACGCGGTGCGCCGGTCGACACGTCGCCCGACGTGTGTCCCCGACTGCTCTCTGGCGGCGAGAGTGGTCTGGGCGGACGAGGAGGGACTATGACGTCCGGAGCGCGGCGATTGACTCTTCGCAGGACACCTCGAGATGCTCGGTCATCAGTGCGACGGCTGCCTCCACATCACCGGACTCGACGACTTCGAGCATCCGGAGGTGGTGGCCGGCGTTGGCCTGCTGGTCCTTGGACGGAAAATCCTCCAGGAGCAAGCACAGTCTCAGCTCGTTCAGTAGCGAGTCGTAGGTGCGGGAGATCCTCGCGCTGCCCAGACCGTCGACGAGTGTGCGGTGGAAGGTGAGGTCGGCCTCGCGACTCACGCTCCACGCCGCGTCTACCGGTGTTCCGACCAGGCGGCCGACGGCCTCGCGTGCTGGCGCCAGCGCCGCGATGTTCCCCGACAGTCCGCGCACCGCCTGCAGCTCCAGGATGGTCCGGAGGCGATAGCAGTCGCGAACGTCCTCCGCGGTGAGGGATCGGACGAAGGCGCCGCGATTGGGTTCGAGGTTGACGATGCCCTCGTGGGCCAGGTTCGTCAGCGCCACTCTCAGCGTGTGCCGGCTGATACCCAGCTGCGAGGACAGATCGGCCTCCCGGAGCGGAGACCCTGGCCGCAGATGTCCGTCGAGGATCTGATCCCGAAGCACCACGGCTGCTGCGTCAACGCTGGACACGCGGTGGACTGCTGGCAGGGGTGGCGGAAGGACTTTGGATGGAGGCATGGCCACAGTTTACCTCGGTGGATCTGTTGTCCAACGATTTCGTGGTGGGCGGTTTCGTTGCTTTCACACCCTTGACACCCCCCATTGCTGATGTTTGAATTGACGAACAATTTATTCGCGTTGACTCGATGACGCTCGATGAGCGTCAAGGGTGACGAACCACTCGCACAGCGAGGAAAGGAAGGATCCCGATGGACTTCGGCCTCTTCTGCACGCCGTACAGCCCCGACTACAGCGAGGGGCGCCGTACCGCCAGCGAGGTGATCGCTTGGGACCTCCAGCTGGCAGAGTGGGCAGACCAGTACGGACTGAGCGAGATCTTCTTTGCGGAGCACTACACGATCGGCGTGGAGCCGTCACCCGCGCCCGACATCATGATCGCGGCGGCCTCCCAGCGCACCAAGCGCATCAAGCTCGGGGCCGCCGCGCACCTGTTGCCGTACCACAACCCGGTCAACCTAGCGTGCCGGCTCCTATGGCTGCACAACATGACGAATGGCCGCTACATCGCCGGCTTCGCGCCCGGTTCGTTCCCGACTGACGCCCAGCTGTTCGACACGGGTGGCAACAACGCCGAGATGTTCTCAGAAGCGCTGGACATCATCGACGCGGTCTGGAACCGCAAGGGGCCGTGGCGCATCGACGGCAAGTACTGGAACGCCGAGATGCCCGAGTACACCGAGCAGTGGCGCGGCCCACACCTGACTCCGTTCGATTCCACCCCGCCCGAGGTGCTCCTCACCGGTATGCAGGCGAACTCGCCCACCTTCATCGAAGCCGCCCAGCGTGGATTCACCCCGATGAGCCAGCAGGTGGGCGTCGACGTCCTCAATGCTCACTGGGAGACCTACTCCACCGCATCCGTCGAGGCGGGATTCACGCCGAGCCGGCGCAGCTGGCGCATCCTCCGCGACGTCTTCGTGGCTGAGACCGACGAAGAGGCACGCCGCCTCGTGCGCGACGGCCAGGCCGGCCAGACGTGGCGAGATCACATCCTGCCCGTGTTCAAGACCGCCAAGACGAGCGGCGGCGCGGTCCTCGGGGAGCTGTTCCTCGACCCCGGGATGACGATGGACGACCTGACGCTGGACTGGCTCGTCGACCACTTCTGGCTAGTCGGCTCGCCGGACACCGTCGTCGCCAAGGTCAAGGAGCTGGACGAAAAGGTGGGCGGCTTCGGCTCGGTCGTGTCGCTCGCACACGAGTACCTCAACGACCCGGAGCCCTACCGGCGCAACCTCGAGCTCCTCGGAACCGAGGTCATGCCTCGGCTCGCAGATGTCGGAGCCCGGGCCACGTCGGTCGTCTGATCTGCCGGCCGGGCGGAGACCAAGCGTGAACCGTGGCGTTTGCCGCGGTCTCGCCCGGCCCAGCGCAGTCTGCATGACCGTCATCCAGCAGTTCTCACGTCCTGTGGGCGCGTAGGGCCTACCTCGGGGCCGGTCGGAAAAGAAAAGGAGCAACAGAAGATGGCAAACATATCGTCGGGATCCGCGTTCGTCGACGGCGAGCTCGTGCCCATCGGGGAGGCTCGCATCCCGCTCGCCGATGTCGGGTTCGAGCGGGCGGACTGCACGTACGACGTCGTCGGGGTCTGGGACGGCCGCTTCTTCAGGCTCGACGACCACATCGAGCGGCTGTTCCGCGGATGTGAGCGCCTTCGGATCAAGCCTCCGCACTCCAAGGACGAGATCCGCCAAATCTTGATGGATCTGGTGGCGCACTCCGGTCTGCGCGAGTCGTTCGTCCGGTTCACCATCACCCGAGGCGTGCCCACGCCCGGTGAGCGTGATGTCCGCAAGTTCGTGCCCAGGATGTACGCCTACGCGATGCCGTACGTGTGGATCGTGTCGCCTGAGCAGCAGCTGGAGGGCGTCGGCGTCTCCGTGGCCCGTAACACGGAG
This sequence comes from Paenarthrobacter nitroguajacolicus, assembly GCF_031455195.1. GTDB lineage: Bacteria > Actinomycetota > Actinomycetes > Actinomycetales > Micrococcaceae > Arthrobacter > Arthrobacter nitroguajacolicus_D. The sequence goes on along the minus strand of NZ_JAVDSH010000007.1, from coordinate 39,343 downwards.
CGCAACTCGACCAAGGCCTTCGACCCGACGGTCAAGAGTCACCAATGGGGCGACATGACGCGTGCGCTGCTGGAGGCCTATGACCGCGGCTCGCTCCAGGCGCTGCTGCTCGATGGTGACGGCAACGTCACCGAAGGACCCGGATACAACGTCTTCGCGTTGGTCAACGGCACCCTGCGGACCCCGGAGTACGGGGTGCTGGAGGGGATCACGCGCCGCAGCGTCCTCGAGATCGCCGAGAAGATCGGCCTGCCGACCAAGGTCGACACGCTGGCTGTCAGCGAGCTCCAGACGGCTGACGAGGTCTTCCTCACCAGCACGGCCGGCGGCATCATCCCGATCACCTACGTCGACCATCACGAGATCGGGAGCGGCCGTCCTGGCGACGTGACCCTGTCTATCCGCGACATGTACTGGGACATGCACACCGACGCGGCCTACACCGACGAGGTCCCCTATGTCGACTTTGCGGATTATGGTGCTGGAAGACCGTCACACGACGCGGGATAGCCATCGACAGGGGTACAACGAGTCTTGTCTTACATACAATTCCGGTAATCCCTTATTGGATGGAAAGCGAGATTCCCGTCCGGCGAGGGTCATCGATAAATGACAGAAATGAACGGCTAACCGCAGAGCTGCCAGCCTCCGGGCCCGGCGGTGGAGGAGGCAGGAGTCTTAGGATGAAAAGCGGTGGTAATGACTAGGGACTTTAGCTTTGGGTTTGGGCTGATTCTGCTTCTTTTGGCGGGCGCGCTCTTCTGGATGGGGAGAGTTGCTGACCGGCATCAAAGGAGCGGGCGCGGCATGCTGTCTGAAGCCCCTGCCGTTCATGGCATATCGGCGAAAAGCGCTGCCTTCCTGGTTGCCGCTGCTGCGGTCGTATTTATGATTTTGCCCCTGTAGCAGCAGGGCGCCATTCTGCTTCCAGCTTCCTTGATGGCTCCTGCCCTTACGGCTTCGCCGGCCAACCCTTATGAGGTGATGGCTTAGGAGACCCCGGCGTGCCGCCCCTCCTTGGTCGGTAACTTCAAGCAAATGCCTCAATGAAGCAGCTAGCACGCCGGTGGTCATGAGATCTGCTCATTTCCTTACTGAACCGACCGCGTCCTTATGCGCGGCGGGGGCCTCTCACCGGGATTGGATGACGGTGTCTAAGCGCATCAAAAGCGAACCAGGAAGAGGCCCTGTATGAGTTCTGACGGAGAAATCATGGAAATTCTCTAATGGTCTTGGCAGGTCTGGTGCTGGCTGGGAGGCTGGTGCAGGCCCCTCCGGGGTGTGACTCATGGAAATTCTGGCCCGAACCCTCAAGTGGTTTGGTGCCTTTAGCAAGACTCGTCCACCCCAGAACGGGGCCTGCGCCGGTCCGCCCGCGCTGATGGCCTGATAGAAGATTGTCCGGGCTCCCCGAGGTAGGGAACTCCGTGACCCGTTAGAGAAGTGCCTCAACGCAGCTCCAGCCGGACTGGCACCGCGCAGGTACCGACTACGTGAAGGAGCCCAGCCGCATGACAATGGTGGCGGAAACCTACGAATTCATTGTCGGAGTGGATACTCACTCCCGCACCCACACCTACGCCTGATGGCGGCCAGAACTGGAGCTATCGCGGAAACCAAAACCTTTCCGGCAAGTGAAGCCGGCATCAACAGAGCTGTTGCGTGGATACACCGTGCTGGCGGGCCAGAGCGTTCCGTCCTCGTCGCAATCGAAGGCGGAGTCCTACGGCGCCGCCCTGACCAGGGCACTCACCAGCAGCGGACTGAACGTGGTTGAAGCCCGGCCGCCCCGGCGCGGCTCCCGGGGAAGCAGGGGCAAGTCTGGCGCCATCGATGCCACCGCTGCAGCCCGCGCTACGCTCACATTAGACCCCGCCCGGCTTGTCCGGCCGCAAGCCGAAGGAACCCACGAAGCACTGACAGTAATCCTGGCCGCAAGGCGACGCTTGGACACTGCACGAACCATCAACCGCAACGCGCTGAACGCACTGGTCCGGACGACCGACTTGGGTCTTGATGCACGGCGTGCACTGTCGGACGCGCAGATCGTTGCCGCCTGGCGGCCGCGAGCCGCAGACCCCATCCAAGTCGCAGTGGCAAGAAACGAAGCCCGCCGACTCGCCAAGGAAATACTGGCCTCGACCGCTTCGCTGAAGGAAAACAAAGCGCTCCTGGGCGAACTGGTTCAGCAACTCGCTCCTGGACTGCAAAACGAAGCCGGGGTAGGACGGTGACTGCGGCCCTGGTCCTCGCAGCCTACTCACATCACGGCAGGGTCCGCTCCGAAACCGCCTTCGCCGCCCTCGTCGGCGCTTGCCCCATCCCCGCGTCCTCCGGAAACACCACACGACACAGGCTCAACCGCAACGGCGACCGCCAGCTGAATCGCGCACTCGACGTCATCGCGAGAACACGGCGAACGTTCGACCCGAGAACCAGAGCCTATGCTGAGCGCCGGACCTCCGAGGGGATGAACCGACGTGAGATCCAGCGCTGCCTAAAACGGTATGTCGCACGCCAGCTCTATCGGAGGCTGCAGACAATCATGGCTTGACACAGAGCATAGAAGAGTCTTCCTGCCTACAATCTGACCGCGTCGTTGCGCGCCACCGCGGAGCTCGCGGGCTGCTCGCACCACACCGTCGCCAAACACGTCGCTGCCCGCGACGCAGGCCGGCCCATCGGGGAACCCGACTTCGGTGTCTGACAGGTAGGTCACTTTCTTCGTCCTTTCCGTTCTCGCTCGAAGCTTGTGGTGCAGCAGTAAACTGGTCATACTGGTAAGACCAGTTGAAGAAGTCAAGGAGAGCAGCCTATGAATACGATTGAGACGTTGGTGCTTGGGGAGCGGGAGCGGTACATCGCGCGCACGCCGCGGTCGCGTGCCGCATTCGAAGCGGCAGGCCGAACCATCGTCGGCGGAGTGTCCCGAGGAACGATGGCGTACCCGCCATATCCGTTCTACGCCTCGCACGGCGTCGGGGCGCGACTCCATGACCTGGACGGCAACGAGTACCTCGATCTGATCAACAACTACACCAGCCTCATCCACGGCCATGGTCACAAGGCCACCGCCGACGCCGCAGAGGCAGCATTGAAGACGGGTCAGGCCCTGGGCACGCCGAGCGTGGAAGAAGCAGAGCTTGCGAACGAGCTCCGCTGTCGCATCCCCACCCTTGAGGTCATCCGGTTCACTACCACCGGCTCGGAGGCTTTGCAGTACGCGATTCGCGTTGCCCGTGCCTTCACTGGTCGCAAGCGCGTCCTGAAGTTCGAGGGAGGTTTCCACGGCTCCGAGGCCGGTCTTGTCCAGGACATCTGGAACACGACCGCGCTGGCACCGGGATCCGCCCGGCCAGCTCAGCCCAGCTCCGCTGGCCTCGACGACGTGTCGACGATCACCGCCGTGTACAACGACCCGGCCGCAGTTGCGAACGCCTTCTCTCAGTGGGGCGACGAGATCGCGGTCGTCGTGTTCGAACCGTTCCTCGGCAACAACGGTCTAGTAACCGCAACTCATGACTTCGTTGACTCCATCTTCGAGCAGGCACATTCGCACGGGGCACTCGTCCTGCTGGATGAGATCCAGGGACTGCGGGCAAGCTACGGCGCATCCCAGCAGATCTTCGGCGTGAAGCCGGACCTGGTCACCGTCGGCAAGATCATCAGCGGCGGCTTCGCGCTGGCGGGCTTCGGCGGACGCAAAGAGCTGATGTCGGCGCTGACGAACGCGGACGCACCGATGCCGCAGAGCGGTACCTTCACCGCGAGCCAGGTGGCACTTCAGGCAGGGCTTGCCGCGATCCGCGCATATGACGAAGCGGAGTACGACCGCCTCAAGAGCCTTCGCGACGGCTTCGCCCAGGCGTCTGTCGAAGAGTTCGCTCGGGTTGGTCGCACCGTGCAGATCAACGGTTTCGGGTCCATGTTCCACGTGAGCATCAACCACGAACCGGTGAACTCGCTCGCCCGTCACCTGCAGTCCGACCACGCTCTGTGGTCGGCGGTGCGACTCGGACTGCTCAACCGTGGCGTGAACCTCATGCTGCGCGGAACAGGGTGCCTCTCGACGCCGATGACCGAAGCGGACGTCGACTTCTACCGCGAGGCGCTGCGGGACGTGCTCGCCGCGATCTGAGCAACCCATCCGCTGAGGCGGTTGCGCGCAGCCCACTCGGCCATGACGCGCAACCGCCTCTTCGCATAGAAAAGGCATCCGATAGGCTTTCACCGAACTCATTCGAGCGTCAGGGGGACAAGCTGATCGATCAGCACAGCGGCACGCAGCGTGGCCGTGTGGCCAACGAGCTTCTCACTCGTATTCGTCGCGGCGAGTACACGCTCGGCACCCGCCTGCCGTCCGAGAGGGTACTCGCTGACGAGTTCGGCGTGAGCCGGCCGGTGATTCGTGAAGCCCTCGGGACGCTCGCGGCGATGGAAGTCATCGAGTCGCAGATGGGACGGGGATCCTTCGTGATCTCCACCGCTCACCGAGAAGAGGAGCAGGAACTCGACGTCCACGGGCTTATCGACATCGTCCGGATGCGCGAAGTTCTGGAAAGCGGGGCACTCAGCGTAGCCGAATCGACCGGCGTTGATGAGGAGGGCATGACAGCCGTCCGCGCGGCGCTCGACGACCTACGAGCCGCCGTAGCCACTGGCGCGAACACCATTGAGGCGGATGTCGCCCTACATCGAGCCATCGTCGCGGCGGCGCGCTCAGAGCACCTCCTAAAGCTGTTCGACGATGCCTACGAGTCAATCCTTCGCAGTATCCAGTTCAGCCCGCGCGCGAACACCATGGGCGCCCATCTGCTCGACGAGCACGAGGCGATCTCTGCCGGGATCCTCGACGGTGACTACCGGGCCGCCATCATGGCCAGCCACCTCATGCATGCGGAGCACCGGAAGCTCCTGTCACGACTTCTCGACGACTGAACTCCCGGCGCTCCGCGTCGTGATCAGCGGGACTCGACCGCTTCCGGTGCGGGCGCTCGGTCCCGTCGCTTGAGGTTGAGCCCAATGAGGAGCGTGCCGGCGGCGGACAGAACGAGGAACGCTGCCAGCACCCACAGGCCAGATGCGTACGTACGGGTGGCATCCTTCAGCACACCCGTGATCGACGGGCCAAGGAAGCCCGCGAAGTTGCCCATGGCATTGATCAGAGCGATGCCCGCCGCAGCGGCGACACCGGTCACGTATTTCGCCGGCAACTGCCAGAACACCTGCGGTCGTCAGGCTGAACGCGATGATGGCGGACACCATATTTCCGGAGAACACGGCCCAGATGATAGCGGCGGCGCCAACAAAGGCAGGGAGGACGACGGTGTGCCAGACGCGTTCATTGCGCCGGTCCGACAGGAGACCCCAGCCGATAATAGCGACAGCGGCGATCAGGTACGGGATCGCACCGAGCAGCCCGATCTGCGTGACACCCAACCCCAGGTTGTAGTCGACGTTGAGCAACTCAAGGATCGAGGGCAGGAAGAACCCGATGGCGTACTCCCCGAACACGAACCCAAGGTAAATAAGGCCCAGACCGGTCACAATCGGGGAGAAAGCGCTGCGCAGGCGGTTGGCCCCGGAGCTCGCCTCGAGGATCTCGGCCGTTTCCTGGTCGAGTCGGCCTTGTAGCCAGCGACTCTCGTCATTGGAAAGCCATGCTACCGCTCCTGGCTTCTCCGGGAGACGCAAGAAGCACCAGATCCCGAGAAGGATCGCAGGGATGGCCTCGATGATGAACATCAGCTGCCAGCCGTGCAGGCCAGCATGTCCGTCCGTGAGCTCCATGAGCCACGTTGACAGCGGCGCTCCGACGAGCGGTGAGGTCGAACCGGCGACGATCAAGAGCGCAGTTACGCGGCCACGTCGAACGGCCGGGAACCACAGGCTCAGGTAGAACAAGACGCCCGGGAAAAGGCCTGCCTCGGTTGCACCGAGCACGAACCGGAGGATGTAAATTCCACCTGCCCCTGCACGGTGAACATCGAGAGGGCGATGATCCCCCACACCACTGCGATGATGCCGATCCATCGCCGCGGGCCCAGCCTGGTGAGCATCAGGTTCGCCGGAACCTGGACGAGCACGTAGCCGATGAAGAAGATACCCGCCCCCACGCCGAACGCGGTCTCTGACAAACCGATATCGACGTTCATACGCAGCGCTGCGTAGCTGATATTGGATCGGTCAAGGTAGCAGGTGAAGTACGGCAACAGAACAAGCAGGCGACATCGAACGAGTCATCGAGGCAACACCCGTTACGCTCCACGACAGCGCTCTCCTGTTGCCGCATCAGCTCCTCGGAGGACGAATTACAGACCTAGACGGCGCCGTTGGACTATCTGAAACTGTACGAAGCCCACAGTTTGAACCTCAACCCCAAGAACAAGCCAGTCCCGGGCTACATCGCTTGGGCGGGCGTCGGCGACGACGATGAAGTTGAGGTAGCTTAGGCCGCAATGGAAACGCACAAAGACACGAAGCTCCGGCTTGGGCATTGCCCTAAGCCGGAGCTTCTCATTTGCGCCACCCGCAAGCGGCTAGTTGCCTAAGGCAACAGCTTTACATATTATCCATTATCGTGTTGAAAGCACGGGATTGGAAGTAGCAGCGACAACTCTGTCTTTCCATACTCAGTTTCCTCATTAAATGTGTCAGTGCCCGGACTCTTGGCCCATTCTCACTCGGCTGGAATACTCCGGGCGAGTCACTTCGTGATTTACTGATAGCCAGCTGACCTCGGGTGTTGCATCGACCCACGTAATTCGACATCTTCGATACTTGGAACATTTGTTTGCAATAAAGACACAGTGTTTATTTGTCCGGCTCGGAGAGTCGGAGCTGTGTTTGATCTGCAGTAGGTGGCGTAGAGGACACCGTGGGAACCTGCCGGGGGTTGTATGAACCCAGCCGTGTGGGACGATGCGCGGTGAAAGGGTCCACACCGTCAGGAAGGTCCGCTTTATGGCATCCCGCTATGATGCGACTTCCTCAGGGGCCAGCGTGCGGAAGGTGCCCCGGTGGAATAGGAGAGGTGTGTGCTCCTCGGCTGTGCCCATGTCCAGAATCCGTGCCGTAACGATCAGGTGATCTCCGCCGTCGTATTCCGATTCGAGCTTGCAGTCGAACCATGCCGAGCTGCCTTCGAGGATCGGTGCGTCATAGCTGCTCGGCGCCCACTCTACGCTGGCGAATTTGTCTGCTCCGCTCACTGCAAAAGCGCGGCACTGCGCTTCCTGTCCTTTAGACAGGACATTGATTGCGAACGTCTCGGCCGAGCGGATGCGCGGCCAGGAGGTCGAGCTCTTCCCTACAAGGATGACCACCATCGGGGGCTCAAGGGACAGAGCATGGAAAGACTGGCAGGCAAAACCCACCGGTACGGACTCATCCATCGCAGTGACAATTGTTACCCCCGAGGGGTAATGACCAAGGACAGTGCGCAAGGTCTTCGGATCCATTGGGGCCTTCCGATCTAAGGTTTTCACGTTAATCACCTCTCGTGTAATTCTTCATCCAGGGCGCTGGCCCCTAAGGGTCAAGCCTTCGAGTTGGGCTTGTCGTACTTCTGAAATCTGCACCGGCGGTGCCGAATCTCTTGAACCGGGCTGAATCATCCGGCGTTCACGATGAAGCTGGAAGAAACCGCCTTCGCCTACACTTGGCCGGTTCTCGTAACGGCCCAGAACGATTCTCATTTCGGCATATCGCTGGGATCTGCTCTTCGGCAGTTGAAGCCTCAGTTCTCATAAGGCTGGTGCAACCGCGTCGCATGTGAATCGTATGGAGGATCACTCTGTTAGGTTCATCATTTCCCCCAGAGTACATACATTTGAGGTTAAATGTCAATGGCGCATCTGATATCCTAATGAGAACGACAGGGGCAAGGGGTAGCTTGTGATGGTGACTTGGAGAGAACAGTTGGCCTTCGCGCCTTTGGACATGGGCGAACGCAGCGAAGAGATTGCCCGGCGCCTTCGCCATGCCATAGAGCTCGGTGTCTTGGAGGATGGTTTCCAGCTCCCAAGCGAAAGCGAACTCTCGACTCTTATGGGAGTCTCGACCATCACCCTCCGGGCAGGGTTGGCGCAGTTAAGACACTGGGGGCTCCTCGTGACGCGGCGTGGCCATGGAGGAGGCAGCTTCGTCCGGGCAAATCCTGAGCATTTCACGGAGGCGCAGCGAACCGCGTTGGCTACTTACTCCCTCGACGATCTGCGTGATATCCGCGAGTATCGCGCCTTCCTGGCCGGCTCTGCGGCTGCCGCCGCTGCAGAACGCCGCCAACTGATTCCCCTCAAGCGCCTTGCCTCGCTGGGTGAGGCAATTCGCGTGGCACGGAAACCGACGGATTTGGCGCGGGCAGACAGCCGCTTTCATATGGAGGTTGCGGCTGCGGCCCGCTCCGTCCGACTGACGCGGGAAGAAATGGCCATGCAAGCTGAAGTTGGGGTTCTTATCTGGGCTCACAGCCAAACTGAGACTGCGTCCTTGAATGCCGCAAATGAGCACGCGGCGATTGTCGCGGCCATTGCTGACGGGGACGCCCGGCTTGCCCGTGCGCTGGCAGAGGATCATGTACGTACGGAGATGAATAGGCTCATCGATCTTCGGATCTCAAAAGGGGTAGGCCAAGCGGCCGCCGATATGGACGACGCTGCAACCGATCGGGCTATTTCAGGGGTCAAGGTACTTGCAGCCAACCTCGGAAAGACTGCCGCTGCGGCCATCCAGTTGATTGAAGAAGCCGCCCTTTCTGCCCTTGGGGAGTCTGAGCCCGGTAGATCTGAGCAGTTACAAGGCGTCTACGCTGTTGCACGCACAGGATTGATACAAGCTTTCCCTGACATATCTGCGTTGGGATTCATCACTGACCCCTCCTTTTTTGGGGAAGCTGAAGTAATCGGATGTTCGGCATCGTCGGGCCTGGAATCGGTCCAGCGACTCACGGTGGACTGGACGGACTACGATTTTGCGACTGCGCCATGGTGGCCGGCGGATCCAGCCGAGGAAGGCCTCGTCCAAGCAACAGGGGCTTTTGTGGATGCGAGCGGTTCAAACGAGTACATAGTCACTTTCAGCAAAGGCGTGTGGCGGAACGGCCGTATGGTCGGCGTAGCTTCTGCCGACGTCTTGGTAAAGCAGCTGCAGGAAGACTTTGAGCCACTGCTGCTTGCTTTGCCCGCCGGTGCGTGCATCCTGGATCAGAACGGTGTGGTAATTGCCACCAACGCTGGAAGCCTTCTTGGTGCGACACTGCAGAACCTTCCGCAACAAGGCGGGCAGTTTGCCCTTCCGGGTGTTCCTTGGCAGCTATGCTTCGAAGATCCGCATGAGGTATTGAAAGCGCCGCAATCGGCTCCGCAATTGGTTAAGTGATTCACCTCGGGAGGCGGCCGCATCGAAGTTCAGCATGACTGCCCCGCCCTCCAAGTCCGACTTGGTCCACAACCCCACGTCGCGTTCGAAAGCGGCGATGGCCAGGCTTTGTGTCTGTTACGCACTGAGGTTCGACAAGGGCGGAAGCAGCCGAGACAAGACGGGAATTGCAGGCTGTTAGGTGCGCGGCAGCCTTCCAGTGCATGCAGCAGTTGCTGACCCTTTGCCTACGCTGCGTTTTCATGGCCAGGATCGGGTGATGCCAGCAAACGCTGATGTTGCCCGGTGCTGGTGGCAATGGCATCCACCCGGCACCGGGCAGCACTTCGCGGTAGCGCTACTTCAGCGCGGCTTCTCCAGACGGCTGAACAGCAGCCTCCTCCCCGAGGTAATGAAGAACGATTGCGGAAGAACCATCGTGTGCATGGCCGGAGTTCGAGACAGACTGAAATACCTTCCGCGCGGGACCCAGCAGCTCTGAGGATGTTCCGGACTGGCTGATCATCTCGGAGACAAGTCGTTGAACTTCTAGCAGTCCGCCCAGCGAAAGCTCCACGGCTCGAGAAGTCTGATGCGAATGCCTCAGGCATCTGAAGATCCAACATTGTGCTTGCCGCCCATCCGCCCATCAACGCTTCATGTGCTGTCTGCCCATCAAGTACGCATAACGGCCGACGCGCGGAACCTGCCACGGTGGGGAATGCATTCCCTTTGCGGTCGCCCGGTTCCAGAGTAGACAAAAGAAGCAGTCACGGAAGCCCCCCAGTGGTCCGCAGCAGTGACCCGCCAGCCCCAACGTCGACACCAGCCGAAGCGGCAACAGAACTCGTAGTGCTGCCACTCCCCGGGGCCGAGTCCCCTGATTGAAAGGCCGATAACGGACCTTATGTAAAGTAAACCAGCGATTATTGCATCGTTGCACAATCGCTCGCCCAACCGTCGCCTGACATGGGAGACTCTCCGTTACACAAGTTCCCCGGCGTCCAGTGGAACGTGCAGCATAGCCGCCGTCGGTCTGAGTCCCGAGCGGACGCTGTCGCTGGTCAACGTCGCAATTGTCCAAAGTGGTTTGGACAATTGAGCTGTCGGCCGTTTTCAGGGTTCCCGGTAGTGTTGTTGCGTGTCGATGATCGAACCGGAGCTGCCCAACGGATACAGCGGAACACTGGCCTCATTGAAAGAACTGGTGACAACAGCTCAGCTGCGCGCCCAGCAAGCAGCCAGCACGGCGATGGTGGAAATGTACTGGGCCATCGGAGCTACGATCCTTCAGCGCCAAGCCCAAGAACCGTGGGGTTCGAAGATCCTGCAACGCCTCGCCTCGGACATGAAGGCTTCGTTTCCCAATATGCGCGGGTTCTCCCGATCCAATCTGTTCTACATGCGCTCCTTCGCGGCCACTTGGGACTTTACTGATCCGGACACACGGGACCGGATCGGCGCGTTGGCCTGGGGACACATCATCGAGCTGCTCAAGCTCAAGGACCCAGAAGTCCGTGACTGGTACGCCTGCATGGCCATTGAGCAGAACTGGAAACTCACCGTCCTCGAACACCAGATCGCCACAGGCCTGCACCGAAGGATAGGAGCCGCACCAAACAACCTTGAGGCTCGTCTTCCAGCCGATGGCGCCGAATTGGCCCAGAACGTCGCCAAAGACCCGTTGGTTCTGGACTTCCTCGGGCTGACCAGTGAGGCCGAGGAACTGGCCATAGAAGAGGCCATGACCCAACGCATGACCCAAACCTTGGCTGAGTTCGGCCGAGGCTTCGCGTTCTATGGCCGCCAGTATCATCTGGACGTCGAGGGTGAGGACTTCTACATCGACCTACTGCTGGTGCACGTGCCCACAAACCGGTTCGTGGTTGTGGAACTAAAGGCCGGCAAGTTCCGGCCAGAGCATCTAGGGCAATTGAACTTCTACGTTGCCGCAGTCAATGACCTTGTGAAGTTTCCCGGCATGGCGCCCGCCGTTGGGATCCTGGTGTGCGGGTCGAAGCACGAACCAACCGTCCGTTACGCCCTGGACGGTTCCTCCCAGCCCATCGCCGTCACCTCTTACACCTACGAAACGCTCCCGGCCAAGGAACGCGAAGCACTCCCCTCCCCCGCAGCCATCACCGCTGCACTGGAGCAAGGAACCGTGGGTGACCCTGGAATCACGGACGAGTAAGTTTCAGATCGCGGCTTCAACGACGAATCCAGTTCTCCGGCACTGGTCACTGCGCCAATTGTCCAGGGCGCTTTGGACAATTGGTCCGAAAGCCTGGGATATGCGGCGCCGGCGGATCAGCTGCTGCAGGGTCGCTTTGCCGCGGATCGTGTCGCGTAATCTGGTTGATTCTCCCTAGGTATGGCAACTAGGCAGCGTTTACGCCGACTTCCTGGCATCGGTCGTGCCACGCACAGCTTTGCCAGCCAGAGTGAGGGAACCGCTGTCGGTTGTGAAAGAAATGAGGCCGTCGTCGCGGAGCCTGGTAAGGGCGTATCGGGTTTGGGCGCGGTCCCAGTTCATCACGGCGCGGATCTCTGACCATGTGGGTCCATGGCCGCGACGTGTCCAGGAGGCACGGATCATCCCGGTGAGCTGGTCAACAGCGGCCGGGGGAAGCTCCATGAAAGAGGTTCTTGCGTTGCGGCGCAGCCAGGCGTTTTTGCGGGATTCGTAGCGTGCGGCGACTTTCTCGATGGTAGGAACTTCATTGTTTCTGACCATGGCGTCGGCAATGAGCTGATACTTGGTCCCGGGCCGGTACCTGTCGACAACGTCTGCCAGCTCGTCCACGCGGTCGTCGGTGATCCGTTCGGGCGGGACGATGCGTTCAAGCCATTCCCGGGCGTCCCGCTGCCGCTTGGCCAGGCTTTTGCGCTTCCAGGTGCCCTTGTTCTTTGGCTTGTTCGTCTGTGCGGTAGGTTCCCCATCGGCCATATCCCCAGCGTACATTCGAAGCCCCCGCCAATCCGGCAACCCCATCCAGCGCGGGTCTAATCGCTGTAGGGCCAACGGATCTCGGCGCCTGTTTGGCTGCGTCCCCGGCAGGGATGTCTCCAACAGGCCAGCCACGCCATGCAGGCCGAGTCTGACTTGCTCATCAGTTCGCGTGCTTGGGAGACATCAGCTGCGACGCAAGTTCTTGAGCAAATCTTGAGCTGAAGGTAGACGATTCTTGAGAAAGGGTTGCCAGCATGATCGAAGAAAATACAGACATGTAACACAACATATTGTGGTTGCTACGAAGTTTTTTGCTACATGTAGTATCAGTAGTGGTACTTCGCGAGTGAAGGACTCGAACCATTTCCATTTCCACACCAAGGATCGGAGGGCCTCGTTTGGCTCACCTTATTCAGCAGTTCAAAGAGGCGTTGAGCTCAATCGAGCCGGGTGACGACAAAGAAAATGCGCCGGAAGCTCATCAACTCGTACGCCAAGCCCTGAGTGCTGACGCCAAGCTGGCTGAGTACGGCGTCGACCCTGTCCTGATTGGCTCGTACAAACGAAGCGTGTCCATCAAGCGCGTCAAGGATGTCGACGTGCTTGTCCGTATGCAAAAGTTGCCGGGCGATGTGACATCCAAAGACATCCTCGATCACTTCTTTAAGGTGCTTCACGCTGAATTCGGTGTGGATGCTCAGGGTCGACGTCGCACGGTGCGTCAGGACCGGAGCCTGAAGATTGCGTTCCCGGAATACGACCTTGACGTGGACGCTGTGCCAGCGCGGCCGCACTGGGACGGAACGACGTGGGAAATTCCTCAGAAAGGGGAGGAAGACAAGTGGGTTCAAACCAACCCCGAAGGCTTGACTAGTCTCTCCAGTGAAATGAATGCGGGCCACAACGGCTACTACGTCCCCACTGTCAAATTGCTGCGCCAAACCCGCCGAGCACTGCTTCGCAGTGGCGCAAAGCCTGGGGGATTCTTCATCGAGGTGGCAACCTATCAGGCTTTCAAGTCCGGTCTCGTGTCAGGAACCGATCACGCGGAGTACTACGTGTCCGCCTTGGAAGAAGTCGCCAAGATCATCAACAACTTCGTTGTGTACGGTATCGGCCTTAAAGACCCAACGCTTCCGGGAAAGGCCATCAGTATTCGTGCCACTGAGGACGAACTCGAGACGGCGAGGCGGCGGTTCGCCGATGCAGCTATTTCAGCCCGTGCCGCGCTCGAGGAAGAGGACATGGGCAAGTCTGCCTTGTCATTCCAAAAGCTGTTCGGCAAGAACGGCAACGACGAGACTGTTTTCAAAATGCCTCCAGGGTTCAACGAAGACGGCAGCAAACGCGCAACCGCGATTTCGGCAGGAGCACGAACGGTTCCAGCAGGACCGAGGACCTTTGGGTGAGTCTGGATTCTTATACCGATGCCGTAGCGCACGTCCGTCAACAGTTTGAGGAAGGGCTCATCAGAGCCGGCTTCAAGGAGACACAGCAGGGGTGGATAGGGCTGGCCGGTGCGCCCACGAACTCAACCCAAGTCCTGATTTCCTTTCCTGCGCGGTTTCCCTTCAAGCCGCCCAGAGTGACACCCGTCTTACCGGATGCCGTGCCATGGTCGTGGCACCGCGAATTAGACGGAGCCCTCTGCCTGATCGCCGAAGATGATCACGACGGGCTCTGGTGGACTGCAGCGCCAGTCTTCCTCGAGCATGTTGCAGACTGGCTTTCGCAAGCAACAACTGGCTGGCCGGATGACCGCCCTGATCTGGATCTGGACCGGTACTTTCGCCCGTCAGAAAAGGACACGAGGACCTACCTTTATGAAGAGCCTGCTTTGTTGGGCGATGGCCCCTTTCGATTTCGCCCTGCCAAGAACAACACCATGCGGGCAGGCAAGGGCGCACTCCCGAAGAAGCGCGCGAATCTCGGCAATGACCGCGCGGCATACGTAGCGGACGTCGGGGAAGTCGACATACCGCCGCGGACCTGGGCGGACATCAGCGCCCTGGTCCAGCCTGGAAACAAGCTCGATGCAAGGATCAGGCGCCATGAAGTCTCTGTGGTGCTGTTAAGGTACCGACGGGACGAGCAAGATGGTGCCATTCTGCTGGAAGTTTGGCCCACGGTCAGCGGTGAAATCGCGGCACGGCGTCTAAAATCTGCAGCAGATACTTCTGCGGCCCGAACCGCCCGCGCTGGTGTTCACCGTAGCGAACTGAGCAATAAAAGCGTTGCAATCATCGGGTTGGGAGCCCTCGGCTCCTTCATTGCCGACATGTTGGCACGCGCAGGAATCGGCCGCCTAACGTTCATGGACGGAGACCTGGTCCTGCCGGGAAATATCGTTCGACATCTCGTGGGACCGGATGCCGTGGGCTTATCGAAAGGTGAGGCTGTGAAACGCTACCTTGTCGCACGGAACGAAATCACTCATGAAGACATCCAGGTCGACGACAATGACCTGACTAACCCTGCGAAAGCCGCGCGTCTCATCAGCAGCCACAACCTGGTTGTGAACGCCACCGCCGACTTCTCAACGGCCGCCCTGCTGCACACTGTGGCCGAGTCCCTGGACACCCACATCCTCTCGGCTTCACTCCACGATGACGGCACAGCCTATCGAGTCGATATTTTGCCCCCTATTGATGGGGCTTCTTCCGTCCCCCGACTTGAAACGGCATTTAACGAAAGAACTAAAGCCCCAATGCTGTTTGAGGCTGGATGCGGAAGCCCGATCTCCCCCACACCGCCCCACGCCGTGGTAGAGGCAGCAGCCGCAGCGGTAAGACACAGCATCGGACTGCTCACGGAGCGTGCCGTCCACCCCGCTGGAGAAGCACGCGACCTCATCCGTGTCCCGGAAAGGAAGAACAATTGACCCGGGACCCGGCCCGCATCGAACTACGCCCTGAGGCGAGCCAAACGATCTCCGCCGAATCAGCGAAAAACCTGCCGACCGAGGCGGGCGGTATCCTTCTTGGCTACCACGAATCAGCCACCATCGTGGTCACTCACGCATTGACCGTAAGCAGCGCCCTCGCGTCAACAAACCGCTATGTGCGCGATGACGTCAAAGCCAATGCAATCCTTAAAGAATTCCTCAAGGACCGTGCCAAAGACGACCTCGTCGGATACGTCGGCGAATGGCACAGCCACCCAGCCTCTGTCGGGCCGAGCCTAATTGATATCAATGCGCTACGCGCAATCGCTAAGACCAGCCAGGGACCCGTCGCGATGATCGTACGCGCCACGTCTGACACAGCACCATTTCACGGCGTCATTGCGCGGCGTCAACGGTTTGGCCGTATCGGCAGCAGCCAAGTCCAAGTAATATCCCCCGAACATAGGTTCCAGCCACTCGGTCCCCTTCCTGAAACTTCTGTTCGTGGCGACGGGCCAGTCTTCATCTCGTACCGCCAATCGGACGGTACGCATCAGGCCGCACGATTGGAACACTTACTGAGAGCAACCGGCCTCGTGGTGTGGCGCGACTATCGTGATCTGCGGGCCGGCACCACCACAGACCGGCTCGAGCAAGCTCTGACCCAAGGACTCTCAGCGGCAGTGCTCGTCGTAACCCCCGATATCGTTCATAGCGAGATCGTCAGGGAGCGTGAACTTCCACGGCTTCTCCAACTCGATAACAACCCTGCCTTCAGCCTCAGCATCGCGAACGCGGTATCCCGGCCTGGCAGTTCCTCCGCCTGTGACTACGACGCCCCCGATCGGCTCCTTCGCCTTTCGCCCGCGCGCATCCTCGCCGACAAGAAGCAAAGCAACATGCTTGACGGAACCGGTGAACTCGAAATCGCCCGGGATTTGCTCATGCACCGGGTCGAGCAACGGAAGCCCACGCTCCGAGCAACCAACCGAGCGTTTACCATCAGGATACAAAGCCGGCCAACACCGTATGCCATCGATGCGGATGACGAGGACCTACACATCCGTCTCAGCGCAGGAGACCAAGGCCGCCTTCCGTCACACGAAGGACTGCGACTCTTTCAGAAGACGCTCCCCCTCATCAGTGACGCCGTATATGCAGCTCGGGCATCTCACGTGGGGATCCTTGGCGGCGCCCATCTCTCCATTGCACTCGCGCTTGGAACAGCACTCCCTGAAACCAAATTTGGAAGAGTCGAAGCCACAGACACGGCCAACGTCGCCTGGAGCTCGGGAGCAAGTCCCGACGACCCAGTTGACAACATCATCAGCATTGAAGATATCAACCTCTCAACGCGACAAGCCGAGGATACGCGCGAGAGGGTCGCAGTCTTTGTAACCCTCACCCCGGCAGCAGACCGCACAGCCTTCGACCGGCTGCTCAACTCATCCGATCAAGCGTTCTCCAAAGCAGTAATAGTGACCTCAACCACAAGTCGGATTGATGCTCGTGAGGCCGGGCGGCTTAGCTCCTCCATCGCCCAGCAGATTAAAGAGCTCGCAGCCTCCAACGGGCGCGCCGAGGTCCACCTGGCATTCCATGGCCCTTACCCCATGGCCGTGCTGATTGGCCGCCTTCTAAACACCCTCCGAACAGTGGTTTACGAATGGGAAGACCACGCCGAAGAAGGACCTCGGTACCATCCGACCCTAATCCTTGACCCCGGGAGAGCTGGCGGCCCAATAGCCGAAGTTCTGCTCGGCCCTGACCATTCAAAAAACGACTAGGACCTGGCAATCCGCGACCAGGCCAGAAAGTGCACCATGGACCAACAAACTACGGAAAGCCTAGGAACCGAAGCCTGCCAAAGCACCTCGTTTAACCTGAGAAAGGCCTTTGCGGCCAAGCAAAAACACATGCTTTCAGGCCTCGGGCTCATGCCCACGTTCACCAACCATCCAACCGCAAAAGGTGACGCCACTGAAGAACGCTGGATACACATGCTCAGCGACTTCCTCCCCCAGCGGTACGGGGTGGGCAGCGTTTTCGCGATCGATTCATTTGGTAAACAAAGCCAGCAAATAGATGTAGCCATCTATGACCGACAGTACTCACCCCTCTTCTTCAAGCAAGGAGACCTTACATTTGTCCCTGTTGAAAGCATCTATGCGATATTCGAGGCCAAACCGGAGCTGAGCAAGGGCTACGTTGAATATGCACGGGACAAGATCGCCAGTGTCCGAAAACTGCATCGAACGTCAGTAGGTATCCGTCATGCAGGAGGAACTTACCCACCTCAGGAGCCAGCCAGTAAGCCCATACTCGGAGGGATCCTCGCCACCGACACGACTTGGAAGGACATTCAAGGGAAAGCCGCTCGTAAGGCCCTACTCGGCGGCGGCATAACAGACCGGCTGGACTTCGCCATAGCTGTAAAAGACGGCGCGGTGGAAAGGGTAGACGACGAACTGATCTACGCGCCATCAGACCAGCAACTCATATGGTTCGCAATGCGCCTATACAAGAGGCTCTCCCGGCTTGGTACGGTACTTGCACTCGACCTTGATGCATACGGACACTACATCGACGATGTTCGCCAAGACTAACCAGTAGGGAATCGACGCACAGGCGTGGAGGCACCATAAAGCCAGCGATCACCACGACGGCTGCAGCCGATCACCACGGATACCTCAAGCTGAGCGCAGCAAGATAGGCATGGGGCTAAAGTTCGCGGCCTTGGTTTTGCTGTTTTTGGCTGGCCTGCGCCGCGGCACGTTCATCTTGCTGTTTGGCGGCCTCTTTCTGAGCTGACTACCCCGCGTTACTCCGTGGTGATGCGTCGTGTGGGTACGAGCCTCTGTCCCCTCCAGTTCGTCAGACTTGGCTCTCTGATACTGGTAGGGCCCCTCGCAGTGCTACCTGTCCCGTCGGACCCGTTCCCACACCAAGTTAATGTGGGCTTGGGTTAGCGCATGCCCTTTACAGGGTCGCCTCAGTACCCTTAGGTCGGCGACGTAGTGGCGACCTTCGGCCCTTTTCACCAACGGCACAGCTTGAACTGCGCCGGATAAAGCCTGGCTAGGGCCCGGGGAGAGCTATCCTTCTACCAAGGGCGGTTCGATGTAGGGAAGAAAAGTCATGACGGTACCAACGCCGCCTTCCGGCCGGCATAGTAGACCTGTTTGGGGGTCACGTGTAAAACACGTGATTCAGGTGGTGCGAGGACACCCTTTCGTTTGGATACCGTCATTTGCACTTGCTATCTTGATCGGCGGTCTAGCTGTCACGTCGGACGCTATGCAGGTATTCGGTATCACTTTCGACGGGGCGCCCGAAGTTCGGTCCTCGCCAATACCACCCAATCCTGAAGCGACAATTCCGACTCCCACTTCTACTGACGCTGGTTGGGGCCCAAGCCGGAAACTGTATACCATCGAGTCTCCGGCACAGTACGCTGTATTAAACAGCATTACGAACAATCCCAATTATGGTGATGAGCGCGATTTCTTTACTGTAATTCCAAATAGCGATCTAAAGGTAGCAGGACATTCCTTTAAAAATGCTGTCAAGGTAGCCCCTGGCGATTTGCTCACTTTCAGAGTCTTCTATGAAAACTCCGCGGCGGACAACTTTGACGCCTCGTCTCCTTCTTGGATTCAGGGTGCAACGGCTCTACTATCTTACGAAACAAAACCTTCTCTTAGTGCGACAATAGTGATGACGTTAAAAGCGGACAACAGTGCCAGCATTTGGGATGGTGTTGCGCTACACTCCGAGCGTCTCTTCAAGTTGTCGTATGAAGCTGGCTCTTCTCGTCTTTACAACAACGCAAATAGTTCAAGAACCGGTGGTTACCTACTTAACTTTGATCAACTCCGTTCGGCCAGTGGGATGAAAATTGGTTACCAGGCTTTGGATGGAACAATTAGACCAGGCTATAAGTATGCGGGATATATCTATTTTGACATGCGAATAGTAGATGCCTCCTGATAGTCGAGCTCCCAGACCGCCTGCACAAAAACCCGAATTTTCAATACCCGGGCTTAGCTTCCTTTAGTTCATTAAGCTTCCCACTCCACCAGCTAAACAGGAGGATCCGGGCCAAGCAAAAGAGTCCCTAAGTTTAGTCTGGTCGAATGCAGACAACGGGGAAGTTCCACGTGCGCGGTTCGTCATCGGGGGTATCGGTGGTTGGTGGTGCGGCCGGCGGAGAAGATCTTCCCGCTGTCGGGCGGACTTAAGTCCCCGCTCGGCCGTCCAGGGTGGAAATGAACGACGTGAACTCATCATCGGTGGAAGGCTCAGACTTGGGCCGGGGGTCTTTGTGTGCGGGGATGCATGCGGAAAGACCCCAGTTGCTCTTGGTAATGCGCGCGATGGCGGGCCATAGGATCCGTTCGTGCCAGTAGGCCGGGGCATCGTTCAGGGTCTTGTCGCCGTAGTAGGCGGCCCGCCAGGCGATCCACACGCCGATAAGTTCCTCCACCACAGGCCCGTGGCGGTACCAGCACCCCAGGATCCTGGAATCGGTCGTGACACCGTAGCGGCCGTTGTACCAGTCAACCCATTGACGCAGTTCCGTGAGAAGGGCTGCCCTGCCGGAGCCGTTCAGTTCCTTCCAGTTCCAGGGTGCAGGCTTCTCGGCGGGCGGCTTCTGGAGAAGATCCCCGACCAATCCAGCTAGTCCGTCAACGTCTGCGCGCAGCTGTCCTAGCTGGCCGTCGTGGTCCAGTACCAGTTCCTCGACGGAGGGCAGTACGCCGTCGCCGTCAACGCCGGCCGGGGCGATGCCGGGTTCCCCGGCCTCGCTGCTTGCACCGGCGTCTTCCGGTGCAGGTTCCTCGTCCGGCAACGGGATGCGTGCGTAGGGGTCTTCGCTCATGCGGTGATCCGGCAGGTCAGGGCCTCGGCGGCCTGTTTGTCCTTCTTGATCTGCTCAACGTCATCGCGTTCCCAGTACGGGGTCAGTTCCACGACGGCCGGGCGGACGTTGGTGTAATGCATGAAGGCCTTGCCCTGGTCCAGCTGCTGGATCTTGTGGGCACGGATAGCAGGGCGTTCCTCTTCGCTGGTCGTCTTCGACGAACCGCCCTTGCCCCGCGATGTGGAAACACGCTGATGCGTGGTCGGTCCGGCGGCTTTGGCGATGGTTTCGAGTTCGGCCAATTCTTCCAGACCGGGAAGAAACAGGCGAAGGGACGATGTCCCGCGGATCGCTTTGGCCCCATCGTCTCCCCACCGGGCACGGTTCTGGGCGAATGACTGGCTGAACCCGATAATGCGGATGCCGCGGCCTCCGGAGTCCGAAAGGGCGCCGGCCATTTTCGGGAACGCTGCAACGTTGGGTGCTTCATCCAGAACCATCGTGAACACCGGCCACAAACGGCCGCCGGCGCGGGTCTGGGAGATCTTCTGGGCTTTACGGAAGACGTGGTCCGCGAACATCGTCACCAGTGGAGCGACCGGGGAATCTTCCCCGTCCGTGAGCAGGTACAGGGTATTTGCCCCGGTCAGGAAGTCGTCAACATTGAAGCCCTGGCCTCCACCAGGGGTGAGGAACTTCAAGGCCTTAGGCGAGGACAGAGGCTCCAGCAGCCCGGCAAGGGTCTCCTGGATCGAGTCCACCGTTTCGCCTGCACGGGAGGAAGTCAGCGCCTGCAGGCGTTCTGCGAACGCGGCCGGTGCGCCATGTTCGCGGAGGATTTCCAAAGGTTCGGGATCCGCGAAGTTGTTGGACCAGCGCACGACGTCCTCGATGGTGCCGCCATCGAGCGCCGCGGCGTGCAGGAACCGGCCAAGAATGGCGGCGGCCTTGGAGTTGAACCAGTCCCCGTTCTTCACGTTCCCCATCGGCTGGGCACCGGCCCAGGCTTTGCCACGGGCAAGGGCCTCGTCAGGGTCTTCACACCCGGCCACAGGGCTCCAGCTGATCGTGTCAGGCCAACCGGAAATGTCCTGCAAATCAAAGACCTGCGCGCGGCCACGCCGCTTGCGCGACACCGCCGTGTACATCAGCAGGTCGTTTTTCGTGGACGTCGCCAGCACCGGGCCCGGGGCATCCAACACGATTCCGACAGCAATATAAAGCGTCTTTCCTGAACGCTGCGGCGCGTACACCCACATGGAGTCTTCGTGCTGGACGTAGAGGACTTTGCCGTCGAGTTTGAACGCGGGGACGATGATGTCCGCTTCGGTCGCATCTTCGGGCAGGTGAAGTGACTGCCGGGCTTTGGCCAAGGCCGCCTTCTTGCCCATCCGCGGTTCGAGGTCCTTATACCGGGGCAGGCCGTCATCTTTCGGCTTGCTGCCGCCGAGCACGATGGTCAGGAACGCGATGCCCAGGAAAGTGATCAGGGCGAGAACGATCAGTATGTACGTTGCCGCTTGCGGCCATGCGAAGGTGCCGTCTTTGAACCGGGCCACCAACTCCGTGAAGTTCGTCCAGGGCATCCCCGTGGGTGTCAGCATCTCACCGAAGAATGCGGATACCCAGGCGAGGCCCGCCAGCACGACAACGACACCGGCGAGTCCCATCTTCATCAGGGTGTCTGTTGAGGTTTGTTTGCTCATGCCGGGATGACCTCCATGGCTTCGACGGTGGATTCTTCGGTGAAAGCGATGGTGGAGGTGGATTTCATGGCACCGTCCGTGTCGGTCAGTTCGACCTCGAGGGGGCTGCGGACGTGAATGGCTTCGAAGGGGTCGTACTGATCGATTTTGAACAGGCAGGTGCCCTTGACCAGTTTGGTGATCACTTCGGCCGTCCCGACGGGGAGGGTGAACATCTCCTCGCAAGCCAGAGCGTCGGCGCTCTTTTGCTGCTTGTACAAAAGGACCGTGCCGCATTCCTTGAGCATGGAGATCGCGGGGCTGTCTGCCGGGATGTCGGAGATGTGGTGGAACGCGAACTGGCACGAGAGGGACAGGGCGCGGGAGAGTTTGGTGTTGCGGCGGGTCACTGTGGCCACCGAGCCTTGGACGGTGTGCCAGGCTTCTTCAACTAGCAGGACCGTTGGGACTGCTTCTTCCTGCCGGTAGAGGGTGTTGGCCAGCCAGGTGTTGATGATCGTCATGACGATCGGCAGCGCCGGGCCGTCTTCGGGCAGGAGCGAGACGTCAAAGACGGTCAGGCCTGCGTTGAGCTGGATGTCGGCGCTGGTTTCTCCGTCGATCAGGCCGGCGAGGTCGTCTTCGATCATGCGTTCCAGCTCGAAGGCCGGATCCTGACCCCATTCGCGCAGCTCTTCCACTGTCAGGTTCGTGGCCCTTGCGGCGTCTTCATTGGGGGCGTAGAGGGCTTTGAGGACATGCCCGATGTGCGCGACTTCCCTCGCCTTCTTCGCGTCCGTCAACGCCTGCCGGTGGGCCATCCGGACGGCTTTGCCCTCCTTGGGCGTCATCGGCCGGCGGAGAGCTTCTTCCATGACAGCACGGACCAGCATGGACTGGCCGGCCGGGGTGCGGAACGCTTCGGCGCTGTCGTGGGTTTCCTCGTTCAGGCGGGCAGCGATACGGGGATCGAGGATGTTGATCCGGGATCCGCCGCCACCGATGCTGAACCGTACCGGAGCGACGCCGAGCTTCCGTGCAAGAGGGGTGTATTCGCCGCCGCCGACGTCCTTTTGGTACTTCTTATCGATCACCACGACGCGGCGGCCGAGGATCAGCTGTCGGAGCACGCCCCAGGTTTTCATGGCCGAGGACTTCCCCTGGCCAAGGTCACCGATGTAGCAGACGTTCGGGGATTCGAGGGTGTCACCGTAGGCGGTGAACGGGTCATGGACGATCATCCACCCGGACCCGGCATCGACGCCGAACACCAGGCCGCGGTGCGACGTCGGCGGGGAAGCAATCGCCATATGCGAGAACTCCATCTGCCGTGTTGATGACGCCACACCCGGGGCTGCCGGGTCATAGAAGCCCAGTTTCGACGCGAAAGCCCATTTCCGTTCGTGATGCCAGCGGGTCTTGGCGTTCGCTTTGGCCTCGACCAGCTCACGGTCCTTGGCTTCCTTCTTCTCAGCCTTCTTCACCGCACGCTTGCTCAACGGCTTGTTCCGGCGCAAACCTTCGGCCGCGGTATCGGCTGCAGCTGCTTCCAGCTCCAGCTTCCCGGCGCGGGCCTGCGCTCTGATGGTCCGCTTGGATTTGCTGGCAAGAGCCCATGGCAGGCTGAAACGCTTGACGTCGTTCGTGGTGCTCATCGGATTCCCCTCGTGAACGGCATGGTGGTGATCAGGGCAAGGTCGTTGCGGTGGTCCAACCAGTCAATGAACTCGATGCCGGCATCGGAGGCAGCTGCCTCAACAATGTCGGTGGTGGACAGGATCTCGTTCGCGTCTTCCACGGCGAAAGAGATATACAGACCGTAGGCCGCGCCGTGGTGGCCGGAGCCGGGCTTCAGATCCAGGAGGCGCTGGTGAGAGGCGCCCATCAACACTTCTTCGGTGCCATCGGTGACGACACCGGACTTGCTGACCTTGTTGCTCGTGGCCCTGTCCATGGCAGCATCCGTCCGGGCTTTGGAGCGGGCGCTGCGTGCATCTTCGAGTTCCATGACCATGGACACCGAGTGCACTACGGCCGGTTGGATGCCGCTGATGATCGCTTCCAGCGCTTCCACCGGAATCGGTGCGGGGCTGAAGGCCGAGGCCGGCACGTAGCCGGTGCGGATGTGCCAGTGGTCGTTGACTACCAGGGAGATGGGAGAGGTTGCGCCGTCCAGGTGCTGCCAGCAGTCCATCAGGTCGGCGCCGTCGTAGTCGTCGATGTCGAAGTCCGGGTCCTGCAGGTGACGCAGGAGCGCGGCCATGGCCTGTGGGCCAAGGGGCCGGGAGTTCGTGATCGAACCCATCATTGAGGCCTGGGCCATGGCGGAGCGGATTTCCTGATATATCGCCTGACCAATGCCGTCGTCCCCTGACCCGTAGGCTTCCGCGCGGCGGTACAGGGCAGCGGAGCCGGGGATCCGGAACGTCTCATAGGTGCGGTGCTGTTCGGACCGGGAACGGGTCGTCTCGCACAGGTCACCGTAGGACTCCAACAGGATCCGCGGAACATTCTGCGCGACGCGCTTTTTGACCCACAGCAGGTGGTCGGCCGAATCCATCGGCACGGCCCGTGCGAGGGTCTGGATATGGGTGACGAGGGATTGCCGGCGGGCCAACCGGGCGAGGTACTGGCCCCGGGCGACATGACCTGATTCCTTCCGGTATTCCTCCCGGATCCCGGAGGACGAACCCATGACCTCCATCGTGGCCGTGTAGTACGGCTTTTTGACCTTGCCCTGGTGCCGGAAGATGACCAGCGGCCCTTCCGGGGTGTCGATAGCGAAATGGCGGACGGTGCCGACCATGAGCGGGGCATTGTCCTTATGCCGGATCGGTACCTCGATCATGCCGTTCTCGTCGGCACGCTTCCGGTCTTTCTTCCCGGCTTTGATCATCCGTGTTTGCGGACGGTCCTTGACCGGAACGTAGACCAGGGACTTGTTCTTGGCCCGGACCTTCTTGTGCCGGAGTTCAACGAAGAGAGCACCCAGGGAGCGGTGACCGGAGAACTTGTTGGGTGTGGTCAGGATGACCCCTGCCAGAACCAGCACCACGGCGCTGATCCACGCCACGACATTGCTGCCACCGGCGAGCACGATCAACAATGCGGTACCGACGGCCACTGACAGGCCGATCCATTCCGGTGCCGTGCGGTTCCCACCGAACAAGCCACGGCTCTGGACCTCACCGCCAACAACAACCATTCTTCCCATGACTACCTACTCCTTGTACTTCTCTTACCGGCCACTGATGTGGTCGGTATCCGGCGCCATCGAACGGGCAGAGCGCTGCCCGCGCATGGAGGCCTGACGCGCCGCTTCCCGGCCCGCCAGCAGGAACGCCGTCGCGCCACCGGCTGCGACCTTCGCCGATCCCCGTCCAACTGCCCCGGCCCCGGTCTTCAAAGCCTGTGCTGCCTTCGCTCCGCCGGTTCCGGAACGATCGGCCTTTTGCAGCTCCCCGATCGTTCGGGTCTCCGGCTGTCCCTGGCCTTGCGCCTGACCGCCTTGGCGGTCCTGACCCGCAGGTGCGCCCTGCTCGGTAGGAACCTTGGAGGCCGCACTGCGGCGTCCTGAGACTCCCGAACCGTTCGATCCCAGTCCTGAGCTGCCATGGCCCTCTGATTGGGCTGTCATTGAAGAGGGGCCGTTCGTGGCAGGCGCACCGCCATGAGGACGTCCGCCGGTGGTGCCGGACTGTACTTGCGCGGTCCGGCGCTGCCTGATCGCGGAAGAGATCGCAGCGCCCGCGCCGGCGACCATGGCCGGCGCGGCGATCGACTGACGGCCCTCACCCAGGCTGGTCGAGGATGACGGCAGGATCGGGACGTACTTGTAAAGCATCGGCAGCGCGAAAGCCAACAGGCACATCGCGGCCGCGGCCAGGAACACCGACGTGGCGTTCACCATGCCATCGTCCACGCCTTCGCCGACGAACGCCGGACGTGAGGCGATATAGCTGAACACCGCTCCCATGAGAAGCAGCAGCAACGGCTTTGACAGGGAAATCCCGAGCCACAGAGCGCCGACCTTGCCCACGCGTTCGCGGTACTTCGGGTGGATCAAGAAGCCGATCATCATGGCGATGCCCAACCCCAGCAGGTACAGGGCCAACGGCTGCAACGCGAGCAACCCGAGCATGGCCCAGGCAGCGATGAACAGCAGGCCGAACAGCAAGACCGCCGCCAAGGGACCGAACGCGCCGCTGGATTCATAGGACGCGAACCGGGAAATGGCGACCCCGAAGTCCGTGACTCTGCTGGAAGTCCAGAACGTGATCCCTTCAGTGAGGCCGCTCATCCAGCCGTTGACCACGTAGCCGATAGCCGGCCCGAACAGTACCAAGACCATGGACAACGGCCCGTACCAGAGCAGCGATGTTCGGGCGGAGTCCATGTCGATCTCTTCGTTCGAAACGTCTTTCCAGAGCTTGAAATACACCAGCCCCATGATCAAGATCCCGATCCCGGCGAACACAGCCCACGTCGCCCGGAAACCGTCATCAACCTCAAACACCGAGACCTTCAACAGGTTGTTCAACACCTCGTTGGTGGACTTCACACCCTCTGCCTTCACTGTGTTCGCGAACTTCTCGAACCCGTCCTTAGCGTTAGCAATGAACGCCACGGTATCGACCGTGCCCAGGACGACCTGACCGCCCGGCATCGTGGAGATGACCGTACGCATCACCACCCCAGCAATTGGGAGGAACTTTTGGAAGGCAGCCCCTCCGGCGCACCAAGTGGTGGCAGTAGCCGGTGCACCAGCACCGGGGAGAGCAGCACAGAACGGGACGGTCTGTTTTGTGTCGTAGTCCAGCACCTTTTCTGGCGTGGTCAGGAAGGTGCCGAACGCTTTGGCCGCAACGTTTTCACAGTCGCTGCCGCCCATTGCCCCGAAAAAAAGCATGTCCGCGCAGGCCGACTTACCCAGTTCCTGGTTTAGCCGGTCCCTGATCTTGTCGCGCTGGTCTGCGGGAAGTCCAGCAAGGCGCTTGAGTTGGTCGGCGTTCAGCTTTTCGGACTTGCTTACGTCTTCCGCTGCTTGGGCAGGGCCGGCGGTGATGATCCCGAAGCTGAGGAACAGGGCCAGAACGATCGCGACCAGGCGGACCGTCCTGCTAGCGCTTAGCGTTTGCATACTCAACCCACCCCTCACGGCTGACATCGGCGAAGAAGTCGTTCACCAACTCATCCTTTAGAGCAGGGGCGGTCTCGTCGTCGTAAGTGGTCCCCAGACTGGTGGGTCCAGCGTCTTTGACTCGACCATTGAAATCCTGTCCGCTCTGAACGATGGCGAAGTCGTAGACCTTCCAGTCACCTGCCCAACTCAGTTCGAAGGTGACTGTTTGGAAGAAGGCACTCGGTGCCTTGTTCACTACTGCGGTCGTGCCACCACTGAAGATTTGCACCACTGCCTTCTTTTTCGCATCACAGCTGGCAACCCGGTACAGGCCGCCCGCGGCTACGTCGGAGCGGGAGTACCAGCCACCATCGAAAGCTCCCGGGGGAAGGTCCTTGGCATTGGCCATCAGATCCCCGTTGATGGTGGCTCGCTCCACCCAGGGCCCCTGCTTGCCAACCTCCACCAGTGTCTTTTTCTGCTGTGCCCAAGTCGCAACATTTACGTCTTTGACGAGGGGTGTGTAGTTGGCGGCTGCTTGGGCGGCTGAGTCGCAGCTGCCGTTGTAGCCGATGATGGTCTTGCCGTCGCTGGCGGTTTTGGTGCCGCCTTCGCCGATCTTGATCCCGGAGACGGGGAATCCGAACTTCCCGGACGCCTGCAGAGAGCTGGGGTCATCCGGCTTGGCCGCCGGCGCCGGTGGGTTCAGCAGGACAACGGCAACAGCGATAACCAGGATCACCGCCCCCAAAGCTGTGAGGAGTTTCCAGTGCTTCCGCATGGGTTAGGCTCCTGCAGCCGTGGCCAGGGCCAGGATGCCGCCAATGATGACACTTGCTCCTGCTGCCGCGCCGAAGGCGATGCCGGTCTTCTTGGCCCCTGCTGCGCCGTCTTCGATGTCGTCGGAGTGGCCGCGGTTGCGGGCGATGCCCCACTTCATGAGGTTCCAAATGAACGCCCCGGCCAGAAGAATCAGAGCAAGAGCCCAAACACCGCCAAGGATCATTTGGATCGCGCCGGTGAACTTCACGCCGAACACATCGATGCTGGGTGTTACGCCGTCCAGCGGGTTGTCGATGGTGGGAACGGCGGTCCGGATATTAATTTCGTTGCCAATGGTCTTGAACATGATTATTGGGTTCCTTATCGGTTGGTGGTTTTGGTGGAGGTGGCGCGGTCAACGGCCAGGAGGCCTTCGGCGATTTCCGCGGATGCACGTTCGAACGCGCGGCGGGCAGGGTCACCGACGAGCTGCCAGTCGATGATCGAGCCGGTATCCAGCGCACCGTCGTACGGGATGTCGATCAGGACCCGGACAGCGGAGGCAAGGTTCTCGCGAAGCTCCGCCTGCTCGGCCGCGGAAACTTTCGCTCCGCCGCCCTGGGTGACCAGGACGACAGCATTGGACACCAGGTCTTTGTAGTGCGGGTTGCCGGTGCGCTCGGACATGGATTCGAGCTGTTCGATCATCCGCAGGGCGGAGACGACAGCGTTGCGCTTGAGCGTCGTGGGGATCACCAGC
This sequence comes from Paenarthrobacter nitroguajacolicus, assembly GCF_031455195.1. GTDB lineage: Bacteria > Actinomycetota > Actinomycetes > Actinomycetales > Micrococcaceae > Arthrobacter > Arthrobacter nitroguajacolicus_D. The sequence continues at coordinate 10,956 of NZ_JAVDSH010000007.1, read as the reverse complement.
TGATCGGTGACCTCGATGGAGGCGAGCCAGTTCGCTGAGCGGGTGTTGTTCCCGGTGTCCACAATGATGGTGTCGTAGAAACGGCTCACCACGGTGTGGATGCGGTTGAACTCGTCGGCGCCAATGGATTTCATCCGGTCCGCGTCCTCGTCCGCGACCAGGACGGAGAACTGGTTGTTCCCCTGGTGGCGGGTGTAGTAGGACAGTTCACCCTTGCGGGCGGTGACGGTCTCGAAGGACTCCAGGACGTTCAGCAAGTCCCAGACAGTCCGGGTCGAGTCGTTCGCGTTGGTCCGCACGCCGGCGGTGCCCATCATCTCGTTGTTGTCCCACACCAGTGTCTGCTGGCCGGAGTGGATCCCGAACGTGGAGCCCAGGCCGACGCTGCACATCGTCTTGCCCACCCCGCCCAGGGGCTGGGCGACCATGATCTGCATCGGACGGGAGTACACCCTCTGGATCGCGGACAGATCCGCCCGGCGCGCAAGCTCGGCCGCGCCCACCTTCGGGCTGATTAGACCGAAACTGACCGCCCGCAGGAATGCCTGCCAACCGGTGGCCGGCGGCAGCTGGTCGTTCACGTTCTCCTTTCGGAGCACAGCGGCGCTACGGCGGCCGCTGACCAGCGGAGCCTCCCGGTGCAGGTCCTCCACCACAGGCGTTTCAGCCTTTGCTACTGAGGCCGGTTCGGCATCAGGTACGGCGTGGATGATCGTGGCCGGATCCGTTGCAATTGCATCGGGTTCGGTGTCGGTCAGGCTGATGGGTGCGCGGCTCTTCCGTTCGCTCCCTTGCCAGTTCGTGCTCATCGGATGGTTCCTCTCGCTCATTTCAGGTTCTGTCTTTGGGTTCATGAGGTCGGGTCTTGCGGGGAGATCGCTGTGACCAGCCAGGGCTGCTGCTGCCCGGGACGATGCAGGAGCATCGTCCAGCGGCCCGCATCCGTGGAGAACGAAGCGGTGACGGTCATCGGGTTGCCGGCATCCCGGCTGATCGCTGGCCCGTCCGTGACCTTCCGGATGGGCACCCGAGCCGGGTCAATGTACTTCGCATCCTCGGCATATTCCGGTGCGAGATGCGGGGCGAGATCAGCGAACCAGGTTGTCTCCGGAACATCGGGACGGGCGAACAAGCCCATGACCTTGGCCGCGGTGTCCTTGACCGACTTCTCCGCGGCGGCATCCCACGTCACTTCAGGGACGCCGTAGTACTCATCGGCTGTATGGTCGTGGCCGTCGCCGGCCTGGTGGCTCTCCCGGCCGGCCTGTCCGGTGTTCACCGAGAGGGTCGAATCGGCCGCCGGTTCGGTGACTGTGTTTCCGGCGCAGGCACTCAGCGAGAGCGCGGCGGCCAGGGCGGCTGTAAGTGCGAGGTGCTTGCGCATCAGAGAATGCCTTTCTCTTTCATGATCGGAGTCGGGTCGATGGTGGGATTGATCGGAACCATAGGGTTGGGCAAGGCACCGGCGAAGAACTCCATGTGGAGGTGGCGGCCGGTGACGTTGCCCGTTGCACCTTCGGTGCCCAACGGCGTTCCGGCGGCCACGGTGTCGCCTTCCTTGACCTTCACCGAGCCGGCTGCCATGTGGTACATGCCGATCGTGAGCTTCCCATCCACTGTTTGACCGGTCACGCCGGTGCCGAACAGGCCATCAAGATTGCGGACCTTGACGATCTTCATATCCGTCAGGGCCACGATCGTTCCCGGCCCTCCGGGATGAAAGAAGTCAATGCCGTAGTGGAAGTTGGCCAGCACTCCCCCGGCAGTGCCGGGCGGTGCCGCACGGGGCCCGTAACCGCTGCTGTTGATCGCCCCTTCCATGGGAGCGACCCACTTACCGGCCAAGTCCCCGACGACTTGGTTGCCTTCAGCCGGGCAGACGCCGGACGGGTCCACCGCCGCGCCGGACTCCCCACCCAAGGCTTTGAAGACTTCCGTGGCCTGTGCCCGGAACTTCGTGTAGTGGTTCGGGTCCGCGTTCCGTTGCGCCCGGTGGATGGCGATGGTCGGCTCGAGGGTTTCCCAACCCTCCACACGCTGGAGGGCTTTGAAGAAATTCGTCGCCGAAATGGTGGGGTTCATCCGGTCCGCATACGATCCCCACGCACCGTTGTCGCGCTGCTGGAACAAGCCACGAGAGTCCGGCCCTGCCCCGTCACCGTAGTCAACGACGCGGAGTGTAGATTCACCGATTGCGGTTTGGATCCCGATCAGCTGCGCCGCGACCGGCAGCTTCAGGGACTTGGCAGCGTTCATGATCGCCTGGGCGTTCTTCATCTGTTCGGCATCAAACCCGGCCACTCCCCCGGCAGGGGCAGGACCAGCAGCCACACTGGCAGGTGCAGCACACGATGATGCTGCCTGCGCCGGATCGCTGTCGTCCAGGACGACAGTGACAAGGCCAACGGTCAGCAGCGCAACGATCGAGGCGCCGGTGATGACTTTGCGGGCGGTCATCGTTTCACCACCGAACGTGCCTGCGGCAGTTAGGCAGCGACGCGTTCAAGGGCCGCTGTGTACCGAGCGGCAGCATGTTCTTCAAAACCTGTCCCTCCCCCATGGGCATCGCTTCTTGTCTACTGCCAGCTACTGACAATCAAGTCCACGCTGGCGTGCCATTCTTCTCTGGATCCAACCAAGATGCTTGTCACATCGTCAGCATGAGACGCATTTCCACCTTCGGCAGGATCTCCTTCAGAAGGTCGTTGCGCCTCCTTCTTTCGAATAAGGCCTACAATTTGACTGTAGCTCAAAGTTGATCATTTAGCGATACACTTGAATCTGCGACTAAGAGCTATCCGAATAATCGGGCAAGATAGACGCATGCCGCGCCTCATCCAGCCCAATCATCCGCAGGAGGTTGAGGCAGCCATCGAAGTTCTCGGAAATCGAGCCCACGCGGCCATACTGCGGTACCTGCATCAGAACGGCCCCTGCACCACCGGCGAAATCCTCAAGGGGATTGTCCTGGACGACAACAGGAAGCTGACTCGACCCAGTCTTCAGCACCATCTGGAAGCCCTCGAAGCTTCCGGTGCCGTCACGGCCGACTTTCCTGCAGGTCAACGACATGGCAAGCGCGTGAAGTACGAAGCCAACATTGATGCTGTGGAGTTCGAGATGCTTCCTGCCTATATCAACTACCTCCGCGGTAGATGAACGCCGCAGTCATAACAAGCCTTGTCAAATAGCAATACCTTCTTGTTTCACTAAGCACGTTACATGCCTGTAGTGAACATGTGCAACGCTTGTAGTGAGCATGATCTCCGACGTCATTAGGCAGTAAGGGACGTTACGATGTCTGGGTCCCATTTCCCCTTGATCCGCCTTGGAGGACGAAGACCCAATGCTGACGAAACGGCGCATCTTGTGCTGCATGGCGTTCCTTGTGCCGGCCGCGGGGCTATCCGGGTTCGCCGTGGTCATGGCTCGGAAAATCGTCAAGCGAGGCCCAAAGGACTACCGCCGGGCAGAGATGGTGGACGGCGGACGTCGCGTCCGCATTGATTTGGACGACTACACAAAAGCCCCAGGTGAATTCGGCGTGTTCGACTCCGTGACGGCCAAATACACGCGAGTCGGTGAGGTTACCCTGATCGACGAGGAACAAAACTTCGTAGAAAGGCTGCTCGATCAGTCAAGCTCTACGCCGGGAAGTTTGGGCCCAATCGTCGATTGGACCCCCGACGTTTTCTTCGAGCCCGCTGCCGTCCGCGGTCATTATCAAGAGGTGGATGTCCCCACCGAGTACGGTGCGGCGCCGGCATGGCTATTTGAGGCCGCAAATCAGGACGTGTGGGTGATCCATATCCATGGCAGCTGGACGGACCGCTCGATCATGTTCCGAGACGTCCATGCATTCAGCTCCTTAGGCTTGACATCTCTGGTTCCCACTTTTCGCAGTGACGTCGAGGTCCGCCCGCCCCAGGCGGAATCGAGTCACCTGGGGCAAACGGAATGGCGTGACGTGGAAAGTGCAGTGTCCTATGCCGTTGCTCAGGGAGCCAAGCGCGTCATCCTCTCCGGCTGGTCCATGGGTGGGACCATGGCCCTGCTCACGGCAGAGCGCAGCGCCCACCGGGACAGGATCGTCGGGCTCGTGCTGGTAGGTCCCGTCACCAGCTGGCGGAAAGCCATTACAGCAGGAGCAGTGCGGGCCCGGGTGCCGGCGGTTGGTGCCGGCCTTGTTATACGCCTGTTGGGCGCCCCCTTGTTCGCGAGGATGCTCGGGCTGGAAGAACCGATTGATTTCGATGCGCTCGATTGGGTGGACGTAGCCAACAGGGTGGATGTCCCGACCCTGGTCTTGCACTCGACCGCTGATCAAGAGGTTCCCTGGGAGATCTCGGTCGCGTTCCAACGCGCGAATCCGGCCACCGTCACCTTGATATCACTACCCGAGGCTCACCACACCCAGGAGTGGAACGCCTCGCCTTCTACCTTCACCAACGAACTGACCAGGTGGGTCAGCAAGACGATCTTGACCGAACAGAGCTAGGTCCGAGCGTCCAGCTTGGCTTCGATGTGGCTGATCCTGCCTTGGACAGAGTCCGGGAAGTCCGTCAAGTTCACCCGCTCGTAGTTGTGCAGAACAATGAGGCTTTTGTAAACGCCGTTTTCGAGCGTTTCGTTGAAGAGGTCCCAGGCCGGACTGACTCGTGACCGATCGGCACGGACGCGCATCCTCAAAGCGGTCAGCCACAGTGCATCGATCATCCAGAGACGCAATCTGGGCAGCTGCTTCGACAGGAAGAGAATCAGCCATCCTGCGGCGGTCACTGAAAGGCCTACATAGAAAAGGCGGTCAAACCAGGCACCGATGTCCCGGGCGAGGGCGTCCCAGGGTGAGAAGTAGAACAGCACCACGTAGGTGATGTGGCACGAAACGGCGACCGCAACCACCAGCAGGCCCGCTGAGAATGTGGCGTACAGTCCCTTGGCTTTGTGCCGAAGCATGTAGATGATCCTGAGGACGGTGAACAATAGCGCGAGCATGTATATGCCGCTGTACGCGGCGGTAGCGAGCTGGTCCATGCGGGTATCGATGAAGTCCGCGGCCGTTGGAGCTTTGTCCTGAATTAGGGTGAAGCTGGCAATCATGATGGGAATGCTCAGCAACGGCGCGTAGTAGGTCCATCTCACTATGGGTACGTTCGCCAGACGCCGCACACTGTCGTTAAAGAAGAAGATTGCCAGGAGCGCGAAGACGGCCTGGAGCAGGTTCGTCACATTGATGCCACCGAGATAGCGATCAATATCCTCCAGCGCGGTAACCGTCCCCAGAACATAGAGTGCCGCGAGCCCGAAGATCGATGCCGCCCACGAGGCGCGGGATTCCGCGACCTTGACCACCGAGGGGATTCGAAGGAGGCATAGGGCGCTCAGCAGCGCGAAGAGCAACAGTTTCATGGTTTATCAGAGGAAAGGATCAAGATCGGACGAGCTGCGTGAACGCGTCTTCTTGGACATCTCGAATGCAAAGTCCTCCACCCACCGCTCGACAGGGTGGTTCGGAACCGACCGGCAGGTGATACTAATCGCGTCCGCGGTTTCTCTCAGCATCTCGCCGGAGAGATCCGGCAGGGCAAGGGCTACCTGAAGGCTCTCCAGGTAGATGTGTCCGAGCTCGTGGTAGATGCAGTGGAGCTTGTACTGCTGGGACTTCTGCGGGGGGAAATAGACGTTGATGCGATCTTCAAATTCGGCCTTGAATGCCGTCAGGGAACCCCAGGATTCGTTGTACTCGATCAGATTGATCGGCTTGGCGCAGATCACGGTCAAGCGTTCGACGACTTCCTTCATCGACGTCGTGCCGTCACCGCACAATTCCCGAACCTTGTCCTGAACAGGTGGGAGAGTCATTCATCCTCGCCATTCATTGACGAGTCGATAATCCTCGTGATCATCCTCAGTGTTTCCGGTGACGTCGCGCCCAGGTTTCTAGCAGCGAAGTTCTTCACCTTGAGCTTGCGCATCTGCACAAGGAACTCCATGCGCGCTTCTACCTCGGGAGGAGTTTCACTGTTGAGATCAACGAGATAGCTGGCCGGCACACCAAAAACGAACTCTGCGATGCCCTTCAGCAGTTCCTGATCGGTCACCAGGCTGCCCGTGCCATTGACTAAATATGACCATCGTGTCCGCGACAGATGGATCCCGTTGGAAGAGAGTGCTTCCTCGACGTGATTGTACGTAAGCACCGCGTTGTTGTCGGACTCCCAGATATCCACCAGGATGCCCATGCGATCCGCCAGGCGCTCTTTCTTCTGCTGTTGCGTAAGAAACACGCTACGACCCCCATTTGCCATCTCAAAGCTCCTTCAGCCAAGGTCAGCTGCTTATGATGCGACCGCTACAGAGCAGGCGGACAGCCGACATCAGATTTTACCTGATGACATTCGTAGCGTATAGGCCATGAGTTAGAACTGGGTTGTACATGTGCGAAGCCCGTAGGTAGGCTGTCGCATACTTGATTTCTTGGGGGAATCAAGTCGCCACATGCAGCGGGATGTGAACGTCTGCAACTGTCTGAAGCCGGGTTAGGGTGATGCGTAGATGGACCTATCAATGCGTTTGCGGACGCTTGCAATTAGATATGCCACGCTCAGCCCCTTTTCTGTCCGAGGGGCTCCGCGGCGACACGCCCAATGTGGGCCCATATCGCATGTTGTCCATAATCGGGCGCGCTGACGCTGTGGCGTCATGGCAGACCTCCATGCAGATGGTTCCGCCATTCGACCCTGTTTCTGTTTCAACACGCCGGAGGGTGTTTCTGTTTCAATGCCACTGCCGGAAGGCGCGCGATGGTAGTTTCAGTTTCAGAGAAGGTTGGTTGTATAGCAGCCGCCTACTTAGGGCCAGGTGGCACTTGGTTCGACCAATCTATTGAAGTAGCGGCGGCTTCCGCGGCCGAGTTCAAAGGACAGGGATGATGGCTCCAGTTACACGTGCAGGCAGACGCTCCAAAGGCGACCGCAAATTCGTCGGATTCCGCATCGCAACACCTAAAGCGGATGCAATGGACCAAATTGCAAAGGCAGAGGGCTACCAGTACGTAAGCGACTGGCTGTCAGATTTGGTTGAAGAACGCCTGGCCAATACCAAGCTGCACGCAGTTCCCCAGCAGGAGGAGTTCCCGCTTGGGCGCTTAGCCTCATAACGAGGAAGGCCCGCACTAGGCGGGCCTTCGAAGCTAGTGACTTACATTCTGGATTGCTTCCCGGCGCTCAGACTGTAAGTCGTGAAGGTTGATCTCTTCAGATTCACCTTTGTCTTGCTATAAAACCGGTCTTGGCGGGCCGGCCCTTTGTTGTCCCTCTGACAGGACCTCCTCGAAAGGATTGCTCTCATCGTACAACAGCACGCTCGCGTGCTGCCAGCAGTCGTACCCGCTGGCGTGTCTCGCGACCATTCCCCGACCGCTGATGCTGCGCAAGCTTGGGCCTCGCTAGCGCCTCTTCTCGCAGGTCAACCCCGTGTTCGCCTGTCCCGAGACGGCGGTAAGACCTATCCCCAAAAGCACGAACGCGCTCTGACTGAGACGCTACCCACTTTTCCTGCGGCGGTCCGGATCTTCGGGAAAGACGGTAGCTGCTCGGCCATCTTCCTCGACTTCGACTCCTCTATTGCAGGTATCGATTGGGTGGATGCGGACGTGAAGTCCCTCCAATCGTGGCTGCACAGCTGTGGCGCCCGGTGGATTGAAGATCACTCCCCCAATGGTGGTCGGCACGTTTACATACCACTGGCGACAAGGGTTTCCTTTTCCGAGGCACGCGACGTTGTCGAGGCACTCGGCACTCGATACCGGACATTGGATAAATCTCCACACCAAAACCTTCTACACGGTTGCATGCGCACACCAGGATCTCCCCACAAGCGCGGCGGCCACCAGGTACTCGCCATGAGCCTCAGCATGGCGTACGACATTGCAAAACGCCCAAACACGGTTCGGGTCTGGGACTCAATACGCCAAGAGTTGAGCGATGAAATCGCCAGTGTACGGGCCCTGAGGCTGGAACAGCCGCTTTCCTGGGAAAACGGAGACCCGGACGCACCGCAGACGATCGGACGGATGTCCAGGCCAATGCAGCAGATGGCGCTGTCGGGTCTGTACGACGCGAACCGGTACGCCTCGGACTCGGAAGCCCGTCAGGCAGTCCTGACCGCAGCGGCCGCCGCTGGAATGAAACTTGTCGAGGTTCAACGACGGTTCCTCCAGGGTGTCTGGCCCGGACTCGCATCGTTCTACGCCCGCTACGCCTCCCATCACCGGCTCCCCTCCCTGAAGCGGGACTGGAACAACGCGATCGACTACCTACGGAAAAACCATGGCTCAAGAACGGGGAGTAACAATGCCCGTAAATCCCCCACAAGCCAGCCAAATACACAGCCCCTACTAGGAACACCCTCGAACCTAGATTCGAGCAGCGAGCATCGTTACCTGCGCTCCTGGAGAAACGCCCTGTTCCTGAGAGAGCCTGCATACGCCAGCTCCCGCAGCGGCCTGGCACGTCGGATGGTGTTAAGAGCGTTGGGCGCGGCCGCCCACATGACAGCGTCTCGATTTGTTGAGTTTGGTGATCGATCAATCGCCGTGGCGACTGGACTGGATCACACAACTGTGGGCGCTCACTTGCGGGCTTTGCGTGCTGAGAATGACCCGCTGGTGACGTTGGTAGAACGTGGCCGGGGAACTAAGGGTGATCTCTACATGCTGACGATCCCCGAAGGACTTCGCTCAGCAGCAGAGGATCTAACCTGGCGTAAGGGAAAGATTCACTCGCTCAGGCCGGTTTTCAGGGAGCTGGGTTTGCCGGCGGCGTTCGTTTACGAAGCCTTGGAGAGCACGCCAGGGCTCACAACGACGGAATTGGTCGCTCAGACAAGATTGTCCAGAACCGCCGTTGGCGAAAGCCTCGAGGTCCTGGCAGCATGGAACATGATCTCAAGGAATGGCGCCCGGTCCTGGGTGATCGTAGCTACGACCTCCCTGCAGGAGCTCGCAGAATGCTTTGGTGTGGTGGAAGCTGTAGCTGCCCAACTCCAGAGATACCGCATTGAACGAATAGTGTGGCGGGAGTGGCTTTCAAAGAATGTGAACACAGTAGCGGAGCTCCTCTCCCCCACAGATGATTACCCTTGGGAAGCCTTCGAGGGGCCTCCTGATGAGTGGACCCTAGCTGATATGGCCTTCACTAGAGGGGTGTAAGCAGCTGCCGGATGATCCTGGCAACTGAGAAAGACGGGGCTTCCTAAGGCATCGTAGTCGTCAAGTTTCATGCCATAGATAGCGCCATAAGCCATATTGGAATGCTGCTATGAATCGCTCGGTCCAGGTTTCCGGGAATACGAGTAGCTGACCTGCGAACTCACCTGGCGTAGAAGTAAGGCACCCGTCATCCGTACGACTTCCCGGCCACGGGTGACTGAGTCGGCGTTGCCGATGACGCCACCGAAGGGGCAAGCACTCCCCCACCCCGCCGGTACTGCTCGGACACCGGCAGTAGCCTCAGCGCGTGCTCTATTGCTTGGGTGGAGCTGGAAAGTCTGCGCATGGAGGGTCGCGAGTGACATCCTCCAGTTTTTAGCCGACTGTCCAGGAGTTCTTGATGACTACCTTTGCTAGATCTGCCGTAACCGTCGCGAAGGCCGAGCCTGGCACGCTTATCTGGACCGGTTCTTGCAGGTGCAGGTCGATGAAGCCGGCATTTGCGACTCTGAAGTGGAAGAACGCTGGCTGCCCTCGACAATCACGCAGACTTTTTATGTGCAGGGAGAGGAACACTGGGCAGTATCAAGTAGGTACGTCGTGTTTCGGCACGCTGCACAGCTATGGCTCTAGCCGTGGTCCGTTTTTCAGGAGCCTGGTGTTAGGATTTCCACCGCTCATGAGCTGATTGTCTGCTGACTTCTAGCGCGTGTCCGATTCGGGCCCATGAGACGCCCGCAGATCGCGCTGACTGTACTCCCCTGCTCACGCGTGTCTCTGCGTTCTTCAACACTCGGAATGCGGCCTGCAGTTCGGAAATTGCAGAAGCGGGAATTGCATGGGCTGTCCACTCAAGGCGCATGGTGTCCTCAACAGTGACGGATGGCACTGCCACACCAAGAAGGGGTACAAAAGCACGGCGCTTTGAAAGGCTAGCTTCCGAGGATGTCGGAACTCGTTTCCAGAAGGGACCGAACCAGCCGCAGGCACATAGTGAACGCCAGCCTACAACTCGGTCATCTGAGATAACCTCCTGGTCAGCGTGAACTGGATGTCGTGGGAAACTGCCCGAGATACCTTGAACCGAAGGGCTGCCCGTTCTGATGTCTCCTGTGATGCGTCCGTCGGGAGCAACGGCGCCTGGCCATCCTTCGTGAATCCCATCCTGCATATCCCAGTTCATACGTCTGCGCCCCTCTATGTTCCGGCGTGGTTTCGGCTTGAGTCTGCTTCAGATGATGTCAGGAAATCCTGACGTCAGAATACTGCAGCAGCTCTTAGGGCTGTCTTGGGTTGGGCAATTATTCGGTCGGTGTAGCCGGGTACTTGCCGGCCGTGGACCCGCTTCTGGACCTTCAACGGGAGTTGTGGACTGAAGGCCCACCACCGGGTAGCAGTTTGGTAATTCAATAGTGAAGTGATATCAGGTCGGTGCAGGTACATGCCCCTCTCCCCCATCGCTACCTTTGCTTGTGCAGAACGAGGTCCTGGCCACGTCGACTACTGGCCCCAACCTGATAGTAGTTCGAAAGTGATATCGAAATGCTATCGCGTTGGTATTGGTTTGATACCGCTCTTCCTGGTGTTTCCTTGGTGTGGGGCCCATCGGAGGAGTACTGAACTACTAGCTTTTCGATAGTGCTTTGATAGCACTTTCAAAGTGCTAGCTGTTCTATACCAAGGTCGGCCAGTTCGGGGCGACGGGAGGAGGTCCCGCGATCCCGATCTGATATCGGTTTGATACT
>NZ_JAVDSH010000006.1:0-271172 GCF_031455195.1 Paenarthrobacter nitroguajacolicus | reverse complement strand
GGACTTTGGGTGGGGTTTTTCTGGTGATCCCCCCCCCCTTGGGGTCGCGGGGCGGGGCCCCTGGTTGTGGTGCGGCGGGGGGGTAAAACCGGGCCGGCCGCGCCCCCTGGGGCCCGCGCCCTTCCGTGTTAAGTTCGTTGCCTAGGAAGCGCGGCGCGCGCGAGCTGCCCGGCGCTTGAGGGCCCGTCGCTCGTCTTCGCTCATGCCGCCCCAGACGCCGGCGTCCTGGCCGGATTCCAAGGCCCACTGCAGGCAGGTATCAACTACGGGGCAACGACGGCAAACGCTTTTGGCTTCTTCTATCTGGAGAAGTGCTGGTCCGGTGTTGCCGACTGGGAAGAAGAGCTCCGGGTCCTTGTCGAGGCAGGCTGCGCGATTACGCCAATCCATGCTGATCAGTCACTCCATTCGTGAGAACTAGTAGGGCCCTTTTGTGAAAACATTCACGAGAGGCTCCAAAGGAAAGGGGCCCGCATGGGCCCCCTTGGTCGTCTGAGTCAAGCGTTTCATGTTAACGCCTTGTAAACAAGGGGTGTTAGTGGACGAAATGCCCGGAATCTGTGAGCGATGCATCACATCAGCTGCCAGTGCCCTCACTGCTAGATGACTATGTCGGGTAGTGTGCCAGTGTGTCAAGACCTCCAGTTAACCCTGCCCAATCCACGCCTGAACCCGACGGAAATGACGGGCGGGACGCACCGGCATCCGGCACATCCCGGGCCCCCGGACACACTGCGCGGCCGCTCGGCGTCACAGTTATTTCCTTGGTTGTCGTACTGGAAGCATTGGCTCTCCTGGGCGCTGCCGCTTGGTACGCTTTCGAACTGCTTACCGGAGCACCTGTCCTCACGTTCTGGGGCGCGATCTTCACTCTGGGGCTGCTCCTGGCGTTTTCCGCGTGGCTGTTTGCCGTGGGCCACTTCCTGTTCCGTGGGTACAGATGGACCCGGGCGGCCGCCTTGGTGGCCCAGTTGTTTGTCCTCACTATCGGGTTCCCCACGATGACCGGCGGTTTGGTGCTGCCGGGTTTGGCGATGATCGCTCCCGCCTTGGTGGCGATAGTGTTCTTGTTCCAAAAGGATGTCATCGCCTACGCATCGCGCACCGGCGGTGCTTCCGCGGCGCTATAGGCTGCTCCTGCCGTGCCAGCAGGTGACAAGCCAGCGGTTAGGGCCCCTTGAAACGGCGTCACGTCTTTTCCGTGGATGACGAAGCCCCTGCCTGGGCGTCCGGATCCATTAGTGTCCAACCTAGCTCCGAGGAGTTCGCCATCGTGCGGAGTCGACGGAGCCAAGACCACCCCGGTACCAGAAGCCCGCACGTCGCCGGCAAGAGGCAGGTGATGCACGAGCGCCGGTCCCGGTGTGGCTGTGAGCACAATTCCCCGGACTTTCCCGGCCAGTGCGGCGAGCGCATGGCAGCCTTCCGTATCCAGGGAGTCGGCGTCGTCCACCAACAGGATGCTGTTCGGGTCCAAGACTCCAGCTTCTGCTTCGTATGCAACCGAAGCCCAAAATGAACCTGTCCTGTCCGTGCTGTCAGGGTAGACCCATGGCACCAGGGGGTTGAGTTGGTGAAGGGCCGCCAGTACGGAGCTCTTCCCGGAATGGCGGCGACCCAGGATGGCACTGACACCCCGGTTGGGAAGGGGCAGGGCTACGGGAAGTGCTTCGTCGCCCCCAACGCCCATCCACAGTGGGGTTAGCGCATCTTCTTCAGCCGTACCCGGGCCAAGCGGATCCGCATCCGTGGGGAGCGGAGCCTTCGTGCAAGGTCCCGAATCCAAGGCATGCTGCGGTACTCCCGCCAGGCGCTGGAAGAAGTCCTCGGCGCCCAAGGTTTCTGGTAGTGGCCTGATGCGGAAAGGCGGTTCGGACCTCCCCAGGTCTTTGAAGGGCCACGCGCAGGAGTTCGGTGCTTCCCGGAACTGTGCGACGCTGGTCTGTCCGTCAACGAAATTGCCGGTGACGACACCCCGACCGGCTACGTCGTCGACGTCGGGAAGGCGGGGCCAGTGGAAACGCGATTCCTCAGTGGATCCGCTGGGAAAGTACGCCCGGTTGGGGATTGCGGCAAAGAAGCGCGAGCTGACGAGCTCCCTTTCACCCGAAATCAGCACAGTGATGCCCAGTGACGTGCCGTCGCGGACGATGTCCTGCAATGCAGCCTCTACCCACCCAAAAACCCCGTTCCGCAGGGCGTTTGCCCACGAGCACCATCCCGTCACCACCAGAACCAGTGGGGTGCCGGTTCGGACCACATTCCGGGGGTCCCGCCGAGCGTCCATTTCCGCTGCAAGGCGCTTTACGATTTGCGCCGCAAGAAGCAGCTGATGCAGCCCGGCCCTCGCCCCCAGCCGCTCCTTTTGAACCACGTCCTCCAACAGCCCGATGCCGTCAAGGACATAGAGATGCGGTTGGGGTTGGACCGTGGCCAGCATGGCGGCCGCTGCCCTGAAGCAGGTCAGTACGCCGCTGGACGCGCTGCCGATCATTGCCAGATGTCCATGTTCGGACGGAATCCATATCAATGGTTCGACGACTTGCTGGGCTGGCTTATCTACCAGTGCGAGGGGCCCAACGCACCATGATGACAGCATCGTGGAGCCCGCGCCTGGTGCCGTTCCGGTGGCAAGGAGGTGGTCGGACCAAGCTATGGAACCGGGCAGTGGTTGGGCTATTGGCGACCGCGGCTGCACCCCGCCGGCGGCTTGCCAGAGTTCCCGGAGGGAGGAAATAACGGTGCTCATCCCATCCTCAACCTGGTCATTCCGGTCAGTGGGTCCGGCCTCGGCGGCCCCGCGTTGCAGTAGGGCCTGGCCAACGGTCCTGGCGAGGACCAGCCCGTGGCCTGACCCGGAACCGGAAGCCCTGGTTCCCGGAGACACGGCAAGTGATGCTGTCTGGAATTCTTCGGCTTCTCCAGAGGCCCGGGCTAAAAACGCGCGTCCGGGAGTCCCGACTCGAATGGAACCGGCAGCCTTGCTGTTGATGATGTCGGAGGACTCTGCGTCCGATTGGACCCTCAGCGCGATACTGGAAGTGACGTTTGCCCGAATGTCGGCAGTGAGGGCTCCCTGCGGCCTTTGCGTTGCCATCACCAGGTGGATTCCCAAGGAACGTCCGATGGCTGCAATGCGCATGAGTTCTTGGATCGCGCCCGGAGCTTGGTCCACGAGCATGCGGAACTCATCAATGACCAGAAGCAGATGGGGTATTGCAGGGGAATGCCGCTCCAAGCGGTGGTATTGGCTGAGGTCCGAAACGCCCGCCGCAGCGAGTACCTCCTCCCTGCGGCTGATTTCTGCACGGAGCGAGACGAGGGCGCGATCGAGATGATGCCTGGTGAGGTCGGTCAGGAGTCCTACGCAGTGCGGGAGGCGTGCCAGTGGACCCAGTCCTGAACCACCCTTGAAATCGACGAACAGGAAAGTTGCGTGGTCCGGAGATTGGCTTAGCGCTATGGAAGCCACTAAGGTTCGCAGCAATTCCGACTTTCCGGAGCCTGTGGTTCCGGCAACCAAAAGGTGTGGGCCATCGAGCTTGAAGTCGAAGGTCATGGGACCTTCGCGGCCCTGGCCAAGCACGGCAACCAGTCCGTTCCGGCTTGTGGGGTCGGCCCAGTGGCGCAGCAGCCTGCGCTGGCCGCCCGGATGCAGGTCACCGAACGAGCAGCTGTCGGGTATGGCACGGTCATTGCCGGACCTCTTGGTCCAGGCCTCGGCTGCTGATTGCCGACAGAAAGCGTCAAACACGTCCACGGGGACGAGGTCCGGGATAAAGTCGCGACTGCAGCCGTCCATCTTGACGACGCCAGAGATGCCGGATGGCCCCAATTCCACAGCCGGCAGCAGATGTGCCGGCGAGGCGGAGCAGTCGATGACCTGCCAGCCGATCCGGTGGGCAGCTGTAAGCAGCGATGTTATGGATTCCATGCCGCTTCCCCCGGGATCATCGACCACGACAAGCCTGCCAGCGGAGGTGCCGTGCTGGTCGAGGGCTGTGAGCGCGGCAAAGTAACTGGCTGCCAGAGTCACTCTGGGGAGGAAACGGGCAGCCAGGGGCAGCCTACTGACCGGTCCCAGCACGATGACTGCTGTGTCGGCCGAGCTTTGGAAGCTGCCCAGCTGCATCAGCAAAAAACGGAGCAACGCGTCCACATGGTCCGGCCGTCCACGAAGCTTCACCAGCGGGAGCTTCGGATCCAAGGTCACAGCGGCCATTCCGATGGGAGGTGGCCGGAAATGGGGATCGTGGGGAACCATCCGAATATTTGCCTGGGCGCTGTTGCTGATGCCGAGCCGCACCCAGGCGCCGTCGTCCACCGGTGGCAGCCCGTCCGGCGTCGAACCCTCTCCCGGCTTCGAGGCCGGAGGCTGGGCTTCTTGGCCGGCCACGCCCATGGGCGGGGGCGGACGGTAGTTGGCCATGATGATGTCGGCGGCCGAGGGGGAGCACCGCCGGCGTCGCGCGATATCTTCCTGAACCGCCCGTGAAAGGGCCACGACCCGCTCCTTTCGACCTTTTCTGCCAGTGAGCAGCGGGACCAGGAGGCTGACCGCGGAGAGTGCGGTGAAGCCCAGATACATCCATGCACCAGTGACAGCAACCAAGGCTACGCCGGCTATTAACGGCAGTCCCGCGGCCAGCGCCAAGGGAAGGCGGCGGGTGGTGGGCGAAGCGTGCACCACATCAAGGGGTTCCGCCACTGAGCACCCGGCGAGGCTGGAGAGAGGTGAAAGGGCACCTTTATGGGTGGAAATGCTGAAAGTCGAGTTGCCGCAGCGGATTAAGGACTCGGAGCTGATGGGGCTTCGCCTCGCTGCCTTACCGCAGACGTACAGAGGTGCAGCGCCGACCACTTGGCTCAACGCTACGGCTGTGCCGGAAACCTCCAGTACAGCCTGCTCCCGAGACATCGCAGAATCCGGCACCGAGATATCGACCGGACCGCGTCCGATGATGAACCGCCCACGGTGCAGCCGGAAGACGGATCCGGCAGCCGGTCCAGAGTGGGCCAACAACACCAGCGGCACCGATCTGGCGTCCGGATTCTGAGGTTGCGGGGGGCCATCCACCAGGATGGCCCCGGATACCAAGGGGGGAATTCCTACGGTGAGAGCAGATACTTCCTGTCCCTGAACTGTAAGAGGGCCGGTGCCATGGGCTTCCGCAATGAGGGACTGAACGTGGACGCCGGACGTGCCGGCGGGAACTGCAATGGACAATTCCGTGGGCACGGAATTCCGCGCAGCACCGGGACTATGGACCAGTGTGCACTCCAGTGTCATCGGGTTTCCTCTCGCAACGGCCTGCTTCACCACTGACGATAGGGACTCCGCGACGGGAGTTCTGGACCCTTAATGGCGTATGTGGACAACGAGGCCAAGCCTGTGCCTCATACCGCTTCCTTGACGCCGGGGCATGGTGTCTCAGCTAAGATGAGTTTCGTTGTCGCGTGTGCTCAATGAGGAAGGACCTTCACCGGTGATAGTGGTTGCGGAGAGCGCCGATGTTTCAGACAAGGCGGTAATTGGTGATGGATCAAAGATTTGGCATCTTGCCCAAGTCCGCGAGCAGGCCGAACTTGGCGTCAATTGCATCGTAGGACGGGGTGCCTACATTGGCACCGGGGTCAAGATGGGTGACAACTGCAAAGTTCAAAACTATGCACTTGTCTACGAGCCCGCGGAACTGGAAGCCGGCGTTTTCATCGGCCCGGCCGTGGTGTTGACCAACGACACCTACCCCCGGGCCGTTGGCCCGGATGGCAGCCAGAAGAGTGCCCATGATTGGGAACCGGTGGGCGTGACGATTCGCGAAGGCGCGTCAATCGGCGCCCGCGCCGTGTGCGTCGCCCCCGTGACCATCGGACGATGGGCCACTGTGGCCGCCGGAGCAGTAGTCGCCAAAGACGTCCCGGACTTTGCGTTGATGGTCGGAGTTCCGGCCAAGCGCCATGGTTGGGTTGGCAAGGCCGGCTTCCCGCTGAAGCGCAGCGGCGAAAACTGGGTATGCCCCGAAACCGGCGCCACGTATGTTGAACAGAACGAGATTCTTCGAGAGGTAGAGGCATGAGCCCCGAATTCATTCCCCCCGCAAAGCCCATCATTGGCGAAGATGAGCGTAAGGCGGTAGATGCAGTGCTGGCTTCCGGTCAGCTCGCCCAGGGGTCGGAGGTGGCATCTTTCGAGCAGGAATTCTCGCAGGTACTCCTCGACGGCAGGGCAGCGGTGGCGGTCAACTCCGGCACCTCCGGTTTGCACCTTGGCCTCCTGGCTGCCGGCATCGGCGCCGGGGACGAAGTCATCGTTCCCTCCTTCACTTTCGCTGCCACGGCAAACTCTGTGGCATTGACTGGCGCAACGCCCGTCTTCGCCGACGTCGACCCTGACTACTACACGCTGGACCCCGCTTCCGTAGAGTCGAAGATCACGGACCGTACGGCCGCCATCATGCCTGTCCACCTCTACGGACACCCCTTCGATGTTGACGCCATTGGCGCGCTCGCATCCAAGCACGGGGTCAAGGTCTTCGAGGATGCCGCGCAGGCCCACGGTGCGGCGGTCAACGGGCGCAAGGTCGGTACATTCGGCGACTTCGCCATGTTCAGCCTCTACCCCACCAAGAACATGACGTCCGGCGAAGGCGGAATGGTGAGCACTGGCCTGGCCGACGTCGAGCGCCGGCTTCGCTTGTTGCGCAACCAAGGCATGGAACGGCAGTACGAGAATGAGCTGGTCGGCTTCAACTGCCGCATGACCAACATCCACGCTGCGATCGGGCGCGTGCAGTTGACCAAGGTTGAAGCCTGGACCAAGACCCGTCAGGCAAACGCAGCTTTCTTCGATGCAAACATCGAAAGCGTCGTCACTCCCAAAGTTGCGGACGGGTACGAGCACGTCTACCACCAGTACACCATCCGCATCGCTGAGGACCGTGACGGTTTCGCGAAGGCACTCCGCGAGGAGTACAACGTTGGCTGTGGCGTCTACTACCCCATCCCCAACCACCGCCTCGCCCCGTTCCAGACCTCTGATGACCTGCCCGTCACCGAGGAGTCGGCGGCAAGTGTGCTTTCCCTCCCGGTTCACCCGTCGTTGAGCCAGGACGACCTTGACCGGATCGTCGCCGCAGTCAACGCCGTTGCGAAGGCAGGAAGCTAGTGGCAAACCTACGCGCAGGCCTCATCGGATTGGGCATGATGGGGCGCCACCACGCCCGGGTCATCCGCGAACTCGAAGGCGTGGACCTAGTGGCCGTTGCGGATTCCTTTGGGGACCCGCACAACGTTGCCGATGGCTTGACCGTCTGCGGCTCGGTGGATGAACTTATTGAGCAGGGCATCGACATGGCTGTTGCTGCTGTGCCGACGGTGCTGCACGAGGAAGTGGCTCTGAAGCTCGCGGAGGCCGGCGTGCACTGCCTCGTCGAAAAACCCATCGCCAATGACTCCGAGTCTGGTCGTCGCATCGCGAGGGCTTTCGAGGCCAAGGGACTCATTGGTGCCGTAGGGCACATCGAGCGCTTCAATCCGTCGCTGCAGAGCTTGCGAGAGCGACTGGAGAACGGCGACCTGGGAGAGGTGTACCAGATCAGTACCCGCCGTCAGGGCCCGTTCCCTGCGAGGATCGCCGACGTTGGTGTGGTCAAGGACCTGGCAACACATGATATTGATCTCACGGCGTGGCTGGCGCAAAGTAACTTTGTCAACGTCGTTGCCCACACCACCTCCCGCAGCGGCCGCGAGCACGAGGACATGGTTACGGCAATTGGCCACCTCAAGAGCGGCGTGGTGACCAACCACATCGTGAACTGGCTGTCCCCCATGAAGGAGCGGACGACTGTTGTTCTGGGTGAGCGGGGTGCGTACATCGCCGATACAATCTCGGCTGACCTGACATTTATCGAGAACGGTACGTTCCAGACGGATTGGGACTCTGTTGCAGCCTTCCGTGGTGTTTCGGAGGGCTCGTCAACGCGGTTCGCGTTGGCCAAGCGTGAGCCCCTAAAGATGGAGCACGAAGCCTTCCGTGACGCGGTCCTTGGAAAGTCGATGAACGTCGTTACGATGGCCGAAGGTCTTGAGACCCTGAGGGTCGCGGAAGCAGTTTTGGATTCCGCAAAATCCGGCTCCGTCGTCATGCTCTGAGGGAGCAATCTCGACGCAAGCACAAAGGGAGGTTGGCCGATGGCCGGCCTCCCTTTGCCGTTTGGAAACCTGCGCATCGGTGGGCCGATGGCTGCGCCCGATACAGGGAACCCCAGCCTTGTCGGGTAGCCTTGACCAGTAGACGTGGGCATTTCTGTGCCCGCACGCCAATACACAGGAGAGTTTGTGAACGCTGATCTCGTCGTCGTCGGCTCGGGTTTCTTTGGCCTGACCATCGCAGAACGCGCCGCTACCGAGTTGGGGCTGAAGGTCGCGGTGCTTGATCGCCGCCACCATATTGGAGGAAACGCCTACAGCGAAAACGAAGAGAAGACCGGAATCGAGGTTCACCGGTACGGTGCGCACCTCTTCCACACTTCCAACGAGCGTGTATGGGAATACGTGAACCGCTTTACCAAGTTCACCAGCTACCAGCACAAGGTGTACACCAACCATAAGGGCGAGGTGTACCCGATGCCCATCAACCTGGGCACCATCAACCAGTTTTTCCGGTCGGCCCTGAGCCCGTCGGAAGCGAAGGCCCTCATCGCTGAGCAAGCCGGTGAGTTGGCGGGAACCGACCCCCAGAACCTGAACGACAAGGGCATCCAGCTGATTGGCCGGCCGCTGTACGAGGCGTTCATCAAGCACTACACCGGCAAGCAGTGGCAGACGGATCCCAAGGACCTGCCCGCCGAGATCATCTCGCGACTCCCGGTGCGTTACAACTACGACAACCGGTACTTCAACGACACCCACGAGGGCCTTCCGGTGGATGGCTACACCGCGTGGATCGAGCGGATGGCGGATCACCCCAACATTGAGGTCATCCTGAACGCTGACTTCTTTGACGACGGAGAGTACGGCCGCTCGTCAGTTCTTGGCCAGGTTCCGGTCATCTACACCGGTCCTGTGGACCGCTACTTTGACTACGCCGAGGGCGACCTGTCGTGGCGCACCATTGACTTGGAGGAGGAAGTCCTTCCCATCGAGGACTTCCAGGGCTGCGCGGTCATGAACTACCCGGATGCCGAAGCTGCATACACCAGGATCCACGAGTTCCGTCACTTCCACCCCGAGCGTGACTACACCAAGGACGCAACCGTCATCATGCGCGAATTCTCGCGCTTTGCCGAGAAGGGTGACGAGCCCTACTACCCGGTCAACACCTCTGATGACCGCCAGAAGCTTTTGGCCTACCGCGACCTCGCCCGTGGCGAGAAGTCGGTGCTGTTCGGTGGCCGTCTCGGCACGTACAAGTACCTGGACATGCACATGGCCATCGGGTCGGCACTGTCCATGTTCGACAACAAGATCAAGCCGCACTTCACCGGCGGCGCAAAGCTTGAAAGCGGGGGAGTGGACGCATGACCACTACTACCAACGAAAGCCAGGAGGCAGGCATGACTGCCGCTCAGTCCACTGAAAGCGCCGCCCAGCAGGGGATGCGCATCGTCCAGCGCGTTGTGTTCCCCGCCAACCGGGACTTGGACACGCTTCCGCTCTATGTCGACCCGGACACCAGCAAGGTGCAGAAGGACGACGGCGGCAGCACCGCCGTCGTGCAGGCAGTTGGCATGACCCGCAAGCTGCACCCGGAAGACATCCTTGACCGTGGTTCCGTCCAGGTCCGCAGGGGTGAGCGCCTGTCCTTCGGTTCGTACTTCAACGCCTTCCCGGCCAGCTACTGGCGCAAGTGGACCGTGGCAACCAAGACTGTCCTTCACCTCGACACCGAGGGGGAGGGAACGGTCATTGTTTACCGTTCCAATGCCCGTGGTGCCGCGCAGCGTGTGGACTCGATCCTTGTAGAGGGCGCGTCCAGCAACGATTTCGAGTTGTCGCTTGCTCCCTTCGGTGATGGCGGCTGGTACTGGTTCGACCTGATCGCCGGCGGCGACGGCATGACCTTGAAGAGCGCGCACTGGGCAGTGCCCGATGAAGGCCGCCCGCAGGGCAAGGTGACACTGGGTGTCACCACCTTCAACCGTGCGGACTACTGCCTCGAGACCATCAAATCCATTGACGCCGATGCAGGTCTCCGTGAGATCCTCGCCGAGCTCATCATCGTGGACCAGGGCAACAAGAAGGTCGCCGATGAGGCAGGCTTTGACTCGGTGGCCGAGTCCATGGGCGAGCAGCTGCGCGTCATCAACCAGGGTAATCTGGGCGGTTCCGGTGGGTTCGCCCGCAACATGTACGAAATGCTCGTGTCCGACAAGAGCGATTACGTCATGCTGCTGGATGACGACATTGAGCTCGAAACAGAGGGTGTCATGCGCGCTGTCGCGTTCGCTGACCTCTGCCGGAAGCCCACCATCGTGGGTGGCCACATGTTCGACATGTACAACAAGTCGGTACTGCACGCCTACTCAGAGGTAGTGAACTTCTACCGCTTCCTCTGGGGCCCGGTGGAAGGTCTCGGCAACCACGACTTCTCCGCTGCCGGCCTCCGGTCCACCCCGCAGCTCCACAGGCGTTGGGACGCGGACTACAACGGCTGGTGGATGTGCCTCATCCCCAAGACAGTGGTGGAAACCATTGGCCTGTCCCTTCCCGTCTTCATCAAGTGGGATGACGCGGAATACTCCCTGCGTGCCCGCGCTGCAGGATTCCCCACCGTTACGCTCCCGGGCGCCGCAGTGTGGCATGTCTCTTGGGCAGACAAGGACGACTCCGTTGACTGGCAGGCGTATTACCACGAGCGCAACAGGCTTATTGCCACGCTGCTGCACTCACCGTTCCCCAAGGGCGGACGTATCCTGCGCGAAAGCTTGAACGCTGACGTCAAGCACCTGGTATCGATGCAGTACTACCCTGAGCAGGCGCGCATCATGGCTCTTCGTGATGTCCTGGCGGGCCCAGGGAATCTCCATGATCAACTGCCCACCATGATGCCGAAGCTCCGCGCCATGCGCGACGAGTTCCAGGATTCCCAGATCAAGACGGATCCGTCTGCTTTCCCGGAAGTCTTCCGCAAGCGTCCCCCGAAGAAGCCCCAATCCTACAAGCAGCCCGGCGCGCTCGGCCTGCTTCCCTGGGCAGTGAAAACCGTGCTGAAACAGGCGTTGGCTCCGGTCCGCGATTCTGCCAAGGTCAACCCTGAGGCGCACGTCGCGCACCAGGACGGCAAGTGGTGGAGCCTGGCGCATCTGGACAGCGCCGTGGTTTCCAATGCTGATGGCACTGGCGCCTCATGGCACCTGCGTGATCCCCAGCTGGCACGTCAACTGGTGGTTGAGTCCGCCAAGCTCCACGCACAGCTGTTCTCAAACTGGGAGACCCTGCGGACCCAGTACCGTGAGGCCTTGCCGGAGATCACGTCCATGGAATCCTGGCGGAAGACCTTTGAAGCGTCGGAGCCCAACAAGTAGCGATGTCGAACTCCACTGATACATATGCCGTCCCCGGAGTGGGCGCCGGGCTTCTTGACGTCTACCGTCGCAGGTATCTGCTCAAGCTGATTGTGCGTAAGGAACTCCGGGTCCGGTACCGTGGCTCGGTGCTGGGCTTGGCGTGGTCCTACGTCAAGCCGTTGGTTCAGTACGTAGTGCTGTTCTTCGCCTTGGGCATCGTGTTGCGTGTGGGGGACCAGATCCCCAACTATGCGCTGTACATGTTCTCCGGCGTTATTGTCATCAACTTCTTCTCCGAAGCGTTCTCGAATGCCACAAGGTCGATCGTTTCGAACGCGGCGTTGGTGAAAAAGATCTATCTGCCACGGGAGCTTTTCCCCGTAGCCTCGGTGTGGGTTGCGGCAGTACATTTCCTGCCGCAACTGATCGTGTTGCTGGCAGCAGCGCTGCTCAACGGTTGGCACCCCGATATTTCGCAGCTTTTCGGTGCGTTGCTCGGTTTCGTCATCGTTGCGGTCACGGCCACAGGTTTGGGACTGCTTGCCGGTGCCATCAATGTGTTCTTCCGGGACGCTGAGAACATCGTGGACATGCTCATGATGATTGTCACCTGGACATCCCCGGTCCTCTACGACTGGACCATGATCCGGCGCCTGGCCGCACCCTGGGTATTGACCATTTATCAGCTCAATCCCATCACGGTTGCTGTGGAGCTGTTCCACTGGGCCTTCTGGTACCCGACTGTCAACCAGCCAGTTGAGTTGCCACCACACCTGCTGATGACCGGATTCATTGGTCTTGGCATGGCTGCATTGTTCCTAGTTATCGGCCAGATCGTCTTCCGACGCCTTGAAGGCCACTTTGCGCAGGAGGTTTAGTTGGGCGCCGCAGTAATCGTCAAGGGGCTGAAAAAGACCTTCAACCTCCGCCATTCGCATTCCATGAAGGAAACACTGGTGTGGCTCGTCAAGGGCCGCAAGGGGGAGCTGACCAAAAAGTTTGATGCCCTGCATGATGTGAGCTTCGAAATCCAACCTGGTGAGACGGTGGCCCTGCTGGGGTTCAACGGCTCCGGCAAGTCCACGCTGTTGAAATTGATCTCCGGCGTGATCCTGCCAGACCAAGGGACTGTTCGCACCAAAGGGCGTGTGGCAGGCCTGATCGAAGTTGGCGCGGGCTTCCACCCGGATCTTTCCGGTCGTGAAAATGTGTACCTCAACGCTGCCATCCTGGGAATGTCCGAGCAGGAGATCGAGGAAAAGTTCGACGACATCGTCGCTTTCTCGGAGATCGAGCAGTTCATCGACACCGAAGTGAAGTTCTACTCATCGGGTATGTTCCTTCGCCTCGCGTTCGCCGTTGCAGTCCACACCCAGCCGGACATCTTTCTGGTGGATGAGATCCTGGCTGTGGGCGACGAACCCTTCCAGCGGAAATGTTTGGCCAAGATCAAGCAACTCTCCGATGAGGGGAGAACCTTGGTGGTGGTAAGCCATGACCTCGACATGATCGCGCGTATCTGTGACCGCGGTGTGGTGCTGTCCTCGGGAACAGTGCAGTTCGAGGGACCTGCTGACCAGGCTGTGGCATGGCTTCGAGACCGCCACTAACCGGAATAAATTGCAAGAGTCGTCTGTCAACGGATGGCTAGTAGAAGCATCTAAGAAAGGCGATCGTAGGGATGGGTATCGGCCCGCTGCTGTTGTGTGTACTCCTGATCGTTGTGTTGTGGTGGGGGCCAGGCTGGCTCCTGGGCGAGGCACTGGGCGTGCGTCGTATCTTGCTGCCCGTGGTGGCCCCGTTGCTGGGAATGGGTGTTCTGACCGTCATCGGCGTCATGGGCAACGCTTTGGGCTTGAGCTGGCAGTTGCTGCCCGTCGTGTTGGTCCTGGTGCTGCTGTCCGGGGTTCTTTTCGTCGCGCGGTTGGCTCTCCAGCGGCGCTTCCCGGACAAGTTCGATAATCCTCCGGTAAAGAGCATCTTTGGGAAGCACCACTTCAAGGGGACGTGGTTGGTCATCGGTGCAGGTCTGGTGGCCGGCGGCGCCGTCGCCGCGGTGTCGTGGACTGTTGGTACTGAGGGTCTCCTGGGAATCAATCAGGACTGGGACATTCCCTGGCACGCCAACATGATCAGGTTGATCTCGGTCAACCATGAGTGGGATCCTAGCATCGCGGGCAACTTTGCCTACTACGACACCAATATTGGCGAAGCCCCGATCCGTAGCTACCCGATCGCCTTCCATGCCGTGCTCTCACTTTTCTGGCCGATGAGCGGCGTCAGCATCCCCGTGTTCCTGAACGTCTTTGTCCTGGTGATGATGGGCGTCCAGTTGCCCCTGAGCACCATGGCGCTGACCATGGTGGTCACCCGTCGCCCACTCGCAGTGGCAGCCGCGGGTGCCGTGTCAGGCTGGTTCACCGTGTACCCCTACGACCTGCTCTGGCGTGGTCCGCTGATACCTTTCTTTGCCGGAATGTTGCTGGTGGGCCCCTTCGTTTACCTCGCTGTCAAAGGTGCTGTGGACCGTCGGAAGTTCTGGATTCCGGGAATCGCCTTCGGCGCAGTGGGCCTGATCGCCGTTCACCCCTCCCTGGCCTTCGTTGTCCTGCCGGTGCTGGTTTTCTGGATGCTCTCTGCGCTGGTTCGCCGCAGGGGAAGAATTCTGGGAATTACCGTCTACTTGGCGGTCTCGGGTGTGTTGGCCGTGGTCCTGGGGCTGCCCATCATTACCCAGATGCTGAAGGAATCCGAGCGGGTTTCCAAGCAGGTGTGGGCAGCCGACACGGACCGCAACGGTGCCATCCAGAACATCATTTTCCTGAATCACGGCTCCATGGCCATGCCGATCCTCACGGCCATGGTGGCCCTGGGCTGTCTTGCGCTCGTCTTCAGGATCCGCATGTGGTGGTATTTCGGCCCCGTCCTGGCGTTCGCGTTCCTGTCGGTTTACACCATGGGTACGGACAACCCCCGCTTTATGTCATTGACGGCGCCTTTCTACGATGACCAGTGGCGGATCTTCGGCATCCTTGTCATGCTCCTCATACCGCTGGCGGGCTTGGGCATTGCCCAGACAGCAGAGGCAGTTACCTGGCTCGTTGGCAGGGTCCGCGCTTCACGCTCCACCAACCGGGAAGTGGGGTCGTCGCACAGGGGCAGCACTGTGTTGACAGCTGCCGTGGCGGCCGCCGTGCTCCTGGTGAGCGGCATTGCCGCCATCCCGTACTTCAAGCAAAACGCGGAGCGGATCAACATCAACACCAAGGTGGACGGTGCAACGCTCAGCAAATCCGAGGTGGATCTGCTCAGCACCATGGACCGTTATGTTCCGCAGGACGCCACCGTGCTGAACGATTCCTGCGATGGTTCCGTGTGGATGTACGCGCTCGGGAACCGTATGCCCATGATCCGACACTTCGAAATCCTTCCCACCAACCGGCAGTTGCTGGTCCTGCAGAAGTTGGGTGACCTCGCCTCCGACGACGCCGCCCGTGCCGCTGCTTCCGAGCTTGGCATCGAATGGGTGTACATCGCCGATGGCCGGATCCGCGCGTGGGATGAGCCCAAGCCGGGCCTGACACAGCCGGATTCCATCCCGTACCTTAAGCTCGTGGTGCGTGAAGGAAACGCGGCACTGTATCAGATCGACTGGAGCCAGCTCCCTGGCGGAAAACAAGCGTTCGACGCCGCATCCAAGGACCGTCATCAGCTTGACGGTGTCTCGGGAATCCTTGAGAACACCAAGCCTGATGGCATTGCCCCGCTAGGAAGGATCTGCTGATCATGAAGGCTTTCATCGGAAAGTTCATGGCCTCGAGCTTGTTCAAGTTCCTTGTAGTTGGCGGCCTGAGCTTCCTTGTTGACCTTGGCCTGCTTGCTCTGTGTTTCCAGGTCTTCGGCTGGCCCCTGTGGCTCGCAACCGGAGCCGGTTTCTGGGGCAGCTTCTTCTTCAACTACTTCCTGCAGCGCCATTTCGCCTTCAACGGTGGCGGCACTGCTCTGGGCGGTGTTCTCAGGTACTCGGTCCTTCTGGCATTCAACACCGTGGCCGTCATGGGCATTGTGGAGCTCTTCCAGTTCCTTGGGGCCGGATATGTAGTGGGTAAAGTAGTTGCGACGATTGTCACCATGGGGTGGAACTACTTCATCTACAAGCACTGGATCTTCCCGCAGCAAAAGCAAGTGAAGAACGCCACTGAACCTATACATGGCGAGCCTGACTCCGACTTGCCGGCCCAAAAACTCACACCTAACAGCAGCGAAGGATAATCGATGTATCGAGGCGTTCGAATTGCCGCGGTAGTACCGGCCTATAAAGAAGAAAACCACATTGCACAGGTCATCGAAACGATGCCCGACTTTGTCGATGACATCGTCATTGTTGATGACTGCAGCCCGGACGACACTTCTGGCGCTGCCCGCCGGGCCGACGACGGCCGGGTCACCTTGATCCGCCACGAGGTCAACCAGGGTGTGGGTGGCGCTGTCCTGACAGCCCACAAGGCTGCAATGGAACTGGGTGCAGACATCAACGTCGTCATGGCCGGCGACGCGCAGATGGATCCCGACTACCTTCCGCAGCTGCTGGACCCTGTGGTTGACGGCTACGGTTTCGCCAAGGCCAATAGGTTCTTCTCCGGAGAATCGTTCGCCGGCATGCCCGGTTACCGCATCTTCGGCAACATTGTCTTGTCCTTCATGACGAAGCTGGCTTCCGGCTACTGGCACATCTTTGATCCGCAGAATGGCTATACCGCCATCCGGACCGAGGTGCTCCGCCGTCTGCCCATGAACAAGGTAGCGGCCCGCTACAGCTTCGAGAACGACCTTCTCATCCACCTGAACATCCTGGACGTGCCGATTGTGGACGTTCCCATTCCGGCGGTGTACGGCAATGAGGTGTCCAGCATCAAGCTCCGGAAGGTTATCCCCGAGCTGCTGGCGATGCTCTTCGGTGGTTTCTGGCGTCGGGTGTGGTGGAAGTACATGGTGTGGTCCTTCTCTGCTGTGGCCCTCCTGCTAATTGCCGGGATCGCACTGATCGTCATGGGCCTGGTGGCCGGGATCTGGGTTTTGGCAGCCAGCGTCGGTTCACCCACGGCGGGGTCGGTGATGCTTGCTGTGGTGCCGTTTGTGCTGGGTGTGCAGATGCTGTTGGTCTCGTTGCAACTGGATATTCAAGCCAGTCCCAACAGGCCTTCCATGCACCCCATGAAGGAACGCACCTAGAAGGCAAGACTCTGGAAGACAGAGGGAGAGCCCGGACGCATCAAGCGTCCGGGCTCTCCCTTTGTGCAAGCTGTTCAGTTACGGGAGGGAGGTGAATCCTCCCCAACCCCAACCCACTTGGCTGCGGGACAGCCAGCCGGACGTTCCGTTACCCGGGTAGAGGAAGAGGTTGCCACCCGAGTCCCGGGCGAGGACGTCGTTCTTGCCGTCGCCGTTGAAGTCACCCGGGCCCAGGATGGCGGTCATTCCGCTCCAACCACTTCCCACCTGGACCCTGCTGAGCCACCCGCCGGTTCCATTGCCGGGGTACAGCCAGAGGATGCCTGAGGTGTCACGGGCAAGAACATCGGATTTCCCGTCGCCATTGAAGTCACCGGTGCTGAGGATCGCATTCATGGCATTCCACCCGGCGCCCACCTGCACGCTTGATGTGAAACCGCCGGTGCCGTTGCCGCGGTAGAGCCACAGGGCTCCAGCGGCATCCCTTGCCAAGACATCGGCCTTTCCATCACCGTTGAAGTCACCCGGGGCCAGGATTAGCGTCATGCTTGTCCATGCCGTCCCGGCCTGTACTCGGGTCTGCAGCCCACCGGTCCCATTACCTGGATACAACCAGAGGATGCCGTTGGTATCCCGGGCGAGTACGTCACTGCGTCCGTCACCATTGAAGTCCTTGGTAGGGACGATTGCATTCAGCGAGTTCCAGCCGGTGCCCAACGATTTTTGGGTAAGCCAACCTCCGGTGCCGTTACCCGGGTAGAGCCACAGTGTGCCCGCGTTGTCGCGTGCCAGGACGTCGTTCTTGGAGTCTCCGGTGTAGTCCTTCCACGTATTGGCAGGTGGCACGGAGATCGTGTAGGCCTGCGTAGCGATGGTTGAGCTGTTGTTGGCGGCGTCAACGGCGAAATACTTCAAGGTCATGGCCGCGGTCAAGGTAATTGGCGACGAATACTTGTTCGCGGCGGTTGCGGTCGGATTTGTTCCGTTGGTGGTGAAGTAGATGCTCGAACCGGGTTCATTGGACGTTAGCGTGATCTGCTGGTTCGCAGGATAGCTGCCCGCCGGTGGAGTTACGGTAACCACCGGGGGAGTTGTATCCAGAACGGTGTACAAACGGGATGTCACGCCAGAGGCGTTTCCGAATGCGTCCACGGCCAGTGCTTTCACGGTCGTGTTACCTGCCAGCGCAAAGGGCGCTGTGTATGCCTTGGTACTTCCTGCGGCCGCGGTGCCTGGAATGGTCCCGTCAGTTGTGTAGAAGATGCTACCGGCCTCAGTCGACGACATCGTGACCTGTTGGCCCGAGGGGTACGCGCCGTCGACCGGTGAGACGGTCAGCGTTGGCGCCAGGTTGTCGAGAACGTAGGTCTGCGAAACGACTGCTGAGGTATTTCCGGCGGTGTCCCGGGCGAAGTACTTCAGGGTCATCGACGTCAGCGGTATGGGTCCCGCGTAGACGGTGCTTGCCGTTGTGGGCGTTGTCCCGTCCGTGGTGATGAAAATGGTGGCCGCCTCATTGACTGACAGGTTGATGGTTTTGTTGGACCCATACGTGCCACCAGCCGGATCAACGGAAACCACAGGTGGCTGGGTGTCGGCGGCGAAGACCGACACGTTCCTTGTCGCCGTGGACGTATTGCCTGCAGTGTCAGTAGCTTCCACGGTGAATGAGGTAGGGCCGCTGGGAACATTCGTGTAGGCCTTCGGCGATGTGCAGGCCGTGAAGGCGTTGCTGCCGAGCTTGCATCTGAAGCCGGCGATGTCCGGGGACGAGGAGGAGAACGTGAATGATGGCGAGATGCCAACAGTTGCCCCCTCGGCCGGGGACGAGATCGATACCTGGGGTGCCGTCAGGTCGGCCGTTACGGTTACAGACGCGATCGGACTGACGTTTCCTGCCATATCCGTGGCCCGCACACGAAGCACGTGCTGTCCAGCAGTCGCGAGCTTGAACACGTAACCAGTGGCGCATGCCGTGAACGTCGTGGTGGAGTCAACCGAGCAGGCCAGGGTCGAATCCGGCTCCGAGGTTGCACCAAGGACCGGTGAGCCGTTGACCGTCGATCCGGCCGCGGGTGACGTGATTACGGGGGCGGCAGGTGCTGTCACATCGACAGTAAATGCCCGGGATACCGGGAGTCCCGAAGGCGCTGCCCGGACGGAGAATGTATAGGCACCGTTCGCCAGCGCAGCAGCCGGCGTGAAGGTGCCTGCCGTGCATACCTGCCATACCGGCGTCGCCGTACTCAACTGCAGGCTGCATTCAAGGGCTCCGCCGGGTGGGGTGGATGCCACTGAGAATGTCGGGGTGGAGTCGTTGGTGAAAGCCGGGTTGGGGGCTTGTGTGCCATCGGCAGCCGTTGGGCCACTGGTGATTGACGGAACGACGCCGCCCAAGGACAGAAGCCTGCCGCGCTCGCTCGGCTTCGCGGGGTCAAGCTGACCCGGGTCTTCCATGACCAGCAACTTGCCGTCCCGGATGCCCAGGCCTCCCACCATGCTGAAGCCCACGGCCCACTTGTTGTCCACGGTGTCCGTGCTCAAGTCGATGCGTGAGATGGTGTCTTTTCCGACGTCGGCTGTGGAGGTTCCGCCTGCGGTTCCTGTGTAGAGAACCAAAGGTGACTGCCAGTCGTAGTAGATGGCAGTCGGCTTTCCGACGTTGTAAAGCGGGGAAGGGATGAGATTGGTCAGTTCACCATCGTCCGGGGCTGTGAAGACGGTCAAACCTGAGGTCTCCGCGACATACACCACCACATTTCCGGCGCTGTTTCGGTGCGTTGCTGCCAGGCCCAGGGAACGTGAGTTGACGGAGGCGATGGACTCTATGCTCGGGTGGAGGGCGGTTGGGTCCACAATCTTAACAATCGACCGGGCGTTCCCGAACGAGAGGTAGATGTTGCCGTCCGGGCCATCGCTGACGGCATTCGGCCGCAGGTCCCCATCAAAGATGGTCAGCGCGCCATCGTATTCGAACGTACTGCTTCCAGAGTTCCAGCGCGCACGGACGACGTCGGAACTTCCTACGGCGGCGTCCGGAATGAAAGCGATCTCATCGCCTGAGCCGGCGGCGGCAGGTGTCGGATCGATCATCGCCGGGGTACCAGCTAAAGCTGGCCCATTGTCGTGGCCAGAGAGGGTCCCGCCTAGGCATGTGGCCACTTCTATGCCTCCAGGCGTTGAGCCTGAAGCTTCAGTCACACGGCAGAAACCGGCCCGGGCATCTGAAACCCAAAGCTTGCCGCGCGGATCCACTACCGAACCCGCTGCCTTGGTCAGACCGGTAGTCACGGTTTGGCGGGCTTGGTCTGCCGCTGCGGGTCCGGCCGCCAGCGCACCGGTTAGGGCGGCCGTGGCCAAGCTGGCCGCGGCCAGGAGCGCGGTCAGTCTAAGACGGCGATGCTCCGCTGCGGCTGCACCGCGGGCAGAAGCTAGCGTGGCTGGATGAAAGGTTCTTGAGCGACCGGCGAAGGCAAGACATGCCAAACCAAGCTGAAGAACACTGCGATTGCGCGTGTCCACCGAGGAATCCCCACTTCATTCGGATGCTCCCCAGCTCCGCATGCATTGGTTATTCGCCCCACGCCGTCTCCGGCTGCGTCTATGTACATCTTCCACCAATCCCACCATTTGTCACTACTGTTTTCGGAATGTTCTTTCTGCGGCCTCCCAGCAACGTTGGCCCTGGCCGATCCCAACCGATTTCGTGACGGCGAGGATGACTTGACCCCGTAACTGCCGCCACGCACGATTGAGGTGGAGGTCACAATGCGCAGACTATTTCCTACTGCACTACCGGTGCTGATGCTTTTGGTCGCCTGCACGGCCCCCTCGCCTCAACCCACGCCGGCCACCCCCCCACAGGGGTCAGAGGCATCCCCATCCAGCAGCCCATCCGCGACGGCCACCTTGGACCCAGGCGGGCAAGCATCGTCGGGAACCCTCAACGGCGTAACTGGGGGAGATGAGACCCCGGGGGAGGATGATCCTGGCCGGTTCGCGTTCCTCTGCTCAAGCCTTGATGCGTCCCCCGAGGTTCAGCTATCGAGTCTTGCTGAAGTCTGGGCCGCCAGCAACTACACGCGGATGGCCTCATGCCAGGTCACTTATGCGGGATCCGAACCCTTCGAACCGACGCCCCGGGAATCTGAAGCGATTTCATCAGCGTCAACGCAGGGCGAGAGCTCCGGCAACGGTCTCGATACCTTATTGGACGTCCTCCGCCTGTGCGCCCGGATCAGCGAGGAGGTTGGTCCCGGAGGTTTCGATGGGGCAAGCCGTGGGACGTTGCTTGCATCTGCGGCTTACTGCCCCAAAGGGCCGCAAGGGAAAATCATCGCAGCTTGGGCGCGGGGCGAGAGGTTTGGAGACGGCACTCACGCCGTGGGCGACGGCGTGGTGGCGGGCGCTGTCCAGCTGGTGAAGCCAAGCGGTAATGCCGACGAATGCGCGTGGACAGTCACCGGACCGGATGGTTCGGTGGTAGCCAGAGGCGGGCTGGCGGAAGCGGGCAAACAGGTGGTTCTTGAGGAAGGTCAGAACTTTACTAGTGACAAATGCGGAATTTGGGGGAAGATGTACTAAGACGCAGCCGGAAACGGCTTGGGGCGAATAACCAATGCATGCGGAGCTGGGGAGCATCCGAATGAAGTGGGGATCCCTCGGTGGACATGCGCAGGCGCAGTGTTCTTCAGCTCGGTGTGGCGACTTTTGCCTTGGCCGGTTGCTCAGGAATCAAAGTAAATACGTCCCAACCTTCCGCTCTTGATGTGGCCCAGGTTGTCACCAAGGACAACAAAGTCGCCGTTGAGCGGCCGGAGCCCAAGGTTCGATACCAATTCACTTGCACGGCTGCCGACGGCAGCCTCATCGGCAAGTTCTCGAGTCTTGAAGAGGTGTGGGCGTCGACGAGATACATGCACATCACGGACTGCCAAGTGACGTATGTCGGTAGTGGACCCTTGGTGCTGACCCCCGAGGAGACGGCTGCAGTCAACGCTGCCGTGGCCGCCGGCGGTCCAGCAGGACAGGTTTCAGAGCTATGCCTCCGCATCGTCAGGGCCTGTACCCGCACGGATCCACGCAATCTCGCGGCCTCCCTTGCGGCATTCGGAGTCCCGGTAGTGAAGGGCGCCTTGACTCTGGCGCCGTTGGCTCCGCAGGCGATCCTGCTTACCCGCTGGCTCAAGACTTCGGTGGCAGGTTAGCCGGTAGCCACATGCGCGAATACGCATGGTGCGGCGATTTATATTGACCGCAATTCCAGGGGCGGATTCGTCTCATTCAACCGTACTGAACTGTGTGACCACATGGTCTAATGAAGGTGGTCTCACGTATTGGCTGTTCATCGTTATCGGGAAACGGACTTTGTTTGGGGGCAAACGAAGATCACCCGTTGCGCACAATCAAGGAAGTGATCTTTATGGCGTTTCGAATTGGAACTGCAAGCGCTGATATAACGCCGTCTCTGAGCACCAATCCGTATATGGCGGGGTATGGTTCAACGGATGGTGGTCGCGAGGCCACGAGCAGTTCGCCCTTTGAGCCTCTGTACGCCCGCGCCATCCTGATCTGGGAGGACGCAAGTCCCCACATCATCATCAGCTTGGATGTTCTGGCGTTGCCGCGTTCCATGCACCAGCGCATCAGGGACAGGATCCTCGGCCTCGCGGGCTGGTCGAGCAGCGACATTCTGATCCAGGCTACGCATACGCACAATGGCCCGGCGCTGATAGACACCCTTCATCCCTTCATGGCTTATGGTCTGGCAGATCTCGGTCTTGTGCGTTCCTACAGTGCGGACCTTGAAGACACGATTGTCAACCTCGCCCAAGAGGCCCTGGATGCGGACGAAACATCCGTGACTTTTGACTACAAAGTGTCGACGCAAAATTTTTCTGCGAACAGAGTGGGCCTTCCCTACACCGAGACGGCAGTGCCCATTCTTGTAGCCCGACGCGGAAATGGCACGCCGGCTGCTGTTATTTTCAGTTACGGCTGCCACCCGATCAGCGCAGGCCTGCGTACGCTCTTTGATGGGGATTTCGCTGCAGGCGCCTGCAACTATATCGAGAATCGCAATCCAGATTGCTTTGCGATGTTCATCCAGGGCCCTGCTGGGGACCAGGACCCGGGCGGCGTGCGGAGCTGGGAACTCAGGGACCAGCATGGGGATGCCCTCGGGGCTACTGTGAACTCGAACATGCAGTCCGCAGGCCGTGCCCTCAGCGGGCCACTAGTGACTCGGTACCAGGAAGTCCAACTGCCGTTGGACATCACTCCGACGGCGGCCAATCTGGCTGCAGTGCGCGCTGCCTACGTGGCCCGACTCGGAAATCCCAATGGCCAACCGCAGTGGTATCAGCGCCACGCACAGGTCATGATCGGACGAATCGACAGCAACAGCTTTGAAACGGCTGTGCCGTCGCCCTTCCAGGTGTGGAAGTTCAACGGCAGCCCTCAGTTGAAGATCGCCATGGTCGGCGGAGAGCTCGTCAGTGGATATGCCGCCTATTTCCGGAACCGCAACGGAGGTACCAACGGGATCATCGTTGGGGGATATGCCAACGAGTCGTGCTGCTATATTCCCAGCAACGAGTTCTTCCCGCCATCCATGCCCCTCGGAAGTTATGAAGGAGGTTGGGAACCTGACTTCCCGGGAATCGCAGGGGGCTCAATGACTGTCTATGGACATTTGGCACACTTCAAAGCCGGTACCAACGGCGTGGAGACAACCTTGATAAATGCCATGAACTCACTGCTTGCCTAAGTGCGCCAACAGCCTCGGAGGCTTCAACGTGCAGGCGTGGGTTCCGCCTCCGGCACCGTTCCGTTGACGGTGCCGGAGAGGGGTTTCGACTGAGGCTATTTCGCTGCCGGAGCCAAAATTGTCAGGCCGTTCCAGCCTGATCCGATCTGGGTTGCAGTTCCCCAGGATTTCTTCGGTCCCACAGGGTAGTACCTGAGTTCCCCGATGGTGGTCCGGGCAATAATTCCGCTGGAACCGGAGCCAGCGAAGCCACTGACGGCATCGAAACTCGAAATGATGTTCCAGCCCGTTCCAACCAAGGAGGCGGGTTCAGGCACGAAATTTCCGCTGCCGTTTGAACGGTACAGTTTCAGGTCCCCGGTGCTGGTTTTAGCCAGCAGGTCGGCGTTGGAGTCCTTGTCGAAGTCCATTTGCACAATATCCAGACCGGTCCAGCCCGTCCCGATGGCAACTCCGGTGGAGACTGTCTTCCCGGTGGGGTTGTTGAAATAGTACAGGCGGCCGTTTGAGTCGTAGCCTACGATTCCGGGGTGGGCGTCGGACTTCTTCCAGGTGCCGACGCTCAGCGTCCAGCCCTTCCAGTTGCTTCCCAGGGAAATCGGGGCCCCGAATCCCTTGCCGCTCTTGCCCGGGTAGACGTTCAATCTTCCGTCGGACCATAGCGCAACGATGTCCAAGGCGCCGTCACCGTTCCAGTCGGCAACGAAACCTGCGGTGAGACCGGCCCAACTTGTTCCGATCAAGTCTTCCGGCAACAGTGCCGTAGTGCCGGTGCCGGGATAGCGATAGAGGTTGGCATCTGGCCGGACTGCCAGGACGTCCTCCTGATCGATTCCCAAGGTGGAGTCCACATCCACAGCCATTCCGCTGATCAGGGTCGCATCGTTCCAGCCCAAGCCGATGAGGCTCCGCGTTCCCCACGTCCCGGATCCTGCAGGGTAGTAGTAGAGGTCGCCGTTGGAGGCGCGAGCGTGCAGCCCTTGCGAGTCAGCTCCAGAGAAGTTCGTCGCGGAACTGACTGCAGTCATTCCACCCCAGCCTGAACCGATCACGGTGCTTGGTTCGCTAAGGAAGCTGCCCACGCCGTTGGATCTGAACATCCTGAGGGTTCCATCCTCAGTGCGGGTGACCATGTCCTGGCTGCCGTCACCATCGAAGTCGATCTGGTTGAGCTGGTGTCCACTGAAACCCGTCCCGATGAGGACCCCGTTTCCGAGCCCGCCGCCTCCGTTGTTCGGGTAGCGATACAGGTTGCCCTTATAGTCCTGGCCTACGACACCGGGGTATCCGTCCGTGAGATTCCACCACCCAACAGTCAGCGACATTTCCTGCCACCCGGAGCCTACTTGGATGGGAGCGTAGAAACCGCCTCCGGGAGCGCCCCTGAACACCTTCAGAGTGCCATCTGACCATTGCGAGAGGATGTCTTGGACGCCGTCCTGGTTCCAGTCCACCACGTAGAGCGCCGAAGCCCCGGACCATCCCGAGCCAATCGCTACAGGTCCGGTGATCTGGCCGGTTCCACTGGCCGGGAACGCGTCCAATCCTCCTCCTGGGCTGGTAGCGAGGATGTCGGCTCCTGATGCGATGGAGGGATTGGATGGGGAAGAAACCCCGCGCGCAAATGTCCTGAGCTGGTCATAGCTGCCGTTAAAGATGTTCGAATCACCCTCGAACGGCCCGGTGCTGCTGTACTGCCACATGGAGTAGTTACCCCAGCTCAGAGGCAAGGTTCCAGGTGTGTTGGTGGGGTTGTTCCAGTACGAGGCAATCCACAGGGGGTAGCTGCCGAAGGTGGAGTTTCCTACACAGGTGTTCCACCAGTCCGTGGTGCTGTATATGACCGGGAAACGTCCGGTCAAGGCTTTGACGGTGTTGCCGAAATCGGCCGCCCATTGCCCAAGCTGGGCCTTGGACATGTCGTAGCAGGTGTTGCCGAAGTAGAACCCGTTGATGGTGCGTCCGGCGTAGGGGTTGTATTCGATGTCGAGGACAGGGGGAAGGGTGTAGCCGTCCGCGGTCCAACCGCCGCCATTCGCTACGAAGTACCTGGCCTGGTCAGCGCCGGAGGACCAGTTGGGGATGGCGAAATGGTAGGCCCCGCGCACCATGCCGACGTTGCGTGAGCCGTTGTACTGCTGGGCGTAGTTCTCGTTGAGGTAGTAGTTACCTTCAGTGGCCTTAACGTAAGCCCACCTTGAGCCCTGGTTCCATTGGCTCTGCCAGTTGACGTTACCTTGGTGGGCGCTGACATCCTGACCTGCAATGCCAATGGACGGCCGCCAGTGGCCGGTGTCTGCTGCCTGGGGCTGGGCCGTCTCGTCCCCATAAGTCTGCGCGTCCCGGGCTGCGGGAGTTCCGTGATCCGCGGTTGCCGCCAAAACCCGCGGAGAGCGCTGTCCCATTTCAGCACCTCCATATGGGATGGCTTCCTTCATGGCGGCGTTCAAGGCCGCGGCGTCCTGCCTCGTGCCGGGCGGTGCCGTGGTGCTGGAAGGCTGGGCCGCGGCCTCACCCATCGATTCAGCGGCCGACTGCGGCGGCAATTCCGGAGAAGGTCCGACGGCGGTTCCCGGCTTGGGTTCTGCGGGTGCGGTCGGGGTAATACCCGGTTGGGAGTCCTTTTCGGGCTGGACCGGGACGGTGCCTGTCGGAGCGGGTTGTGGGCCCTGCGGCGGCGCCGGCTGCGATGTGGCAGGTGGAGCCGGCTGGGGTCCCTTTGCGACAGCTTGCGCAGGAGCTGCGAGGCAACTGCCCGCAACGAGGGCGACCGCAAGTGCAACGCCTGCGTGCGTCCACGACAACCTTCGGGGCCCATCAAGGGAAGATCTTGTCATTTTCATTCCGGCCCTGTGCCGCGGCTCAGCGGCGCATGGTGTGGCTTGCGGACAAGCTCCGGGGCGGGCGCCTGCGCGTGGGACCAAAGGCCAGCTCCTAACGGCATTACCCTAACATTCCGGAACTGGAGTGACTAGTGGGGTTGAGGTTACTGCTGTGACTCATGATTTCTACTTATCCACATGTGCCCCGGAGTGACTTGAGGCCGTCTTGGCGCTCGCCTAGCGTGAGTCACTCGAGATGCGCCTCTCGATTGACCAATCCGGGAATCATTGGGGGAGATGTGGACGCTGTAAAAATCGTCGAGGGCGAAGTTCGCGAACTCATCCGGCGCCGGGGATTGGATCCCATGGAACAAACCGCGGATGTGAGGCGCCTCGTGGAGGCAGCGGTCAGCGACTACGACGAGCGGGCGCTCCTCGGACCACTTCCGCCTTTGGGACATCTCGAGACAGCCCGACGCCACGTCTTTGATGCGGTCGCAGGTTTCGGACCCCTGCAGCCACTCCTGGATGACCCCTCCATCGAGGAGGTCTGGATCAATGCCCCGCATGAAATCTATGTGGCCCGCAACGGGGAATCTGAACTGACTGCCATAAGCCTGACTGAGCAGCAGGTCCGCGACCTCGTCGAAAGGATGCTTAAAAGCTCGGGGCGGCGGCTGGACCTGTCATCACCGTTCGTGGATGCGGCGCTGCCGGACGGATCAAGGCTGCATGTAGCCATACCCGACATCACCCGGAAGCACTGGGCAGTCAATATCCGGAAATTCATTGCAAGGGCAAACCGCCTGGAGCACCTCGTGGAACTGGGAAGCCTGACACCCCAGGCTGCCAGGTTCCTGGGCGCTGCCGTGGCCAGCGGCCTCAACATTCTGGTGTCAGGGGCCACCCAGGCGGGGAAGACCACCATGCTGAACTGCCTGGCGGCAAACGTGGGCTCTCGAGAACGAGTGATAACGGTCGAGGAAATCTTCGAGCTTCAACTCCCGCTCCGCGATGTAGTGGGCCTGCAATGCAGGCAACCCAACCTGGAAGGCGAGGGTGAAATCCCCTTGCGTCGGCTGGTCAAGGAAGCGCTGCGTATGCGGCCCGACCGGTTGATCGTCGGCGAAGTCCGTGAAGCCGAAAGCCTGGATATGCTGATCGCGCTTAACTCCGGGCTTCCCGGTATGTGTACTGTCCACGCCAACTCAGCGCATGACGCCGTAACCAAGATCTGTACCTTGCCGCTACTGGCAGGGGCTAACATCTCCAGTGCCTTCGTTGTACCCACGGTCGCTTCATGCATAGACCTTGTGGTGCACTGCGGTCGCCACTCCACCGGGCGCAGGCAAGTAACCGAGGTGCTCTCCTTGGGTCGCCGGGTGGAAAACGGGATTATCGAGTCCTCGCCAGTGTTCGGCATGAGTGGCGGGCAGTTGCAGCCTCAAGCCAACTCCATGCCCGCGGTCGAAAAATTTGCCCGGTCAGGCTTTGATGTTGCCGCTCTCCTGGAGTTGAACTGATGGCCCCGCTTCTGGGGAGTCTCTGCGGCCTCGGCGTATTTCTTGTGTGGTGGTCCACGTGGGGCCAACCCGCAGGAAAGAAGAAGGCCAGACCACGGCGATTGGACCTGCTGCTGGTATCGGCGGGGATAGAAAAGGTGACGGCTGGAGGGCTTCTTGCGACCTGCGCAGGATTTGGGCTTCTGGCCCTCCTTGTCTTCTTCGTGGTGACAGCGTCCCTTCCCATCGCTGTGTGCTTCGCGATCTTCGGTTCCTGGGTGCCATTCGCCGTGGTTCGCAGGAGGGCGAACAAGCGCCGCGCGGCACTCCGCGTCCTTTGGCCGGATGTCGTGGACCATTTGCGCTCCGCCATCCGGGCAGGCCTGGCATTGCCGGAGGCGCTGATTCAACTGGGACACAACGGGCCGGATGAATTGCGCTCGCTGTTCCTCGACTTCGGGGCGGACTATAGGTCCGGTGGGCAATTCGATGCTGCGTTGAGCAGGCTCAAAGAGCGACTGGCTGATCCTGTGGCCGACCGCATCGTCGAGGCGCTTCGGATGACCCGGGAGGTGGGTGGTTCCGACCTTGGCCGCATGCTTGGCACCCTCGCGGAGTTCCTGCGGGACAGTGCCCGCACCCGCAGCGAGCTCGAGGCCCGGCAGTCCTGGACGATCAACGCCGCCCGTCTGGCCGTGGCCGCTCCATGGATCGTCCTGGTGGTGATGGCCAGCCGGCCGGAGGCCATGCTGGCCTACAGCTCGACTCTTGGCGCGATGGTGTTGCTGGGGGGCTTGTTGGTCTCCGTGTTCTGCTACGCAGTCATGCTTCGGATTGGCGCGTTGCCTGAGGACGAACGGATCCTCCGATGAGCTCGGTGACGGCGCTCGCGGTCCTGTGCGGACTCGTGCTTGGGGCAGGGCTGTGGCTGACGATTGTTCGCCTGCCTTTCCTGCGCAGCACAACTTTGGCCGAACGTATCGAACCGCAGTTGAAGTCCAGGAACCTCGAATCGCGCCTGCTGCGCGCTCCCACGCAGAACCTGACGCCGTTCGGGCCACTGGAACGAATACTCCGCCCCGTGCTTCGTGATGCAATGACCTACCTTTCCCGGTTCAACGTCGGTTCTGCCGCTTTGGCCAATCGGCTCGCGCGGGCCGGTTCGCCCAAAACAACGCTCGATTACCGGGCGGAGCAGTTGCTGTGGGCCGGTGCCGGCTTTGTGCTCGCCGTGCTGGTGGTCGCTGTCAGGGCAGCGGCGGGACAGTTCAGTCCGGCACTCCTGGTGGTCACGGTCATCGGAAGTTCAATGGCGGGATATTTGCTCCGTGACTATGTTCTTGGCCAACATATCAAGCGTCGTGAGGCCAAGATGCTGTCCGAATTTCCCAGCCTTGCCGAGCTCATGGCCTTGGCTGTAGCTGCCGGTGAGAGCGCCATGGGCGCGATGGATAGGGTGACCCGTAGCTCCAGCGGCGAGCTTTCCGCCGAATTCGCCATAGTCATCGCAGACGCGCGCTCCGGGAAGCCGCTGCCAGAAGCTCTCCAGGGATTTTCCTCAAGGGCGGAACTGCCACCCTTGGTCAGGTTTTTTGACGGCCTGGTGGTTGCTGTGGAACGCGGGACTCCTCTGGCTGCCGTTCTCAGGGCGCAGGCTGCTGATGTCCGTGACGCCGCCAAGAGGGAACTTATGGAGTCAGCGGGCCGAAAAGAGATCGCCATGATGGTGCCGCTCGTCTTTGGCGTCCTTCCACTCACAGTCGTTTTCGCGGCCTTCCCGGCCATAGCTGCCCTGGACATCAGCCTCTAGAGCCACGCCAACTCCAACTCATCATCCTGTTCACCGACATCCTGTTCACCAACAAGCTGCTTGAACACCAGCTCGACACATAGTGGGGAAATCATGAAGAAAATAGCGCAAAGCACTGTAGCGGCACTGGTCCTGATCCTAGGCTGCAGCTCCTTGCTTGCGGCCGCGGTAGGGCGCACAGCAACGGCCGCCGAAGACCATGAACGTGGCGACGTGCCTGGTTGGGTGATGATCACATTGATGTCAGCGGTCCTCGTCGCGGGGCTGCTGGCGCTCGCGGCACCGGCTTTGAATGACCTCTTCAACCAGGCCATCCACCAGGTTGCCAAATAGGGCCTGATGGGGGGAGGGCCCGTACCTTGAATATCCGTAGCCGGTCTGTGGCCTTGGCAACTGCCGAAGAGCGGGGATCCGCAGTGGTCGACTTCGTGCTGGTCGGGACGTTGCTGACCTTGTTGTTCCTGTCGATCATCCAGTTCACCTTGGTCCTGCACATTCGTAATACGCTCATCGATGCTGCGGCCTCAGGCGCGCGCTACGGATCCTTGGCGGACAGGACACCTGCCGACGCCACAGCGCGTGCATCGGAACTGATTGGCTCTGCCCTCGATGCTGACTTCCCGAGGGAGGTTACTTCGGCCGAAGCAACTGTTGACGGCATCCGCACCCTGGAGGTCACCGTAAGGGCACCTTTTCCGCTGGTCGGGTTGATCGGGCCCGTCGGACTACTGGAGGTGAAAGGCCATGCGGTGCTCCCGGGCTAACGTCTTGGTCGCTCTGTGGAAGGCCCTGCGGGAAAGGCTCGCTGACGCCCTATGCCTGAGAACAGGAAGCGAGGCCGATCGCGTACCGAATGCGGTTCCCCGCGGAGCGCAGGAAGGAAGTGCGGTGGTCGAATTCACGTTCCTGGCCCTGCTTTTGATGGTCCCGGTGGTCTATTTCGTGGTCACTGTCGGCCAACTGCAGGGCGGTTCCTTCGCTGTGGTTGGGGCGGCAGACCAAGCCGCGAAGGTCTTCGTCGCCCAGTCCGATCCGGCGGGGGCGCAAACGGCGGCGGAACAAAGTGTCCTCATCGCCCTGAAGGACTATGGCTACACTCCGGACCGGGCCAGCCTTGAGATCTCATGCGACCGATCGGATTGCTCGTCGGCGGGCGCCACGGTTTCCGTTGCCGTGCGCCTGGATGTTCCCCTGCCCATGATGCCGTTTGCGGACTCCGGCCATCTGACCGCGGGCAGGGTGAGTGCAACGGCGACCCAGGTTGTGGGGCGATACCGGTGAGGGCTTGGAGAAAGGGCAGGAACACGTCCGAGGACGGCCAGATGACGGTTCTTATCATCGGCTTCGTGGCGTTGTCCCTCCTTTTGGCCACAGCGGTGATGGCCGCATCAGCGGTGTACCTGGAACACAAGAAGCTGCTGTCACTGGCAGACGGAGCAGCGCTCGCGGCCGCCGATTCGTATGTGGCGGGGGAGATAGGCGACGGAAGTTCGCCGTCGACCGCCTTGGCGGACAACAGGGTGCTTGCGGCGGCAGGCTCCTACCTGGTCAAAAGCCATGCTTTCGGGAGGCATGACCATTTGACTGTGGAAGCTGAAACAGGCCGCGGGCCTGGGGATACTGCTGTTGTGGTGCTGACCTCCATCGCCCATCCGCCGGTGATCAGCTTCCTGCTTCCCGACGGTATTGCGGTGGAGGCCAAGTCCATTGCCAGGTCGAGGTTAACGCAGTAATGATCCGGACCTGGGAGTGGCCCCGGCGGGGGAGTCCGATGAATAGCGTACGCTGGGATAACCATGGCTGACATTGATTTTCCCGCAGAAATCCGCGCCCTTCGCGCTACTTACAGCTCCATCGAGAACGTCACAGATGTTGATGCGCTCAAAGCTGAGATCGCTGAACTGAGCGAGCAAGCCGGTGCACCGGACCTTTGGGACGACCCCGCAGCAGCCCAGGTGATCACGTCCCGGTTGTCCCATCGGCAGTCGGAAGTTGAGCGCCTGTCGAAGCTTGCATCCCGTATTGACGACCTCGAAGTGCTTGTGGAGTTGGGCCAGGACGAGGGCGACGAAGCCTCCATGGCCGAAGCCGCGAAGGAGTTGGCCTCCATCCGCAAGGCGTTGGAGGAACTCGAAGTCGTTACACTGCTCTCGGGTGAATACGACGAGCGGGAGGCCGTTGTCACCATCAGGGCGGGGGCCGGTGGCGTTGATGCCGCCGATTTCGCCGAAATGCTGATGAGGATGTACCTTCGCTGGGCTGAGCGCCATGGTTACCCAACCACGGTCATGGACACTTCCTACGCCGAAGAGGCAGGTCTGAAGTCCGCCACCTTTGAAGTGAAGGCGCCGTATGCGTTTGGCACACTGAGCGTTGAGGCGGGCACCCACCGCCTGGTCCGCATCAGTCCCTTCGATAACCAGGGCCGGCGGCAGACGTCCTTTGCCGCCGTTGAGGTCATCCCGCTGATTGAACAGACGGACTCCATCGAGATTCCGGACAACGAAATCCGGGTGGATGTCTTCCGGTCTTCGGGGCCTGGTGGCCAGTCGGTCAACACCACCGACTCCGCTGTACGGTTGACGCACCTTCCCACTGGAATTGTCGTCTCCATGCAGAATGAAAAATCACAGCTCCAAAACCGCGCAGCGGCCATGCGGGTGCTGCAGTCGCGGCTCTTGTTGGTTAAGAAGGAACAACAAGACGCCGAGAAGAAAGCGTTGGCCGGTGACGTCAAAGCGTCCTGGGGCGACCAGATGCGCTCCTATGTGCTGAATCCTTACCAGATGGTCAAGGACCTGCGAACGGAACACGAAGTGGGCAACACGTCGGCAGTGCTGGACGGCGACATCGACGACTTCATCGATGCCGGCATCCGTTGGCGCACTGGCAACCGCAACGCCGCTGCCAGCTAAGCCACGTCGCTGCCAGCTAAGCCAGGCCGCTGCCAGCTAAGCCAGGCCGCTGCCAGCGCGGCAGCTCGGCAGCCAGCTAAGCAGCGCAGCAACCAGACGATCCAGCAGCCCGTCAATGGTTGTGTGGAGTCGGTCCGGATTCGGCGACACGCCCGTCAAAGGTCCGGTTTAGCTCCTTACCCGTGCGTATAGTCGAGTGGCCGGTGCTCTCACTTCCCCCATCGAAAGCCCGCGCTCCGGCTGTTGGACTGGGCGACTATGTCATGTCCGGCGGGGTTCTAAAGGGCCATGATCAGATTTGAGAATGTCACCAAGGTCTACGAGCAGAATGCCCGACCGGCGCTCGACTCTGTCAGCCTTGAGATCAACCGCGGCGAATTCACGTTCCTCGTCGGTGCCTCGGGCTCAGGCAAGTCCACTTTCCTGCGGCTGATACTGAAGGAAGACAAAGCCTCTTCCGGGTCCGTGTATGTGGCTGGACAGAATGTCGCCAACATTTCGAGCTGGCGAGTCCCTAGGCTCCGGCGCGGCATTGGCGTGGTCTTC
The DNA here is from genome assembly GCF_031455195.1 of Paenarthrobacter nitroguajacolicus. GTDB lineage: Bacteria > Actinomycetota > Actinomycetes > Actinomycetales > Micrococcaceae > Arthrobacter > Arthrobacter nitroguajacolicus_D. Next base: position 238,069 of record NZ_JAVDSH010000006.1, on the reverse strand, counting down.
CAGGATTTCCGACTGCTGCCCCAGAAGAATGTCTTCGCCAACGTGGCCTTCGCGATGCAAGTCATCGGCAAGAGCCGCTCGATCATCCGTGAGACAGTACCCGAAGTCCTGAAGACGGTGGGCTTGGAAGGCAAGGAACGCCGGATGCCTCATGAACTCTCCGGTGGTGAGCAGCAGCGCGTGGCGATCGCCCGCGCCGTCGTGAATCGTCCCGGCATCCTGCTGGCGGACGAGCCGACCGGAAACCTGGACCCCATCACCTCGATGGGAATCATGGGCGTCCTGGACAAAATCAACCAGAATGGCACCACGGTGGTCATGGCCACCCACGACGACGACATCGTCAACGAGATGCGCCGACGCGTGGTGGAACTTAAGAACGGTAAGGTCATCCGCGACGAAGCCAAGGCCCTGTACACATCGATGATTCCTGTGGTGGGGGAGTCGCGCCGTTTGCGTGATGCCAGCGGCGAGGAACTCGACCGGGCTCAGGGGGCGCAGCTGTGAGGCTCCTGTTTATCCTCGGAGAAATCGGCAGTGGCTTGCGCCGTAACCTGTCGATGGTGATTTCCGTAGTATTGGTAACTTTTGTTTCGCTGACGTTCGTCGGTGCTGCGGGCATGCTGCAGATGCAGATCAACCAGATGAAGGGCTACTGGTACGACAAAGTCCAGGTGGCTGTCTTCCTCTGTAACGACGGTTCGACGGCGGTTGGCTGCGCTTCCGGTCCGGCCACGCAGGAACAGCAGGACAACCTGAAGGCCATGCTGGAGTCGCCGGCCGTAAAGCAGTACATCAACGACTTCCAGTTCGAATCACAGGCCGAGGCCTACACGCACTTCAAGGAACAGTTCTCCAACTCGCCAATCGTGGACTCGGTATCCGAAGACCAGTTGCCGGCATCGTTCCGCATCAACATGAAGAACCCAGAGAAGTACCAGATCATCAGCGAGACCTTCTCCTCCCAGCCGGGTGTTGAGACAGTCAGTGACCAAAGACAGGTCCTGGAACGCATCTTCTCGTGGATGAACGGGGCCTCAGTTGCTGCGATTGGCGTGGCTGCGGTGATGATTTTCTGCGCGGTGCTGCTGATTACCACCACCATCCGCCTTTCAGCCTTCAGCCGGCGCCGCGAAACGGGCATCATGCGGCTCGTTGGCGCCTCCAAGATGGTGATCCAACTGCCTTTCATCCTCGAAGGCGTCATAGCCGCGGTTGTTGGAGCCCTGTTGGCATCGGTCACCTTGTGGCTGATGGCTCACTTCTGGCTCAATGGCGACCTGTCCAGGCAGTTCCTTAATACGCCGTTCATATCTTCAGCGCAGGTCCTGGTGATCGCTCCGGTCCTCGTCGCGCTGGGCGCCGGACTGGCTGGTATATCGTCACTATTGACCTTGCGGCGATACCTGAAGGTTTAGCCATGACCATGCCGTTGCACCGAACAACCTTGTTGACAAGCGAAAAGGACTCCTGATGACCACGTTGGACCCGACCTCCCTGCGTCGGCGCCTTGCGTCCGGCCAAGCTCGGATTCTGGGTGCTGTCCTTGCCGTGGGTCTTGCTGTCAGCCTCCTCTCGGGTGCCCCGACCGCGCAGGCCGACAACCTGGATGATCAGCAGGCTGCCTTGGAAGCGGAATCAGCCAGGGTCCAGGCCTCCCTTGAATTCGTTGATGCGAATATCGCGAAGGCTGCCGGTGACCTGGTGATCTACCAGGGCCGCCTCCCGGGTGCCCAGCAGGCGCTGCTGGAAGCACAGGGGCGGGTTGCAAGCGCAGTCAAGGAAGTCGAAGCATTGGCTGCCCGGGTTGAGCTTGCCCAGCAGAACAAGGCGAAGATTACCGAGCAGCTGGAAAGTGATAAGCAGAAAATCACTGACACCAAAAAGCTGATCGGGCAGATTGCGTCACAGGCGTACAAATCAGGTGGCGTGCCAACCAACATTGCCCTTTTGTTCGGGTCCAGTGAATCCGGAAGCCTGACCGAGTCCATGGATTTGGCTGACCAGGCCATGCGCAGCCAAAACGCCGCGATGACCAAACTGACCCAACAGAACGCCACCAACGTGAACTCACAGGCGCGGCTGGTTGCGGTCGAAGAAGAAATCCAGGATCTGAAGGCAAAAGCGGATGCCGCGCTGGAGCGGGAAAAGTCGGCGCGGGATGAGGCTGCCAGCAAGAAAGCCGAAGTCGACAAGCTGATCGAAGACACCACCCGCCTGAACGGCCAACTGCAAGCGGCCAAACCAGGGATCGAAGCCAACCTCGCTCGGGTGAAGTCCGAGCAAGACAGCGTTGCGGCTGAAATCGTGGAGCGGGACCGCAAGTTGCGGGAAGCCTGGGAAGCGGAGCAACGGCGTATCGCTGCGGAGGCCGCTGCTGCTGCCGCCGCGGCTGCGGCAGCACAGGGTAGGCCGGCACCCCCGGAGCAGCCTTATGTTCCGCCCGCTGTGGGATCGCCTTCGGCATTCGGTTTGCGGCACCCGTTCGCCAGCGCAGTACCCATCACGTCGGGTTTCGGGTGGCGTGCAACGCCGCCGGGCACCATCGACTTCTACGGCACGGGTGGTTACATGCACACCGGTATCGACTTCGGTGCGGCGTGCGGTACCCCTGTCTATGCGGCCGCGGCAGGCGAGGTCTTCAACTCCGGTTGGAACTCAGCAGACGGAGGCGGCTGGCGCGTGAAGATTTCCCACGGCGTTGTCCAGGGCAACTCGCTGACCACCATTTACTATCACAACAGCAGCATTGTGGTTGCCAACGGTCAGCAAGTCTCGGCCGGGCAACTCATTGCATACTCGGGAAGCACCGGTAACTCCACTGGTTGCCACGCCCACTTCGAAACCTGGCTTAATGGTTCGGCAGTGGATCCCATGAACCTTCTCTAGGGTGCTGGAGCCCGCCGGGGCTGGCGTACACTAGTTGAAATCCGCATCTATCAAGGAGTTCTACCGTGCCCAAGGAAAGTGGCCGTAAGGTAGTGGCCACCAATCGGAAGGCCCGGCATAACTACCATGTCCTGGACACCTATGAGGCAGGCATTGCCCTCATGGGAACAGAAGTGAAGTCCCTTCGTGAGGGCCATGCCTCAATGGTGGACGGCTTCTGTACCTTCTACAATGACGAACTGTGGATGGAGGGTATCCACATTCCCGAGTACAACCAGGGGAGCTGGACCAACCATGCCGCGCGCCGGCGTCGTAAGCTCCTGCTGCATCGGGAGGAACTGGACAAGATTTCGCAAAAGATCCGTGAGTCCGGCTTCACGGTGGTCCCGCTTCAGCTGTATTTCCTGGACGGGCGGGCCAAGGTGGAAATCGCCCTTGCCCGCGGTAAGAAGGACTACGACAAGCGGCAAACCCTCCGTGAGCAGCAGGACAAGCGTGAATCTCTGCGTGAATTGCGGGAACGCAACCGACGCTAGTCGGCTTCGCGCGTGTCCGGGAATGAAACGGCCGATTAATGCGCTATGCTAAGTAGTCCGACGGGGACCTGAGGGTTCTTGCCGGTTTGGTAACAAAATACGGGGATGATCGGTTTCGACGATGTTAGTCGCGACAGGTGAAGCGGGCCGAGGATGCAGAATTATCTCGTAAACGCTGTCTGCAAACCAATAAGTGCCGAATCTAAGCGCACTGACTTCGCTCTCGCTGCCTAAGCAGTAAGACAGTCCGTCAGCCCGGGGTTGCTATCGCCCCGGATCCTGGCGTCATTTAGATAGCCACTGCTGTTTACCTTCGTCATTGAGGTAAACGGGACTCTTAGATGACTGGGCCCGGATCAGCTACCTGTTTGCAGGATGGCTGGGGCCGAGAAAATCCGACGCAAACTGCGCCCGGAGAAGCCCTGACAAAACGACATCGGACGGGGGTTCAATTCCCCCCATCTCCACCCCTGAAAGCCCTCGGATCCACGTGATCCGGGGGCTTTCTTCGTGCCCGAAACCCCCGTTCACCCACGGCGTACCGCAAACCGGACTAGCCCCCGCACCCCGGTCGTTGTACTGGGTAAGCGCGAAGCCGGACGGGGCGTGCGGATCGCGGTCCGACGCTTGGCAGGAGGCAAGTGATGAGTATGGAGCCTGAGTTTGAACAGCAACTCCCGGACGAGGACGAGGCCTTGGACGCGTATTCGCGGCTCGTCATCAGGGTGGCCGAGTCCGTTACACCGCACGTTGCTGCCATCGAGATGACAAGCACCGGACGTCGTGGTCAGGTCCGTGTGGGAAGCGGATCCGCCGTCGTCTATACCGGCGATGGGTATCTGTTGACGAATGCCCACGTCGTGGCGGGCATCCAGTCGGGCAGGGTCGTCTTCGCCGATGGCAAGCACACAGACGTGGAGCTGGTGGGAGCGGATCCCTTGTCCGACCTGGCCGTGGTCCGTGGGCTGAAGTCGACGCCGCCTCCGGCGCGGTTGGGCAACGCAGACTCTTTGCGTGTGGGACAGTTGGTGATTGCCGTGGGCAATCCTCTCGGTCTGGCGGGTTCCGTGACTGCCGGTGTGGTCAGTGGCTTGGGCCGCTCCATCCCTGTCCGGGCGGGGGAACACCGGAGGGTGATTGAGGATGTCATCCAGACCGACGCTGCCCTGAACCCGGGGAATTCCGGTGGGGCCTTGGCTGATACCAAGGGCCGCATAGTCGGCATCAACACCGCTGTCGCCGGACTTGGGCTCGGGCTGGCTGTCCCCATCAACAGGACGACGCAGAGGATCATTGCCTCGTTGCTGAAGGATGGCCGGGTGCGTCGCGCCTATCTGGGCCTGGTCAGCACTCCGATTCCCCTTGATGCCAGCGCCGTGGTGCGGACGGGTCAGAAAGAGGGACTGCGCGTCGTGGAGGTGATAGCCGGGTCTCCTGCGGAACGGTCCGGTCTCCAGCCAGGAGACCTGGTGCTGCGTGCCCAGGGGCGGGCGGTATCCAGCGCGGAGAGCCTCCAGAAGCTGCTCTTTGAGGAGGCGATTGGCGAGCCATTCCCCCTCACCGTGCTGCGGGAGGGCCGCACTTTCCAACTCATCGCGGTGCCGTCGGAAATGAGCCAGCAGCCGGGGTAGTGCAGCTAGGCCTGGTTCTCGGGTACATCGACGACGCCGACGAAGCGGCTGCCGACACCTTCGTATTCGCTGCGGACTTCGCCGAGGAAAAGCTTCGGCAGCTCGGAGTTCCGGTGCGTGCCGCAAAAGACGAAGGAGAAGTCCGGCCACCACTTCTTGGGCCGGACAGCCTCAGAATAGCCGCACACAGCGCATGTGAGGTGGACCCAGACGGGGCGCTTTCCGGTGCGGTTGGCACGGGACTGCACCAGCCAGGCCGGGGGATTGTCCTGCATCTCGCGAAGGTCTGCCTCGCTAAGGCGGGACGGAATGCCGTGGCGTTGGGCCATTTCCATCGAAATATCCAGGGCCAAGGCGGCGTCACGTCTGCTAATCACCATTCAACGATACGGGACTCCACCGGCGTAGGCTGTGCTCATGACTGACGCAGCCGCTCTGCAACCGAGCACCCCGCTCCAAAAACGTGTGCTGGTGGTGGCAATCGTGGCTTCGTTCATTGCCATTCTTGATGGTTTTGTGGTGAATCTCGCACTTCCTGCCATTGGGCGGGAACTGGGCGGCGGCCTGGTGATCCAGCAATGGGTGGTGGACGCTTATCTCCTGACGTTGGGTGCCCTGATCCTCGTGGCCGGCTCTTTGTCCGACCATTTCGGCCGGGCCAGGATCCTGGAATGGGGTCTGGCGGGTTTCGCGTTGACGTCCGTCATGTGCGGGCTGGCGTGGACCGGGGAAGTGCTTGTGATTTCACGGGCCCTGCAGGGGATTGCCGGGGCGCTCCTGGTGCCGAGTTCGCTGGCGATGATCATCACGTCGTTCTCCGGCCCCGCCCAGTCCAAGGCCATTGGCCAGTGGTCAGGGTGGACCAGCGCGGCTGCGATTGTGGGCCCGCTCATCGGCGGTGTTTCCGTTGACATGCTTTCCTGGCGGGTCATCTTCTTTATCAACGTTGTCCCTGCAGCCCTGATTTGGCCCATGCTGGCAGGCTTGCGCGCAAGTGACGCCGCGCGGGACAAGAGCAAGAAGATCGACTACCTCGGGGCTTTCCTCGCTATGCTCGGCCTGGGTGGCCCCGTGTATGCCTTCATCGAGCAGGGCAGGATGGGCTGGGGGAGCCCGCTGGTGTGGGCTCCGTTGGTGGTTGGTGCGGTGGCCCTGGCGCTGTTCCTCGTCCACGAGGCCAGGTCTGCCCAACCCATGCTGCCCCTCAGGCTTTTCGCCATCCGCAATTTTGGGTGGGGCAATGTGGCTACTTTGGCTATTTATGGCGGGATTTCGCTAGGGTTCTTCGTCCTGGGCATCTATCTCCAGCAGGTGGGTGGCATGGGTGCGACGATGGCCGGCATTGCATTGCTTCCGGGTACGGTCATCCTGATGCTGTGCGCGTCTTATTTTGGCGGCTTGGCAGGCAAATATGGGCCGCGCTGGTTCATGACGGCAGGTCCGTTGTTGTGCGGCGTGGGCTTCCTGATGGCTTTGGCGGTCCAGGAGCCCCTCAATTACTGGACGCAGGTGCTTCCCGGCCAGATTGTCTTCGGTGTGGGTTTGGCAACGCTGGTGGCCCCCCTGACGGCGGCGATACTTGGGGCGGTGCCCACCGAGGAGGCCGGCATAGGTTCGGCCGTCAACAACGCAGTAGCGCGCATTGCCGGGCTGATCACGATCGCTTTCGCCGGGGTGATCGTCGGACCGGTGTTCACCCGGCAGGGCCTCTACAACGCCTTGCTGGTCACCGCGGCCCTTTTCCTTATCGGGGCGGTGGCGTCCGCCGTCGGAATCCGGAATCCGCCGCGTGAAGCGGTGGCTCCCGCTGGAAGCGTAACTGATGTGGCGTCCGACGACGGCGGGCCCGCCAGCCAGCGCAGCTAGCCTGTCGCTTGGCTACTTCAGGGGACTGGGAGGACGCACCCTGGATGGACTCCGGCGCTCTGCACCCAGAGGGCCGATGCGACTTCGTCGGCCAGGTCAAACTCACGGCGGTCCGGTCCGCTGCCGATCTTCACAACCAGTGCCCCGCCGAAGGGCTTGCGCCCCATGACTTCAACGGGGGCGTCCAGCGCGATGTCTTGGGCGGCCAGGTAACGCAGGAGATCGGGGTTTTCGTCGCTGATGCGGGTGATCCTGCCGGCGTGGCCTTGGTCCAGCTCGATCATTTGGTACGCGTGCGGCAATTCCACCGTGCCGTCGGCGGACGGAATTGGGTCGCCGTGCGGATCCCGGACGGGGTGCCCAAGCTTGGCGGACATGCGTTCAATGAAGGTATCGGTTACCGCATGCTCGAGCATTTCGGCTTCGTCGTGGACCTCGTCCCAGCTGTAGCCCAGTTCCTCCACAAGGTAGGTCTCGATGAGTCGGTGCCGGCGGACCATCGATAAGGCAAGGCGCATGCCTTCGGACGTCAGCCGTATGGCGCTGTAGGGCTGGTGGTCCACCAAGCCCTGGTCCTTGAGCTTGCGGACCATTTCCGAGACGGAGGAGTTGGCCACGCCCAGCCTCTGGGCGAGCTGGGAGGAAGTGATCGGCTTGTCCTGCCACTCCGTGTAGGAGTAGATGACCTTGACGTAGTCCTCGATCGAGGAGGATGGCGTACTGGTCTTCACACACCAAGCCTACCGTGGCAGCGCGTCCTGGACCTTGAGTGCACGCCAGGTTTGCGTCACGTAGGGCACGGGGACTGTTTCGCCTGCCGCATGTCCGAGGTGTTCGTGAAGGTACCACTGGAGGTTCGCCATGACTTTCGCCCGGGTGGCCTCGCTGGCGCGGAGGTAGTAGCTGCGTGACTTCGCCAGCTCCATCATGTCCTCCGGGGTAAGGGGATCTTCCCATGACGTCAGCTGGCGCTCCAGGCCATGGAACTCCGGGCCGATGACTGGCCGGAATCCCGGTTTATGGACGTCCCCTGCATGCATGATCCGGGACAGCCGGTGGACCCATGGAATGGACGTGTCCAACTGGTTCCAAATCAGGCCCAGCGTTCCACCTGGTCTGAGAATCCGTGCGATTTCCGTGCTGGCGGGGAGGGGATCGCACCAGTGCCAGGCCTGGGCAACGCTGACGACGTCGAATGCTGAGTCCGTCAGCCCTGTTGCCTCGGCTGTTCCCACCAGTGCGTTGACCTGCGGGTAGCTATTGCGAAGTTGTTCCAGCATGTCCCGGGAAGGATCGACGGCGGCAACCTCCAGGTCCCGCTGGAGGAGCAGGGAAGTGAACTTGCCAGTGCCAGCCCCGATGTCGGCCGCTGTCCGGGCCCCGTGCGGCAGGATCCACTCCAAGGAGTCCATGGGGTATCCGGGGCGCACGCGGTCATAGTGCTCCCCGCCGTCCTGGAAGCTTTGGCCGAGTTCGTGCCTGCGGGTGGCGTGGAGCTTGGGACCCCTCGGTCCTGCTGGTCCGGGAATGCCTGCCGTACTGTTTGCGGCTCCCGGGGACGGCGTGGACACGCGGAGCTCCTTCATAGGGTTGCCAAAAGTTACCCTACGAATTTACCGCAGCCGTGGAACCCTTTGGTGCGCGGATTCCTAGTCCACAGTGCAGGGCGCGGCGCCTGCCGTGCCCGGAGTGTTGGGCGCCCATTCGGGGTAGCTCCGGTGGTCGTTCGCGGGCACCCAGCGGCCTTCGTCCACCACGTAGTCCCAGCCAAGTCCGTTGCGCTTGAGCTCTTCGATGCCTGCCAGCAGCCTGGTGGCGTCCTCCAACCGGGAGCCGACGCCGAAGCTTGCCCGCAGCGAACCTGACGGGAGCCCCAGGCGCTTAAGCAACGGGTGGGCGCAGAAACGGCCATCCCGAAGGCCGACGCCGTGCTCCGCCGCGAGGTAGGCGGCGACCAAACCGGCGTCGAACCCTTCCACGGAGAAGTTGACCACGCCGATGGTGTCTACCGAATCGCTAAAGATTTTGTGGACCGAGACGCCTTCGATCGCCTCCAGGCCTTCAACCAAGTAGGAACGGATGGCCGCCTCATGGTCATGCCATTCCTGCTCATCCAGGCCAGCCAGGACCTGGGTGGCACGGGCCAGGGTTGCCGCTCCCAGGACGTTGGGAGAACCGCCCTCGTGACGGGCCGGGCCGGTGGCCCAGCTGACCGAATCCAACCGGGCTTCACGGACGGCTCCGCCGCCAGCCAGGTGGGGGACACCGGCGTCGAGCCAGTCAGGGCGCCCCACAACGACTCCAGCGCCGAACGGAGCGTAGAGCTTGTGACCGGAGAACACGACATAATCGACGTCTGCTTCAGCGATATTGATGCGGCGGTGTGGTGCAAGCTGCGCGGCGTCCACCACGATCCGTGCGCCGAATTCGTGGGCAAGGGAGGCAAGTTGGGCGATGGGAAGGATTTCACCGGTGACGTTCGAGGCACCCGTGACCGCCAGCAGGCTCACGCCGCCTTGGGCGAGTTCGCTGCGGAGTTTGTCCAAGGTAGCGGCAAGCGTTGGCGCGGCCACGACGCTTCGGTGGGGCACGCCTTGCCAGGGCAGCAGGTTGGCGTGGTGTTCGATGTCCAGGTACAGGACCTCGCCTGCTGCCTGGCCATCAACCACGGGAAGGCATCCGGCCAGCAAGTTCAGGGAGTCCGTCGTGTTTCGGGTGAAAATCACGGAGTCATCAGCCCGCCCGCCAACGAATTCACGCACGATGTTCCGTGAATTCTCGTAGACGGATGTGCTGATTTGCGACGCAAAACCCGCACCGCGGTGGACGCTGGCGTAATAAGGCAGTACTTCGTTGAGGTACGCCGAAACAATGGTCAGGGCCGGTGCTGATGCGCCGTAGTCAAGGTTGGCGTAACGGACGTGGCCGCCCTGGATCAGGGGGGCCTGCAACTCTGCGCCCGTAACAGCGGCCAGCGGCCGTGCTGCTGCTACGGATGCCGTGGTTGCCTCAGCAAAAGACGGAATGGTGTTGGCGTTCAACGTAACGGTGCTCATGGGACCTCACTCAAGAGGGACCCCCACAGGGGGATCCGCGCTTGCCGTATCCGTTCCGGACCGGCCGGGTCGTCACCCGGGGCACCCCACCGCGAATGGAGGGTTGCCGGCCAGCAAACCGGGGTTTAGCGCTGGCACTCGTGACCTGTAAAAAAGGTTAGAGCATACGATCCGGCCCCTCCAAAGCCTGTTGGCTTTGTTAAGCGCATTGTTACGTTGGCGGAAAAAGTCGCTGTTAGGCGAAGAAAAAACGGCGGACAGCCCCAAAAGGGGCCATCCGCCGTCGAAAATTTCGTCAGTTTCCAGACTGTGCCGGAGTCGCGCTCAGCTTAGAGGAGGTCGTCCAGGCCTGGGTTCAGCCGTTTGAGGACTTCCGAATGCAGGATGGAATTGGTGGCCAATGCGTTGCCACCGAACGGGCCGTCTTCGCCTTCCAACGACGTGAAGCGTCCACCGGCTTCAGTGACGATGGGCACCAGGGCTGCCATGTCGTAGAGATTCAGCTCAGGTTCGCATGCAATGTCCACGGCGCCCTCGGCGACCAGGCAGTAGGACCAAAAATCCCCGTAAGCCCGAGTACGCCAGATGTCCTCGGTGAGTCCCATGAATTCATCCAGGTTGCCGCGTTCCTTCCACCCGGACAGGCTCGAATAGGACATTGAGGCGTCGGCCAACCGGGAGACGTTGGAAACTTTCAGGCGTGTGGCGGAGGCGAGGGAGCGGCCCATGTAGGCACCCATGTCCTTGGCTGCCCACCACCGTTTGCCCAGTGCGGGGGCGCTCACTACGCCCACCACAGGTTCGCCTTCATCGACGAGCGCGATCAACGTTGCCCAGACAGGAACACCGCGAACGAAGTTCTTGGTGCCATCGATGGGGTCGATGATCCAACGACGCGAGCCGTGTCCGCTGCTGCCGAACTCCTCGCCCAGGACGGCGTCGCGGGGCCGGGAACGGGACAACTGGCCGCGAATCGCTTCCTCGGCGGCCTTGTCCGCATCTGTGACGGGCGTGAGGTCCGGCTTGGTTTCGATCTGCAGGTCCAGCGCCTTAAAGCGATCCATGGTCTGGGCATCTACTGAGTCGGCGAGGACGTGGGCGAGGCGCAGGTCATCGTTGTAGGTGGAAACGGGATGGGTCATGCCACCAAACTATCCTGAATCAATCGCTGCAGTGGGGACGTGAAGCCGCAACGATCAGTTGACGGTCCCCAATTCCTTGGCCTCTTTTGCTTCAAGCCTGGGATCAGCACCGAGCAAGCGACGCAGCGAGGCAAGGCGGGCAACGCCTGACGGCCCGGCGTGCCCTTCGTTTACCCACGCGTCCAGGCCGCAGTTGATGGCGGTGGCGTCATGCTTGCAGCCGCGTTCGCAGGCTTCCGTGCCGGGCTCCAGGTCGGGGAAGGAACGCAGGATCCGGTCCGGATCCACGTGGGCCAAACCGAAGGAGCGGATACCGGGTGTATCGATGATCCAGCTTCCCGAGGGGGCATCGTCGAGTTTGAGGGCCAGCGCCGATGACGAGGTGTGCCTGCCGCGGCCCGTCACGGCATTCACGCCGCCGGTGGCGCGTTCGGCTCCCGTGAGGGCGTTGACCATGGTGGACTTGCCCACGCCTGAATGGCCGAGCATCACAGTTACCTTTCCGCCAAGGTGGGAGCGGAGCTGCGCGACGGCGTCCCGATCGAGCCGGGCGGATAAGCCATCGTCGGAGCGGGCGTCAATACCGCCTGCCTCTGAGTCGGCTGTCCGGCTGATGATCACGGGAAAGTCCAGGCTGAGGTAGTTCGCAAGCAATTCCGCCGGGTCCTTGACGTCCGCCTTGGTGATGAGCAGCAACGGCTCGATGCCGGCGTCGTACGCTGCCACCAGGGCGCGGTCGATGAAGCCGGTCCGGGGTTCGGGGTTTGCCGCCGCCACAACCACCACGAGTTGATCGGCATTGGCCACTACGACGCGTTCAATCGGATCGGTATCGTCAGCGCTGCGGCGCAGGAGGGTCCTGCGTTCCTCCACGCGGACGAGGCGGGCAAGGGTATCCGGGGATCCGGAGACGTCGCCCACTAAGGCGACGAAGTCACCCGGGACCACGGGATTACGCCGCAATTCACGGGCCCGTGCCGCGATGACCAGGCGCTCGTTGTCGGAGTCTTCCCCGACAATTGCCCTGTACCGGCCCCGGTCTACGGTGATGATGCGGCCAATGACGGCGTCATCGTGGCTTGGGCGGTCTTTGGTCCTGGGCCGTGACCCTTTTTTGTTGGGACGGATACGGACGTCGGACTCATCCCAGGAGCGTGCGTCGCGGGCCATGGTCAGTTGCCGGCCTCTTCCGCGCCCGCAGATTCGAGCATCCGCACCCACATGTCCGGGAACTCCGGCATGGTCTTCGAGGTGGTGGCGATGTCTTCCACCTTGACGCCTTCGACGGCGAGGCCAAGGATCGCTCCGGCTGTGGCCATGCGGTGGTCTGCGTAGCTGTGCACCACGCCGGCATGCAGGGCGGCTGGCCGGATAACCAGGCCGTCGGCCGTTTCCTCAGCGTCACCGCCCAGCCTGTTGATCTCGGCCACCAAGGCAGCGAGCCGATCAGTTTCGTGGCCACGAAGGTGGGCGATGCCAGTGAGCCGCGAGGGGCTGGCTGCCAGTGCGCAAAGCGCGGCAACGGTGGGTGCGAGTTCGCTGGTCTCGTCGAAGTCCGCGCCCTTGATCTCTTGCCCGCCGGTTACCGTGAGGGTCCCGTCCTGAAGACTGACTTCCGCTCCCATCGTGGCGAGGATGCTCCGCCACATGTCGCCTACCTGGGTGGTGCCGGATGGCCAATTGGGAATTCTGACGGTTCCCTTGGTAGCCAACGCGGCTGCCAGGAAGGGGCCGGCGTTGGAAAGGTCCTGCTCAATCCGCTGGTCGAAGGCGTTGATGGGGCCGGGGGAGACCCGCCAATGGTTGGGCACCGAATCGTCCACGGAGACCCCTACGCTGCGGAGGGTGGCCACGGTCATTGAGATGTGGTCGAGGCTCGGAACAGGCTTGCCGACGTGCTCCAGGTGAAGACCCTCGGTGAATCGGGCACCCACCAGCAGCAAGGCGGACACGAATTGCGACGAAGCGCTGGCATCGATCACCAGGTGGCCGCCCCGCACCTCGCCGGTACCCTCCACGGTGAACGGAAGGGCCGACGGCGTCCTGCCGCCTTCAGCTGCGACCGGAACCCCCAGCGCAACCAGTGCTTCGATGATGGTGCCCATGGGCCGGTTGCGTGCGTGCGGGTCGCCGTCGAACACGGTAGCCCCGCGGCGCAACGCCGCGAGCGGCGGAACAAAACGCATCACCGTTCCAGCCAGCCCGCAATCGATCGCAGTTTCTGCGCTGGTGGCCAGGGGATCCAACGGCGTGATCAAAAGATCGGGTCCGTAGTCGCCGTCACCGGGTTCTTCGGTGACCGTAGCGCCAAGCTGCCGGAGCGCCTGGATCATGAGGGCAGAGTCGCGGGAATGCAGGGGAGCCCGCAGGCGCGACGGGCCGTCCGCCAAAGCCGCCAGCACCAGGTAACGGTTGGTCAGGGACTTCGAACCCGGTACCGTCACCGACGCATTCACCGGCCCCCGGGCGTACGGGGCGGACCACAGCGGAAGCTCGGTCCTGGTTGCTGTTGGATCGTTGTTGGCGGGGGTGGTACCTGTCATGCTTCCTTATGCTCCAACTGCGTTGTCTACGGCCTTGCGTACTGCTTTATCGGCGCGCTTGATCTGCTTGCCGGTGACCTTCTTGGCATCGGCAGCGAGGTGTTCTGCCCGCCAGGCGATGCTCGGCCGCCCCTCGGTGTCAACGGAAGCCAGGAGGACGCCTCCTGTGAGGGAAATGTTCTTGAGGAGCCGGGCCTTGCGGGCAATCCGGCCTTCCTTGGTGCTGATATCGGCTGAGCGCCACTCGACATAAGAGTTAAGGGCCGAGGTCACAACCAGCACAGTTGCAGCGAAACGGGAAAGCTTGCCCAGGCCGAGCAAGGTTCCTGCGCCCAGCTGGGCGCCTCCGATAACGCGGGCAAGGGTCTTCTCGTCTGCTTTGAAGGGCAGCGACTCCGATGCGCGACGCAGCACAGGCGAGAGTTGCTTCGCGGTGTCGTCCGCGTTCCGTAGCTTGTCCAGACCTGCGACGACGAAGCTGGACGCGAGCATGGGACGCGCGAGAAAACGGATAACAGACATGTCTTGCCTCCTGGATGGCCTTGCCACACTTTTCGATGAGTGTTGTGTTCACGGGGTGCAGTCTGCTCTAGTCTTGCACCTTTGCGGAATATTTACCCAGCGGCGGCCGTTGTGAACAACAGGTGCGGTGGAGACCGGACCGCGGCATGGCGTTGCCGCTTCGCTGAACGGAGTTGGTTTTTTGACTTTGGTTAAGGACCGGGCGGTCCTGTCCGAGCCTGGGTATGGTTCACAGCTGGTTTCACCGAAGCTGACAGTAGACTTGGCAACGATGAGCACCATTGAACCGGCCGCAGCGGCCATGTATGAAGCAGCCGACTCGTCCGCAGAGGGCACTGCGGAGGCGCCGGCCGCCGTCGACGTCGCAACTGAGACGTCCGAGCAGCGGCGCGCCCGATTCGAGCGCGACGCCATGCAGTACGTGGACCAGTTGTACTCGGCGGCGATGCGGATGGCACGGAACCCTTCGGATGCGGAAGACCTGGTCCAGGAGGCCTACACAAAGGCCTTTTCCGCTTTCCACCAATACAAGCCCGGAACCAACCTCAAGGCGTGGTTGTACCGCATCCTGACCAACACCTACATCAATCTCTACCGGAAGCGTCAGCGGGAGCCCCTGCAGTCGAATTCGGACACGATTGAGGATTGGCAGTTGGCCAAGGCCGAGTCGCACACCTCCGCAGGGCTGCGGTCCGCGGAAGCAGAAGCGTTGGACCATCTGCCGGACTCCGACGTCAAGAACGCGTTGCAAGCCATCCCGGAGGAGTTCCGGTTGGCGGTCTACTTCGCGGACGTCGAGGGATATGCATACAAGCAGATCTCAGAAATTATGAACACTCCCATCGGCACAGTGATGTCGCGGTTGCACCGCGGCAGGAAAATGCTGCGGGACATGCTGGCGGACTATGCCGCCGAACGGGGCTTCAGGGCCCACACCGAAGATCAGGCCGCGGCCGGAAGCAACAATCAGGAGAAAGAGAAATGAGCGACTGCCAGGGATTGGGCGATTGCGACGATACGCGAATGCAGCGGATTTATGAGTACCTGGACGGTGCGTTGACCCGCGAGGACCTCACTGAAATCAAGCAGCACCTCGACACCTGCGAGGAATGTGCCGAGCAGTACGACCTCGAGTGCCTTATCCGCACCATGGTTAAGCGGTCGTGCACGGAGTCCGCGCCGGAAAACCTCAAAAATTCCATTCTTGACAGGATTCACTCCATCAAGTCCGTGGACGCCTGATCCGTCCTGGCAAAGTGTATTAAGCGTCGAGGGCCCCGGAAACCAGATGGTTTCCGGGGCCCTCGTTTTTAGGCATGTGACACTAAGCCGCTGGCTTAGGTGTTGGGACGCTTGCCGTGGTTCGCGCCGCCACGCTTACGGTCACGACGCTTACGTGCACGCTTGCTCATAGCTGGCCTCCTTCAAGGATTGATACTCAATAAAGCTGCCCTCCAGTTTCGCACACCCGGGTGCTGCGTCGCGAACCGGCGCCGCCCAGAGCGGAACAGGACGTCAGCTCCGCAGCGAATTTCGGATCGATATGCGTGCTTGGTCCAGCACGGTACGGACTGTCTCAAGGGCCACAGGCGTCAACGGATGCGAAGCGCCGTGCTGGCGCAATTCAACCCGGATGTCATCCCTGAAGGACTGGACCATCAGCTCAGCTTCCTTGAGGATGCGTTGGCTCTCCGGCGTGTGCCCCCCGGTCCGGCTTCGGGAGGCGGCTGCTGAAGCACTGCTGCGTGCGGCCTCCGCGGTGGCTGCCAGGTCTGCCCGCAAGCCACGCATGTTGGTCCTGATGTCCTCCCGCAGGTTGTCAGCGAGCCGCCTGACCGACGCCGAGATGGTGTCTTCTACATCGGCCAGTTCAGCACGTCTGCCATCCAACTCGGCGCGGCCGGCGTCGGTGATGAAGTATGTGGTGCGCCTGCCTTCGGTCTCGGTGGCGACGAGTCCTTCTTCTTCCAGCTTGCCCAGGCGGGGATAGATGGTGCCGGCGCTGGGGGAGTAGGTGCCGCCGAAACGGTCGCCCAGGGCCTTGATCAGTTCATATCCGTGCTTTGGGCCTGCTTCGAGCAAGGCAAGCAGGTAGAGGCGCAGGGCCCCGTGGGCGAAGACCGGGGGCATCAGAGGCCCGCTTCCCCGCTGGCCGGATGGTCGTGGTCCGGGGTGGGTGCGGAGGCATGCATGATGTACGTCTTACCGGAAACCGTGTTGGTGCGGACCAACATCAGCCGCTCGTCGGGTCCCACGATGGTGTGCACGTTGCTGCCCGGTTGGGCGTACATCTGATTGTCGATCACCACTGATCCGCTGGCCGACTTCGCGACGATGTCCAAGCCAACGTCGTGGGGCAGCCGGATGGTCAGGTCGCCGGAGACGGAGTTCGCCCCAAGATCGTTCGTGTAGTCCTGGAGGTCGAAGCTGAGATCGCCGCTGACAGTGTTCGCACGGACGTTCTTGAACGTGCCCGACGCGGTAACTTCGCCGGAGACGCTTTTGGCGGTCAGGACGCCGTCGTGGTTTCTGGCGATGACCTCGCCGCTCACCGTGTTGACGTGGAGTTCGCCGCTGGTCCCGTCCGCCATGACGGAACCGGAGACTGTGTTCAGCCGGGTGCGCCCGCTGGTGCCCGACACCATGCCGTCGCCGCTGACTGTACCCGCTTCGACATCGACGCCGTTGGGGAGGGCGATGCCCACCACCACGGAGTTGGTGCTGGTGTTGTTGACCGTGCCCATCAGGTTCCGGAACCAGCCTTGCGGACCCTGTAGCTGATGGCGCACTTCAAGGCGGCCATCCACCAGGGTGACAGTCAGCGGGTCGCCGGTGATCTCGCTGATTTCGATCCGGACAAAGTCCTCATCATGGGTCACCACGTCGAAGCGACCCTTGACGATTCCCAATTTCAGCGAGCGGACGTGGTCCACTTCGATGGTTTGCGGACCAGTTACGGTCCATAGCTCCTCAGACATGTCCCCTCCAGATTGCGATATATCGCGTTGATGGAACTCACGATATATCGCGAATCGGAGGGGTGCAATGGTTTGCGAGAATCAGGCAGGCTGGCAAACCCGTATACCTGCTACTCAGGCTGGGCGATGTTGAGCCATTGGAACCAGCCGCGGTGCAGGACAAGCCACGCAATCAACCCGTAGCCCGCCTGGCCCGGAGTTCCTCCGTTGGCTGCAAGGTCCGTCCTCCACTGTTCGTGATTGAGCAGGGGCGAGAAGGTGTCAACGTAGTGGTGGTTCCGCCGGGTGGTGACATCGGCAAACGCCGTGTTGAGCTCGGCAAGCCGCTTGTTCCGGGCGGGATCGAGCGTAGGCGGGGGACCCACCACAAAGACCTCAACGCTGCTGTGTGAGGCCCCGTCCAGGATATTTGCGAGGTTCAGCCTGCTCCGCGCAGTGGACAAGCCAAACTCCAGGTCGCGGCCGGACAAACCGATCACCAGGCGGTTCTCGTGGGTGTCGCTGAAACGCCGGCCCGCTTCATCCTGCCAACGCGCGGCGAGCCCCTCGGTCCCCTCCATGGGACAGGGGAGCGGGAAACTCTCCACTACGACGGAGTCCTGGGGCGTACGGGCAAGCACTCTTCCGAGCCAACCCAATGCGCGGGGATCCCCCAGGCCCGCGAGCAGTTCATCTCCTACAGCTGCAATGCGCAGCTTCCTGTCTTCCACGGTTACCTCTTCACACTCGTTACGGTCCTTGCACGGTTCAGGCTCAACAGCCGGTTCGGGAACCGGTACCTGTCCCATTAAACAGAACTGCCCGGCCTGAGGCGCGCTTATCGCTCCTCGGGCCGGGCAGTTTCGGTTTTACTTGCGTTCGAACGCCTGCTTGATCAGGGCATCCTGTTCAGCAGCGTGGCGCTTCATGGAACCAGCAGCCGTCGACGCAGACGCCGGACGCGACACCAAGCGAAGCTTGCGATCGAGCTCCGGTGCCAGGTTCAGGCCCATGAACGGCCATGGACCCTGGTTGGCGGGTTCGTCCTGCGCCCACACGACGTCAGCGTTCGGGTACTTGGCAAGCTCCGCATCGATCTCAGCCTTGGGCAGCGGGTAAAGCTGCTCTACGCGGATGATGGCTGTGGAAGTATCGCCGGACTTCTGCCGGTTGGACAGGAGATCGTAGTACAAACGGCCCGAGACCAGGATGACGCGGTCAACGTTCGCCGGCTGCACCTCAGGATCGCTGATGACCGGCCTGAAGGCGCCGTTCGTGAAGTCTTCGACGGCGGAAGCGGCGCCCTTGAGGCGCAGCAGCTGCTTGGGCGTGAAGATGATCAACGGCTTGCGCGGACGGCTGTAGGCCTGGCGGCGGAGCAGGTGGAAGTGCGAAGCGGCCGTGGTGGGGTTCGCCACGATCATGTTGTCCTCGGCGCACATCTGCAGGAAGCGCTCAATGCGTGCGGACGAGTGGTCCGGACCCTGGCCTTCGTAACCGTGCGGCAGCATGAGCACCAGCGAAGAACGCTGGCCCCACTTCTGCTCAGCCGAGGAGATGAACTCGTCAATGATGGTCTGCGCACCGTTGACGAAGTCACCGAACTGGGCTTCCCACAGGACCAGGGCATCGGGGCGCTCTACAGAGTAGCCGTATTCGAAGCCCATTGCGGCGTATTCGGACAGCAGCGAATCGTAGATCCACAGCTTGGCCTGGTCATCCGAGAGGTTGCCCAGCGGAAGCCATTCGTTGCCGTTGGCACGGTCGTGGAAGACCGCGTGGCGCTGGACGAACGTTCCGCGCCGGGAATCCTGGCCTGCCAAACGAACGGGCACGCCCTCCATGATCAACGAGCCGAAGGCCGCGATCTCGCCGAAGCCCCAGTCGATGCCGCCTTCACGGGACATCTGCTCGCGCTTCTCCAACAGCTGCTTGAGCTTGGAGTGAACGGTGAAGCCATCCGGGATTTCCAGGTGGGCCTTGCCGATGCGGGCAAGCGTCTCAGCGGAAATCGCGGTGGATGCCGGGGAGTTGGTCCCGAAGTCCGCCTGCTGCGCGATAGGCCGCTCGATGTCCGAGACAGCTGCCGAGTCCGCGGTGATGATCGGAATCGGCGATGTCTGGGCAGCGTGCGTTTCAGCGAAGACCCGCTCAAGGCGTTCCTGGTAGTCGCGGAGCAACTGCTCTGCTTCTTCCTCGGTGATGTCACCACGGCCGATCAGCGACTCGGTGTACAGCTTGCGGACGGAGCGCTTGGCCTCGATCAGGTTGTACATGAGCGGCTGGGTCATCGAGGGGTCGTCGCCCTCGTTGTGGCCGCGACGACGGTAGCAGACCATGTCGATGACGACATCCTTGTGGAAACGCTGACGGAACTCGTAGGCGAGCTGTGCAACGCGGACCACGGCTTCAGGATCGTCGCCGTTCACGTGGAAGACCGGTGCCTGGATCATCTTGGCGACGTCCGTGGAGTACGTGGACGAACGCGAGGAGGACGGAGCGGTGGTGAAGCCAACCTGGTTGTTGACGATCACGTGGATGGTGCCACCCGTGCGGTAACCGCGGAGCTGAGAGAGGTTGAGGGTTTCAGCCACAACGCCCTGGCCCGCGAAAGCTGCGTCACCGTGGACCATGATGGGCAGGACAGGGAAGGACTCACCCTGGTCCAGGCGATCCTGCTTGGCGCGGACGATGCCTTCAAGGACAGAATCCACGGCCTCGAGGTGCGACGGGTTCGCGGCGAGGTAGACCTTGGTCTGCTTGCCGTTGTCCGAGGTGAAGGTGCCTTCGGTGCCGAGGTGGTACTTGACGTCACCGGAGCCCTGGACCGAGCGTGGGTCCTGGGTGCCTTCGAATTCGCGGAAGACCTGGGCGTACGTCTTGCCTGCGATGTTGGTCAGCACGTTGAGGCGGCCACGGTGGGCCATGCCGATGGCAACCTCGTCCAGGCCGTCGTCGGCTGCGTCAGAGATGACGGCGTCGAGCAGCGGAATCAGCGACTCGCCACCCTCCAGGGAGAAGCGCTTCTGGCCGACGAACTTGGTCTGCAGGAAGGTCTCGAAAGCCTCAGCCGCATTGAGCTTGGAGACAATGCGGAGCTGCTCTTCACGGCTCGGCTTGGAGTACGGGTGCTCCAGCTGGTCCTGGAACCATTTGCGTTCCGCCGGTTCCTGGATGTGCATGTACTCGATGCCGGTGGTGCGGCAGTAAGCATCGCGCAGCACCCCAAGGATGTCGCGGAACTTCAACTGCGGCTTGCCGCCGAACCCGCCCGTGGGCCATTCGCGGTCCAGGTCCCACAGCGTCAAGCCATAGGTCAGGACGTCCAGGTCCGGGTGCTTGCGCTGGACGTACTCAAGCGGATCGGTGTCGGCCATCAGGTGGCCGCGCACGCGGTAGGAGTGGATCAGCTGCTGGATGCGGGCGACCTTGTTGATCTCGTCGGCCGGATCCACCTGCAGGTCCGGGCTCCAGCGCACGGGCTCGTACGGGATGCGCAGGGCTTCGAAGATCTCGTCGTAGAAGTTCTGCGCGCCGAGGAGCAGCTGGTGGACCAGCTTGAGGAACTCGCCACTGCCCGCGCCCTGGATCACGCGGTGATCGTAGGTGGATGTCAGCGTCAGGATCTTGCTGATGGCGTTCTGGGCGATGATCTTCTCGCTGGCGCCCTGGAACTCCGCCGGGTAGTCGAGGGCGCCGACGCCGATGATGGCAGCCTGGCCCTTGGAAAGGCGCGGGACGGAGTGGACCGTGCCGATGCCGCCGGGGTTGGTCAACGAAACCGTGGTGCCGGCGTGGTCATCGGCCGTCAGCTTGCCGTTGCGGGCGCGCTTGATCAGGTCCTCATAGGTGTGCCAGAACTCGGCGAAGTCCATGGTCTCGGCCTTCTTGATGTTGGGAACCATCAGGAGGCGCGTGCCATCGGGCTTGGGCATGTCGATGGCGATGCCGAAGTTGACGTGCGCGGGCTGCACGGCGCTTGGCTTGCCGTCGATTTCGTCGTAGTAGACGTTCATCGAGGGGAACTGGGACAGCGCACGGACAACGGCGTAGCCGATGAGGTGCGTGAAGGACACCTTGCCACCACGTGCGCGGGCCAGGTTGGAGTTGATGACCACACGGTTGTCGATGAGCAGCTTGGCGGGGACTGCCCGGACGCTGGTGGCGGTGGGTACTTCCAGGCTGGTCACCATGTTGGTGGCGATGGCCTTGGCCGGGCCACGCAGGACGGAGACGACGTCTTCTTCCGGCGCGGTGGGGGCCTTGGTGCTCTTGGGCAGCTGGGCCGGTATGGGCTGTGTTGCGTTGCCGCCGGCGGGCTTCTTTGCTCCGTCCCGGGCAACCGTGGCCGGTTCTTTCTTGGCCGGAGCCGGTGCTGCAGGGGCAGTCTCCGTGGCAGCTGCGGGAGCGGCCGGCGCCGGTGCCGGGGCCGCTGCGGCCGGAGCCACTACGGGAAGTACTTGGGTTGGGGGATTGGCAGCTGCTGGAGCTGCGGAGGTTCCGTTGGAAGAAGTGCCGTCAGCGGAGGCAAAGGATTCGAAGAGCGGCCACCACTTGGCGTCGACCGAATTCTTGTCCTGTTGGTACCGCTCGTACAGTTCGTCAACGAGCCACTCGTTTCCGCCAAATTCCTCTGGTAGACGGTGGCTGGGCTGCTCTGGCACTTGAAATACGCCTCTTCCATGAGTGTTGTTTTCCCGCTGGCCAAGGTTGCTTTTCCGCAACGATGGGACAGGGTCCGGGTCCCGCGAACTCAGACCCCTGACAGTCTAGTTAGGATCGTTGGTTAACTGCCAATAGTGGTGACCTAAATCATGTTGGAGCTGACTTAGTGGACCAAGGCGTCCATTAATGTGCGGTAACCCGCGTGTGGGATCCCTGCCGGCGGACTGTAGACTGAAAGTCTTATGGACAGTAAATCTAGGTGCCGGCCTGGGAACTGTCGGGGGAGTCAATCTGGCAACTCCGCACAGCGTGCCCGTCGAGCCGGCAATACCCGTTCACATGCCCATCACGCGCCGGCGTTTACTGCCGGTGGTGCCGCAGACCATGCGTCCGCGGCGCCCGACCAGCCTCCGCCGGGGCGAATCCCCTGGCCGATGGCGTTATCCCCATTGCACTTGCCCACCCTTGGAGTGATGCGCTAGGTGGAATGGATTCTTCTCCTGGCCGGATTTGCCCTGATTCTTGGCACCGGCTTTTTCGTAGCAGTTGAGTTTTCCCTGGTAGCCCTGGACCAGTCCAGTGTCCAGCGTGCAGTCGACAACGGCGACCAAGCGGCCGCCCCGTTGCTGAAGTGCCTGAAATCGCTCTCCACCCAGCTCTCCAGTTGCCAGCTCGGCATCACGCTGACCACGCTGTTGACTGGTTTCGTGATGGAGCCCTCCGTTGGGCAGTTGCTGGTAGGGCCCCTGGGCCTGCTGGGCCTTCCCCCCGAGGTGGTGCACTCTGTCGCGTTGATCGTTGCGATGGCCTTCGCGACCCTCCTGTCCATGCTGATCGGCGAGTTGGTTCCCAAGAACATGGCCATCGCCCTTGCTTTCCCGTTGGGCAAGCGGCTCGCCCGTCCGCAGCTGATGTTCACGGCGGTCTTCAAACCGGCGATTGTGGTGCTCAATGGCTTCTCGAACAAGGTGCTGAACCTTTTCGGTCTTGAAGCCAAGGAAGAGATCTCGGGCGCACGCACCCCCGCGGAACTCGCTTCGTTGGTTCGGCGTTCCGCTGAGCTTGGGACGCTGGATGCCGGCACGGCCAACTTCGTGGCGCGAACCCTGAACTTTTCGGGACGCACCGCGGCGGACGTCATGACCCCGCGCATCCGGATGGAAACAATCGACGCCGACCAGTCGGTGGCGGACATTCTGGATGCCGCCCGTAGGACCGGATACTCGCGGTTCCCTGTCATTGGTGATTCCACGGACGATATCCGCGGGGTGGTCCACGTTAAGAAAGCCGTGGCCGTACCCGCTGAGCGCCGTTCCAAGCTCCAGGCCGGAGCGATCATGACGGATGTCCTTCAGGTTCCGGAAACCATCCACTTGGATGCGCTCCTGTCGGAACTGCGTGAGGGCAACCTGCAACTTGCCGTTGTCCTGGATGAATACGGTGGCACGGCCGGCATCACCACCCTCGAAGACTTGGTGGAAGAGATTGTGGGCGAAGTGGCGGACGAGCACGACAAAGTCCGTCCCGGTGTGCTGCAGAGCGCATCCGGGGACTGGTACTTCCCCGGCCTTCTGCGGCCAGACGAAGTAACAGAGCAAATCCCCAACCTGGTAGTCCCTGACGAATCCGCCTACGAAACCGTGGGCGGGTACGTCATGAGCCAGCTGGGACGCATCGCGAAGACGGGCGACGTCGTGGACGCGGTCGGCGGCACGCTGACCGTGACCAGGATGGATGGCCGGAGAATCGACAGGATCTGCTTCCATCACGTGGAGACGGACGAGTCGTCCCCGGAGGACGCAGAAAGCGCGCGTCATGAAGCAGGTGCCCTATGAGCGACTGGGTAGGAATCCTCTGGCTTGTCGTGCTCCTGATCGGCAACGCGTTCTTCGTGGGTGCCGAATTCGCAGTCATGTCGGCCCGGCGCAGCCAGATCGAACCTTTGGCGGAGGCGGGTTCCAAACGCGCGCAGACAACATTGCGCGCCATGGAAAATGTCTCGCTCATGCTGGCTTGCGCCCAATTGGGCATCACCGTTTGCTCGCTCCTGATTCTTCAGGTGGCCGAGCCCGCCATCCACCATTTGCTGGCTGAGCCCCTTGAATTGGTGGGCGTTCCGGTCGAGTTGGCGGATATCATCGCCTTCGCGATCGCCTTGCTGTTCGTAACGTTCCTGCACGTCACCTTTGGCGAAATGGTTCCGAAGAACATCTCCGTGTCCGTGGCGGACAAGGCAGCACTGCTGTTGGCCCCGCCGCTGATGTTCATTGCCCGCTTGGTTAATCCGGTCATTTGGACCCTCAACTGGCTGGCCAACCACATCCTGCGGTTGATGAAGATCGAACCCAAGGATGAGGTGTCTTCCTCGTTCACGTTGGAAGAGGTTCAATCGATCGTCCAGGAGTCCACGCGACATGGATTGGTGGACGATGACGCTGGTCTGTTGAGTGGAGCCTTGGAGTTCTCCGAACACACGGCGTCCCACATCATGGTTCCGCTGGACAAGCTCATGGTGCTCAAGACGGCGTCCACCCCCGTGGACCTTGAAAAGGCAGTCAGCCGGACGGGTTTCTCACGTTTCCCGATGGTGGACGACGACGGCGAACTCGCCGGGTACCTGCACGTGAAGGACATCTTGTCCATCCCGGAGGAGGGCCGGAAGCACCCCATTGCCGAAGGCCGGATCCGTTCCTTGGCCAACCTGGCACCGGATGACGAGATCGAGCAGGCCATGTCGGTCATGCAGCGCACAGGATCACATTTGGCGCGAGTCGTTGGTGCGGGTGGCGACACCCAGGGCGTGCTCTTCCTTGAGGATGTCATTGAGCAGTTGGTGGGGGAGATCCGGGACGCCACCCAGGCGACGGGGATCCGCCGTTATGGTGGCCAGCAAGCCCAATAAGGCACAGTGAGCCAGTTCTGGCGTCGGTCGTTATCGATCGACGCCAGAGTTGTCTAAATAGGAATCATTCCTATTTAGGGCTACACTGAATCCCGTCAGTAATTGTGTTTGATTCTCATTTTGAGTAGATCCGAGGTCTTCGTGCGTCGTTCCGCCGTCCGCCTGTCCCTGGCCGCTTCTGCAGGCCTTGCCGCGCTCCTCCTGTCCTCCTGTGCCGGCCCGGCCGGGGCGGGCAACCAGTCCCAGTCAGGTGCCATCGAGGTAGTTACCTCGACGAACGTTTACGGCGACATCGTCAAGGCCGTCGGCGGGGACAAAGTGGACGTCAAGGCGATCATCACCAAGACCAGTCAGGACCCGCACTCCTATGAGGCCAGCGCCCAGGACAAGCTGGTCATTTCCAAGGCGAAGCTCGTGGTGGAGAACGGCGGCGGGTACGACGAGTTCCTGCACAAAATCGCGGACGAGACCAAGATCGGCCACGAGAACATGATCAGTGCCGTCGAGGTTTCGGGGCTCGCTCCCGAGGAGGAATCCCACAGCGCGGACGCCCACAGCGACGAGCCCCACGCACACGACCACGGCGACTTCAACGAGCACGTCTGGTACAGCCTGGACACCATGGGCAAGCTCGCTGATGCGGTGGCGGCCAAGCTCGGCAGCCTCGACGCCGGGTCCGCTGCGACCTTCACCGGTAACGCGGATGCCTTCAAAGCAAAACTCAATGGGCTGACCACCACGTTGAATAACGTTAAGGCCGCCAACGAACACCAGCCCGTGGCCATCACAGAGCCGGTTCCCCTGTACCTCCTTGAGGCGGCAGGCCTTGAGAACAAGACTCCCGAGGCCTACAGCGCCGCCGTCGAAGAGGGAACCGATGTACCGGCCTCGGTACTGAAGGAGACAACTGACCTCCTCGCTTCCAAGTCTGTGCGGTTCCTCGCCTACAACGAGCAGACCGAGGGCCCGCAGACCGAAGCCGTCAAGCGCGCGGCAGAAGCTTCCGGGGTGCCGGTACTGAACTTCACCGAGACGCTGCCGGAGGGCAAGGACTACGTCCAGTGGATGACTGACAACGTCGAGTCCATCGCCTCGGCATTGAAGAAGTAACCCTACCCAAGGCCCACCTGAGGTAAAGGGTCCTGTCGGCGTCCTAAGATATTCAGGATGGCTTCGGGGCCTTTTGCCTGCCACCAGAACAGCAGTTATCACCAGCACCAGAACTATTGCGTTCCCAGCAGCGCTTGGATCGAGGACAACTTTTGACACCGGTAGTGAGCCTCCGCGGCGCCAGCCTGCAGTTCGGCAAGAGGACACTCTGGCGGGACCTGGATCTCGACATCAACCCGGGAGAGTTCTTCGCCGTCCTGGGGCCCAACGGCAGCGGTAAGACGAGCTTCCTGAAGGTCCTCCTTGGATTGCAGGAACTCCATTCCGGCACCGTGTCCTTGGGCGGCCACCCGGTGGAAAGGGGCAGCAAACGGATCGGCTACATTCCACAGCAGAAGGCGTTCGCGCCAGATACCCCCTTACGTGCCCGCGACCTGGTGGGGCTTGGGATCGACGGACACCGCTGGGGCATCAGGCTATCGTCGGGCAAGGTCAACCAACGGATCGACGACTTGCTGGAGCAGGTAGGTGCCTCCGATTACGCCAAGGTTCCTGTGGGCCAACTGTCCGGCGGTGAGCAACAACGGCTCAGGGTGGCCCAGGCGCTTGCCTCGGAACCGCAGGTCCTGCTGTGCGACGAGCCGCTGCTTTCGTTGGACCTGCATCACCAGCAAGGCGTGAGCGCGCTGATCAACAAACAGTGCCACGAGAGGAACAGCGCCGTGGTTTTCGTGACCCACGAGATCAATCCTGTGATCGACTACGTGGACCGGGTGCTCTACCTGGCAGGTGGGCAATTCCGTGTCGGAACGCCACAGGAAGTCATGACCACGGAAGTTCTTTCGGAACTGTACGACAGCCATGTGGAGGTCATCCACACGAACGGCAGGATCGTCGTCGTCGGTCTTCCCGACGCAACCACGCACTTCCATGACGATGCCCACGCCAGCGTCGGGGAGGAACTCTAAATGGACCTGGATTCTGTTTTTCGGACCATCTTCAACTTCGAGAATTACTCGGAGCTGCTGGTCCTCGTCCAGAACTCCATCTGGGCCGGCGCCGTCCTGGGGCTGCTTGGCGGCCTGGTTGGCACATTCGTGATGAAACGCGATCTCGCGTTCGCTGTTCACGGCATCTCGGAACTTTCCTTTGCCGGAGCGGCTTTTGCGCTGCTGATTGGTGCCGACATCATCTTCGGGTCCTTGATCGGCTCGGTGGCCGCGGCAGTGCTGTTGGGCTTCATGGGCGTCAGGGCCCGGGATAAGAACTCGATCATCGGCGTCATCATGCCCTTCGGCCTGGGCCTGGGAATCCTGTTCCTGGCGCTGTATGAGGGCAGGGCTGCGAACAAGTTCGGGCTGTTGACGGGGCAGATCGTGTCCGTTGACACCGTTCAGCTGCAGGTTCTCGCGGGGACTGCCGTAGTTGTGATGCTTGCGTTGGTGGCTATCTGGCGGCCGTTGAGCTTCGCCAGCGTGGACCCAGAGATGGCGGAGGCGCGCGGTGTGCCTGTGCGTGGACTGGCGATAGGCTTCATGGTTCTACTGGGCGTCAGCGTGGCGCTGTCCATCCAGATCGTTGGCGCACTGCTGGTGCTTGCCTTGCTGATCACCCCCGCTGCAGCTGCGCTCAAGGTGACTACCTCGCCCAAGTTGGTGGTGGTGCTCAGCGTGGCCTTTGCCATGACCGCCACCGTGGGCGGCATCCTCCTGGCCCTTGGAAGCAGGATCCCCATCAGCCCCTACGTCACCACGTTGTCGTTCCTGATCTATGTGGTGTGCCGGGTGATCGGACGCGTGCGCGCCAACCGCGGCCTCAACGGGCGTGTGTCGCGGGAACAACCAGCGGGAGCGCTTTAGAGCTTTCCGGCGGCTTTCTTCGCAGTGCACTCCGGGCAGAGCCCGAAGATTTCAACCGTGTGCGCAACCTCGGTGAAGCCGTGTTCCGTGGCAGTGCGGGCAGCCCAGGTCTCGACGGCGGGGGCCTCCACCTCGACCGCCTTGCCACAGTTGCGGCACAGCAAATGGTGGTGGTGACCCGTGACAGCGCAACGACGGTAGACCGCCTCGCCTTCGCCGTTGCGCAGGACATCGATCAGTCCGTCATCAGCCAGGGACTGGAGGATGCGGTATGCGGTGGCAAGGGACACTGAAATGCCCTTGTTTTGCATCAGCCTGTAGAGCTCCTGGGTGCTCACAAAGTCGTCCAATTCGTCCAGTGCAGCGCTGACAGCCAAGCGTTGCTTGGTGACCCGCTGCTCCTTCACACCGCTGGAGGCCGGCGTAGCCGGGCCTGTCGTGGTGGAACTGGTGCCGTGTGGCATTGACTGACTCACTTCCGTGGGGATGCTGGCAAACCCCAATTTTACCAGCAGGGGAACCTTGGAAACTGTCAGGGGCCGCCCATAGGCTGTCCCCATGAAGCTCACCAAGTACACCCACGCATGTGTCCGCTTGGAGAAGGACGGAAGCGTCCTTGTCATCGACCCCGGGGCCTTCTCGGAAGCGGAAGAAGCGCTGAAGGGAGCCCACGCAGTACTTATCACCCATGAGCACAACGACCATATTGACTCAGCCGCCGTTCTGGCCGCCCTGCGCAGCAACGATTCGCTGGAAGTCCATGCTCCGGCCGGTGTCGCCGCCGCACTGAAGGAAAACGGCGACGTCGCAGCTCGTGTGCACGTCGCCGAGCCCGGCTCGGACTTCCAGGCTGGCGGGTTTGGCGTCAGAACCTTCGGCGGCCAGCACGCGGTCATCCATCCCCAGATTCCGGTGGTGGCGAACATCGGTTATCTGGTGGACGGGAACGTGTTCCACCCGGGGGATTCCTTCGTGGTCCCGGACGGACTGGACGTCAAGACGCTCCTGGTCCCCATTCATGCGCCGTGGTCCAAGGTGGGCGAGGTCCTTGACTTCGTGATCTCCGTGCGTGCTCCCAAGGCATTCCCGGTCCATGATGCGCTGCTCAATGAGCTGGGACGGGGTCTTGTGGAAGGCCATGTCACGCGGATTGGTGCCCGCTACGGGACCGCCTACCAGACGCTTGCTCCGCGGGACTCCGTGGAGGTCTAGCCGGTCCAGGTTCCCGTGTCGTGGAAGTGCTTCAACACCGCTTCATACGGGGCGGGATCCAGCCCGTGTGAGGCAAGCCACGCTGCGTCGTTGTAGCTGCCTGCGTAGCGGTCGCCGCCGTCGCACATGAGCGAAACGATGCTGCCTTTGCGTCCCTCGGCGATCATGCCTGCAACCAACTGCCAGACGCCCCAGAGGTTGGTGCCGGTGGATGGTCCCGCGTGCAGGCCCGTGAGTTCGCGGAGATGCCGCATGGCTGCGACGGACGCGGCGTCGGGGACCTGGATCATGTGGTCGATCACCGCCGGGATGAAACTCGGTTCGGAGCGCGGACGGCCGATACCTTCGATGCGTGAGGGCAGCCCTGTGGCCGTGGAGGCGTCGCCGTCCCGCCATGCCGGGTAGAAGGCCGAATTTTCGGGATCAACTACGGCAAGGCGGGTGCTGTAGCGGTTGTAGCGGAGGTAGCGGCCGATCGTGGCACTGGTG
The DNA here is from genome assembly GCF_031455195.1 of Paenarthrobacter nitroguajacolicus. GTDB lineage: Bacteria > Actinomycetota > Actinomycetes > Actinomycetales > Micrococcaceae > Arthrobacter > Arthrobacter nitroguajacolicus_D. The sequence continues at coordinate 208,690 of NZ_JAVDSH010000006.1, read as the reverse complement.
CCGCCGGTGCCGGCTCCCACCACGATCCATTCGGGCACAGGGTGCTCTTCAAGGGACAGCTGTTCAAAGATGGATTCGGCAATGTTGTTGTTGCCCCTCCAGTCGGTTGCCCGTTCTGCGTGGGTGAACTGGTCCATGTAGTAGCCGCCGGACGTCTTCGCGGTCTCTTCAGCCACGGCATAGACCTCCGACGCGTGGTCCACGAACAGGCACGCGCCGCCGAAGTCTTCGATCAGTGCGATTTTTTCGGGGCTGGTTGTCCTGGTCATGACCGCGATGAACGGCAGGCCGATCAGACGGGCGAAGTAGGCCTCGGAGACCGCCGTGCTACCACTGGAAGCTTCGACGATGGTGGTGCCTTCGGTGATCCACCCGTTGACCAGGCCGTAGAGGAACAGTGAACGTGCCAGGCGGTGCTTGAGGCTGCCCGATCGGTGCGTGGACTCGTCCTTCAAGTACAGTTGCACGCCCCAATGCTCCGGGAGCGGCACTGCGTAAAGGTGGGTGTCTGCCGAACGGTTGTTCTCGGCCTCGATGGTACGGATGGCCTCGTTGGCCCAGGCCCTGTCCTGAATACACGAATTGCTCACTGGATAAGCCTAGGCTGGAATGCGGGCGCCGACAGCAACGGTGCCCGTGCCGTCGGACCGAAGGAGAACCCATGGACACTCTGATCAGCGCTGCAGGGCTTCGCAGGCGCCAGGAGTCGGGCGAGCGGACTGTGCTCCTGGATGTGCGTTGGGTCCTGGGCCGTAGCGACGGGCACAGCGAGTACCTGGCCGCCCATCTGCCGGCTGCGGTTTTCGTTGACCTCCCCTCAGAACTCGCCGACCACGCCCAGCCTGAACGGGGCCGCCACCCCTTGCCTGCCCCGGAACGCTTCCAAGCGGCTGCCCGCAGCTGGGGAATTAACGACGGCGACACGGTGGTGGCGTACGACAACAGCGGCAGCATGGCCGCGGCCCGCCTGTGGTGGATGCTGAGGAACGCAGGATTCGACTCCGTCTACTTGCTCGACGGCGGCCTTTCCGCTTGGCGTGCAAAAGGGTATCCGGTGGAAGAGGGGGAGGTGCGGCCCGCCGTCGGGAACGTGTCCTTGGGGGACGGCGCCATGCCGGTCATCACCGAAGAGGAAGCCGCACAGTGGTCCTGCCACGGGACGTTGCTGGATGCCCGGGCCGGGGAGCGTTACCGGGGTGAAGTGGAGCCTATCGACCCCAGGGCAGGACACATTCCGGGGGCCGTGAGTGCTCCAACCACGGAGAACGTGGCAGCCGACGGTACGTTCTTGCCGGCAGAGCAGCTCCGCCGACGGTTCGAAGACCTGGGCCTGGCAAATTCCAGCGATGTCGCCGTCTATTGCGGTTCCGGGGTGACGGCATCCCACGAGATTGCCGCTCTGCATATCGCTGGTTTCACGGCATCACTCTTTCCGGGATCTTTCTCGCAGTGGTCCAACAACTCCGGCAATCCGGTGGCTGTGGGTGCAGAACCGTTCGACGCCGACGCCGGGAGTGAAAGCCGTCACGCGGGTCAGAGTGGCACCAGCGCCACTGCCGGGAGTAGCGTCGAAGCATGACACCCGGACGCCCTGTGCCCCCGCCCCTTGCCAAGCCCATCTCCCTTGATCCGGACTGGACCGGCGTCGAAACCAGTACGCTTGCCGCAGCCTACGGCGCAACGGCACCGGACAGCGGGTTGGTGCCCCTGACCGTGGCACGCAGGGTCCCCACGGAAGATGACGTGGAGATCGCGATCGAATTCTGTGGGCTCTGCCATTCGGACGTCCATGCCACGCGCGGGGAATGGCGTGTTCCGCCCTACCCGCTGGTACCCGGGCATGAAATCGTAGGGCGGGTGACCCGTGTGGGCACCGGCGTGCAGGAATTTGCCCCCGGCGACCGCGTAGGCGTGGGCTGCATGGTGGACTCGTGCCGCGAATGTGACAGCTGCCTCGACGGCCTCGAACAATACTGCGAGCGGGGCAACATCGGTACCTATGGTGCAGCGGACCCCCGGCATGGTGGCGCTGTCACCCAGGGCGGATATTCGACGTCGGTGGTGGTTGACCGGCGGTTCGTGCTGAGGATCCCCGATGCGCTCGATCCCGCAGCAGCGGCGCCGCTGCTGTGTGCCGGGATCACCACGTACTCCCCGCTGCGGTACTTCGACGTCGAAGAAGGCGACACCGTGGGCGTTGTGGGCTTGGGCGGACTGGGTCACATGGCCGTCAAGATCGCCAAGGCCATGGGCGCGGAAGTCACTGTGTTCACCACCTCCGAATCCAAGTTCGACGCTGCCCGGGAACTTGGAGCTGACCACGTGGTCCTCTCCAAGGACTCCGAAGCCATGGAAGAAGCCAACCGCAGCATCGACGTCATCATCGACACTGTCGCTGCACCGCACGACCTCAACCCCTACTTCCGTACGCTCCGCCTGGACGGTGCCCTCTTCCAGCTGGGCCTTCCCGCCGACGACATGCCGCCTGTCAGCCCCGCGCTGCTCATCCGCCGACGGCTCGCCTATGCGGGCTCACTGATCGGAGGCATCGCCGAAACGCAGGAAATGCTGGACTTCTGTGCCGAACACGGCGTCGCCAGCGACATCGAGATCGTGGGAGCTGAACAGCTGAACCAGGCGTACGACCGCATGGTCGCCGGCGACGTGAAGTACCGTTTCGTTCTGGACACCGCAACACTTCAGGAACCATCGGAAAGGGCAGACGCATGAGCACGCTGTTCACCAGGATCATCGACGGGGAGATTCCCGGCCGCTTCGTCTGGAAGGACGATGAAGTGGTCGCCTTCCTGACCATCGCCCCGCTCACGCAAGGCCACACGTTGGTAGTGCCGCGTGAAGAAGTCGGCTCGTGGACGCATGCAAGCCCGGAACTGCTGGCCAAGGTCATGGACGTTGCCCAGAGCATCGGGAAAGTCCAGGAGGAGCTTTTTGACGCCAAGCGCGTGGGCGTCCTGATGGAAGGCTTCGAAGTGGAGCACCTGCACGTCCACGTGTGGCCGGCCTACTCCACTGCGGACTTCGAAGTGCACAACGTGGACCATAACCCGGACCCGGCGATCATGGACGCTACTGCGGTGAAGCTGCGTGCGGCCCTGCGGTCTGCCGGGCACGGGGACGCCATTCCGGCAGACTGATTCCATCCAAGAGTTAACCCGGCGGTGCTGAATCAGCTCCGCCGGGTTTTTGTTGGCTGCTATGCCGGGGCGAGTGCCTGGTTGAGGACGGTGCGTATGCGCTTCTCCGACACGGTGTAGGCGGTTCCGAGCTCTACTGCGAATAGGCTTACCCGCAGCTCTTCGATCATCCAGCGCACCCGGGTTAACTCGGTGCCTGCCCGACGTCCCGGCAGGAGGGCCGAAACGGCGTCATCGTAATCATCCTCAAGGCCTTGCACGACTGCCATGTTGAGGCTGTCGCGTTGGACGTTCCCAGGCAACTTCTCCAAGCGCTTCTCAATGGCCTGCAGGTACCGCGGCACTTGGCTCAATTGGGCGTAGCCCGTACGTGCCACAAAGCCCGGAAAGACCAACTGCTCCAACTGGCTCTTCATGTCATTGAGCGCACTGATCAAGGGCAGGCTCGCGTTGGACTTCAGTTCCTTCTGGATGCGGCGGGTGCTCGACAAGATACGCTCGACGACGGCGGTCACCGTGAACACGGTATCGATCAGTTCTGCCCGGACTACTTCATACAGCACATCAAAGGCCTGTCGGTCCCACGGAAGTTCCTGCGGCGTCAGCTTATCGATGGCAGCAAGGGCGCAGTCCGCGATCAGGGCGCTGACGGAGCCGTGCGGGTTCTGGCTGAACGTCAGCTTCTCCATGTTGCTCAAGTGCTCCAGCACGTAACGGTCGGGGGGCGGAATACGTAATGCCAGGAGCCGGATGACTCCGCCCCGCATGGCGGCCTCCTGTTCCTGCCGGGTCTGGAAGACCCGAAGCGCCACAGACTTGCCCTCATCGACCAAGGCGGGGAAACCAGTGACGGCATGGCCCTTAACGGTGCGCGTGACCTGGCGTTCCACGGTGCCAAAGTCCCATTCGGTGATCCCGCTCCTTTCTGCCACCGCGCCATCGCCCGCCGCTGAAGCGCCGGGCGCCGACTGCTGGCCGGTCGACGTACCAGGCGAGCTGGTTCCCGTTCCGCTCTTGGCGCGGGACGTCGTGGCCGGGGTGGCTCCGAGCGACTCGGCGATGGCGCGACGGGTAGCGGGCGCCAGCTTTTCCTGGAGTTCACCAAGGTCCTTGCCCTCGTCCAGGACCTTGCCTTTGCTGTCCACTACCTTGAAGCTCACGCGGAGGTGTGCCGGGACGGCATCCCAGTTCCACGAGCCCGGAGGGATGACATGCCCGCGCAAACGGCGCAGCACCAGTTCCAGGGAAGGCTCCAGCTCGTCGGTTGCGGGATCGAAGTCCGCCTCAAGTGCAGCGGTTGCCTGCCTTGCGACGTCGGGTGCCGGCACGAAGTTCTTGCGCACCTGCTTGGGCAGCGACTTGATGAGGGCCGTGACCAGTTCTGCACGTTGGCCGGGGATTTGCCAACGGAAGGGGGCGTCGTCCAGCTGGTTAAGGAACAACACCGGAACCTCAGCGGTCACGCCGTCGGAAGGGTTGGGAGCCGATCCCGGTGCGACGGGGTGGAACTCGTAGCTCAGCGGAAGCTCAAAGCCCTTATGAAGCCACGTCTTCGGATACGCGGAGTCGTCCAAGGACTCGGCTTCTTCGCTCATCAGGAGGGATTGGTCGAAGTCCAGAAGCGTGGGGTCCGTCTGGCGGGCCTCCTTCCACCACTTATCGAAGTGCCTCTCGGAGACCACGTCCTTGCCTACACGGGCGTCGTAGAACTCGAAGAGGGTCTGGTCATCCACCAGGATGTCGCGCCGCCGCATGCGCGTTTCGAGTTCTTCGATTTCCTGCAGCAGGGCACGGTTGCGGTGGAAGAACCTGTGGTGGGTCTTCCACTCACCCTCCACCAGGGCGTGCCGAATGAACAGTTCCCGGGACAGTTCGGGGTCGATCCGCCCGTAATTGACCCGGCGGTTGGGAATGATCGGCACACCATACAAGGTGACTTTTTCGTGGGCCAGGACGGCGCCCTGTCGCGAGGACCAGTGCGGTTCACTGTAGGAGCGCTTCACCAGGTCCGGTGCCACCTGCTCGGCCCACAAGGGGTCGAACTTCGCGGCAACGCGGGCCCAGAGGCGGCTGGTTTCCACCAGCTCGGCAGCCATGACAAACGCCGGCGATTTCTTAAACAGCGCGGAGCCCGGGAAGATCGCGAAACGGGTTCCCCGGGCACCGGCGTATTCACGCTTGCGCTCATCCAGGAGGCCGATGTGGCTCAGCAACCCTGAAAGCAGGCTGATGTGGATGCCCTCATAGTTGCCCACAGGATCTGCTTCGCGTTTGTTGTCCAGCGCGATGCCCAAGGGCTTGGCCATTTGCCGGAGCTGGGTGAACAGGTCCTGCCACTCCCGGACGCGCAAGTAGTTGATGAACTCGTTGCGGCACAGCCTGCGGAACTGGGTGGAGGAGAGCTCCTTTTGCTTTTCCTGGATGTAGTTCCAGAGATTGAGGAAGCCCGTAAAGTCCGAGATCTCATCGCGGAAACGTGCGTGTTTCTCCGCGGCGAGCTGCTGCTTGTCAGTTGGCCTCTCGCGCGGATCCTGGATGGTCAAAGCCGCGGCGAGGATCATGACTTCCCGGACGCAGCCGCGCTTGCCGGCCTCCACGATCATGCGGCCCAGCCTGGGATCAACCGGCAGTTGGGCAAGTTGAAGGCCGACGGCGGTCAGCCCGCCTCCGTTTCGGCCGTTGCCACCGGCATCGGCAGGCTTGGATGCACGCAGGGCGCCGAGTTCGCGTAGGAGAGTGACGCCGTCGTTGATGGCCCTTGAGTCCGGAGGTTCCACGAAGGGGAAGTTCTCGACGTCTTTCGGGCTCCGGGCGACCCCCATGGCTGTCATCTGGAGGATGACGGCCGCGAGGTTGGTGCGCAGGATCTCCGGGTCGGTGAATTGGGGACGCGACTCGAAGTCCTCTTCCGAGTAGAGCCGGATCGCAATGCCTTCGGACACGCGCCCACAACGCCCTGAGCGCTGGTTGGCAGAAGCCTGGGATACGCGTTCGATGGGAAGGCGCTGGACCTTGGTCCGGTGCGAGTACCGGGAGATGCGGGCAGTGCCGGTGTCGATGACGTACTTGATTCCCGGCACGGTCAACGATGTTTCCGCCACGTTGGTAGCCAGGATGATCCGTCGCTTGCCCCCAGGGTTGAAGACCTTGTGCTGTTCCTGAAGGCTCAAGCGCGCGAAGAGGGGCAGCACTTCAGTGCCGGCCAGCCGGCGGTTCGTTTGGATACGACCATTGATGGCTTCTGCCGCGTCACGGATTTCGCGTTCACCGGAGAAGAAGATGAGGATGTCGCCGGGTGCTTCCTTGGCGAGCTCGTCAACAGCGTCGCACACGGCATCAAGGGGATCGCGGTCCTCTTCGAGCTCGTCGTCAGAGTCTTCCTCGTCCGCACCCGCCGGTTGGGACAGCGGGCGGTACCGGATCTCCACCGGGTAGGTGCGCCCGGAAACCTCAATGATCGGCGCTGGATCTTCATCGCTGCCGAAGTGCTTGGCGAAGCGTTGGGGGTCGATGGTAGCGGAGGTGATGATGACCTTGAGGTCCGGCCGCTGGGGGAGGATCCGCTTGAGGTAGCCCAGGATGAAGTCGATGTTGAGGCTGCGCTCGTGAGCCTCGTCAATGATGATCGTGCTGTATTTCCGCAGCAGTTTGTCCCGCTGGATCTCCGCAAGCAGGATGCCGTCAGTCATCAGCTTGATCTTGGTGGACGCGCCCACCTCGCCGGTGAAACGGACCTGGAAACCGACCTCCTGGCCGATCTCGACGTCAAGTTCCGAGGCTATGCGTTCGGCAACAGTGCGTGCCGCGAGGCGGCGTGGCTGGGTGTGTCCGATCAGGCCCTTGTCTCCAAGGCCCAGTTCGAGGCACATCTTGGGGATCTGGGTGGTCTTACCCGAGCCGGTTTCGCCGGCAATGATGGTTACCTGGTTGGCCGCGATGGCCGCCATCAGATCCTCGCGGCGCTCGGATACGGGCAGCTCTGCGGGGTAGGAGATATGAAGTGTCATGGCTGCTGCAAGTCTACTGCGGCCTGGAACCGGCGTCCGCGTCCTCCGTCACAGTCCCGGCCGCTGCGCGCAGGCGATGGGAAAGGTCCAAGGCGAAGGTCCTGAATTCCTCGGGCTCGAGGATCTCGAAATCCATGTCCAAGGACGCCAGGTAGGCCGCAGAGGTAGCCAGGTTGTCCCAACCGGACCGCAGGATGGTGGCCCGACCGCCGTCGGCCGTCAACGTCGCGTACTGGGGACTGACGACGGCGGCCACCTCGGCGAGCGGCGCCCGGAGCCGCACGACGACGTCGAACCTGTACGGCGAACGGGTAATGGACTGCTGTACGTAGGCTGCCAGGTCCTCTGCAGGCAACGGCCGTGGCGTGTACTTCTTGCGTTCCGAAGGCAAGGAAGCAAAGCGGTCGGCGCGGAACGTCCGCCAACCTTCGCGCTCCAGGTCCCAGGCCACCAGGTACCAGCGGCGGCCCGTGTCCACCAGCCTGTAGGGTTCCACCAGACGACGCGCCGAATCGCCGTCGGACCTGACGTACTCGAAGGAAATCTGCCGCCTGTCCGATATCGCGGCCGAAACCACGGTCAACTGTTGCGGATCAACGCTCGCTGCATTGCTGGGAAGGGTGGTTACGGCCGCCTTCAACATGGCGAACTTGGGGCGAAGCCTGGAGGGCAGGACCTGTTCCAGCTTTGCCAACGCACGCACCGAGGCTTCCCCGATTCCAGCCACCGGGCCTGCGGCGACGGAATTTAAGCCTAAGGCGACGGCCAACGCTTCGTTGTCGTCCAGAAGGAGCGGTGGGAGCTGCGCGCCCGCGCCGAGCTGGTAGCCGCCGGCGATTCCGGGGGTGGCATGAATGGGGTAGCCGAGGTTGCGGAGCTTGTCGATGTCGCGGCGCACTGTCCGTTCTGTGACGCCCATGCGGTCAGCCAGGTCTGGTCCGGTCCACTCCCGGCGAACCTGCAACAGCGATAAGAGTTGGAGGAGCCGGGCTGAGGTTTGGATCATGCAAGCGAATCTAGTCCATGCCGCCGCCCGGCGGGTCCGGAACGTAGGGACGCCCGCCGTTCGGGGAATCCTGCAGAATTCCGCGAAGGGTCGGGCGTCGATTGAAGAATGGATGAGGGTGGGTTGCAGGTTGGATCGCAGGGCCGTTGGATTCCTCAGTAGATCCGGGGGTTCCAGTACGGGCTGCTTGGAGCGTCGAAAGCGCTCCACGGTTCCTTGGAGTTGATCGGCGGGTTGTGGCCGCGGCCATCCTTCAACAGTGCTGAAACGGTGGCTGCGACGGCGGTGAGGAGGACGATGAAGAGGATGATTCCGAAGATTTCCATGCCTCCAGCCTGCTCCTGTGACAGAACAAGAAACAGTGGCAGAAATGCCCCATTTAGATAATTTTCTGCCACACTGGATGTATGTTGAAATCAGTGGCGGTGATCGTTGTCCCCAACTTCTCGATCTTCGAATTCGGCACGGCTTTCGAAGTGTTCGGCATTGACAGGACGGACCGGGGCGCTGGAGTTCCGGGCTTTGATTTCCGGGTCTGCGCCCCGGAACCGGGCGACATCCGGATGAAGTCGGGACTCTCCATGCATGTGGAGAACGGTCTTGAGGCGGCAGCCGATGCGGACCTCGTGATCATGACGCCTTTCGGCCGGGACCAAGAGCTCCCCGAGTCCGTGCTGGAGGCCCTGCGCGCGGCACACGCGCGGGGAGCATGGGTCATGTCCATCTGTTCAGGGGCTTACGCGCTGGCCCGCGCCGGTTTGTTGGACGGGCGCCGCTGCACCACCCACTGGCACTACTCCCAGGACCTCGCCGCGCGCTATCCGGAGATCATCGTGGACGAGAATGTCCTTTACGTCCAGGACGGCACCATCATCACCAGTGCAGGCACGGCAGCCGGAATCGATGCTTGCCTTCACCTGGTCCGTGTCGAACTGGGAGCCAACGTCGCCGCGGCCATCGCCCGAGACATGGTAGTTCCACCGCACCGCGACGGCGGCCAGGCCCAGTTCATCGACCGTCCCATGCCGCGATGCGGATCCGCGCCCATGGAGGAACTCCTTCGCTGGATGGTGCAGCACCTTGACCAGGAACACAGCGTCAACGACCTCGCCGCCCGGCTCCACATGTCTCCCCGCACGTTCGCGCGCCGGTTCCGTGCGGAAACCGGAGCAACACCCGCCGCATGGCTGAATTCCCAACGCGTGCTAAGGGCCCAGGAACTGCTGGAGAGTACGGAACTGAACATCGACGAGATCGCCCGCGAGGCAGGGTTTGGGCATTCGGTTCTTCTCCGCCATCACTTCACGAAGGTGCTGGACACGAGCCCACAGAGCTACCGCCGGGCGTTCCGCGGTCAGTTGGCCGAGGCCATCTAGCCTTCGCGTCAGCGCCGACCGCCCCGCGTCCCGCGTGACTCCGAGCCCTCAGCCTTGGCGCACTCCACCAGTTCCTGCCACGGGCCCGTAACGGCCCGCTCGGGTAGGGTGGCGCGGCGTTGGCCGGCCCTGATCGAGTACATGAAACGATCCGGTTCGTTGAGCGTGCGGTCCATGGCCTGTGCCTCGTCCCATGGGCACGCCTCAACGATAGGAACCCACCGTTCCTTCTCGTCGGAAGACACGGCGTCGACGATCCAGACGCGCGTCATCGCCGCGATTCCTCCACTGCGTTGGACGGTGATCTTCATGACCGGGCTGCTTCTCGTTCGACCTTCAGATGCCAGTCACCCGGCGGGTCTGAACACGGCCGTGGGTCCCGCCAGCTGACTAAACCTTGACCTTCACAGTGTCCCACGCCTTCAGGACGGCGTCATGCTCCGCTGAACCCGCACCGAACAGTTCTTCTGCCGTAGCGGCCGTGGTCCTGGCAAATTTTCCGAAGGTGCAGGTCGCGGGCAGCGCCCCACTGGTCAAGGTGCCGTACCAAATCTGGCCGGGAGCCTCCCAGGCGTTGCCTCCCAAAGCGGCGCTAACAAGGTAGAAGGCCCTGTTGGGGATGCCCGAGTTGATGTGCACACCGCCGTTGTCGGCACTGGTCCTGACGTAGGTGTCCATGGAGTCCGGCTGGGGGTCCTTGCCCAGGACGTCGTCGTCGTATGCGGTACCGGGAGCTTTCATCGAGCGAAGAGCGGCACCCTGGACCTGATCGGTAAAGAGGCCCTCACCGATAAGCCAACTGGCCTGCTCAACGGATTCCTTCTTCGCGAACTGCTCCACGAGCACCCCGAAGACGTCCGACATCGACTCGTTGAGGGCCCCGGCCTGGTTGCGGTAGGCGAGATTGGCGGTGTACTGGGTCACGCCGTGGGCAAGTTCGTGGCCGATAACGCTCACGGACTTGGTGAAGCGCTGGAAGATCTGGCCGTCCCCATCGCCGAAGACCATTTGGCTTCCATCCCAGAACGCATTGTCGTACAGCTTGCCGTAGTGAACGGATGCGTCGAGGGGAAGGCCGGCGTCGTCAATCGAATCCCGGCCGAAGATCTCGCCGTACAGCCGGTGGGTGTTTCCCAATCCCTCATAGGCTTCGTCCGCGGCGGAGTCCCCGGCCGCCGGGGCGCCTTCCTTCCGGACGACACGGCCAGGCAGCGTCTCCAGGCTCCCGGCGTCGTAGATGGTCCGCTTCGGTGGCCCAGGCTTGGCCTGGCGCGCGCTTGGCGGTGCCGCTGGAAGGGGCGCCGTCCGAATGGCCTGCAGGTCCTTGATGTGCAGCAGGGATTCCTTGGCCGCCCGGGCAACTGCCCGCAGTCGTGGTTCGTTTTGCGCAGCAATCCTACGGAGCATGTACGGCGGGACGATTGAGCAAATCACGGCAAACCCCTTTGGCTATGGACTATGACCATCTGGGATCAGCCTAGGAGCAGGGGCGGACAAAATAGTGTTGGAGACCCGGCAAGCCCTGAAGTGATAGTGGGTAACCGGGAGACAAAAATACCCCGCCAGCAGGGCTGGCGGGGTATTTCGTTGTGCCCTCGATAGGATTCGAACCTACGGCCTTCTGCTCCGGAGGCAGACGCTCTATCCCCTGAGCTACGAGGGCATCCAGGGTTCCCTCCGTTGCCGGTGGGACGTCCTAGAGCTTAGCAGCCACTGACCCGCAAATGAAAACCGCAAACCCCATGTTGGTAAGTACTTGTTCAGTACCCCGCGAAAGAGTCCACATGAACGCGTCGGGCACCTGCACCGCGGGCCGCCGCCCGCAGCGAGTCCACGCTTGAGGGCGAACCGGAGACAAACACCTCCCGTTCGACGATATCCGGCACCAGCTCCTTCAGGCGCCCTGCATCGATCCGTGACGTTCCGGCGTCGTGCATGAACTCCGGGGGAGCGGAACCGTCCGCGAGCCGGGCAATCACTTTCGCCCCTGAGGCTTCCAACTGGCTGGTTCCGGCCAATTCGGCGCTGCTTTTGGCGAGGTACAGCACCACCGTGTCCCGATGTCCCGAATCGGACGCAAGCTGCGACAGGAACGGGGTGATCCCGATCCCTGCCGCCATCAGCAGTACGGGTTTGCCGGCGTCGTGCGGGAGGAGGAAGTCACCACCCACCGCCGTCGCAGAGACGGTATCTCCGGGACTAAGCGCCAACAATGCCTTCTTGGCAGTGGACAACGGCTCAGCCGTGCCGACGCCGAACGTCACCTCCGCCGCGCCGGGCGGGTTGGTCATGCTGAAGACCCGGCGACGCCCCTTCCCATCAGAGCCGGAATGCGGCAGGTTCAATTCCATGAATTGGCCGGCGGCGAACCTGACAGGCCGCTGAGGTTCGAACCTGAACTCCGTGCTCCCCGGCGTCAAAGCACGCGAACCCTTGAAGACCAGCTCGACACCGCCCCGCTGGCCCAGGAAGAACGCGATGAGGTTGCCAAGCAGCAACGCCAGTTCCGGGGAGTTGGCGACGAAACCGAGGTTGTAGGGGACAGCAAAGACAACACCCACGACGGCGGCAAGCGCCAGCTGCTGCCAGCGGCGGGGAGGGAGGGTGAGGGGCTCCGAAAGCATGAATCCCACAAAAAAGAGCAAGGGACGCTGAGCCAGGGGCTGCCACAGAGCCTGTCCGAACGTCATGCCCCGGCTCAGGAGTTCAGTGGTGATGATGCCGGTGGCGGCTACCAGGAACACCGTTGCCATGAGTATCTTCCGGGTGCGGTACAGGACAACCAGCACCCCGGGCACCAGGAGCCAGAGCATCGCCGGAGTCGCAGCCCACCAGGTCGCGATGTTCAGGCCCGTCAGGCCAGTCAGGAAAGCACCGGCAGCGGCAGGGTTGAAGATGTGCCGCCCACGGAATGCCAGCGCGTACTTGGAAACGCTCGCCAACACGCATGCCAGCGCCACGCCGGCCATGTCAGTTGCCCCGAACGCCGGCCAGAACAGGAAGTACAGCAGTAGCCCTGTGATGAGGGAGGACTCCGAGTGCGGCCTGACGCGGAACACCACGGCCAGCAAACGATTGGACAAGTACGTCAGTCCAACGCAGAGGACAAGGTGCACCAGCATCTCCGGGATGCCGAACGTTAGCCAACCCAGCACATTCAGGACCATGCTGTAGGCAACCAGGATGCCAAGGACCCAGAGAATCAAGCGGTACATGGTGAAGCGTCCCAACCAGGTATCCAGTCGGGACTTAGCGGCAATCATGAAAACAGTCTCCCCTCAAATACCGCCGAATACGTGGCAGCACCCGCCGATGACACCTTGAGCCACGAGAACTCAAACTCGTCCTCCAACGGCCCCGGCTCCATCATGAACAATGCCGTGGCCAGCGCATCCGCCTCCAAGGCGCTCGCAGCCATGGTCCACGTTGCAACAGTGGTTTGGATGGGCCTGCCAGTGGCGCCATCGAGTACATGGTGCAGCCCATCACCCCAGGCGCGCCTGTTGGACGCCGAGGCGCACAACGCGGAGTTGGCCAGTTCAACGGTGCCAATGGCCTGCTTCGGGTTGTAGGGATGTTCCAACGCAACGACCACGGGATGGGTACCGGCATGCAGCATGTCACCGCTGCCGTCCACCAGGAAATCGGTATGGCCGGAAGCCCGCAGGACCTCCCCCAGGAGATCCACCAACTGTCCCTTCCCCGCGGCGCCGACATCCAGGACCACTGGTTTGGTGACCATGAGTTCCCGGCCGGTCCACTCCAGGGTGCCTTCCCACTGGGGTGGGGCCTGCGGGCTGCCCGAGGTTGCCAAGGTGTAACCGGCGTCGTAGCCGAGCCGCTCAAGGCTGCTCCCGATGAGCGGCGTCATCCTTCCACCACTGAGCCGGTACAGGGCCGAATAGACCCTTTGCAAGCCACATGCGTGATCAGGAAGCGTGATGCGCCCCGGGCTGCGGGACAGGCTGGACACCAGCGAGTCCGGCCGGAACCGGGACCAAACTTCGTCGTAAGCCGAAACTGTGCCAAGCAGTTGGTTCCGGACCCCGGCGGCCAGGGCGTCCGGTGTCGAAATTTCCCACCGGGTACCGATCCCCTCGAAGCCGAAAAGGCTCCAGCCTGGGTGCGGCATGGCTGCTACTTGGCCTGGGACTTGATCTGTTGCACGGCATCGTTGAAGCCGCCGGAAGTCAGGGACGAACCGGCCACCTTGGAGACGTTCAGTTCATCGATGTCCTTGCCGACAATCTGACCCGCGATGCCACTGGCAAATTCACCCTGGAACTTCTTGGTGTTCGGATTGGAGGGGTGGGTTGTGATGTTGACCGCAGTGACCTTATCCGCAGCCAACGTCAGCTCAACGCCCACTGTTTCCTGGCCGTTGGGCGAGGTGTAGGTGCCGTCAGCGCTGTAGGTGCCGTCCTTGTAGCTGGATGCTCCGCTGGCTGCGGATCCCTGCGACGAGGGCGAGGTGGTGGAGACCTGGCCGCCGTTCTGGGTAGCGGGAGTCTCCACGGCCGGCGATTCAGCCTTGGGGGCGCAGGCCGCAGCCGTCCCGATGATGGAGAGGCCGGCAAATCCAACGTAGAGGCTCTTCCGGAGTGGCGTAGTCATGGTTCTACTCGTTTCAACTGGACGTTCGACTGGACCGGTATGCATAAGGGGCAATGACTCCAAAGTCCTTGCTTGTCCCGGGAGGCCGCTCAGGCCGTCCCCTTACGTGTTCATAACGTTGAAATGAGCCTAATGGTTCAGTCTGTGCCGGCCGCCAGCCAAACCTGTGCCAAGGCTGTGTCGAAAGTATCCACATACGGCAGCCTCAATTCCGCGACTTTGCGGGCCCCCGGTAGGCTAGATCCGTGACTCCCGAAGAACTCTCTGCTGCCATATCCGCCTGCCTCAAGGACGCCGTCTCTGCCGGTGAAATCGCGTTGACGGAAACGTCCGTGCCAGACGCCGTGCGGGTGGAGCGACCCAAGAACCGGGACCACGGAGACTGGGCCACCAATATTGCGTTGCAGTTGTCCAAGCAGGCCGGCATGAATCCCCGCGAATTCGCCACCATCCTCAGCAACCGGCTGCAGGCCATTCCCGGTGTAACGGGCGTGGATATCGCCGGCCCCGGCTTCCTGAACATTACCGTCGATGCCGCTGCGGCCGGTGCCTTGGCCAAAGCCATTGTTGAGGCCGGCTCCAGCTACGGTACAAACCAGGCCCTCGCGGGCCGCGTGGTCAACATGGAATTCGTTTCAGCCAATCCCACCGGTCCTCTGCATATCGGGCACACGCGCTGGGCTGCCTTGGGCGATTCGATTGCCCGCGTCCTCCGGGCTTCCGGTGCCGACGTCACCGCTGAGTACTACATCAACGACGCCGGTTCGCAGATGAACGTCTTCGCCAACTCCGTGCTTTCGCGGCTGCACGGCCGCGGAGTCCCCGAAGGCGGCTACCCGGGCGAGTACATCCGGGAACTCGGCGACGAGGTTCTGAAAGCCCACCCGGATGTCCGCGAACTGACTGACGAGGCCGCGCTGCCGGTCATCCGCGCTGCGGCCTACGAGGCCCAGATGGCCGACATCAAGACCACACTGGCCGGATTTGGCGTGGAGTTCGATGTCTTCTTCTCCGAGAAGGAACTGCACGACGCCGGTGCGATCGAATCCGCCGTGGCGCGCCTTCGCGAGCAGGGCCACGTGTTCGACGACGGCGGTGCCGTCTGGTTGCGCACCACCGATTTCGGCGACGACAAAGACCGCGTCATGATCCGTGCCAACGGCGAACCGACCTATTTTGCAGCGGACGCCGCGTACTACCTGTCCAAGAAGGACCGCGGATTCACCGAGAAGATCTACCTGCTCGGCGCGGACCACCACGGGTACATCAACCGTTTGAAGGCCATTGCCGCGTGTGCCGGTGACGACCCCGAGGTCAACATTGAGGTCCTGATCGGCCAGCTGGTGTCCGTCAACGGCGCCAAGCTGTCCAAGCGTGCGGGTAACATCATTGAGCTTAAGGACCTCATTTCCTGGCTCGGCAAGGATGCTGTTCGCTACTCCCTGGCCCGCTTCCCGGCGGATTCCCCCCTGACCCTGGACCCGGAACTGTTGAAGAAGCACAGCAACGAGAACCCGGTGTTCTATGTGCAGTACGCCCACGCCCGCTCCCGCGGTACGGCACGGAACGCCGAGGAGGCTGGCGTGGACCGTTCTGTCTTCGACGCGTCGCTGCTGGACCACGCCACGGAAAACGAGTTGCTCTCCTATTTGGGCAGCTACCCGTCAATCGTTGCGAAAGCTGCCGAACTGCGGGAACCCCACCGGGTGGCCCGCCACCTCGAGGTCATCGCCGGTGCCTACCACCGCTGGTACGACGCCTGCCGTGTCTCGCCCCAGGGCGACGAACCCGTCCAGGACGTCAACCGCACCCGCCTGTGGTTGAACGACGCCACCAGCCAGGTGCTGGCCAACGGACTCGAACTGCTGGGCGTCTCGGCGCCGGAACGGATGTAGGGCCATGAACACAAACGCTGCACACGCTTCACCGCTCGCTCCGGATTGGTTGGCCGTCCCTGAGGACCTCAACGCCCTGCAGTCACCCATGTGGGCTGCGGGCGTGGAGAAGAACGACGCCGGCGAGGTCACCATAGACGGCCTTGCTGTCAGTGCGCTGAAGGAACAATTCGGTACACCTCTGTTCGTTATGAGCGAGTCGGATTTCCGATCCCGCGCCCGGGCGTTCAAGGACGCCTTCGACGAAGCTTTCGCGGACATCTGCGGGGGAGTGGACGTCTACTACGCAGGTAAGTCCTTCCTGTGCACTGCAGTGGCCACTTGGGTGGCTGAAGAGGGGCTTCGCCTGGACACCTGTTCCGGGGGTGAGCTTGCAGTTGCCGCCCGCGCGGGGATCCAGGGGGCCAACCTTGGTCTGCACGGCAACAACAAATCCGACGCTGAAATCAACCGTGCCCTGGACATGTCCCTTGGCCGGATCGTGGTGGATAGCCTCGATGAACTGGAACGGGTGGCAAAGATCGCCTCCAGCCGGGGCGAAACGGCCAAAGTCATGCTGCGGCTGACCCCGGGTGTTCACGCCCACACCCATGAGTTCATCGCCACTGCCCACGAGGACCAGAAGTTCGGCCTCTCGATGGCGGGGGACTCCACCGACGAAGCAGGGCTCTCGGCAGCAGAAGAGGCAGTGGCTGCGGCCACCGCCTACGACAGCATTGAGTTGCTGGGCCTGCACTGCCACATCGGCTCACAAATTTTCGAGCCTGACGGCTTTGCCTTGGCTGCGGAGAAACTCCTCGGTTTCCTTGCTGCCATGCAGGCGAAATACTCCATCACCCTTCCCGAACTGGACCTCGGCGGAGGTTACGGCATCGCTTACACGCCTGTGGACACGCCCCGGCCTGCAGCCGAGATCGCGCAGGCGATGGCCGACGTCGTTCGTTCGACGTGTGCCCAACTTGGCATCACCGCGCCCCGGATCTCCATCGAACCAGGACGCGCAATTGTGGGAAGCAGCACCTTCACGCTCTATGAAGTTGGCACGCTCAAAACCGTCCGCGTCGACGTCCCGGAGAGTGAAACGGGGGAGAAGAACGTTACGTATCCGCGGCGCTATGTGTCGGTGGACGGCGGGATGAGCGACAACGCCCGTCCGGTGCTGTACGACGCGGATTATTCGGCAATTTTGGCTTCACGCGACTCCACGGCCGTTCCGCAGCTGTCCCGCGTAGTGGGCAAACATTGCGAGAGCGGCGACATAGTTGTTAGAGATGTATATCTGCCCGCGGATGTGGCAGCCGGTGATTTGCTCGCAGTACCGGGTACCGGCGCCTACTGCTGGGCCCTCTCCAGCAATTACAACTACCTGGCCCGGCCTGGGGTTGTCGCTGTACGCGACGGAGCCGCCCGGCTGATAGTCCGCGGGGAAACCGAAGAAGATCTCTTGAACCGCGACATGGGAGTGGCGAATGTCTGAAGTGCAAACCTTGAAGGTGGCCCTGCTGGGTTGTGGCAACGTTGGGGCCCAGGTTGCGCGGATTCTGATTGACGACGCCGATGCCTTGGCCGCCCGCAGCGGGGCCCGACTGGAACTGTCGGGCATTGCCGTGCGCACCATCGATGCACCGCGCGACGTTGAGCTGCCCCGTGAACTGTTTACCACGGATGCCGACACCCTGGTCAAGGATGCGGACCTCGTCATCGAGCTCATGGGCGGCATTGAGCCTGCCCGTTCTTTGATCCTGACGGCCATCCAGAACGGTGCCTGCGTGGTTACCGGCAATAAGGCGTTGCTCGCCCAGGACGGCCCCACCCTCTACGAAGAGGCTGACAAGGCAGGCGTCCAGCTGTCCTACGAAGCGGCCGTGGCCGGCGCGATTCCCATCCTGCGCCCCATCCGCGACAGCCTGTCTGGCGACCGCATCACGCGGGTGCTGGGCATCGTCAATGGCACCACCAACTTCATCCTCGACCAGATGGACACCACCGGCGCACAGTTCGCTGACGCCCTCGCAGAAGCCCAGCGGCTCGGGTACGCAGAAGCGGACCCTACTGCCGACGTCGAAGGTCACGATGCCGCCGCGAAGGCAGCCATCCTGGCGTCCTTGTCCTTCCACACCCGCTTTTCCCTGGACGATGTCTACTGCGAAGGCATCACCAAGGTCAGTGCTGCGGACATCGCCTCGGCCAAGGAAGCGGGCTTTGTCATCAAGTTGCTCGCCATTGCCGAAAAGATTGAATCTTCGGATAACGGCAGCGGCATTTCGGTGCGGGTACACCCCACCCTCCTGCCCCGTGAGCACCCGCTGGCAGCCGTTCGCGGAGCCTTCAACGCGGTGTTCATTGAGGCCGAAAACGCCGGCGAACTGATGTTCTACGGCCAGGGCGCCGGGGGTACCCCCACCGCATCCGCCGTATTGGGCGATCTCGTCTCCGCAGCCCGCCGCCTCGTGCTGGGCGGCCCGGGCCGAACGGAAACCACCACGGGGCACGTCCCTGCGCTGCCTATCGATGCCTCGAACACGAGCTACTACATTGGCCTTGATGTCGCCGACCAGGCCGGCGTCCTGGCCCGCATTGCGCACATCTTTGCCGAGCACGGCGTGTCCATCGAGACCATGCGCCAGACAATCCACCGCGACGCGGCCTCCAAGGTCGAGTCGGCGGAGCTGAAAATCGTGACGCACCGTGCATCCGAAGCTGCACTCGCAGCAACCGTCGAGGCCGTGAAGGGCCTTGACGTCATCAATTCTGTGACATCCGTACTGCGGGTAGAAGGGGTCTAAGTGGCTCACCAATGGCGCGGAGTAATCCGCGAATACGCTGATCGTTTGCCCGTAACGGAAGCCACCAAGGTCATCACCCTCGGCGAGGGCGGTACTCCGCTCGTCCACGCGCAGAAGCTCTCTGAGCTCACCGGCTCGGAGGTGTACCTCAAGGTGGAGGGCATGAACCCCACGGGTTCCTTCAAGGACCGTGGCATGACCATGGCCATGACCGCGGCCGTGGAAGCCGGTGCCAAAGCCGTTGTCTGTGCCTCTACTGGCAACACCTCCGCTTCGGCGGCGGCCTACGCAACCGCCGCAGGGCTCAAATGCGCAGTGCTCGTCCCCGAAGGCAAGATCTCCATGGGCAAGCTGAGCCAGGCCATCGCGCATGGCGCCACCTTGCTCCAGGTGGATGGCAACTTTGACAACTGCCTGGACATCGCCCGCAAGCTCGGCGAGGCCTACCCGGTCTTCCTGGTGAACTCCGTCAATCCGGCGCGCATCCAGGGCCAGAAGACCGGCGCCTTCGAAGTGGTTGACTCGCTGGGCGACGCTCCCGACATCCACGTGCTTCCCGTCGGCAACGCCGGCAACATCAGCGCCTACTGGAAGGGCTACAAGGAATACTCCGCGCCCTTCGAGACCGCCAACGGAACGCTTCCCGCCGTCTCCACCAAAACCCCGATCATGTGGGGCTTCCAAGCTGCAGGTGCCGCGCCCTTCGTGGCAGGGCACCCCATCACCGAGCCTGACACCATCGCCACTGCCATCCGCATCGGCAACCCGGCGTCTTGGGACACCGCTGTAGCGGCCCGCGATGAATCAGGCGGACTGATCGAGGCCGTCACCGATGAGGAGATCCTGGCGGCACACCGTTGGTTGTCCGCCAAGGAAGGCGTCTTCGTCGAGCCCGGCTCCGCAGCCGGCGTTGCTGGCCTGATCAAGAAGCACGCGGCGGGCGAGGTTCCTTCGGGCAAGACCATCGTCATCACCGTCACCGGTCATGGACTCAAGGATCCGCAGTGGGCCCTTCGCACCGAAGACGGCAGCGATGTCCAGCCCGTCAAGGTGCCGAACGACGTCGTCACCGTTGCCGCAGAACTGGGACTGGAAGAAAACTAAGAGTGGAATCAACGCAGCCCACCGCGACCGATCGTGCACTCGTCGCGGCAGGCCAGCGGCTGACCGTCAAGGTGCCCGGTACGAGTGCCAACCTGGGCCCCGGCTACGACAGCCTCGGCTTGGCCCTGTCCATTTACGACACCTTGACAGTGGAAACCCTTGGCACCGGAGAGCTCGAGTTCGAGCTCTCCGGTGAAGGGGCTGATACCCTCCCTCGCGATGCCAGCCATTTGGTGGTCCGGGCCATCGACTTGGCGCTGGATCGCCTGGGCTTCCAGCGTTCGGGCCTGAAAATTACGGCGGTCAACGTCAATCCCCATGGCCGGGGGCTTGGCTCGTCCGCGTCCGCCGTCGTCGCGGCCGTGACGGCCGCCAATGCCTTGGTTCCCGAGGAATCCAGGCAGGACCGCGACTGGATCCTGCAGCTAACCAGTGAGATCGAAGGTCACCCGGACAACGTCGCACCGGCGATTTTCGGCGGACTGGCGCTGTCATGGCAGGACAGCGAGCAGTACAGCAGCACCCGTGCCGACGTAGCACCCGACGTGATCCCAGTGGTGGCAGTGCCCGATTACGAACTGTCCACGGAAACTGCCCGTGGCCTGCTCCCGGCATCCGTTGGCCACCACGCGGCAGCCATGAACTCCGGACGTGCAGCCCTGCTCATCCACGCACTGACTGCGCAGCCTGAGTTCCTGCTCCCGGGCACTGAAGACTACCTCCACCAGAGCTACCGCGCGCAGGCAATGCGCCCCAGCGCGGATCTCATTTCGGCGCTCCGTTCCGCGGGGCATGCAGCCGTAGTATCGGGCGCCGGCCCCACCGTGATGGTGCTGGCCAACGGCGAACGCGAAGCCGCGACTGTTGCTGAATTCATCGGGGCATTCACGGCGGCCAACACACCCGAGGTCGGCTGGCGTGTGATGACGCTGGCCGTAGACGTTCAAGGTGCTAGAGTGGAAGTGCACCGCCGGTAAAACCGCGGGCAGTTCCCTGATTTTGGATCGCGGCAGTTTCGCCGTACCTTTCGTCAACTGTGCCAACGTTGGTGGTGTCGTCTCTTTCCGGCCTCAGGTGCCGCAGATCTTTCTCTGTTCCTGATCATTCGGCCGGCTGTCCGGGTAACTGGATCCAGTGATGACGATCAGTATCCGGCCCTGGTGGCCACAATCCATCAGGCACGGCCAAATCGCAGGCTGCAGATCTGAACTGCAGCCCAGAACAAATCATCGCGTCCAGCTCTCGCTCTGGACGCCGTCGAGGGGGAAGGATCCTTCGTGACAGAAACCACTGAGCTGTCTTCAGCTGTGGACACAACATCTTCTGCTGCCGAGTCGTCAACGGCAGCAACCACCAAGAGCAGCGGGCTTGCGGGCCTTAAGCTCGCCCAGCTTCAGGCTCTCGCGAGCCAGTTGGGCATTTCCGGGGGATCCCGCATGCGCAAGGGAGACTTGGTCACGGCCATTTCCGCCCACCGCGCAGGCACGTCCACTACTAAGGCCCCCGCCAAGGCAACGGCCACGGCAAAGGGTAACGCCGCCGTAGCCAAGGAAGCTTCGGCCCAGGAGGTCAAGGCCTCTGACAACGGCGCCTCTGCGCAGTCGGTTGAAGCCCCGGCCCAGGAAGCCCCCCGTGCCCGCGGACGTGGCCGAAGCCGCCGCGCCACCAGCGACGGCGTAGTAGCGGCTGCTGAAGCCGCTGCGGCCCCGGCCGAGCCCGTAGCTGCACCGGTTGCTGAGGCACCAGCATCCACGGAAGCCCTGGAGGCAGGCACCGAGCGTCGCCAGCCCCGCACCCGTAACCGCCGCCGCGGCGAAGCAGCAGCCCCCGCTGAGGTATCAGAGGCTCCGGCCGCTGAGCAGCGCACCGAGCAGCGTGCTGACCGCACCGAGCAGCGCGAACAGCGTGCCGACCGCACCGAGCAGCGCGAACAGCGTGCCGACCGCACCGAACAGCGTGAGCAGCGTGCTGACCGCACGGAACAGCGTGAGCAGCGTGCCGACCGTACAGAGCAGCGCGAACAGGCTGACTCCGGCGACCAGCGCGACCGCCGCGACAACACCCGCGGTCGCCGTGATGACAACAACGACGGCGAAGACACCGGCAACCGCCGCAACCGTCGCAACCGTCGCGACCGCAACGACCAGAACGACCGCAGCGACCGTCGCGGGGGTCAGGACAGCCGTGACGGAAACACCCGCAGCGACCGCTTCCGCGACCGCAACGAACGCCGCCGTGGCCGTGCACAGGGACCGGACGTTGACGACGTCGAGGTCACTGAAGACGACGTGCTGCTGCCCGTAGCAGGCATTCTTGACGTCTTGGAGAACTACGCGTTCATCCGTACGTCCGGATACCTCCCCGGTGCCAACGACGTCTACGTTTCGCTTGCACAGGTCAAGAAGTACAACCTCCGCAAGGGCGACGCCGTCGTCGGTGCCATCCGTGCACCGCGTGACGGCGAAGACCGCAGCCAGCAGTCGGCCCGCCAGAAGTTCAACGCGCTGGTTCGCGTTACTTCCGTCAACGGCAAGACGCCGGAAGAGCTCAAGGACCGCGTCGAGTTCGCCAAGCTCGTGCCGTTGTACCCGTCCGAGCGCTTGCGCCTCGAGACCGACCCCAAGAAGATCGGTCCGCGTGTCATCGACCTCGTGGCTCCCATCGGCAAGGGCCAGCGTGGCCTGATCGTCTCCCCGCCGAAGGCCGGTAAGACGCTCATCCTGCAGTCCATCGCAAACGCAATCACCACCAACAACCCTGAGGTCCACCTCATGATGGTGCTGGTTGACGAACGTCCCGAAGAAGTCACGGACATGCAGCGCACCGTCAAGGGCGAGGTTATTGCCTCAACCTTCGACCGTCCCGCAGATGACCACACCACGGTTGCCGAGCTCTCCATCGAACGCGCCAAGCGCCTCGTGGAAATGGGTATGGACGTGGTAGTCCTCCTGGACTCCATGACCCGCCTGGGCCGCGCGTACAACCTGGCAGCACCGGCTTCCGGCCGCATCCTGTCCGGTGGCGTGGACTCCGCTGCCCTGTACCCGCCCAAGCGCTTCTTCGGTGCTGCCCGCAACATCGAGAACGGCGGCTCGCTCACCATCCTGGCAACGGCTCTTGTCGAAACCGGTTCCAAGATGGACGAAGTCATCTTTGAAGAGTTCAAGGGCACCGGCAACATGGAGCTCCGCCTGTCCCGCCAGCTGGCAGACAAGCGCATCTTCCCGGCCGTGGACGTCAACGCGTCCGGCACGCGCCGCGAAGAGAACCTGCTCTCGCCTGAAGAAGTCAAGATCATGTGGAAGCTGCGCCGCGTCCTGTCCGGACTGGAGCAGCAGCAGAGCCTTGAGCTGCTGACCAACAAGATCCGGGAAACACAGAGCAACGTCGAGTTCCTCATGCAGGTACAGAAGACGACGCTTGGAGCGAAGTCGGATAACGACAAATAGCTGCTTTACTGA
Organism: Paenarthrobacter nitroguajacolicus; assembly: GCF_031455195.1. Lineage (GTDB taxonomy): Bacteria > Actinomycetota > Actinomycetes > Actinomycetales > Micrococcaceae > Arthrobacter > Arthrobacter nitroguajacolicus_D. Next base: position 185,286 of record NZ_JAVDSH010000006.1, on the reverse strand, counting down.
GCCGCTGATTCTGCTGCCCCCGCCCCTACGCGTGGTGGCCAGGTCCTGACGGACCCGGCCACCACGCTCCGGCAGGCCCGAAGCCACTCCGGGGGCAGCAGAATCAGCGGCTCGTTCCGTTTTCGGCCCACCTTCCCGGGCCGGTAGTTAATAACTCGACGGCGGTCGTGTCACCTTCCGCTGTTTGCGCCACTAAACTTGAGCGCAGCGTTGAAAGGTTGTTTGAAAATGTTTGAGTCCGTACAGGGATTGCTAGATGAGCATGCTGCTATCCAGGCGCAGTTGAGTGATCCTGCCGTTTATGCTGATCAGTCTGCGGCCAGGAAGTTGGGGCGTCGTTCGGCTCAGCTTCAGGGCATTGTGGAGGCTTACAACAAGTGGCGCGGGCTCAACGATGATCTTGAAGCTGCCAAGGAGATGGCTGACGAGGATCCTGAGTTCGCTGCTGAAGTTGTGCAGTTGGAAGAGCAGATTCCCGCGGCGCAGGAGCGGTTGCGTCGTCTGCTGATCCCGCGCGATCCCGATGACGCCCGCAACGTGATCCTTGAAGTGAAGGGCGGCGAAGGCGGAGACGAAGCCGCTTTGTTCGCCGGCGACCTCCTGCGCATGTACATGCGGTACGCAGAGTCCCGCGGTTGGAAGACCGAGATGATCTCCGCCACCGAGTCGGACCTCGGCGGTTACAAGGACGTTGCCGTTGCCATCAAGGGCAATTCGAACGATCCCGCGCAGGGCGTGTTTGCGCGGTTGAAGTTCGAGGGCGGCGTTCACCGGGTGCAGCGGGTGCCCGTCACCGAATCGCAGGGCCGCATCCACACCTCCGCGGCCGGCGTGCTGGTGCTCCCCGAAGTGGATGAACCCGAAGAGCTCGAAATCAACCAGAACGACCTCAAGATCGACGTCTACCGGTCGTCAGGTCCCGGTGGCCAGTCCGTGAACACCACGGACTCCGCCGTCCGCATCACCCACTTGCCCACGGGCATCGTTGTGGCGATGCAGAACGAGAAGTCCCAGCTGCAGAACCGTGAAGCCGGTATGCGCGTCCTTCGCGCCCGTCTCCTCGCCCACCAGCAGGAGCAGATCGATGCCGCCAACTCCGAGCAGCGCAAGTCGCAGATCCGCACCATGGACCGTTCGGAGCGGATCCGTACGTACAACTTCCCGGAAAACCGGATTGCGGACCACCGCACGGGTTACAAGGCCTACAACCTCGACGCCGTCATGAACGGCGATCTGGAGCCCGTCATCCAGTCGGCCATCGAAGCTGACGAGCAGGCGCGCCTGGACGCCATCGGCGAATAGTCTCCGTAAGGAAGACCGCGCCGTACACGCAGCAGGGACACCAATGACGTTTTATGCAGGCCAGAGCCTCGCGGACGCTGTCCGCGAGGCTACTGCCGTCCTCACCGCGGCCGGCGTTCCCACGCCCCGCGTGGACGCAGAACTTCTTGCGGAGCACCTCATGGGTGTCGGCCTTGGCCGACTTCGTGCCATGCTCCTCGGCAGTGATCCTGCCCCGGAAGGCTATGCGGACCTGGTGGCCGAACGTGCCGGGCGCGTCCCTTTGCAGCACATCACCGGCGTCGCGTACTTCCGTTACCTTGAATTGCGCGTCGGCCCCGGTGTGTTCATACCCCGGCCCGAAACGGAATCGGTGGTCCAGTTGGTCATCGATCACCTGACAGGAGTGCCAAACCCGAAAGTGGTGGACCTGGGTACTGGTTCGGGTGCGATCGCAGGTTCAGTAGCCCACGAGGTCCCGGGGGCCGACGTCCACGCAGTGGAATTCAGTCCGTTCGCGCACGCGTGGGCAGCGAAGAACCTCCAGCCGCTGGGGGTCGCACTGGTTCAAGGGGACCTGCGCGATGCCCTGCCCGAACACAACGGCACCTTCGACGTCGTCGTTTCCAACCCGCCGTACATTCCCGCGGAGGCGATACCCACAGAACCGGAAGTTGCACTCCACGATCCCCCCGAGGCACTGTACGGTGGGGGAGCGGACGGCATGGAACTCCCGACGGCGGCGGCAGCCTCAGCAGCGCGACTCCTGAAACCCGGCGGCTACTTTGTGATGGAACACGCAGAAGTCCAGGCGGCGTGGATCGCCGGAATGCTGCGACGCTCGGGACGTTGGAATGACGTCACCACGCACTTTGACCTGAACGGCAAGGAACGTGCCACCAGCGCAGTGCTGGCAGGCGCTGCTCCTGATGAGTGAAAGAATAGGGCTGTGACCACAACCTACAACTGCACTTCCGATGACCAGCGGACTGAGGGCCTCCAGCATGCCCAGCGCGCCATCAGCGAAAAGAAGTGCATCGTGCTTCCCACGGACACTGTTTACGGCATCGGTGCGGACGCCTTTTCACCCCTGGCCGTCACCATGCTGCTCGCTTCCAAAGGCCGCAGCCGCCAGATGCCTCCGCCGGTTCTGATTCCCCGGATCAATGCCCTCGACGGGTTGGCCACCGATGTTCCGGCGGATGCCAGGTCCCTGGCCCAGGCTTTCTGGCCCGGCGGCCTGACCCTCATTCTGCATGCACAGCCGTCCCTTGACTGGGATTTGGGCGACACCAAAGGCACCGTCGCCCTCAGGATGCCCGATGACGAGATCGCTTTGGATCTTCTGGGCCTCACCGGCCCGCTCGCTGTCTCTTCCGCCAACCGCACCGGCCAGCAAGCGGCGCAGACAGCCTCCGAGGCCCGCCTCCAGCTTGCGGAGTCGGTAGAGGTCTACCTGGAAGGTGGCTTCCGGCCCATCAAGGGCACCGCAGCACTGCCGTCCACCATCGTCGATGCGACGTCCACGCCCTTCCGTGTGGTTCGCCAAGGCGCCATCGAGCTTGAACGCTTGCGTGAAATCGTTCCGTCCATCCTCGGTTTTGGGGAAACCCTGGGGGAGGTCCCGGCACCGCAGCCTGAACCTGGGGAAACCACCGCCGACGACGCGCCTGTTGCTGCCGCCGTCGAGCAGTCACCTGAGGCCGATATCGCGGAACCAGGCGCTCCAGCCCAAGCCAAGCCCGAATGATTCCCGACCGCCAGCGCGTCCCCGTCCTTGACGTCGACGCTACTCCGCTGCGCGTTGATGAGCTCATCCATGCCATGGGCGGCCTCATTGCGGAGGGCAATACCGCTACAGTGCTGGGTCACAACCTCCACAGCGTTACGCTGTTCCACTCCTGCCCCGATTTCCGCTCCCTCTACCAGGACAGCGCCATCGTCCTGCTGGACGGAGCGCCCGTGGCCTTGTTGTGGGGCCTGGCCCACAGGAAGCAACTGCGTCCCCTCGGCCAAGGAGCCATGGCCTACCGGCTTGGTTCCATGGATTGGATTCCGGAGCTGGGGAAATTGCCCGGATTGCAGCGCCTGGCAGTGGTAGGTGCTGGTCGTGAGGCCAACACGAAGGCAGTTATGCGGCTGCGATCCATCGTTCCCGGAGTGCGGGTTGACGGCATGCCTGGTGAAGGCTGGGATGGCGCCACGGAGGACGCGGTCGTGAAGTGGCTCAGCGACTTCCGTCCCCAACTGGTGCTCCTGGGCCTGGGTATGCCCCTCCAGGAAACTGTCCTGCTGCGACGGCTCGGGGAGCTGCCGCCAGCTGTGTATTGCGCAGTCGGTGGCGCCATTGAACAGGTAGCAGGCATCCAGAAGCTGGCCCCACGCTGGCTCGGACGCCTGGGCCTGGAGTGGGCGTGGCGCCTGCTGCTCCATCCGGAGCGGGTTGCCTACAGGGTATTTGTTGAACCGTGGAAGCTGGCTGGCCTCTTGATTCGCCGCCGCTTCCAACCGTCCCAGACCAAAGGCCAGTGAATGACCTCCCAACCATTTGTGGTCGCCGTCGTGGTGACCTATAACCGGCTTGAACTTCTCCAGACAACCCTGGCAGGGATCGCCTCCGGCACCCGGGTGCCTGACGCCGTCGTCGTTGTCGACAACGCCTCCACAGACGGAACGTCGGAGTTCCTGCGCACCTACCGGGGGCCGGTGACCACGGACGTGGTGACGTTGAATACCAACGTCGGTGGTGCGGGCGGCTTCGCCGTCGGGATGGAACGCGCAGTCCTGGACCACGGCGCAGACCACGTGTGGATCATGGACGACGATACCGAGCCCCAGCCCAAGGCGCTGCAGGAGGCGCTGGACCTTGCCCAGGCATATGGGCAGGACACGGGACACGTCCCTGGTTTCATTGCCAGCCGCGTCGTGTGGACCGACGGCCGTGACCACCCCATGAACCGCATGCGTCCCCGGATGGGAGCAAGCGACGAATCCCGAAGCTCCGCTGCCCGGCTGGGCGCCACGCAAATCCGCAGCGCGTCGTTCGTTTCGGTCCTGATCCCGGCAGCGGAAATCAGGCGCCACGGACTGCCCATAGCTGACTACTTCATCTGGAACGATGACCTTGAGTACACAGCCAGGGTTTCGCGCAAAGGCATCGCACTGAGCACAAACGCGTCGGTCGCCAACCACCACACAAAAGTCTTTGGTGACGCAGGCGCTGACCCGGGCCCCCGCTTCTATTACGAGGTACGCAACAAGGTGTGGGTCTACACGAGGTCCAACGCACTGGCGCCATGGGAAAAGGTACTGTTCACCGGCGCTTCACTGCGAAACTGGACCCGCACGATCGCCGCCTCCAAGAACCGGAAGGTACTGTTGGCCGGGCTTTTCAAGGGCCTCCGGGACGGACTTAAGGCCCCGCGATCCAACGCCGAAGTGCTGGCCGGGATCTATGCGCTGCGCGATGTCCGGCAGCCCGTCCGGTAGCAAAAAAGCGGTGCTAAGGCAGCTAAACAACTTGGGGTCCTGCGGCTGCGTCACAGGCTGGTCACGGCCGATGGCATTAGTATCGTGACAAGAGTCCACGAAAATCCCGCAACATTCGGCAGAGCCGGTGCAGGCATGGCGACGGAGTAGTTCCATTTATCCACAGACAGAATTCCACACCTTGAGCTGCCTGGAATTCCCCGGCATCCAGGCGGGGAACCGGCCACGTTCGCTGACCATGGCTTCCGTTCCGGCCAGCGGGCAGCTTCCGGGAGCCGCGTCATGATCATGTATCTGCTGATGGCGCTCACGGCTGCCGTGGTGTCCTACGCGGGAACGTGGGGGGCGCGCGTAGCCGGGAACAAACTGCGGCTGTACCGGCCGATCCGTAGCCGCGACATGCACTCTGTCCTGATTTCCAAGCTCGGCGGCCTGGGTATTTTCTGCGGCTTCTTCGTTGCGTTGGTTGTCGCCAGCAACTCCTTCTTCGTCAAAGACATCTTCAGGCACAACGATGCTCCGTGGGGGATCCTGGCTGGTGCCGTGGTCATCGTGGCCGTTGGCGTGGCGGACGACATCCTGGACATCCGTTGGTGGATCAAACTGCTCGGACAAGGAGCGGCTGCCCTCATCGTCGCCGTCTGGGGCGTACGAATGTCCGTTGTCCCGTTCATCCCCGAACCCATCTTCCTGGACTCCGAGGTGGTCCAGATCGTCCTCACCGCAGGCCTGATTGTCACCACCATGAACGCCGTGAACTTTATTGACGGACTCGATGGCCTGGCAGCCGGTGTCGCAACCATCGGCGGGGGAGCGTTCTTCCTCACCGCCTACTGGGTCCACCGCAACAACCCCTCCACCGACAACTCAGACCTCGCCACGCTTCTGATGGCCATCCTGGTTGGCAGTTGCATCGGCTTCCTGCCCCACAACTGGTTCCCGGCGAAGATCTTCATGGGGGATTCAGGAGCCATGCTGATCGGGCTCCTCATGGCTTCCGCCGGTGTCGTAGCGACAGGTCAGATCGGGTCCGGCCTCTACGACCGCGCAAACGGCATACCCACGGTGGTTCCCATCCTCCTGCCGTTCGCCGTCCTGTCCCTTCCGCTCCTTGACCTCGGAATGGCAGTGATACGGAGGACGGCAAGGGGCCAGTCCCCGTGGTCCGCCGACCGTGGCCACCTCCACCACAAGTTGGTGGACCTCGGCTACTCGCACCGCACCGCCGTCGTCATGCTGTACGTGTGGACCTGCATCCTTGCGTTTGGCGGTGTCGCCTTCGCAGTCTTTCCTTGGCAGGTGGTACTCATCGTCGTCATAGCGGCAGCGCTCGTCATGGCTGCTGTCACGGCGTGGCCCTACTTCACCCGGAACTCGACGAGGCCGGGGGAGCAGTAGATGACGACCGGTTAGAGTCACAGTTCTATCTCATGTAGAATTCTTACTGCGGACAGTCACTCGCCCGTAAATCCCCACTTTGAGAATATGGCACCTGTGCCACGAGGATTGGTATCCCCATGACATCCAACGCCGAAACCGGACGCCCGTCCGGTAAACGTGGTGTTGTTTCGGGTGAGACATCCAACCTCTGGCTCCGATTGCTGTTCTTGAGTTCCGCCGCATCGCTGGCAGGTCTTGCAATCACCTGCGTCGTGGCCTTGTTCACGGACGACGCCCAAGGTGCGCTGTCTGCCGCTTTTGGCGGTGGGCTTGTCATGGTCTTTTTCGCCATCAGCCTACTGATTGGCCACTTCGTCGGCCGCAACAATCCTTCAGGCGCTGTCGGCCTCTTCGTGGCAACCTACTTCGTAAAAGTCGTCGGATTCGCTGTGGTCCTCTTTGCTGTTGGAACTCCGGACTGGCTTCATAGCCGCCTGTTCCTGATAGGCGCGGTTGTTGCTGTCGTTTTGTGGCAAGCTGCGGAAATCTTCGGCTTCAGTAAGGCCCGCCTGCAGATCTACAACGACCCTGCCGAACAGGAGGGTGGTCCGGATGTCTCCGCGTAAGCGCTATTCCCGCCCGTCCCTCGCTGCCCAGCAACGTGCCAACGGTGGTGAAACTGCCGAAGCCGGAAACGACGGCGGATACAACGCCGGCATTGCCGTCTTCAGCTACATCGTTGGCGGGATCATTGTCTGGAGTTTGATAGGCTGGGGTCTGGATAATCTGTGGGGGACCCGCTGGATTGTGCTCCTTGGCGCTCTGCTGGGAGCCGCAGGAGGGTTCTATCTTTCCCATATGCATGGCCTCACCAGGCAAAGTTCTTCTGCTGGTGAGAGCAACGCAGACAGCGGTCCGTCCACGGACGGGGACAGTAATGCCAAATAATTTCACATGGATGACGAATGCGTCCAACGCATCCGGATTTCAACCAATGCCCAATGATGGACACAGCAGAGAGGAAACGCGTTGATCGCGCTTGCGCTCCCCGCCCAGGATTCGGGGTCCTTCACCCCACCCGGAATCGACGAAATGCACCTGCCGGCAATCCTGCCTTGGGGTGCGCACGATGGCTTCTCCAAGCAGATGCTGCTGGTGATCCTTTCGGTCGTCATTATCGCTACATTCTTCATCCTCGCTGCACGTAAGCAGCAGCTGGTTCCAGGCAAGCTGCAGTTCGCAGGCGAGATGGCCTATGGCTTCGTCCGAAACAGCATCGCCAAAGACATTATCGGCGGCAAGGACTTCATCAAGTACGTCCCGCTGTTGTTCAGCTTGTTCTTCTTCATTCTGGTGAACAACATCTACGGCGCCATTCCGGTGATCCAGCTGCCCAGCTTCTCCCATGTTGGTGGAGCCTACGTGCTGGCAGGCATCGTGTACTTCACCTGGATCATCATCGGCATCAAGAAGAACGGCCTGAAGTACTTCAAGCTCGCAACCGTTCCCTCCGGTGTTCCGTGGTACATCCTCCCCATTGTGGTCCCGATCGAAATCATCTCGAACTTCCTGGTTCGCCCGGTCACGCACAGCCTCCGTCTGTTCGCAACCATGCTGGCCGGCCACCTGATCGTCATGCTCGCGGGCTCGGGTATCGAGTTCCTTGTCATGCAGGAGAACGTGCTCTTGAAGGGCACCTCGGTCCTGGTTCTCGTCGGAGCAGTCGCCATGTACATGCTCGAGGCTTTGATCATGGCCCTGCAGGCTTACGTATTTACGCTTCTCACGGCGATCTACATTGAAGGCGCCCTGCACGCCGACAGCCACTAGGCTCCCAAAAACTTCCCCTCGAGGGGATTGAAGTAAACCAAACAACCTGCCACATGGGTGGCATCTTGAAAGGAAAAAAATGGAAGGCAATCTCAACCTCGTAGGTTACGGTCTGTCCGCAATCGGCGGTGGTATCGGTGTGGGTCTCGTGTTCGCGGCTTACATCAACGGTGTTGCTCGTCAGCCGGAAGCTCAGCGTGTGCTGCAGCCGATCGCATTCCTTGGTCTGGCACTGACCGAAGCTCTCGCCATCCTCGGCCTCGTCTTCGCTTTCGTTCTCTAGTCTCCGGCTTCAGAACAAAGCGAATTCCGCAACCGAGTAGATAGGACGGGTGAAATATGAATCAGCTGATCATCTCAGCCGCCACTGAAGGCAAAGAGGCCACCAACCCTCTCGTTCCCAATGTTTGGGAAATGGGCGTCGTCCTCGTCGGCTTTGCGGTCCTCCTGTACATCGTGGTCAAGTTCATTGTCCCGATGTTCGAGAAGACTTTCGCAGAGCGCGCCGAAGCAATTGAAGGTGGCATCGCAAAGGCCGAAGCAGCCCAGGCGGAAGCATCTGCAGCACTCGAAGAGTACAAGCAGCAGCTCACGGACGCCCGCGCCGAAGCCAACCGCATCCGCGAAGAAGCACGCGCCGAAGGCGCCCAGATCCTCGCGGACCTCAAGGCCAAGGCAGCTGCCGAGTCCGCCCGGATCACCGAGCAGGCACACGCTGCCATCGAATCGGAGCGCCAGGCAGCTGTTGTCTCGCTTCGTTCCGAGGTTGGCACCCTGGCCACCACGCTGGCCGGACGCATCGTTGGTGAAGCACTCACCGACGACCAGCGCGCCGCACGCGTTGTGGACCGCTTCCTTGCTGATCTGGAGACCCAGAGCGCAGGTGCAGCTAAATAATGGCAGGTATATCGAGCGAATCGCTGACCACAGCACTGGCGCAACTGGAAGCCAAGCTTCCTTTCGCCTCGCTGCAGTTGGCTAAGGACCTCTTCGGAATCCTGGGAACGGTGGACAGCTCGGCTGGCTTGCGCCGCGCCCTGACTGACCCGTCCCGTACCGGAGACGAGAAGTCGGCGCTGGTCAAGCAGCTGGTTGGCGGGAAAGTCTCCGCTGATGCTGCTGAGATTGCGGGCGGGTTGGCCAGCTCACGCTGGGCATCCGCACGCGATATCGGCGATGCACTCGAGACCCTTGCCGCCACGGTGGTCATTGCCGTAGCTGAAAACAAGTCGGCCGTTTCTGCCTCCGGTATCACGGGGCTGGAAGAGCTGGAAAACGATCTGTTTGCTTTCAACCAGGCCGTCGCTTCCAGCCACGAAGTACAACGTGCTTTGTCTGAGCCGCAGGCATCGCCCGCGGCAAAGATCGCACTGGCCGAGAAGCTTGTTCCTGGCAGCAGCGAGGAAGCCAAGGTTCTCATCAGCCAGGCAGTGACGCAGCCGCGGGGTGTCAAGCCGAGCAAGCTTGTCGAGTCCTTCGCCAAGCTTGCAGCCAAGCGCCAGCAGCGCTGGATTGCAAACGTCAGCGTTACCCGTCCGTTGACGGAAACGCAGGCCAGCCGTCTGCAGGCCGGGCTGAATGCCCTCTACGGCCGCGAACTAAAGGTCAACGTCAATGTCGACCCGGCACTGATCGGTGGAATACGCGTTCAGGTAGGTGACGAAGTGCTTGACGCTTCGGTTGTTGCCCGCCTGACCGAACTCCGCCGCCAGCTCGCTGGCTAGCAGAGACAAAGCACAACTTAACTGATATAAATCCCGGTCATCGTGAGCAACGATGATCACGAAAACAGGAGAGCAGGGACTGCAGATGGCCGAATTGACCATCAACGCCGACGACGTCCGTAATGCGTTGAACGAGTTCGCGGCGTCCTACGAACCCGGTAACGCAGAGCGCGTAGAGGTTGGTCGTGTGACCACCGCAAGTGACGGCATCGCCCGTGTTGAGGGTCTTCCCTCGGTCATGGCGAACGAGCTGCTTCGCTTCGAAGATGGCACGCTGGGCCTCGCCCAGAACCTCGACGTCCGCGAGATCGGTGTCATTATCCTCGGTGACTTCACCGGTATTGAAGAAGGCCAGGAAGTTCACCGCACCGGTGAAATCCTGTCCGTTCCGGTTGGCGATGCCTTCCTGGGTCGCGTTGTCGACCCGCTGGGCCAGCCGATCGACGACCTTGGAGAAATCAAGGCCGAAGGCACCCGTGCACTGGAACTCCAGGCTCCGGGCGTTACCGAGCGCAAGTCGGTTCACGAACCGATGCAGACCGGCCTCAAGGCTATCGACGCCATGATCCCGATCGGCCGTGGCCAGCGTCAGCTGATCATTGGTGACCGCCAGACCGGTAAGACCGCGATCGCAGTGGACACCATCATCAACCAGAAGGCCAACTGGGCTTCGGGCGATGTCACCAAGCAGGTACGTTGCGTCTACGTTGGTGTTGGCCAGAAGGCTTCCACCATTGCAGCCGTCCGCCAGACCCTCGAGGACCACGGCGCACTTGAGTACACCACCATCGTGGCGTCCCCGGCATCCGACCCCGCCGGCTTCAAGTACTTGGCACCGTACGCAGGCTCGGCCATTGGCCAGCACTGGATGTACGGCGGCAAGCACGTCCTGGTGATCTTCGATGACCTGTCCAAGCAGGCCGAAGCCTACCGCGCCGTGTCCCTGCTGCTGCGTCGTCCGCCGGGACGCGAAGCCTACCCGGGTGACGTCTTCTACTTGCACTCCCGTCTGCTGGAGCGTTGTGCCAAGCTCTCCGACGAGCTCGGTGCGGGCTCGATGACCGGTCTTCCGATCGTCGAAACCAAGGCAAACGACGTCTCCGCCTACATCCCGACCAACGTGATCTCCATTACTGATGGCCAGATCTTCCTCCAGTCGGATCTCTTCAACGCCAACCAGCGTCCCGCAGTTGACGTTGGTGTCTCCGTGTCCCGCGTGGGTGGTGCTGCGCAGGTCAAGTCCATGAAGAAGGTCTCCGGTACTTTGAAGCTGGACCTGGCCCAGTACCGCGACATGCAGGCTTTCGCCATGTTCGCATCCGACCTTGATGCTGCTTCCCGTCAGCAGCTGACCCGTGGTGCCCGCCTGATGGAACTGCTGAAGCAGGGCCAGTACTCGCCGTTCCCGGTCGAGAACCAGGTTGTCTCCATCTGGGCCGGTACCAACGGCTACTTGGATGATGTTCCGGTTGAGGACATCAGCCGTTTCGAGTCCGAGTTCCTGGAGCACCTCAAGCACCAGTCCTCCATCCTGACCACGCTGGCCCAGACCAACGTCCTGGATGACGACACCGCTGCTGCACTGAAGGAAGCCATTGTTTCCTTCAAGAAGGGCTTCTTCGGCCAGGGCGACAACCACTTGGTTGGCGCAGGCCACGAAGAGCACGCAGCGATCGCCGGCGGCGACGTCGACCAGGAAAAGATCGTCAAGCAGAAGCGCTAGTTTCGATAACCTGCCCTGCCGGGGTCCGCAAGGGCCCCGGCAGGGCAGCACATCGGGAACATAGGAAAGGATAAGTATGGGAGCCCAGATTCGGGTCTACCGTCAGAAGATCAGCTCGACGACGTCGATGCGTAAGATCTTCAAGGCGATGGAACTGATCGCTACCTCGCGCATCGGGAAGGCCCGCGCACGCGTAGCAGCTTCACTGCCTTACGCGAACGCCATTACCCGCGCCGTTTCTGCTGTCGCAACTCAGAGCGAAATCGATCACCCTCTGACCACGGAGCCGGAGCAGATCCGCCGTGCCGCTGTCCTGATTATTACCTCAGACCGCGGCCTTGCAGGATCCTACTCGGCCAGCGTGCTCAAGCAGGCTGAAGGTCTCTTCGAGCTTCTTCACGCAGAAGGCAAGGAAGTCAAAGCGTACCTCGTTGGCCGCAAGGCGCAGGCGTACTTCGATTTCCGCAACCGGTCATACTCCCGTGTATGGACCGGCGGCACGGACGCACCGGAATTCGAAACCGCCCAGGAAGTCGGCGCTGCACTTTTGGAAGACTTCTCCACAGACTTCGAAGAGGGAGGCGTGGACGAGATCCACGTCGTCTACACCCGCTTCAAGTCCATGGTGACGCAGGAACCTACGGTTATCCGTTTGCTCCCGCTGGAGGTCGTCGAAGAGGAAGCAGCCTCGGAGTCCGAGCTGTTGCCGCTGTACGAATTCGAACCGGAAACCGAGCAGGTGCTTGATGCACTGCTCCCGCGTTACATCGAATCCCGCATCTTCGCAGCAATGCTGCAGGCTGCAGCTTCCGAGCTCGCTGCCCGCCAGCGTGCCATGAAGTCGGCCGGTGACAACGCTACGGATCTGATCAAGAAGTACACGCGCCTTCGCAACACGGCCCGCCAGGCCGAAATTACGCAGGAGCTTTCCGAAATCGTGGCCGGCGCCGACGCTCTCGCGTCCTAGCCCGCAGCTGTTTCGGTTGTAAAGCCTTACCTGCAACAACAGATAAACTTAACCCCACGCCATCTACTGAGTGAAGTGAGAGAGATGACTGCCACTGCTACCGAACACGTAGCAACGGCCGGTGCCACCGGCCGCATTGCCCGTGTTATTGGTCCGGTTGTCGACGTCGAATTCCCGGCTGACGCAATCCCGTCGATTTACAACGCTCTGACCACTGAGATCACCCTCAATGGGCAGACCAAGACCATCACGTTCGAGACCTCCCAGCACCTGGGTGACAACCTCGTTCGCGCCATCTCCCTGCAGGCTACCGACGGACTTGTCCGCGGTACCACCGTGCAGGACTCCGGCGCACCGATCTCCGTGCCCGTCGGCGACGGCGTCAAGGGCCACATCTTCAACGTCCTCGGCAAGCCGTTGGACGTCGAAGAGTCCGAGATCAAGGCTGACGCCTACTGGCCGATCCACCGCAAGGCTCCGGCCTTCGCTTCCCTCGAGGGCTCCACGGAGATGCTCGAGACCGGCATCAAGGTCATCGACCTTCTCACCCCGTACATCAAGGGTGGAAAGATCGGCCTGTTCGGCGGCGCCGGCGTTGGCAAGACCGTTCTGATCCAGGAAATGATCACCCGTGTTGCACGCAACTTCGGTGGTACTTCCGTCTTCGCCGGTGTTGGCGAGCGTACCCGTGAAGGCAACGACCTCTGGGTTGAAATGGAAGAGGCAGGCGTCCTGAAGGACACCGCCCTTGTGTTCGGCCAGATGGATGAGCCGCCGGGAACGCGCTTGAGGGTCGCTCTGTCGGCGCTCACCATGGCGGAGTACTTCCGCGATGTCCAGAACCAGGACGTGCTGCTCTTCATTGACAACATCTTCCGCTTCACGCAGGCAGGTTCGGAAGTTTCCACGCTGCTCGGCCGTATGCCGTCCGCTGTGGGCTACCAGCCGAACCTTGCTGATGAGATGGGTCTGCTCCAGGAGCGCATCACCTCCACCAAGGGTCACTCCATCACGTCGATGCAGGCCATTTACGTGCCTGCTGATGACTACACCGACCCGGCTCCGGCCACGACCTTCGCACACCTCGACGCGACCACGGAACTTTCCCGTGAAATCGCATCCCGTGGTCTGTACCCGGCCGTTGACCCGCTGACGTCGACTTCCCGTATCCTGGATCCCCAGTACATCGGCAAGGACCACTACAACACGGCTGTCCGTGTAAAGCAGATCCTGCAGAAGAACAAGGAACTCCAGGACATCATCGCCATCCTCGGTGTTGACGAACTGTCCGAAGAAGACAAGATCGTCGTGTCGCGTGCACGTCGCATCCAGCAGTTCCTCTCCCAGAACACCTACACCGCCAAGCAGTTCACCGGCGTCGAGGGCTCCACTGTGTCCATCAAGGACACTGTTGAAGGCTTCACCGCTATCTGCGACGGCGAGCTGGACCACATTGCAGAGCAGGCGTTCTTCAACGTCGGCGGCCTGGATGACGTCGAGCGTAACTGGGCCAAGATCCAGGAACAGACCAAGTAGTATGGCTGAGCTCGAGGTTGAGATTGTCGCAGCGGACCACTTCGTGTGGTCCGGGGCGGCCAAGATGGTGAAGGCCCGCACCAGCGATGGTGAAATCGGAATCCTGCCGGGCCACTCGCCCCTCCTGGCCATCCTGGCCGAGGGCGAGCTGGCAATCCAGCCGGTTTCCGGAGACCGAATTGCGGTAGTTGTCGACGGCGGATTCTTCTCCGTTGACAACGATCGCGTGGTCATTGTTGCTGACAACGCCAAATTGGGCGAAGCGGCTACAGCGGGGATCCGATAGCAAGACCTTGATGGACGATTCCCTTATTCCGTTCATCGCCTTGGCAACAGCGTTTACGTTGCTGATCATTTCACTGTGCCTTTTCGGGGTGCGCCGCTTCAATCTGCGGCGCGCCCTGGGCACGGTCGACGCCTCCATTTGCATGGCTGGAAACAGCTGGCTGATGGGGGTTTGTCGTTATCAGGACAATGAGCTTGAGTGGTTCCGCTTGATGTCGCTGAGTGTGGTCCCGAAGTACAAGTTCACACGCAGCTCACTGGAGTTGCTCGGGCGACGCCAACCGACTGAGGATGAACTCGTGAGGGTTCAACCCGGCGTCGTGGTGGTCGAATTGCAGTACGAAGGTACCAAGTTCATGCTTGCCATGAATTTTGATGCCTATACAGGACTATCGTCCTGGCTGGAGGCCGGACCGGTCATCGGCGTGGGAACCTGGCGATAGGCGACATGGACTTCCTTTCGGATGTCAGCCTCGTTGATGGGCCCTTCATATGGTTCTGCGTCGCTTTCGGAGCCGTTGGTGGCTTGTATCTGCTGTGGCGCCGCCAGCGGTCCTGGCCTGTAGTCGTGGTGGCCTGCCTTGTCCTGGCTGCAGGGATAGTGGCCCTGGTCCATTGGATCCTCATCGATCTCATGGCGGCCTTCTCGGAGAACCTGCCATTTGAGACTTTGGCCTGGTCTGTTCTGGCTGTCACCGCCATCCTCCTGAGTATTGCCCGCTTCCCACGGAACGTTGCCAAAGGCCGTGTGCTCGGTTGTGTAGCGATGCTGGGCGTAGTCCTTTTATGCGTGGTCCAAGTCAATCTCTACTTTGGACTCAATAAGACCGTGGCCGATTTGCTCGGCACGGCAGTGGCGCGGATACAACCGCTGGAGTCCAGCCTCAAACGGACAGCGGGCGGTGTCCCCGCCTCGTCACTGAGTGCATGGAAAGCCCCCGATTCCCTGCCTGGTGGCGGAATCCTGCGCAAGGCCCACATTCCTGGTACGGCTTCGGGCTTTGACGCCCGTGACGCCTACATCTACCTTCCCCCTTCCTACTTGTCGACGCCCAGGCCCAGCCTGCCGGTGCTCATACTCTTTGCCGGGCAGCCCGGGGGCCCTACCGATTGGTTGACTGGCGGCCGGCTCCGGGCGCTCCTGGACCGATTCGCCGAGGAACACGGTGGCTTGGCGCCAGTGACGGTAGTGGTGGATCCCAACGGGTCAGCGAATGCGAACACCATGTGCATGGACAGCAACATCGCCCACGTGGATACATACCTTTCCCAGGACGTCCCAAGCTGGATCAGCAGCACTTTGGACGTCTCTACTGACCACAAGCAGTGGGCTGTTGGCGGATTCTCTTTCGGCGGCACCTGCGCGATGCAGCTGGGAACGCTGCACCCGGACTTGTTTCCTTCAGTTGTGCCGTTCTCTGCCGAGCGCGAGCCTGCCCTTGCCAAGGATCGAGGCAAGACCATTGCGGACTCCTTCGACGGCGATGTTGAAGCTTTCGAGTCCAGGACGCCTTTGGTCCTGATGGCTGAGCGCACGTTTTCCGGGAGCGGCGTGTATTTGGTTTCAGGCGAAGCGGACCACGAGTTCACTGGATACATGCACGAACTTGCCGAGGCTGCCAGGAACGCGGGATTCGACACCCAGGAGCACTCCATTGCCCACGCCGGGCATTCCTGGGACGCCGTGATCGAGGGGATGCCAGGGGCTCTCGGCTTCCTGGCAACGCGGTGGGGCATCCCGCAATGAGCCTCGCCCTCAACCGTGTGGTGGTGCCGGCGATCAGGCAAGCGGGCAGCCACTTGCGTTCAACGCCTTTCACCCTCATTGTCCTGCTGCTCTTCATAGTCCTCTCCATAGCGTCCGGAAGCCTGCTGATGGGACCCCCTGAGCCTTGGCTTCCGGTGGCCGGGGTTTCGCTTGATGGACTGAGGGCGGGGGAGTGGTGGTCCATCTGGACTTCCCTGTTCTTCACCACGAACCCGCTTGCCTACGCCACAGCCATCCTCATGATGTTGTTCCTGCTTGGTTTGGCAGAGCGGCACTTCGGTCCCCTCAAGACGGCGGGCGTCTTCCTTGGCGGCCAGTTCGCCTGCGTTTCCGCATTTTTGCTGGTCACCCAGATAGCCCGCCCGGCCGACGACGGCTGGCTGTCGCGAATGGCCGATACGCGGTTGATTGGTCCTTACGGCGCCATCCTGGCCACGGCGATGGCGGCAAGCGCACTGCTCCCTACGTTGTGGCAGCGACGCCTGCGTACGGTGACGCTCTCCATTTCGTTGCTCCTGCTGCTATACGTTGGCCACGCAGAGACCGTTGTGGGTTTCCTCGGTGCGCTGATTGGCCTCGCCGCCGGGTGGTGGATGCAGAGCAGCCAAGGCCACCTCCACCTTCACCGGTCCACGGGCAGGGAAGTGCGTAACCTGCTTTCCTTGACCATGGCGATCTTCGCGGTGGGGCCGATCGTGACGGCAGCAGCGAAGAGCCCCTCGGGGCCGCTGTCCCTGCTACGTGACGTCATCCTGAATCCGTTGCCCACCCTGAGCCAGCTAGAAAGCAGCTGTGGCGGAACCATCGACGTCGCGTGCCTCGAGACGGGACGGCAGGCGTATACGGGGCCCTTCGGACTGGCGCTGGCAGTGGTGCCGGTGGTGCTCCTGCTCATTTGCGCAGATGGCATGAGGCGGGGACGCCGGCTGGCCTTGGGGATCGCGATCGGAGTGCAGTTGGTAGTGGTCGCGTTGTCGGCAATCTATCTGGCTCTCTTCGCCGGAATGCCACGGGCGCAGGGACGGCCGCACGTAGGAATGCTGAACACAGCGGTGGTGCACCTGATTCCGCTGGTGCTGGTTCCCTTGGTTCTCGCCGTCCTGATGTTCGTGTACCGGGGCCACTTCAGGGTGGCGTCCTCGGGTCGGCTTCGCCGGCGGGTTTTTTGGTGGGTGGGGCTGACG
Organism: Paenarthrobacter nitroguajacolicus; assembly: GCF_031455195.1. Classification (GTDB taxonomy): domain Bacteria; phylum Actinomycetota; class Actinomycetes; order Actinomycetales; family Micrococcaceae; genus Arthrobacter; species Arthrobacter nitroguajacolicus_D. Next base: position 168,119 of record NZ_JAVDSH010000006.1, on the reverse strand, counting down.
GGTGGAGCGCTCATCCTTGCCTATACAGCCGTTTGGCTGGCGTCGGGAGGCATGGACCGCGACGGCGGACTGCTCGGGCTGGCGGCCGAACTTGCCCGCCAGTACCTGCCGGTGCCGCTGCCGGGCGTCTACCGCAAGGTCTTTGCGGACCGCGATGTCCTTGAAGTCTTCCTCTTTTCCTACTCGGGCACAGTCTTTTGGCTCGTGGCATTGGCGGGAGTCTGGGTCCTCTTGGTCCGTGGGCACCTGGCAGGGGGCCTGGACCACCAGTCGCGGCAGAAGGCCCGGGCGTTGGTGAAACAAGGCGGTGATTCATTGTCATGGATGGCGCTGTGGGAACCCAACAAGTACTGGTTCACCGCAGACGGCAACGGGGGAGTGGCCTATCAGCAGCATGGCCACGTTGCGCTGACCCTTGCCGGTCCCCTCGGCCCCGCTGAACACCACGTGGCTACGGCTGAGGGATTCCTTGAATTTTGCTCCCAACACGCGCTGATCCCGTGCTTCTACTCCTGCACCGACGAGTTGTGGCCCATGCTGCAGTCCAAGGGTTTCCGCAGGGTCGCGGTGGCCCAGGAAACCCGTCTCCGGATCAGGGATCTGGAGTTCCGGGGTAAGGAGTGGCAGAACGTCCGGACGTCGCTCAACCGCGCCGCCAAACGTGGAATCACAGCCAGCTGGGGGCCCTATTCGGAGTTGCCGCACGCGGTACGCGCCCAAGTCAGCGAGGTTTCCGAAGAGTGGGCTGCGCAGAAGAAGATTCCCGAGATGGGCTTTACGCTCGGTGGCCTGGACGAGCTTGAGGATGACGACGTTCTTTGCTGTGTGGCCGTGGACGAGGCAGGTTTTGTGTACGGGGTGACCAGTTGGCTTCCGGTGCACCAGGACGGCAAGGTTGTCAGCTGGACGCTGGACTTCATGCGGCGGAGGGGCGATGCCTTTCCAGGGGTGATGGAATTCCTCATAGCCTCGGCCGTCCTGCACCTGCGGGAATCCGTGGAAGTGATCTCGTTGTCAGGTTCCCCCCTTGCCCGCGAGAAAGGCGAAATCGAGCAGCAGGCGAAAGGCCTTGCTGGAATTCTCGACGTGGTGGGGCAGGCGCTGGAACCGGTTTATGGATTCAGGTCACTGGCGTCCTTTAAGTCACGATTCCAACCTGAGTATCGGTCGTTGTACATGTATTACCAAGACCCGCTGCACCTTCCCGCAATGGGCCGCGCCCTCAGTCGCGCGTATCTGCCGGGATTGTCGGTCCGACATTCTGCGAGGCTTCTTCGAACCCTGGTTGGTTGAATTGTCAACGCCCAATGGAGGTGGCGTTTCGCATTCCTTCACGCTTTGTCATCTACGCCTGAATAGCTGCTCCCTTAAACACGTTGACCCCGGCTGGTAAGCCGGGGCCAACGTTGTTGTTCCTGCGGGACGCAGAATTCAACTGGTAAGGCTAGACGACAGTAACGCCGGTTGCCTGGGGGCCCTTGGCACCCTGACCGATCTCGAACTGAACGCGCTGGTTCTCATCGAGGGTCTTGAAGCCACCGGTCTGGATCTCGGAGTAGTGAACGAAAACGTCCCCATCCGAGTCATCCGGGGTGATGAAGCCGAAGCCCTTTTCAGCGTTGAACCACTTGACGGTTCCCAGTGCCATGTATTTCTCCTCATTATGGAAAAGCAGTCCGATACACCTCGTACCGGCTTTGTTACTCCGCGAGAAGACCATGGATTCCCGCCGGGCCAGGCCCGGCTGGTTTCGCAGGAGCTTCACGCTCGCAACTCGTCTTGCGAGCATGAAAAACACCTACACAAAGACTGCTACAACACTTTCATGTGCCCTGCCGGAGGTCAACGGTCTTTTGGGCAATTCGGGAAAATTTTCGGTAAAAAGAAGGTAACGCGAACCCCGTGAATTCACATACCGACTTTACTGGTCCAACCATTGCCCGTTGCGAAGCACGCCGGTAAGTTCCAGGTCTGCGTTGGTTACAACGACGTCGGCACGCAGTCCGCGGCGAAGCCCGCCTATTTCGTCGGAAAGCCCCAGGACGGCGGCCGGGACCGCTGTTGCCGAACAAATGGCGTCAGGAAGTGCGACGCCGGCTGCCACGGTTTTGCGGACCACCTCAAGGAGGGTTGCGGTACCTCCCGCAATCGACCCCGTCGCATCCAGTGTTGCCACTCCGTCGCTGACGGTTACGGGCGATGGGCCGAGCATGTAGCTCCCGTCAGAGAGACCGGCAGCCGCCATGGAATCAGTTACCAGGACAATGTTGGCGGCACCTACCAGCTGGAAAACTGTCGCCACCGTGCTGGGATCCAGGTGGGTACCGTCCGCGATGAGCTCCACGACGGCCTTGCCTTCCTGTGCCATGCGCAGGCAGGCAGCGACGGGGCCGGGCGCTCGGTGGTGGAGGGGCGGCATCCCGTTGAAAAGATGGGTGACAGTGGGAAGCGAGCTGACGCCGTCGAACCCTGCCGACTCAAGTCCCTCACGGGCTGCGGCCAGCGACGCCGCCGCTGTGGCGTCGTCGCAGTCAGTGTGTCCCAGCGATGGTGTCACGCCGTGGGAAGTCATCAGGTCCACCAAGGCCCCAGCGCCGGGAAGCTCCGGTGCGTAGGTCATGGTGGCGAGCTTGCCGTCAGCTGCGCCAACAAGCTCAGCCATGAGCTCGAGGTCCGGCTCCAGGAGGTAGTCGGGGTTTTGGGCGCCGCAGCGCGCGTGGGAGAGGAAAGGGCCTTCGAGGTGGATCCCGGCCACGAGGCCTTCGTCCACCAGCTTCACATACAGTTCAATGCCGCGAAGCAGGTCCTCCCGGGGCGCGGTAACCATGCTGGCGAGGAAGGTGGTGGTACCCGAGCGGTGCAGGAACTCCACCGCTTTGCGTGCCGACGCCTCGTCGCCCCCGGGAAAGTCCCCGCCGTTTCCGCCGTGGCAGTGGACGTCGATGAGGCCGGGGATCAGGTAGCTGCCGCTGGGCACCCCCAAACGGATGGCGCTCTGGAAACCCTCGAACGCCTCGGGATCGAATCCATCAGCAGTACCCGCATAGGCGATCCTGTCGCCGTCGATGGCAAGCAGGCCGTCTTCCACCACCTCGCCGTCAGTGACCAGCGTTCCCTTGATGATTTGGTGGCTCGGCGCGGAAGAAGTGGCGGCAGTCATGGTTTCGATTCTAGTGGCCCAACGCACAGTCCCCCGAAGGGAGGGGCTTAGAAGAGCCGGGACTCGCTGTCATCCACGCCGCGCATCGCGTCATAATCCAAAGTGACGCAGTCGATGCCGCGATCGTTGGCAAGGACTTTGGCTTGCGGCTTGATTTGCTGGGCGGCGAAAATTCCGCGCACGGGCGCCAGCAGGGGATCGCGGTTGAGCAGTTCAAGGTACCGGGTCAATTGTTCGACGCCGTCGATGTCGCCGCGCCGTTTCAGCTCGATGGCCACCGTGGCTCCGTTGGCGTCCCTGGCCAGGATGTCCACGGGACCGATCGCGGTGTAGTACTCGCGGCGAATCAGGGAGTAACCCGTTCCGAGGGTTTCGATCTGCTCAGCAAGCAGCCGCTGGAGGTCTGCTTCGACGCCGTCCTTAATCAGGCCAGGGTCTGTGCCCAGCTCATGGGACGTGTCGTGGATTTGCTCGTAAATGTTGATGATGAGGCGGTCGTCGGTTTTAGCGGATTGGACGGTCCACTGCTCCACCACCCCTTCTTCAACCTCGGTCTCTTCCGGTGAAGTCACCCGGAGGGTGGCGGGCGGGCTCATCCAGTTCAACGGCTTGTAGGAACCACCGTCCGAGTGCACCAGCACTGAGCCGTCCGCCTTGACCAGCAGCAGCCGGGTGGCGAGGGGGAGGTGGGCCTTGAGGCGGCCAACGTAATCAACAGAACAACGGGCTATGACGAGTCGCACCCGCCCCACAATACCGCCTGGAACCTGGTGGCTGGGGCAGAATGGAATCATGCCCCGCTCCAACCGTCCCCGCCGCAACGCGTCAGGTTCACGTTCGGGCGGCAACGGCGGCAAGTGGTCGGAGCCGGTGCCGGAACTGGACCTGGAAAGGGCCCGCAGCGGCATTGCCCGGCGCGAAAGCGCACCGGACGGGGACTGGATGGTGCGGACCATGACAGCCAAAAAGGCTGAAAAGCAATACATCTGCCCGGGGTGCTCCACGGCGATCCTGCCGGGTATCGCCCATCTGGTGGTGTGGTCAGATAGCCACTTGTTCGGCCAGGCCGCAGGGCTGGCCGAACGCCGGCATTGGCACACCAACTGCTGGACTTCGCGGACTTACCGCTACCGCTGATTCGCATAGGCTTGGAGGCATGACTTTCGATCCCGCTTCGCTTGTTTTCACGCCACAGGATGCGCCTTCCGAGATCCGCGCTTCCACGGTCCTGCCCGCCCTGCGCGAGAATGTGGAGTTCACCACCGAGGACGGCAAGGTACTGAGGGGGGAGCTCGCGCTTCCGGAGTCCGGGGAAATCAGCGCCACCTTGATCACCCTGCATCCGCTGCCTACGCACGGCGGGTTCATGGACTCGCATGTCTACCGCAAGGCTTCCTACAGGCTCCCGGCTTTGGCTGGTGTGGCAGTGCTTAGGTTCAATACCCGCGGCACGCAGTCGCCCCGGGGGACAAGCGACGGACAGTTCGAGGAAGGCGTTGGTGAGCGCTACGACGTCGAAGCAGCAGTGCGGTTCGCCGTGGAGCGTGGCCTGCCAAACCGCTGGCTGGTCGGGTGGTCCTTTGGTACCGAACTTGCCCTGATGTACGGAGCGGTGGAGCCGGTCGCTTCACAGATCCAAGGGGCCGTCCTGTTGTCGCCGCCGCTGCATCGTGCCACAGACGTCCATCTCAAAGAGTGGGCGTCGTCGGGAAAGCCGCTGACAGTCCTGGTGCCTGAACACGATGACTACCTGCAACCTGCCGAAGCAGCACAGCGCTTCAGTTTGGTGCCGCAGGCCCGGCTGGTCGGCGTCGACGGCGCAAAGCACCTTTGGGTGGGCGAGAAGTACGCGGCGCGAGTCCTGGATGAAATCGTCGACGACGTCACTCCAGCAGGTGCCGGCGTGGACGGCCTGCCCCGACTGTGGGCGGGGCCGGTTGCCAGCGTCTGATCGGGCAGCCAGCGCCTGATCCGGTCGCCAGCGCCTGACGAGGCGGTCCTTGTACAGCTAAGGCCCCTAAACCTCGGGTTTAGGGGCCTTAGCTGTACAACAACGCGGGCGGTCAGTGCCGGTCTTGGCGGACGATGAAGACTTCCTTGATCAGCAGCATGATGGCCGCGGCCGTGGGGATCGCGATCAGGGCACCCAGCACACCGAGGAGGCTGCCGCCCGCGATCACGGAGATGACGGCAACGGCGCCGGGAACGGCGACCGCACGCTGCATGATGCGGGGGGAGATGAAGTAAGCCTCGAACTGCAGGTACGCGAAGTAGGCGATTGCGTAGACAACAGCGGTCTGCCATCCGGCGGTGAGTGCCACGAGGATGACCACGACTGCGGCGATCAGCCCGCCTACCAGCGGAATGAACGCGAGCAGCAACACGACGAACGCGAGGAGCACGCTGAACGGGATGCCAAGGATGGTCATCACAATGAAAGCGAAGATCGCGTTCAGGAGCGCAACGCAGGCCTGGCCGATCACGTAATTGCCCACGGAATCGGTGATGGCCTCCGACAAAGCCTCGACCCTGGGCCGGCGGGAACGGGGAGCCAAGCGGTAGGCCCACTTCTTCATGGACGGCAACGCTGCCAGGAAGTACAGGCTCAGGACGAGAACTATCAGGGAACCGAACAGCCCGTTGGCCACTGTGGAACCGAAACCGACAACTCCGCCGAAGATGCCACCCATGGCTTCCGGGTCCTTGACGAATTTATCCAGTTCGGTGGTGATGCGGTCCCTGACGCCGAACTGGCTGTCGGCAGTGCGGAAGAAGTCCGAGTCGAGGAAACCGCGGATCCAGTCCGGGGCCTGGCGCACGATTTCCGAAACCTGTTCGACGATCGTGGGAATCAGGGTGGCGAAGAAACCGGCGACTGCCAGCACCAGCACGGAAACGGAAATCAGGATACCGGCGGGGCGGGGGACTTTGCGGCCCTCCAGCCAACGGACCACGGGGTCAAGTCCGAGCGCAATGAAAAGGGCCGCAACGATCCAGAGGATGAGCTGCGTGGTGTTACTTGCGATATAGAACACTGCAAGGGCAACGCCGACGCCGGCGGTCCCCATGAACCCTACGTACAACGGGTGTTGGGACGACATCCGCGGCCCGGGGGAGCCGAAGCCGTGATCGTCTTCGGGGCGGAAGTCCTCACGGCCGTCGCTGCCTTCTTCCTCGGGAGGCATTTCGAAGCGGACGCGGGTACGCGCTCCGGGAATCGGCTGCCTCAGCCTCCGGCTGATGGCGGCGAGCCGCCCTGTGCGGACAGGAACCGTCGCGGCGGGTCCTTCTGACGGGGCCTCCACCGCGCTTGACCCGGGCTCATTGGCGGGACGGGGCTCCAACGGTTCTTTCACGCGGTTTTGCTGCCTTTTCATTGGTGGAACGGGGCTGATCCGGGCGCAGGAGGATCCTGCATTCATGATCATCGCCACACTATCAGGACCGCGGAATCACGCTGCAGCGGCGCCACTGCGGGCTTTTATGGACCTTGCCGGCATCGGCCCGATCTGACTCTCTGATAACAAAACGGTTACCCTTGAAGTTCAACGACCGCTGATGATAGGTGATCCTGTGCGTTTGAAGACTGCAGCCTTGCTGGTGCTGCTGGGCCTGCTGACGATGCTGGCCGGCATTGGCCAGCTGACTTTTTGGGCTCCCTCCGAAACCGTGACGGCTTCGGTTCCCAGTGATACCAAAGCTGCCCCGCTGACCGTGATCGACCAAAAGTTGATTGCACTCCACGACGGGCCGGTGAAGATCAAGATCCAGGGCGAAGGTAACTTCATGGTTGCCACGGGGCGTCCGGACGACGTCGACGCCTGGGTTGGTAAGACTGCCCACACCACCCTGACGGGCGTGGCGGCGGACCAGAAGTCCCTCGAGGTGTCCTCGGCCGACGGCGAGGCCACTGCGCCTTCTCCGGCAGGATCCGACCTTTGGGTCAGCACCGAAGACGCCAGTGGCGAACTGGACTACACCTGGAACCCGCCGGCTGATGGCGAGTGGTCCCTGCTGGTAGCCAGCGACGGAACCAAGCCCGCGCCGTCGTCCATTTCCATGACTTTCCCGAACAACGCCACTACGCCTTGGGCCGTGCCGCTGATTGTCCTCGGCATCATCATCATCCTGGTGGGTGCTGCCCTTCCGTTCGTCGCCAAGGCCCTTAGCAACCGCCGCAGGGACGGCGATGACCACGGCCCAGGCAAGGGCGAAGAAACGACGACGCTGCCTGTGCAGCCTCCTGCTGCCGACACGACGCCTGGCCGTGGAACCGAAAAAGAGGGCCCGGCCTTGCGCGTCACCGTTGTCGCGGCCGCGTTGGCAGCCGTCATGGTGGGTGGCACGGCCGTCGCCGCGCAGGCCACCAGTTCGCCGCAGCCTTCTGCCAGTTCAGCCCCGGCAGCCGCGGACGGCGGCACTCCTGTGATGCTGGAATCCCAGTTGCAGCGGATCCTGGAGCAGGTTGCCAGTACCGTTGATGCAGCCGATGCCGCCAAGGACGCAGCAAAGCTTGCACCGCGCGTCGACAAGATGGAACTCCAGGTCCGTACCGCGAACTACAAAATCCGGTCCACGGTCTCCGCCTACGAGCCCCGCATGCCGGTTCGTGCCACCAAGCTGCAGAGCAGTGTCATCAGCACCAAGCGTGACTGGCCCCGCACGGTCTTCGCCCTCACCCAGGGCGAAGGAAACGTGGTGCCGCAGGTCCTGACGCTGGTTCAGTTGTCCCCGCGTGAGAACTACAAGCTGTGGGGCAGCGCTCCGTTGCAGCCGGGCACCAACTTCCCTTCCTTCCCGGTACCCCGTGAAGGAACCGAGCCCGTTCCTGCCAGCGACAGCACCGGACTCGCCTACAGCGGTAACGAGGCATTGGGAATCCTTGGCGAAATGTTGACTAACCCCGAGTCCCCTAACCGGAGCAAGCTGGCAGACGGGCAGTCCTCGCCTTACATTGCCGGGGCCCTGGCGTACCAGGCAGATACGGTGAAGAACGGCACCAGCGCCAACTTCAAGTTCACCCACACCCCCGTCACCAACCAGACGGTCGTGTTGCGCACGGCCGACGGTGGCGCGCTGGTGGTTGGGCGGCTGGACTTCGCTTTCGAAGGCACGCCGAAAGCTGCCGGTGACAAGCTGTTGCTGGAGGACGATTCCGCGGTCTTTGCCGGAGGCAAGGAAACCACGACCGGCATGGTCCTGAACTTTGCCGAGTCCGTTGCGGTCTACATTCCGCCGGCAGGCTCCGCTGATCCCATGAAGCTGGTTGCAGCTACGCGTGGCCTGGTGGGAGCCAGCTTTAAGTAGGACATTCCCGTGGCAGGGCAGCGGCTAGAGTGGACGGTATGAGTTCGCCCGGATACCGACCCACTCCAGCCGCTGCCAGCCAGCTCAACCTCCGCGGTGCAGTCGACCTTTCGTCGCTGCGCCGCCCGGCAGCGCCGCCCGCGCCGCCGGCTTCCACGTCACCGGATGGTGGCACCGCCAACGGCGGCGCCCCTGGTAGCGGTGAGTCGAGCAGGGCACCCCTGCGGGTGGAGGCCACCGAAACCAATTTCCAGGATCTGGTGCAGTTGTCCGCCCAGATTCCTGTGCTGTTCCTTCTCTGGTCGCGATATGCGGCCGAATCGCCTGCCGTCCTGGAGGCTTCGGAGCGGGTTGTTGAAAGCTACGGCGGTCGCCTGGTGCTCGCAGCGGCCGACGTTGGCGCTTTCCCCCAGCTTGCGCAGGCGTTTCAGGTCCAGGCTGTGCCCACCGCTGTCGCCGTGATCAAAGGCCAGCCGGTTCCCCTCTTCCAAGGACCCGCAGATGATGCGCAGATCCGGGAGCTCGTGGAGGAACTCCTCAAAGTAGCTGCGGCCAACGGCGTCACCGGGAGCATCGGCGACGGTACCCAGCCGGAAGGGACGGACGAGCCCGAACCGCTTCCGCCACTTCACCAGGCAGCGATCGATGCCATTGAGGCGGGCGACTACGCTGGAGCGGCAGCGGCCTGCAAGCAGGCCCTCCTGGAACAACCCGCAGACGCCGATGCCAAAGCCGGATTGGCCCAGGTGGACCTCATGGCGAGGTTGGAGAGCCTGTCTGCTTCCGACGCCGAAAGCCTCCGCGACCTGGCTGCCCAGGAACCGGACAATATCGAAGCCCAGCTGGCCGTGGCCGACCTTGATGTTTCCGGTGGGCACATCGAGGACGCATTCAACCGCATCATCACCTTCATCGGCCGGAATTTCGGTCCGGAGCGCGAGACGGCCAGGGTGCGCCTCTTGGAACTCTTCGAAGTTGTCGGGACGCAGGACGAGAGGGTCGCCAAGGCCCGCCAAGGTCTCGCCAGGGTGCTCTTCTAGTGCCGTCCGCACTGTTCTCCCCGCTGCAGTTGCGTTCACTCACGGTCCCGCACCGGGGCTGGGTTTCGCCTATGTGCCAATACAGTTGCCATCCGGAAACCGGGGAAGGCGTCCCCAACGACTGGCATCTGATGCACCTCGGTTCTTTCGCCGCGGGCGGTGCAGCGCTGATCATGAGCGAGGCCGCTGCCGTGAACCCCGAAGGCAGGATCAGTCCCTTGGACGCTGGCCTGTACTCCGATGAACAAGCTGCGGGCTGGGAGCGGATTGTCCGTTTTGTGCACGCACACGGTGCCGTGGACTGCAGGATTGGGGCGCAGCTGGCGCACGCTGGCCGCAAGGCATCAACTTATTGGCCTTTCTCCGGCCACTCTGGATCCGTTCCCACATCCGAGGGCGGCTGGGGCACGGTTGGGCCCACCACGGACGCGTTTGACGGCTATGCTGCGCCGGCCGCCATGAGCGAAGCAGAAATTTTAGGGGTGGTGGCTGATTTTGCGGCCGCAGCCTCCCGCGCCGTTGCCGCAGGGTTCGACACCGTCGAGATCCACGGCGCCCACGGTTACTTGCTCCACCAGTTCCAGAGCCCCCTGATTAACACCCGGACCGACCGCTGGGGTGGTGACGAGGATGGCAGGAACAGGTTGATGCTCACCGTGGTGGACGCAGTCCGGGAGGTCATTCCGGATTCGATGCCACTCCTGCTGCGGATATCGGCTTCTGACTGGGCCGAAGGGGGAGTGGACGTGGAAGCTTCCGTCCGTCTTGCCCGCGCTGCGGCTGAGCGTGGTGTGGACCTGGTGGATGTCTCCAGCGGCGGTGCCGTGGCCCACCAGAAAATCCCGGTTGCGCCGGGATACCAAGCAGGGTTCGCGGAGCAGATAAAGCGCGACGCCGGTGTCCCCACCGGGGCAGTTGGGCTACTTACCAGTCCCGCCCAGGTCGAAGATATCGTGGCCAATGGGCGTGCGGATGCCGTCTTCATGGCTCGTGCCGCACTGCGTGATCCGCACTGGTGGCTCAGGGCTGCCTATGAACTGGGACATGACATTCCCTGGGTGCCGCAATACCAGCGAGCAGTGCCCCGCCACGGCTTCTAGGACCCCGGCAGGTACACGTGAGCGAGGTTAGGCTGGTCACATGACGGAACCACGCCATGAACCCACGCCCACATCCACTTCACCGCACGCTCCCGGGCCGCAAGCAAGCCAGCCACCACAGTCCAGCGCCGCGCCGCTTGGATCGGGTGGTTCTCCAGCGGGGGGCGCCCTTGCCGCCCTCTCTATTCGGGGCCTGGCCAAGCGTTTCGGCGAAAAGATCGCGGTCGATGGCGTGAGCCTCGAAGTGCCTGCCGGTTCGTTCTATGGAGTGGTCGGTCCGAACGGTGCGGGCAAGACCACCACCCTGTCCATGGCCACCGGTTTGCTTCGGCCTGACTTTGGGACGGCGTTGGTGCACGGCGTGGATGTCTGGACCAAACCCCTCGAGGCCAAGAAGCTCATGGGTGTCCTTCCTGATGGTGTGCGCTTGTTCGACCGCCTCACGGGCGAGCAGTTGGTGACCTACTCGGGCCTGCTGCGCGGCATGGACAGGGACGTTGTTGGCACCCGTGTCCCTGAGTTGCTGGCCGCCCTTGACCTGCAGGCCGATGCCGGCACGTTGGTGGTGGACTACTCGGCCGGCATGACGAAAAAGATCGCCCTCGCCTCGGCGCTCATCCATGCCCCGCGCCTTCTTGTCCTTGACGAGCCGTTCGAATCGGTGGATCCAGTCTCAGCCGCCAACATCCGCGGCATCCTGGAAAGCTACGTGGCTTCCGGTGGCACGGTCATCGTGTCCAGCCACGTGATGGACCTGGTGCAGCGCATGTGCAGCCACGTCGCTGTGGTTGCCGGCGGTCGGGTGCTGGCGGCCGGTTCCGTGGACGAAGTCCGTGCTGGTTCCACCTTGGAGGAGCGTTTCGTTCAGCTGGTGGGCGGCGGACACAGGACGGAGGGGCTGGAATGGTTGCGCACCTTCTAAGCCTGAAGTGGCGTTTGCTGCTCAACGGCTTCAAGCGCAGTCCCTGGCAGTTGGTGGGCATGGCCCTCGGTTTGCTCTACGCGCTGGGCGTTCTGTCCCTTCTTGTGGGTGGCCTGGTGGCGCTGCGCTGGGCTGATGCCGGGATCGCGCACACCGTCGTTGTGCTGGGCGGCGCGGTCACTGTGCTGGGATGGGCCATCATTCCGCTGGTCGCTTCGGCAGCTGACATGACGTTGGATCCCGCACGCTTCACCACTTTCGCGATTCCGCCAAGGCAGCTGCTGACTGGCCTGGCGCTTGCAGGATTCATTGGTATTCCGGGACTGGCCACGCTGATTGCCGCCCTTGGGACTGTCGGGACCTGGTGGAGGAGCGTCCCGGCCGTATCAGGGGCGCTGTTGGGCGCGGTCCTTGGCGCTGTCACCTGCGTGGTGCTGTCCAAGGTGGTCACCACGGCCACAGCTGGCCTGGCGTCCTCACGGCGTTTCAAGGATGTCAGCAGCATCATCGTCTTTATCCCCCTGGTGCTGCTGGGTCCCATCATGGTGGGGATAGTTGATGGCGTTCGGGGGAGCGCGGAGTATCTTCCGGCGCTGGCCCGGACGGTGTCCTGGACGCCTTTTGGCGCTCCGTGGTCCTTGGGTGGAGATCTTGAGGCGGGCGATGCTGTTGCTGCCGGCATTAAGCTCCTGATCTCGGTGGCCACCATCGCTGCCCTGCTTCTATGCTGGCACCTGTTGCTGCAGCGTGCGTTGGTCACTCCGCCGTATTCCGGAGGTTCGGCGAAAAAGGGCGGAAAGCTTGGACTGTTCGGCCTTCTTCCGGGGACGCCGTCGGGTGCAGTTGCGGCACGTGCTTTGATCTACTGGTTCAAGGACCCCAGGTACGCGGCATCCTTGGTGATTGTTCCGCTGTTCCCGGTCCTCTTCTTTTTTGCCGGCTCGCAAAGCGGTGGCTACGGCCTGCTGATGATCCTCGGACCGTTGACGGCCTTCACCATGGCATGGTCGATTTGCGCTGATGTCTCGTATGACAACACGGCATTTGCCCTCCATCTTGCCGCTGGAGTCCGCGGCCTTGATGACCGTCTGGGGCGTGCCTTGGCTTGCCTGACCATCTCGCTTCCCGTTGTCTTGCTCTTCACCGTCGCACCGTTGTTCGTCACTGGGGACTGGCAATGGTTGCCGAACCTCCTGGGCCTTTCGCTGGGCACGCTTTTCACCGGACTGGGACTATCTTCGGTGATTTCGGCCCGCTACAACATAGCCGTTCCGTTGCCGGGAGACAGCCCCTTCAAGAAGCCACCGGGAAACGTTGCCCAGACCCTGGCCGTGCAGGCAGTGGGGATGGGCCTCCTGGGCCTTCTGCTGTTGCCTGAGTTGGCGCTGGTGGCTGTCCAGGCTTTCAGCGGTGGTACCGAGGCTGGCTGGATCAACCTGGCGGTGGGTCCGTTGTTGGGGATGGTCCTCTTCGTGGTTGGCGTGCGCCTTGGCGGAAAATGGTTGGACGCCCGCGGGCCCGAAATGTTTGCCCAGCTCAGCGTGAACCGCTGATTCCGTAACAACCATGCCCATAGATGGGACATGGGATAACCTCTGTGAAAGATAGCTCGAAGACCCTTAACAAGAAAGGCCGTGACGATGGAAGTTGTCATTCTCCCTGGCACCAAGCAGATCGGTGCGCTCGCTGCCGACGCCATCGAGGCGCTGGTGCGCCGTAAGCCGAACGCCGTGCTGGGCTTGGCAACAGGATCGTCGCCACTGCCCATCTATGACGAACTGGCGAGCCGTTACGACGCCGGCGGACTGGACTTCAGCCAGGCCCACGGTTTCGCATTGGATGAGTATGTTGGCCTCGAAGCCGGCCATCCTGAGTCGTACCGGGAGGTTATCCGCCGCGAGTTCACCAACCGTGTGAACATCAAGCCGGAGAACGTCCATGGTCCGGACGGCGCCGCTGCAGACCTTGAAGCGGCGTGCCAAGCGTATGAGGATGCGATCAAGGCCGTGGGCGGTGTGGACCTGCAGATCCTTGGCGTGGGAACGGACGGCCACATCGGCTTCAATGAGCCGGGCTCTTCGTTGGCTTCCCGCACCCGCATCAAAACGTTGATCGAGCAGACCCGCAAGGACAACGCACGCTTCTTCGACAGCATCGACGACGTACCCCACCACGTGGTTACCCAAGGCCTTGGAACCATCATGGATGCCCGCCACGTGGTGCTGGTGGCTACCGGCGCCCAAAAGGCGCAGGCTGTCCGTGACTTCGTGGAAGGCCCGGTCGCTGCCATCTGCGCCGCTTCCATCCTCCAGATGCATCCGCATGCCACCATCCTGGTGGATGAGGCTGCCGCGTCCTCACTCAAATTGGCGGACTACTATCGGCACACGTACGACAACAAGCCGGAGTGGCAGGGCCTGTAGACGGTAAGATGTTTGGCATGACTACGCTTCCTCCGGATCCATTCGAAAACGACCCCATGCGCGAGCTTTCCGGAGCCGGAACGTCCACTGCCACCATCGAGCGCGAGGAAACGCGCCAGGAAGTGGAGCCCGGCGACCGCGAGCGGTTTTCGCACTACGTCCGCAAGGAAAAGATCATGGAATCGGCGTTGACCGGTGAACCTGTGATCGCTTTGTGCGGCAAGGTGTGGACGCCGGGACGTGATCCCCAGAAGTTCCCGGTGTGCCCGGAGTGCAAAGAGATTTACGAAGGCCTCCGCCCCGGCAACGATGGTGGAAAAAACGGCGGCCCGGACAACTCCAAGTAGTGGGCGGGAAGCAAACACAGGCCCAATCTGATCGTTTCCGCTTTCCGGACCGCTGCGGCGTGTCCGGAAAGCAGGGCGTCTCTGACGCTGCCAGCATGCGGGGGGAATCAGCATGACCGAAACACTCTTTGGTGGCCCCTCGCTGCCTCCCGCGTATCCGGAGCGCGCCGCCTGGGGCACTGCGCCCAAGCTTCGTGCCTGGCAGCAGGAGGCGTTGGATCTCTACATGTCGCGCAACCCCAAGGACTTCCTTGCCGTGGCAACACCCGGCGCAGGAAAGACCACTTTCGCGCTGCGCATCGCCACCACGCTGCTGGACAGCGGAGTGGTTAACCGCGTGACCATCGTGGCGCCCACGGACCACTTGAAACGGCAGTGGGCGGACGCCGCAGCCAAGGTCGGTATCGCCATCGATCCCAACTTCAAGAATTCCGACGGCCAGCACGGCCGCGGTTTCGTTGGGGTGGCTGTCACCTACGCACAGGTGGCCAGCAAGCCCATGCTGCACCGCGCAAAGACTGAAGCAGCACGCACCTTGGTGATCCTGGACGAGATCCACCATGGCGGTGAAGCCCTGTCATGGGGTGACGGACTTCGTGAGGCGTTTGATCCTGCGACGAAGCGGTTGTCCCTGACGGGTACCCCGTTCCGCTCGGATACATCCCCCATCCCCTTCGTTGAGTATGCCGAGGACCGCGACGGCATTCGCCGTTCCAAAGCCGACTACACCTACGGTTACGGCAACGCCTTGCGGGACCACGTGGTTCGACCCGTCCTGTTCATGGCCTACTCGGGCCAGATGCGTTGGCGGACCAGCGCGGGCGACGAGATGGCGGCTTCGCTGGGTGAAGCCGCCGTGACCAAGGACATCACGTCCCAGGCCTGGCGGACGGCCCTGAACCCTACGGGGGAGTGGATCCCCGCCGTCCTGGCTGCCGCGGACAAGCGCCTGGGAGAGGTCCGGCGGACAGTTCCTGACGCTGGTGGCCTGGTGATCGCCACGGACCACGACGACGCGCGAGCCTACGCGGGCCAGCTGAAGAAGATCACTGGCCAGTCGCCCACCGTGATTCTTTCCGACGATTCCAAGGCATCCAGCAAGATCGAAGAATTCTCCGCGGGCGACAAGCGCTGGATGGTCGCGGTTCGGATGGTGTCCGAAGGCGTGGACGTTCCGCGCCTGTCGGTGGGTGTCTACGCCACCTCGACGTCCACCCCGCTGTTCTTCGCCCAGGCCGTGGGCCGCTTCGTGCGTGCCCGCAAAAGGGGCGAAACGGCGTCGGTATTCCTGCCTTCAGTGCCGCCGTTGATGATCCTTGCCAACACCATGGAAGCGGAACGCGACCACGCCCTTGACCGTCCAGAGAAGGACGATGACGGACTCTTCAGCCCTGAGGAGAACCTTATGGCCGAGGCCAACCGCGAGGATAAGGCCTCGGATGAGCTCACCAAGGGCAAATTCGAAGCACTGGACTCGCAGGCCTCCTTTGACCGCGTCCTGTTCGACGGCGGCGAGTTCGGTACGGGGGCCGATATCGGTTCCGACGAGGAATTGGACTTCCTGGGCATCCCCGGGCTTCTCGACGCCGAGCAGGTGGGCACACTGTTGCGTCAGCGCCAGCACGAACAGCAGTCCCGCAAGAAACGCCAGTCGCCCTTGGCGGCAGCCGCTTCGCCGGCGATCCCGGACCACCGCATGCTCATGGACCTGAGGAACGAACTGGCCAAGAACGTGGCCGCGTGGTCCGCCCGAACGGGAACGCCGCACGGAGTGGTCCACACCAAGCTGCGGGAAGTGTGTGGCGGCCCGGCGGTGGCACAGGCCAATGAGGAACAGCTGCAGGCCCGACTGCGTAAACTCCAGGACTGGTTCATAGGCCGGAAGTAGCCGGCCCAAACTTTCAGTGAATACGCCAAAGGGCGCCGCGGTTGCGGCGCCCTTTGGCGTACCGGGCGTACAGGGTCAGCTGCGTTCAACCTCGACGCCGGCCGCTTCCATCTCCTCGAACGCCTCGGTGAGGTCCTCGGCGATACCTGCCGTGAGGTCTGCGATGA
Organism: Paenarthrobacter nitroguajacolicus; assembly: GCF_031455195.1. GTDB lineage: Bacteria > Actinomycetota > Actinomycetes > Actinomycetales > Micrococcaceae > Arthrobacter > Arthrobacter nitroguajacolicus_D. The sequence goes on along the minus strand of NZ_JAVDSH010000006.1, from coordinate 151,765 downwards.
CTGTAGTGGTGTACCCGGCCTGGACAGCGTCCAAGGCTGTGGACTTGACGCAGTAGTCGGTCGCGAGGCCTACCACCACCACCTCCTCGACATCGTGGCTCTGCAGCCAGTCATCCAGGCCGATTGCTTCTTCATCCAGCACTTCGGTCACCGCGGCCCCTGCTTTGAGGTCGCCGGAGGGGACGTCGTCTTCGGGTGCCAGAATGCCTTCGAAGCCGGAGTAGGCAGCCGTGAACTGCCCTTTGCGGAAGTAGGCCTGGATGTATTCCGGGTCCAGGTCCTCGTGGAGCTCAGCCCCTTTGGTCCTTGCCCGGCAGTGCGGAGGCCATGAATCGACCATGTCGGGCTCGTCCGAAAAGTGGGCCCCGGGCTCGATGTGCCAGTCCTGGGTTGCCACAATGTGATCGAAGTGCTGCTGGTTGGCGTCGACGTATTCGGTGATGGCGCCGGCTACGGCTGCGCCTCCGTCGACAGCAAGGGTGCCGCCCTCGCAGAAGTCGTTCTGGACATCGACGATGATCAGGGCCCTGGACATCAGTTCTCCTCGTAGATGGTGGGAATGGCAGGTTCGCCACGCTGCAGCCGGTTCACGACGGCGGGAAGTTCGGCCATGGTTGCCGCGTGCCGTTCCTTGGCGCGGATGACGCCTTCCGGTCCGGTCCAACCGGGCAGTACCTCGCCGTTCTTGACGAAATGCTGGAGCAACTGGCGGTCGTTTCCGTCGTCCTCGGGGCGGTGGCCGATCCCCACGATTTCCTGGGTTGCCCGGCCCCGTTCGTTGAGCTTGCGAAGCGCGTATTTGCGGCCCCCAACGCTGGCTTTGTTCTTGGCGGCCTTGGCCACCGGAATGAACTCGCCGTCGTCGTTGGTGCGGCTCACCAGTTTGTAGACCATGCTGGCTGTCGGGGCACCCGAGCCGGTGACGAGGGATGTGCCTACCCCATAGGAGTCCACGGGGGCGGACTGCAGGGCGGCGATGGCGAATTCGTCGAGGTCGGAGGTCACCACAATGCGGGTATTGACGTTGCCCAGGTCATCGAGCAATTGCCGGACCCACTGCGCCTGGGCGATGAGGTCGCCGGAGTCCAGGCGCACCGCGCCCAGCTTGTCACCGGCGAGGTCGACGGCGGTCCGCACGGCGGCTTCGACGTCGTAAGTATCGACGAGCAGCGAGGTTCCAGGGCCAAAAGTCGCGATCTGGGCTTCGAAGGCTTCCCGCTCCGTGTCGTGCAGGAGCGTGAAGGAGTGGGCAGCGGTGCCTACTGTCTTGATGCCGTAGCGGCGCCCGGCCTCCAGGTTGGAGGTGCTGGCAAAGCCGGCGATAGCAGCGGCGCGGGCGGCCGCCGTCGCTGATTCCTCCTGGGTCCGCCGGGATCCCATCTCGATGCACGGGCGGGTGCCCGCCGCCGATGTCATCCTCGAGGCGGCGGAGGCGATGGCACTGTCATGGTTGAGGACGGAAAGGATGAATGTTTCCAGGATGCATGCTTCGGCGAACGTTGATTCGACAATGAGGATGGGGGAGTTGGGGAAGTAGGCATCGCCCTCGGCGTAGCCCCAGATATCGCCACTGAACTTGTAATTGGCGAGGTAGTCCAGGGTTTCCTGGTTGACCACGTTGTTTTGCTCCAGGAACTCCAGCTCGGCCTTCCCGAAGCGGAAGTCGGCGATGCCCTCCAGCAGGCGTCCCGTGCCGCCCACCACACCGTAGCGGCGACCGTCAGGCAGCCGCCGGGCGAAGGCTTCGAACACTGATCGGCGATGTGCGGCCCCGGAGTGCAAGGCTGCCTGAAGCATGGTCAGTTCGTAGTGGTCTGTGTACAAGGAGGTTGCGGGGTGGTCCCACGACGTGGCTCTACTCACGAATTCACTCTAGTGCGAGCCGCCATAGAATGGACAGATGAGCCCTAGCGTTGCGTTTGGCACGGACATCGATGAGCGGACGGAAACTGCGGAGCAGTCATCCACCGGTGTCCTGACAGCCCCTGATATCCCTTGGAACCTTGTGATCTGGAATGATCCCGTCAACCTGATGAGCTACGTGAGCTATGTGTTCCAGAGTTACTTCGGCTATTCGGAGTCCAAGGCGCACAAACTGATGATGGAGGTCCATAAGAAGGGCCGGTCCATTGTTGCCCACGGCAGCAAGGAACAAGTAGAGCAGCACGCGGTGGCGATGCATGGGTTTGGCCTCTGGGCCACCGTGGAGAAGGCTGCTAGCGGCAATGAGACACCCGGAAAGGGCGGCCGCCAGAGTGGCTAAGGCATTCAAGTTTGGACTCAAGGGCATCACTGGATACCTGGAGCCAGCCGAGCGGGACCTTCTGCGCGGATTGTTGGACGACGTCATCTCCATGCTGGACTCGGATGCCCGGGACAACGAGGATCCGTTGGCGGCCCTGATCGGCCTGGACATGGACGTCAAGCAGCCCAGCGACCGCGCCCTTTTACGGCTTCTGCCCAATGTCCTGAAGGACGACGACGACGGCTCGCTGGAGTTCCGGCAGCTCACCGAACGCTCTGTCCGGGAAAGCAAGGTCGGTGCCCTGCGGGCCACCGCCATGGGACTGGACAAGGACGAACTGGTCCTGACCCTCGAAGATGCCACCCGCTGGTCCATGGCACTGAATGATGTGCGGCTTGTTCTGTCCGAACGCCTGGACATCCGCGATGAGGCTGACGCGGAGCACATCCACAGCATGCAGGACTGGAGCCAGGCGGAGGACGTGGAGAGCTATTTGGCCTTGGTCTATAACTTCACCACGTGGCTCCAGGAGTCCCTGGTGCAGGCCATGATCTCCGCCAGGCAGGCGAAATCCTGATCCGCCCCGTGGGTTGGTGCTGCCGCCTTGTGACACATCAGACACGAGGCGGAGACCACAGGTAATGGCCGGACGCCATGGGAAGCCTTATTCTCGAATAATTATGACTTCAGCATCGGGCAGTTCACCAAGCGGCGCTTCAGCCAGTGGCGACCACCTCAGCGACGGGGAAATCGTAGGGGCGCGCCCGATCGGCATCTTCGACTCCGGAGTTGGCGGGTTGACCGTGGCGCGGTCGATCATTGACCAGCTCCCCAACGAGTCGATCCTTTATGTAGGGGACACCGCCAACGGCCCCTACGGTCCGCTTCCGATAGCCGAAGTGCGGGCGAACGCCCTGGGCGTCATGGACGAACTGGTTGACTCCGGCGTCAAGCTGCTCACCATTGCGTGCAATTCGGCGTCCGCTGCCGTGCTCCGGGACGCCCGTGAACGCTACACGGCCCGTTACGGTATCCCTGTTATCGAGGTCATCCAGCCGGCTGTTCGCCGGGCCGTCTCAGCCACCCGCTCCGGCAGGATCGGCGTTATTGGCACCTCGGCTACGGTGGGTTCCCGTGCCTACGAGGACACGTTCGCTGCTGCACCGGACCTGACCATCACGTCCGCGGCCTGCCCGGCATTCGTTGAATTCGTGGAAGCCGGAATTACCACCGGCCCGGATCTTCTGTCGGCTGCCAACGAGTATCTGCAGCCGCTCAAAGCCGCCGGCGTGGACACCGTTGTCTTGGGGTGCACGCACTACCCTTTGCTGACCGGGGTCATCTCCTTCGTCATGGGTGAAGACGTGACGCTCGTTTCCAGCGCTGAAGAGACGGCCAAGGATGTCTACCGTGCGTTGGCCAACCACGGCATCCAACGGACGGAGCCTACCGCGCCCAGCCACGAGTTCATCGCCACGGGAGATGCCGCACATTTCGAAACCCTGGCCCGCCGGTTCCTGGGACCTGAAGTGCTTTCCGTAAAGCACGTGGACCACGTTGCAGCGCAGTACCCCACGGGGAGCCTGGCCCGGATTACCCCCGAGATGCTGGAGGCTGCCCGATCGGGAGCCGGATTGTCCCGACGTTCCTACTTCGTGCAGCCTGAGGGCAACGCCACTACCGGCTCGGGTGCGGCCATGGGACGTGGCCTGTGAAACTGACGATCGTGGGGTGCACCGGATCTTTCCCGGGCCCCGGTTCGCCCGCGTCCTGTTATCTGGTGACGGCTCACGATGGCGAACGCGAGTGGAAAATTGTCATGGACCTGGGCAGCGGAGCCTTGGGCGCAATCCAGCGCTACACGGACCTTGAGGATATTGACGCGATTTTCCTGACCCACCTGCACCCGGACCACTGCATGGACCTTTGCGGCCTGCATGTCGCCGTCCGCTGGAAGCCAGGCGGTTGGGGCCGTGACAGGCTTCCCGTGTGGGGGCCTGCAGCTACCGCAGACCGGATGGCGACAGCCTATGGGCTGGACCTGGACCCTGGGATGCACGAAGAGTTCGACTTCACCAACTGGGCCGAACAGAAGCCCGTGACTGTGGGTCCTTTCACCGTCACGCCCTATGCGGTCAACCACCCGGTTGAAGAGGCATATGCTTTGCGTGTTACCGCTACGGAACCGGGCAAGGACGGCGTCCCGGTTACCAAGGTCCTGACCTACTCCGGCGACACTGATTCCTGCCAGGGGCTCGAGGACGCGGCCAAGGGTTCGGACCTGTTCCTCTGCGAAGCGGCCTTCGAGGAGGGCCGGGACGATGACATCAAGGACGTCCACCTCACCGGCAAGCGGGCCGGCGAGGCCGCTACCCACGCAGGGGCCAAACGGCTGCTGCTCACGCACATTCCCGTGTGGACTTCGCAGACCAAAGTGCTCTCGGAGGCCAAGCCGGTCTTTGCCGGGGACGTTGCTGTGGCTGTTGCCGGGGTGCATTACACGATCTAGGGTGGCCGGCATCGGGCGCCCGGTTGGCTTGGCTAAGCTTGGAGCATGACTTCTGAAGCAACAGCCACACCCGTCATCCGCGCCGATGGCCGGACCCCCGACCAACTGCGCCCCATCAGCATTACCCGCGGCTGGTCGAAGCAGGCCGAGGGATCGGCGCTGATCGAGTTCGGCAACACCCGGGTACTGTGCACCGCTTCGCTCACTGAGGGCGTGCCGCGCTGGCTCAAGGGAGAAGGCCGCGGTTGGGTCACGGCCGAGTACGCCATGCTTCCCCGCGCCACCAACACCCGATCCGACCGCGAGTCGGTCAAGGGCAAGATTGGTGGACGCACCCACGAAATCTCGCGCCTGATCGGCCGTTCCCTTCGCTCCATCATCGATACCAAGGCACTGGGCGAGAACACGATCGTCCTGGACTGCGATGTCCTCCAGGCCGACGGCGGTACCCGGACGGCCGCGATCACCGGCGCTTACGTTGCCCTGGCGGAAGCCATCCGCTTCGCCCGGGAGAACAAGCTCATTGCCCGCAACGCCGAGCCCCTGGTGGATACCATTGCGGCCGTTTCCGTGGGCATCATCGACGGCGTGCCCATGCTGGACCTGCCGTACGTTGAAGACGTTCGCGCGGAGACCGACATGAACGTGGTGGTGACCGGTTCCGGCAAGTTCGTCGAAGTGCAGGGCACCGCTGAGGGCGCACCGTTCGATCGCGACGAACTCAACGCCCTCCTGGACCTTGCCCTGCTGGGCACCACGCAGCTTTCGGCCATCCAGCGCGAAACGCTGGCGGAAGCTCCGTGAGCGCCGCGGAGGCAGGCGCGCCCCGGCTGGTGCTGGCCACCCACAACAAGGGCAAACTGAAGGAACTGCGTGAACTTCTTCGGGGCCAGGTGCCAGGGCTCGACGTCGACACGCAGGTGGTGGACGCCGCTGCGGCGGGTGCCCCGGACGTCGCCGAAACAGGTGTCACCTTTGCGGAGAACTCCTTGTTGAAGGCCCGCGCGGTGGCGGAGGCTACCGGCCTGGTGGCCATTGCCGATGACTCCGGCCTGGCCGTGGATGTCCTGGGCGGAGCCCCGGGTATCTTCTCTGCACGCTGGTCCGGGCGGCACGGCGATGACATTGCCAACCTGAACCTCTTGTTGGCGCAGCTCTCGGACGTTCCCGATTCCTTCCGTGGAGCGGCCTTTGTCTGCGCTGCGGCGTTGGCAGTGCCCGGCGCGGATGGCATTAGCCATGAAACAGTGGAGTACGGCCAGCTTGAGGGGACGCTGCTGCGGGAACCCCGGGGCCAGGGTGGATTCGGCTACGACCCCGTGCTGCAACCCGCCGGAATGGACCGCAGTTGTGCCGAACTCAGCTCTGAGGAAAAGAACGCCATCAGCCATCGCGGCCAGGCGTTCCGGGCGTTGCTGCCGGCCATCGTGGACGCACTGTCAGGCTCCCGCGGCTGAAGTAGGCCCGGACCTGAGACAACGAATGGCACCCCGCGCGGCGGGGTGCCATTCGTTTTTCGCTTGCTTGGGCGGAACGCCCGGCGGCTTTAGTGCTCGCCGGTTTTGCCGCCGTCGTGCTCTTCGATGAATTCCTCCACGGGATCGGTTCCCTGGGCGGCTGCCTTGCGCTTGGCGACGAATCCGCGGCCCACCTCGATGAGGATCGGAATAACGGAGATCAGCACGATGACGATGAAGATGATGTCGATGTTCTTGCCAACCCAATCAAACTGGCCAAGCCATGCACCGAGGAGGGTAACCCCGCCGCCCCACAGCACGGCCCCAATGACGTTGAAGAGGAAGAACTTGCGCTTGTCCATCTGGGCCACGCCGACGATGACCGGCACGAAGGTGCGGATGATCGGCACAAACCTGGCCAGGATCAGCGCTTTGCCACCGTGCTTCTCGAAGAAGGCGTGGGCGCTTTCGACGTTTTCCTTCTTGAACAGCCGGGAATCGGGCTTGTTGAAGATCGCCGGCCCGGCTTTCGCTCCGATGAGGTAACCGGTCTGGTTACCCAGGATGGCCGCGACGATGATCAGGCCACACATGCCCCAAAGGTTGAACTCAATGGCTCCTGTTGACACCAACAGCCCGGCTGTGAAGAGCATGGAGTCGCCGGGCAGGAAGAAGCCCACCAGCAACCCGGTCTCAGCGAATACGATGGCGCAGACCAGCAGAACCACCCAGGGTCCCAGCGGTGAGTCGCGCAGGAAGACGTCGGGGTTCAACCAGTCCGGCAGGAACGACGCCATGGCCGGCTGCACTGGGCCCGCGCCCCCGAAAGTGGATACGGCCATATCGCTAATCGCAGTAAAGATCACCCATCAAGCCTACTTGAAGCCCGCCAGCGGAAATTTCCGAAAGGCCAGGGGACAGCTCCTTCGTCCGCCTTGGAGCCCTTGCGACACATTGGGGTTGGCGGGAACCTGTCCAACGCTGCGCCGTGACGTTGTCTTCACCACAATCCCCCATGGAAAGGCCGCCCCGCCGCCCAAATCGACAGGGGCGGCCTTTTCCGGCTGTAATCTTGACCAGTGGCATTGGACTTTACGGCGATCGACTTTGAAACAGCCAACGGCTTCAGGGGGTCCCCGTGTTCAGTAGGACTCAGCAAGGTCCGTAACGGGGTTGTGGTGGAGGAAGCCTCATGGCTGATGCGCCCGCCCGAGAACCACGATCATTTCGAGTTCCACAACACACGGATCCACGGTATCCGCGCTGAAGATGTCTTGGGGCGCCCGCGGTTTGGGGAGCTCTTCCCCGAAATCGGGGCTTTCATCGGTGGCGACGTACTTGCCGCCCACAACGCGGCTTTCGACCTCGGTGTCATTCGCTCGGGCTTGGAAGTCTCCGGTCTTCCGGGGCCCGCTTACCACTACGTGTGCACCGTCATGCTGTCCCGCCGATGCTATTCGCTGGTGTCCAACTCGCTGCCTTATGCGGCCGAGGAAGCCGGAGTGCCGTTGGTGAACCACCACGACGCAGCTGAGGATGCCCGCGCGTGCGCAGGCATCCTGGTGGACATAGCCCGGCGCAACAATGCCAACAGCATCGCCGAACTCTATCTTTCCCTGGGGCTGAACCTGCCCCATCAACCGGCGTTCGATCCCGCGTTGGGCCTGTCCAAAGCCACCGTGTCCGCGTTGGCCGCAAAGAGCGGCAGTTCCCTGGAGAGGGTGCTGGAAGGGACCCTGGGTGGTCCAAGCGGTTGGTCGGCATGGCCGGAGGAGGGCCCCAACCCGCTGCCCAACCCCGCGGCCGAGCCGGGACACCCGCTTTACGGCCAGACAGTGGTCTTCACTGGCGATCTCGCCATCACACGGCCCGAAGCGAAATCCCGGGCCGCGGACATGGGTGCCCGCCCTGAAAGCCGCGTGACTGCCCGAACCACCGTGTTGATTGTCGGAGACGGTTTCGTGGCTGGAGACCTGCGGGCAGGACGACTTACAGGCAAGGCAAAACGGGTCCTTGAGCTCCACGCCAAGGGACAGCAGATCGAGGTGGTCTCCGAGGGCGAGTTCCTGCAGATGGTGGGCGGCGCCTGACCGGCTGGGGGTCACACGGCGCAATATTGCTTCCCGTCGGTGGAGCAGCGCTCCTAGCCTTGGTTCATGACCAAGCCAAGCTTTCCCCAAGCGCCGGCCCGCCAAGCCGCGGACACTCCCGATAGCGGTGGGATTGATTGGCGCGCAGTATTTGCCTTTCCCAATCCCGTCAACGAGTACGCCGCCCGGATCACCGCTGGGCTTGTTGTGGTGCTCGCTGTCGTGACGTTGGTGACCGGCTGGGGCTGGGGGTTGGTTGCCCTCGCCGCAGGTTTCTGGCTCCGCGTGCTTTTTGGTCCGCGGATTTCCCCGCTGGCCCTGCTGTCCGTCAAGGTCCTGGCTCCGCGGATAGGGCACGCCAAGCTGGTCGCCGGTCCCCCCAAGCGCTTCGCGCAAGGTATCGGGGCCGCGTTGACGAGCGCCGCCGTCGTCCTGTTCTTCGCTGGCTTCCAGCCAGCTGCCTGGATTTTGCTCGCTTTGCTGATCGTTGCGGCCTCACTGGAGGCTCTTGCCGGCTTCTGCCTGGGGTGCGCGATTTTTGGTTTCCTGCAGCGCCTGGGCCTTATCCCGGCGGATGTGTGCGAGGCCTGCAACAACATCACGCTTCGCCGCACCCAGCCCGCTGTCAGCCGGTGGTGACGGCGAGAAGCCGGTCGGCCATGCCGCGGATGACCTCCGGAGCTTCCAAAGCCTCCAGCCAATCCGCAGGCAGGCAGGCTTCGCCGTAATAAGCGCCGAGGATGTTGCCGGCGATGGATCCGGTGGAGTCACTATCGCCGCTGTGGTTGATGGCCGCAGCGATCGCGCTGCGGAAATGTTCTGCCGGTTCACTGCCAGCCGTGGACAGAACGGCATAAAGCCCAACGGCGAGTGCTTCTTCAGCCACCCACCCCGCACCGAGTACCGCCGTCAGTTCTTCGGGACTCAAAGTGGGGGACTCCGCGGACAATTGCAAGGCCGCATCCAACCGTTCACTTAGCTCGGCTGCTTTGGTGGGAACAGCGTTGACATACTCAAGGGCGTCGACGGCGGCACTGCGGATGCCGCTCCCTGACACGATGTTGTGGATCAGCAGGCTGAAGGCGGCCGCGCTGAGTCGTGCCGAGGGGTGTCCGTGGGTCAACGAGGCGGCGTCGGAGCTGAGCTTGTAGACGGCTTCACGGGAGATGTGGGGGATGAGCCCGAACGGGGCTGAGCGCATCACCGTGCCGCATCCCTTGGAGTCCGGGTTGACCGGCCTTGCCACGGTTCCCATATCGCCGGTAGCCAGGCCGCTAAGGCAGGCGTTTCCCGGGGCGCGGCGATGCTTCAGGACGTCCTGGGAGTCGATCCACCGCGGCTGGGGCGCGGGGGCGGAGGACGAAACAGCGACATCCTGGGTCCCGAGCCAACGCAGGTAGGCAAGCCAAAGGCAGGCGATCTCGTCCGCGGCAACACCGTCGTTCGCCCATTCGAGGGCTTCAACGAGCCCGTCAACCGTGTACAGCGTCATCTGGGTGTCGTCCGAAAAGTGGCTGCCGCCGTCGAGCTGCGTGAACGAGGTCAGGCCGTGCGGCCCAAACCGTGCGCGAATGGCGGCAAGGGAATCGAACTCCACCTCATAGCCCAGGGAATCACCCAAGGCGCCACCCAAAAGCGAGCCGTAAACCCGGGATTCGAAGGATGGAACGGCTGGGGAGGAAGCATCAACACTCATGCCAGTAACTTACCTTGCCGGCGAACCTCCGCTGGTATGGTGGGGAAGCTGCCGGCACCGATGAAACCCTGGAGAGACAACGTGCGCGAACCTGCTTGGCGACGGACAGGCAAGACACCTGACTACAGGTTTTCGCTGGCCAACGAGCGCACCTTCCTTGCATGGATCCGAACATCCCTGGCGTTGCTCGCAGGTGCGGTTGCGGTTGACCAACTCGCCCCCAACATCGCCCCCACACCGGTGCGCTTGGTCTTGTGCGTCCTGCTGGCTCTTGTCGGGGCCGGGCTGGCCGCCTTGTCGTATCGCCGCTGGGGTCAGATGGAAGCCGCGATGCGCAACGACCAAGCCCTCCCTTTTTCCCGGGTGATGCTGTTCATGACCATCGTGGTGGCCGTAGCCGCATTCGCCTTTGCGGTGCTGATCCTCGTGGCACGTTGAGTATGGGCGGATCGGGCAGGGCCGAACCGTGAGCGTGGAAGTCCGGGATCCTGGCCTGCAACCCGAACGCACCACGCTGGCATGGCGACGCACACTGATTTCGCTGGTGGTGGTGGACCTTTTCATCTGGCGAAGCTGGCTGACGTCAGAGCCCGCCGCCGGCAACGTGGTCGCCGGCCTGCCAGGGCTGGACTACCAAGGGCTTTGCGCGCTCATGGCCGCGGCGGCCACGGTAGTCCTCGCCGCAGTGGTATGGGTTCGCTCACGCCAGCTCCAGGCTGGAAGCCACGCGGCATCGGCCCGGTTGGTCCTGGTCAGCACGCTGGCAGTGATGGGCCTCGGGGGCACTGCAATCGCAGCGATAGCCTTGGGCGGATAAGCTCGGAGGCGGGATTCAGCAACTGCCCAGATTCGGCTGGCAAGATGCTCAAGGACTCCGGACGTTCCGGACGAACCACGGGCACGCCACCGTGCAGCGCGATCAGCGGCAGGCCATACCGGCCTGCACACCAACCGTAAGGACAACCTCGTCATGACCTCTCCTGTGCAAGCAACTTCCGACCCCCAGCCCGGACTCATCGCCCGGCTGTCGGCTGAGGCCCTGGGCTCCATGTTCGTCGTGCTTGTTGCCGTGGGTGTGTCGATCTTCTCCAACCCTTCCGGGGCGCCGCTGCCCGCAGCGCTGGCGACCGGCCTCACTGTGACCGTGGCCATGCTGGCTTTCGGCTACGTCTCCGGTGGCCATTTCAACCCAGTGATCACTTTGGGCAACCTGATTGCGGGACGCATCCGGGCCGTGGCCGCGATTGCGTACATCGTGGCCCAGGTTGTTGGCAGTGTTGTGGGTGCGGCCCTTGCCTACTTCGTGGTGCTGACTGTTCCCGTGCTGACGGACGCCCGCGCAGCCTTCGGCTCTGCCGCCGCGGGTTTCGGCGAACATGCCGCGGCCCAAACCCAGATGGCAGGGGTCCTTCTCGTAGAAGTTGTCGGTTCGGCACTGCTGGTGGCTGTGTTCCTTGGCGCGACGGCGGGGCGCCGCGCACTCCCGGCCCTGGCGCCGTTCGCAGTAGGCCTCGCCATGGCTGTCCTGCTCCAGTTCGGACAGGTCTTGGGCAACCTCCCGTTTAACCCTGCACGAGCCACTGCGCAAGCCTTCTTCAGCCCTTCATGGGCGTTGGATGGATTGTGGCTCTTCTGGGTGGCGCCGCTGATGGGTGCCGCGCTCGCCGGTCTCGCCTTCAGGGGATTCCAGGGACTTTCTGCTGCCAACCTGGCCACCGACACACGCTCCGTGGCCAGCACGGATGACGGCGTCAACGATTCCTTCGATGCTGAAGGGGATCCGACCGAGGACGTTGCAGAAACCCGTGACGCGAAGGCAAACCCGGAGGCCGGCATTGCATCCGCACGTCCGGCTCCGGCTACTCCAGCAGCCGAAGATGATGCACGCGACTTTTTCGACGGCAAGAAGGGCTAGCAGCCGGACAGGATCGACGGCGGTCGGCTTGCCTCCGCTTTATTGTCGGTGCTCACGGATAACTTGAGAATATGCGGTTACTCCATACTTCCGATTGGCATCTTGGCCGGTCCTTCCACGGCGTTGGCATGCTTGATGCCCAGCGCAACTTCGTGGACCAGCTGGTGTCTTTCGTCGAAGCCAAGTCCGTTGACGTTGTCCTGATTGCCGGTGACGTCTATGATCGCGCGCTGCCTGGATTGGACGTCGTCAAGTTGCTGGATGAGGCCTTGGTGCGCATTACCCAGGCCGGGGCCAGTGTTGTGCTCACCAGCGGCAACCACGACTCCGCGATCAGGCTGGGTTTCGCTTCACGGTTGTTGGAACGCGGGGGAGTGCATTTGCGAACCCGGATAGAGGACCTGGACGTACCGGTCATTTTGCCCGCAGGGGTGGACAGCGACGGGAACACCGCCAACGTGGCCATTTACGGCATCCCGTTCCTTGAACCGCGGCTGGTGGCTGAGCGTTTGGAGGCCCCCAACGCCAACCACTTTGAGGTCACACTAGCGGCGGTGGAGCGCATCAAGCGCGACGTTGAGCGTCGCCGCCTTGCCGGGCCGGTTCATCCAGTGGTGTTGGCCCACACTTTCGCCAGTGGTGGTATCACCTCGGAGAGCGAGAGGGACCTAAGCATCGGAGGCCTGGGCGCTGTCCCGCTGGACCTCTTCGAAGATTTTTCGTACACCGCCCTGGGTCATCTTCATGGCCGGCAGGAACTGGTACCCCACGTCAGGTACTCCGGTTCGCCATTGGCCTACTCGTTCTCGGAAGCCAAGCACCACAAGGGCGCCTGGCTGCTGGAGATCGGCGCCGATGGCGTGACCGGCGTTCAGGAAGTCCTGTGGGAGGCTCCCCGGACACTCGCAGTGTTGAGGGGAAAGCTTGAGGACCTGTTGGGGTCAGCGGAGCATGCGTGGGCTGAAGCTGCGTACTGTCAAATAACGTTGACGGATGCCCAGCGGCCCGCCCAGGCCATGGAGAGGCTGCGCACCCGTTTTCCGGACACCCTGGTCCTGGCTTTCGACCCCGAGGGTGCTGAAGCCCGGTCGAAGACCAGCTACAGCTCCCGGCTTGCGGAGGCTGAGGACGACCTCGGAGTCTGTTGCGGCTTCCTGGACCATGTCCGCGGCCGTTCCGCAGGCGAGGCCGAAGAAGCTGCACTGCGGGAAGCCCTTGAGGCCGTTCGGTTGGAGGAAGCGGAACTGTGAGAATCCACCGCCTGGATATCGAAGCGTTCGGTCCGTTTGCCACGCCCCAGCACATCGACTTCGACCAGTTGAGCTCCCAGGGACTTTTCTTGCTCAATGGCGCAACCGGTGCCGGCAAGACCAGCATCCTCGATGCCATCTGTTTCGCCTTGTACGGGTCAGTGCCCGGCGCCCGCCAGGAGGGTAAGCGGCTTCGCAGCGACCATGCAGCGCCCGGCGTCGAACCGCGCGTGGTCTGCGAATTCACAGCACGTGGGCGGCGCTTTGAGGTGAGCCGGTCGCCCGCGTGGGAACGCCCCAGCGCGCGTGGCCGCAATGGATACACAACCCAGCAGGCCAAGACGCTCCTCCGGGAACGCGTTGGAGGCAGTTGGGAGGAAAAGTCATCCAGGAATGACGAGGTAGGTGCCGAGCTTTCCGATGTCCTTGGGATGGACCGGGACCAGTTCACCCGGGTAGTGATGCTCCCCCAAGGGGACTTCGCGGCCTTCTTGCGGTCCAAGGCCAGCGACCGCCTGGACCTTCTCCAGAAATTGTTCGGCACTCAACGGTTCGAGGCCGTTGAACGGCAACTCGCCCAGCAAGCGGCCGCAGCAGCCAAACAGGTTGGGGAGAACTCTTCGGGGCTCCAGGTGCTGCTGGACAGGGTTGCGTCCGAGCAGGCACAGTTGGGTGTTTCCGGCGCCACGGGGGAGGAAGCCCCGGGAGACGAAGAAGGGCCCGCATTCACAGCAGGTGACGCGCCCCGGGCTGACAACGAGGACCCTGAGGCTTGGCTCGCCACTGTGGAAGAAGAAGTTGAGGCTGAATGGAAACGCCGGCAGGCCGCCGCCAGCGAAGCGGAATCGCAGTCCGCCCGGTACGCCGTAGAATTCCAGGAAGCCGAGGAGAAGTCACAGCGGCATGCTCGCCTCGCCGCCGCCTTGCAGCGAAGGATCCTGGCTGAACTGGCTGCACCCCGGGCGCTTGAGAACAGGGAAGCGCTGGCAAAGCACCGTCGGGCTGCCGTTCTCAGTGGCCAGCTCGAGGCTGTTGATTCCGCGGCACGAAGGGTCGATTCCGCCATTGGGCGGGTGGCAAAGGCGCGCAGCAAACTAGCGGCTGCAGGCGTGGATGCCGACGATCCCACCGCGGCCCTGGACGCTGCGAAGGCGTCGCATGCGGTCCTCCAGGCCCGGTTGCCGGACGAGCAACGCATGGAAGAGATCGCGGGCCGCCTTGCTGCCAAGCGGACTGAAGAGACTACCCACCAGGCTGCTGCGGCCAAGGCAACGTCCCTGTTGGATCCGTTGCGCGAAGAAGCGGCCACCCTTGACTCACGGATGGAGCCCCTGGAACCCCTCGCTGTCCATGTGGCAGACCGCGAGCGGGACGCCGCATCAGCAGCCGAACTGGTAGGCATCGTGGCCCGCTACTCCGCGGCTGCCACCGAGCTGGACACCCTCACCGGGAAGCATCTCCAAGCACGGTCCGCCTCCCAGGACCTTCGTCAGCACTGGCTTGATGTCCGGGAACTCCGTCTCGCCAACGCCGCGGGGGAGCTTGCCCTGGCGTTGGAAAGCGGCAAGCCGTGCGCTGTCTGCGGCAGTGAGGACCACCCGAAGCCTGCGGCAGCAGCGCGCTCGGCACTCTCTTTGGCCCAGGACGAGGAAGAAGCCAGGCAGCGTTTTGAAAGCAGCGAGCAAGCCTTGGCGGACTTGGCCGGGCACGTTTCCGCTGTGGCCCAGGTCGTTGCCGGGTTGGCGGCCCAGGGTGGTTCGCTTGACATGGCCGAAGCTGAAGCCAAGCTTAAGTCCGCTGAATCCGCTGCGCTGGAGGCCCGTAAAGCGACCACCCTGCTGGCGGAGCTACGGGCCGAGCGGGAGGCCCTCAGTCAACGGATGGCCCAGGTGCAGGAAGAACACTCCGCGTCTGTCGGCGCCGCCGCGCAGGCGGCCTCGGCTGTCCTGCTTCTTCAGGAGCAATGTGATGCCTTGGAAGCTGAGCTGGCAGATCTAACGGGGGACTTCCCGAGCCTGCGTGAACGTCTGGAAGCTCTGTCCAGGGAGCGCGCCCTCCTTCAGGAGGCCGCTGATGGGGACCAGGAGCTTGAAGGTGCGCAGCAGGTCATGGTTGAGGCCGCGGCCGCCTTGGAGCGGGCCTTGCCTGAATCCGGATTTGGTTCTGCTGAGGAAGCCCGTCGCGAGTTGCTCTCTCCCGCTGACGTGGTTGGACTCGAACAGGACCTCGCCGATTTCGATGCCGAAACAGCAAAGTTGGATGAGCTGTTTGCCAGCGAAGACCTGGTCCTGGCAGCCAAGGAAGCCAGCATTGGCGAACTTCCCCTGCCTGAATCCGAACGCGTAGAGGCACGGCTCCATGCTTCCAAGGCCGCAGAGGATGCCCGGTCCGCGGCCCTGGCCGCAGGGCTCGCGGGCAAGTCCGCCGAAGCCGTACGCCGCTACAGGGTGGAGTACCAGGCCCTTGCCCAGGCTGCTGAGGAACCGCGCAGGAAGGCCCGCATGCTGGCCGGGCTGGCTGAGACCGCACGTGGAGCCGGGGAAAACAGTTACCGGATGAGCCTGAACACGTACGTCCTCGCCGCCCGTTTGGAGCAGGTGGCCTCCGCCGCTTCCGAGCGGCTCGTTGCAATGAGCGACGGCCGGTACACCTTGCAGCACACCGACGCCAAGGCTGCGCGGGGCGCAAAGTCCGGCCTTGGACTGGAAGTAGTTGACGAGTGGACAGGCCAACGTCGTGACACTTCCACGCTCTCAGGCGGAGAATCCTTCATGGCCTCGCTGTCCCTTGCCCTGGGGCTCGCGGACGTTGTCCAGCATGAGGCCGGCGGAGTGGACATTGAAACTCTGTTCGTCGACGAAGGCTTCGGCAGTCTCGACGAGCAAGCGCTCGAGCAGGTCATGGACGCCTTGGAGGGACTGCGCGACGGAGGCCGGGTCGTCGGACTGGTCAGCCACGTTGCGGAAATGAAGCAGCGCATCACCAGTCAGCTCCAAGTGGTCAAGGGACGCCACGGGTCCAGTGTGCGGATTGCCGAGGTAGTTCCCACGTGACCCATATCCGATAGACTTAACCCGTTACACCGGGTCGCGCGCATCGGGAGGAGGGACGATGCGCACCCTTTAGCGAACCCGGATTAATGGAAAAATCTTCTGTGGCTTCCGAGCCTTTGTCATTGGCGCCAGCGCGTCCCTCACGTCTGCCAGGCCGTTTCGCGCGGCTGCCCGAACTGGCGGGCCCTGGCTTCCTGCCCTTGGGACTCTTCGCCCGGCTTCCCCTGGCCATGCTGACAGTGGGCACCTTGACGCTGGTGACAGCCGTCAGTCATTCGTACGCGATCGGCGGCATGGCCGCTGGAGCGGTTGGTATTGGCTCGGCCTTGGGCGCTCCGGTCCTGGGCTCCCTGGCCGACCGCGCCGGCCAACGCATCGTGCTTCTCGTGGCGGCTATCGTCAACACCTTGGCTGTCGCCGGACTGCTTGCCGCGGCTTACCTCACTCCCGGCTACGGATCGGTGGGTGACGCCATCGGCGTCCTCATCGCCGCGTTCCTGGCCGGCGCGAGCTGTCCCCAGGTAGGTCCCATGGCAAGGGTCCGATGGATGGCGCTGACCACACGCAATCTTTCGCCTGCGGCAGGCAGCGGGGGCAGGAGCGTCGCCGCCAACCGGGCCGATCTTGATACTGCCCTGTCCTACGAGGGCACCGCGGACGAAATCACGTTCGTCCTCGGGCCAGCCCTGGTGGGCGTCCTCGCGAGCATCGTGGCCCCCTGGTTACCCCTTGCCCTGGCCGCTGTCATGACCATCACCCTCGTTCCTGCTTTTGCCGTCCATCCCAGCCAACAAGCTGTGGTGCCCGCCCCTCGAAAGTCGAGTGCCGGCGTCGTTCCTCCTGCTGGGCATAGCGGAGAAGAAGTTCCACAGCGGCGTAAGCGCTGGGCCAGCGCCGTGGTTGCCGTTCCGGTGCTGGCCATGGTCTGCATGGGCACCTTCTTTGGCGCGACCCAAAACGCTTTGAGCGCGTTCTCGGCGCAGTACGCAACAGCCGAAATCGCCGGTCTCCTGTACGCGGTCATGGGCTTGAGCTCAGCGGTTGCGGCGTTGTCTGTCGCTTTCTGGCCGCAGCGGTTCGGCCTGGCCGCGCGCTGGGTAGCCGCCGCCCTGACAATGTCGGTGCTGTCGTGGCTCTTGCTGCTCCCGGCAGGAATATGGCCAATGGTCGTGGTGCTGTTGGTCCTTGGCATTCCTGTGGGACCGGTGATGGTCACCGTGTTCAGCATCGGCGGCGTGGTGGCACCTGCCGGCCGGATGGCGACAGTGATGACGGCGCTCGCCAGTGGAATCGTGGCGGGCACCGCACTGGGCTCCTACCTGGCCGGGCAATTGGCCGAGACCCAGGGCTCCGGCGCGGCGTTCGTGGTTTCCATGGGGGCGGCAGCCGGCCTCTTCGTGCTGGGCGTCCTCACGTTCCTTGTGATGAAGCGCCGGCCTCAGGGGTAGTCAAGGGCTCCTGCGAGGGAGACTGCCATGAGTTCCACCAGCCGCATTGACCGTTGTTCGTCGGGGTCGGCCAGGTGCTGCATGCTGATGCCGTCTATGCCTGAAATGAACAGCCGGGTGATGTCCTCAAGATTGGCGGGGACAGGTTCGCCTGCTGCCTGGGCAGCACCCTGGAATAGGTCCAGCGTTGACCTGACCCATCCGTCGTACATGGAGCGGTTCATGAGCAAAGCCTGCGGTTGGTCGTCCGCTTCCACCCGAAATCGGCGCAGCAACAGTTCAAAGGTGGTGACCTGTTCGTGGGGGTTCTCCAGCATTCGGCTCCAGATGCGTCGGGCGTGGGCGCCCACCATGTGCCGCAGGCCCATGCCGGGGTCGGTTACGGGCTCAAGCGCCTTGGCGTAGTCCCGGCTGAGGAAGTTGTATACCTCTTCGAGAAGCTCGTCCTTGCTCCGGAAACAGTAGTGCAAAGCCGCTAGCGGGGCGTCGGCCTCACTGGCGATCCGGCGCGTGGTCGCTGAGGCCAGGCCGTCCTGGGCGATTACCCTGGCTGCTGCTTCGACGAACTGCAGCCGCCTCTCTTCGGCGGGAACCCTGGCCATCCGTCCACCTTCCTGTTGTTCATTGCACCTGTTGCAGGGTCGCCGACCCAGCGGTCTCATCGATCGTAGGCGCTATCAGCCGTGGCTGGCTTTTGGCCGTGCCGTGAGGGGCTGAAAAGTCCTCTGAGAGAAATTTTACGTCAAAACCTAGTCAAGTGACCCAGTCAAGCGACATACTTCTTTTCAGAACGTTGTCTGCATCACATTCGGATGCGGTGACTTGAGGAGAACCGATGCAAGATTTCGCTGACGTGGTGATCGTGAATGCCTCGGTCCACACCATGGACCCGGCAGAACCACACCGCCTGACTGATGCCATCGCCGTCAAGGACGGCCGTGTTGCGGGGCTGGGCCGTGAAGAAGTGAGCCGGTCCATTGGCCCGGGCACGCAAGTGATTGATGCGGCAGGTGGGGCAGTGATTCCGGGCATCAACGATGCCCACCTGCATTTCGTTTCCGCGGCCATGGCTGCCTTTGGGTATCTTCGCCTGGACCCGGCAGTGGCTCCGGACTGGCCGGCCGTAACCGCCCTGATCGATGCTGCACCTGCCGGGGAGGACGGCTGGGTCCGCGCCCATGGTTGGGATGAGGCAGTACTCGGCACAGCAAGCGGCAACCTGCTCGATTGCCGGCCCGGCACGCCCGTGGTGGCTTTTGACAGCACCGGACACCAGCTGATGGCAAACCGGGAGGCGCTGAAAAGGGCAGGAATCACCGCCGCGACAATGGACGTGGACGGCGGCGTTGTTGACCGGGCAGCCGACGGAAGCCCCACAGGCCTGCTCCAGGACGGCGCCATGGAACTTCTTTCACGGAAGATGCCACCTGTACCAGCGTCCGTGCTGCGCCCAGCCCTCCTGGCATTGCAGCAGCAACTGCACGCCTTGGGCATCACTTCGCTCACCGAACCCGGACTGGGCCCGGCGAGCGCCGGACTCATGGACGGTGCCGGCTCGACGACGGCACTTGAGTTATTGGGTGACCTCGCCGGATCGAATGAACTGACACTGCGGATCACCGTCCTGATGCTCTTCGCGGGAACCGGGGGTGCCAACGCCCAGGCGATCGAGGCGGGCCTGCGAAGCGGCCTGGCGGGGGCCTACCTGAACCGCGGCGTTGATCCGGAACAACTGCGGATCGCCGGCGTCAAGATCTTTGCCGACGGGATTCCCCGCAGCGGCACAGCCTGGATGAGCGAACCCTATGGCAAGGACTGCCACCATGGCAGCCTGGTGATCCAAGGCGCTACCGATGAGGAGAGGGTTGCGGAGCTGCGCAGGATCCTCGCGCTCATTGATGACGCCGGGCTGCAGGCGGGCGTGCACGCTACGGGGGACGCCGCCACAACCGTCGCCGTCCAGGCCATGGCGGCTGCAAGGGGGAGTGCCACCAACCGCCACTACGTGATCCATGGGGCTTTCAGCGACACCGGCACCCTGGCCGTCATGGCCGGCCACGGCATCGGATATAGCACCAATCCGTTGATCCGGGCGGAAGCCGGGGACATGATGCGCCATGTTTTGGGTGCTGAACGGTTCTCACGGCACCAGCCACTGCGTTCGGCCGTGGAAGCGGGCGTGCGCTTCAACCTGGCCTCCGATGCACCCGTAACGAGCGCAGACTGGCGGCGAACAGTTGTTGCCGCGGTCCGTCGGGGCACCCGCTCGACGCCCGGAAACCCTGATGATCCCGAGCGGATCACTGGGCTTGAGTCACTTGCCGCCATGACGATCCACGCTGCGTGGCAGGACCATGCCGAACATTTCAAAGGCGCGCTGGTCCCTGGCATGGCCGCGGACCTGTGCATGCTCTCCAGCCCGTGGCCAGCCGATCAGGACATAGAAAGGCTCCTCGACGCCGAGGTAAGGCTCACGTTAAGTGCCGGCCGCGTAGTCCACCAATCCTTTTAGGACCTTCCCCATCCGTTCCACCACTTCGCTAATGAATTCGTTATTAAGGAGCACCACATGAGACGCAGTATTCCTTTGGCCCTGGCCGCGGTCCTGTCCCTGGCGCTTGCAGCCTGCGGAAGCGGGTCGGGCCCTGCGGCCACCCCGGCCGCTGACGGGACCACCACATTGAAGGTGGGTACCATCGGCATCGGTTCCGACGCAGGTATCCGCCTTGCGGTCGACAAAGGCTATTTCAAGGAGCAGGGTCTCAACGTTGAGATCTCCGTCATAGCCAACCCTCCTGCCGGAATAGCGGCGGCCCAGAGCGGACAGATCGATCTCACCTACACGCCCTCCATTCCGCTCCTGAATGCGTTGAGCCAGAACGTGCCGCTGAAAATCGTCGCCGCCGCGGACGGCTACAAGGATGGAGCAGGAGCATCCAGCGACCTCAACCGCGTGGATGACACTGGGCTCCTGGTCCGCAAGGCCTCAGACATCGCCCGGCCGAAGGACCTCGAGGGCAAGAGTGTGAGCGTTCCTGCACGGAAGGCCCAGCTGGAGGTCACAGTCAGCAAACTTGTCAAAGACGACGGAGGAGATCCCGCCAAGGTGAACTGGATGGTGCTGGACCCTTCCTCGGCCCTCCAATCGCTTAACTCGGGACGCGTCGATGCGGCATCGCTGGTGGCACCCTTCACGTCCAAGGGCGTATCCGAAGGCAACCAACTGCTGGCATCTCCCGGCGTCGAATTCTTCGAACAGGGAGCCATCGGCCTTTGGGTTGCCGGGGCCTCCACGGTCACGTCCAAACAGAAGGCGCTGGCAGGTTTCCAGAAGGCGATCTACAAAGCCAACGCCTATGCCAACGGCCACATCGATGAAGCGCAGCAGCTCAGCGCCGAGATCACCAAAACTCCGCTGGACGTCGTCAAGTCCGGCGCAGTGAACTTCTGGCCGGAAGAGGTGCGCAGGGAAGACATCGAGCGTGCCAACAAGAACCTTGCAGACCTGGGCTTCCTGAGCGCACCTGTGAAGTTGCCCGCTGACCTGATTGTCGGAAAGTAGGCCAGGAAAGCGATGGGAGATTCAGCATGAAAGGATCCATCCGACCCTACGCGTTCAGTGCCGTGGGCGTAGCGGGAGTCCTTGTTCTTTGGCAGCTCCTGGCCGAGGCCAAGGTGGCCGGAAACGCCCTGCCGGCAGCCACCACGGTCTTCACCGCGCTCGCCGGCATCCTGGGCACGGGCACGTTTTGGTCGTCCTTGGGCGCCACCATTGGTATCGCATTGTTCGCGTTGGCCTTGGCTGCCGTGGCCGGAGTGGCCATCGGCCTGCTGGTAGGCAGCTTCGAAGCCGTCCGTTTCGCCACGCTGGCTGTGCTGGAGTTCCTCAAACCGGTCCCGCCGATCGTCATCCTTCCCCTTGCGGTCCTGGTCCTGGGCCCCACAGCTGAGATGTCGCTGTTCCTCGTTGTGTTCGGGTGCTTGCTCCCGATCGTCATGCAGACCGTTGACGGTGTGCAGGGAACCGATCCCGTGGCACGGGATACTGCCCGGTCCTATGGCATGGGAGAGGGCGAAATCCTGGCCAGGGTGGTTCTGCCCAGTGCTATGCCGTACATCGGAACAGCGATGCGGGTGGCCGCGCCCGCTGCTTTGGTTGTCACTGTGGTTGCGGGGCTCCTCGGGGGCGGTCCGGGGCTCGGCCAGGCGATCTACCAGGCCCAGGCAGCCGGGGACTACGCCAGCCTCTACGGATTGGTGATTGTCCTGGGTGTCCTGGGCCTCCTGTTCCAAGGTGCCACCCGCCTGGCCGAACGCAGGGTTCTGCACTGGCATGAGTCCTATCGGGAAGGGGTGCCCGCATGAGCAACATCAGAATGCGTCATTGGGTGATCGGGGGCGGCACTCCCGTGCTGCTGTTGGTGGCCTGGTGGTTCTTATCCGCGAACTCCATCGATCCCTTCTTCCCACCGCTGGAAACCATTGTGGTCCGTTTCCAGGAGCTTTGGCTCTTTGACCACTTCCAATCCGATGTCCTGCTCAGCCTGGGAAACCTGTTCGTTGGCTTCGCCATCGCGGCAGTGGCCGGGATCGTGCTCGGATTCGTGACCGCACTTGTTCCTCCCGTCCGGTGGATGATCGATCCGTTGATCCATTTCCTCCGGGGGATCCCTCCGGTGGCGCTGGTGCCGATCTTCATCTCCCTCATCGGCTTCGGTACGCAGATGCGGGTAACCAGCATCGCCTTGGCGGCCCTGTTCCCCACGATGATCGCGACCGTGGACGGCATCCGCAGTGTCAGCAGCGACCTGCTGGACGTCACCAGGGTCTATCGGCTCACGCGCCGGGAGCGGGTCCTGAACGTCCTCCTGCCCGCCGCGACGCCGCAGATCTTTTCCGGGCTCCAGGTCAGCCTCCAGGTGGCCTTCATCGTAATGATCGCCAGCGAGATGCTGGGCAGTTCCCAAGGAATCGGGGCCATGACCCTGCTGGCCCAGCAGAGCTTCATGACCGCTGACATGTGGGCCGGGATCCTGCTCCTTGGCGTTATTGGATTCCTGGTCAACATCCTTTTCAGTCTTCTTAAGCGCAGGGTTCTGTCCTGGTACATCGGTTCACGTCGCATGGCGCGTGCCGCATGAGCAACCGGCAGGCCCTGGCACTTCGTACCCGAAACAGAAAGCCCACCATGGCACAGCAACCAGAAACCAGCATCAGTGCGGCCACTCCACGGTTGGACGTGGCGCACCTGGCTAAGACGTACGGCAGCGGCGCTAGAGTACACA
Organism: Paenarthrobacter nitroguajacolicus; assembly: GCF_031455195.1. Taxonomy (GTDB): domain Bacteria; phylum Actinomycetota; class Actinomycetes; order Actinomycetales; family Micrococcaceae; genus Arthrobacter; species Arthrobacter nitroguajacolicus_D. Next base: position 128,817 of record NZ_JAVDSH010000006.1, on the reverse strand, counting down.
CAGTCATCCAGGACCTGACGTTCACTGTGGACGCCGGCGAAGTTGTCTGCATCGTCGGCCCTTCCGGCGTCGGAAAGACGACCCTCCTGAAGTGCTTGGCCGGGCTCCATCCGGCCAGCAGCGGGCGGGCCGCCATCGATGGCCGGACCATCAGTGGGCCGCCGCCGGAAATGGCCTTGGTCTTCCAGGATTACAACCGATCGCTCATGCCCTGGCTGACTGTCCGGAAGAACCTGGTGCTTCCGCTGCGTCATCTCAAGTTGTCCCCGGCGGAACTGAAGGAGCGCTGCGACAGCGCCCTGGCCGCCGTCGGACTGGCCCACGCCGACAACCAGTACCCCTGGCAGCTGTCAGGCGGCATGCAGCAACGGGTCGCTATCGCCCGGGCGTTGGCATACCGGCCTGAGATCCTCATCATGGACGAGCCTTTCGCCTCAGTGGACGCCCAAACCCGTTTTGACCTGGAGGACCTGTGCCTGAAGATCCGGTCCGACTTCAACATGACCATCCTGGTGGTGACACACGACATTGACGAGGCGGTGTACCTTGCAGACCGTGTGGTGGTCCTGGGTTCGCGTCCGGCAAGTGTGCTGAAAATCGTGGACGTGGAACTGCCGTCGCCGCGTGAACAGATCGCCACGCGCTCACTGCCGGAGTTCGCACGCCAGCGCACCGAGGTCCTTTCCCTCATCAAGAGGCCCGCGTGACGCGGCAGTGCACGGAGTCCGCAAGCCGCCGGCCCAACGTGCTGTTCATCATCGCCGACCAACTGCGGGCTGACCATCTGGGCTTCGGCGGAAACGGCGTGGTCAAAACTCCACATTTGGACGCGCTGGCGGCCAAGAGCATTGTTTTTGAGAATGCCACAGTGGCCAACCCCACCTGCATGCCTAACCGTGCCAGCCTGATGACCGGCAGGTGGCCATCGGTGCACGGGACGCGGTGCAATGGCATCACTCTTGATCCGCTCACGCAGACCCTCCCGGGTTCCCTTGCAGCGGGTGGCTACCGGACCGTCGGCGTGGGAAAGCTGCACCACCAGAACATGGGATGGGAGTTTGAACCCCACCAGGCCGAAGAGATCCGGACCACCGACCCCATGATGTTGGACCAGGGCCTTGGCGACGCCCGTCGTCAGGCACTTCCTCAGGGCTGGGACCAATGGGAGAACCGCGAAGCCCATGATCAACGTTTCATAGGGCTCCCGGCCGACTACTACGGTTACCAGCATGTGGACCTTGTCATTGGCCACGGTGACCGGCCCGGCGGACATTACGTGCACTGGGCCCGGGAGCGGGGGGTGGACCCGGAGACGCTGGGCGGACCGGCACATTCGCCGAGCCAGTACGTGGGGTGGGACCAGGTCTACCAGACGGCCATCCCGGCTGAAGTGCACCCAACGAGCTACGTGAGCGAGAAGGCCATTGAGCACCTGAAGGATGCTGCCGGCCAGGACCAGCCCTTCTTCATGTTCGTGTCCTTCCCCGATCCACACCACCCTTTCTCACCGCCCGAGGGTTATGCGGACCTCTACGATCCCGGGGACTTGCCGCTCCCGCTGGGATTCGACCAGGACCACTCGGCGTCGCCGGCGCACGTGAGGACCATGGTCCAGCGCCGCGGCCAACCCAACGCCGACCCGACCATGACGTGGGCGGCCACGGAAGAACAGTACAGGCACGCCGCCGCCGCGCAGTATGGGCTGATCACCATGATGGACGAACACATCGGCCGGATCCTGGAGGAGCTGGACCGCCAAGGGCTAGCCGAGGACACCATTGTGGTGTTCACCAGCGACCACGGTGACCTGTTTGGGGACCACGGCCTCATGCTCAAGCACTTTGTCCACTACCGGGCGGTGACCAACGTCCCTTTGGTGGTGCATGTGCCCGGCACCCCACCGCTCCGCACGGGCGCCTTGGTTTCCAGCGCTGACGTCGCCCCGACCCTGCTTGAGCTCACCGGCTCCGAATGCTACCGGGGGATCCAAGGGCGCTCGCTGGTGCCGCTGCTGCGGGGAGGTACGGAGCAACATCGTGAGGCCCTGCTGGTGGAGGAGGAGCAGCCGTTTGGTTTGGAAGGACTGCCCGGACCGGTGCGCATGCGTACAGTCATCACCTCCGAGGGCCGGTTGACGCGGTACTTCGGCACGGACATTGCTGAACTGTACGATCACCGCGCCGATCCCGGGGAGTTGCTCAACCGCGCCGGGGATCCGGCCTTTGCAGGATTGGAGGACCGTTTGTTGCGGACAATGCTGGATGAGATGGCCAACCTCGCAGACCAAGGGACGGCCCCGACGGCGGCTGCATAGCCGAACGCCCGACGCCGGCTGCCGGGATTCCGGTCCAGGCAGCCGTCAGCGGCTGTTGCGGTAGCCGGTGGGGGAGTTGCCGAAAGCAGCCCTGAAGATGCGGCTGAAATGGGCGGCGTCGGTGAACCCCCACCGCGCTGCGATGGCTGTGACGGGGCGTTCTGCCAGTACTGGGTCCATCAGGTCGCGGCGGCATCGCTCCAGCCGCCGTTGCCGGATCGACGAAGCTACCGTGGTGCCGATCTCCTGGAAGAGGTCGTGCAGGTGGCGGGTGGAGATGTAGTGGGCTGCGGCGATGGTTCCGGGGGAGAGGCCAGGATCGCCGAGGTTGGCTTCGATGTAGTCGTGGATGCGGCCCAGCAACAGGAGATGGGGATCGCGGCCCGTCTCGATCAGTTGGTCGAGTTCGCCGTTGAAGAGCGTTGTCACCAGGTCCAGGGCATTGTGGACCAACCGGAGTCCATTGGTGCCCGACAAGACCTCAAGGTTGTCGGCCAGTTTCACCAGGAAGGGGCTGATGAGTTCGCCGAGCCCCTCGTCACCGGGGATCCGCAAAGCTGTCACATGGCCCATGGCCTCTGCAGGCAGGTCCAGCAGAACGTGCGGGAACATGAGCACCAAGGTGCGGAAGTCGTCGTCGAAGGTTAGTTGGTATGGGCGGGAGGTGTCGTAAATGGAGAGGTCGCCAGGGCGTAAGACGGCTTCGCGTTCATCCTGTACCAGGCGGCCGGAGCCGCTGAGCTGGATGCTGAGTTTGAAGAAGCGGCCGGTGGACTTGGCAATCAGCTCCGGCGTGCGCAGGACAGTATGGGGTCCGGCGGTGATTTCCACCACGGAGATCTCGCCTAGGACGCGTGCGCGCATGGTTCCGTGGAAGGCCGAATTGCGGGGGCCTTGAGCCACCAATGGCACGAAGGACGCGGAGATTGCCCTGCTCCACTCCTGGAACGACTCCGCCACGATGGTTTCCACGGTTGCGGGGCCGGTTTCGGCCGCGACGGTCATCAATCTCCCTTTCAAAGGCCCGCGGCGCCGCTGCCAGTGGGCCGGAAGGGCCGGCACTGCGGACGTGAGCTTGCCCACGATTCTACACCGGGGAACATGCGGTGCCGTGCGTGCGTGCAGCGACAAACACCTTGCCGTGTGAGACAAGTCACGCGACCCTGCGGCGGTGGAAGATTGCGGAATGACGAACACCGTGCCGCGCACTCTCCCGCGGCACCGAGGCAGGAGCACACTATGAGCGTGGACAACCCCGTTAAGGGCCGGACCACCGCGGCCGCCGTCACCAAGAGGCGGCTTGGCGTACCGGCAGTGACTTTCATGATCATCGCGGCCTCTGCGCCGCTGACCGTCCTGGCGGGCGGAGTGACCACCACGTTCGCGGTCACGGGAGTGACGGGCGTCCCGCTGTCCTTCCTGCTCCTGGGCGGAATATTGGCGCTGTTCGCGGTGGGGTACGCCGCAATGAGCCGCTACGTCACCAACGCCGGAGCCTTCTACGCGTATATAGCGCAGGGCATTTCCAGGCCAGCCGGAGTGGGCGCTTCCCTGGTTGCCCTGATGGCTTACAACCTGATGCAGGTAGGGATCTACGGCCTGTTCGGCTTCACCGTCTCATCGCTTCTTTCCGCACGGCTTGGCGTCAGCGTTCCCTGGTGGGTGCCGGTGCTGGTGTGCATCGCGATCGTGGGTTGGCTGGGCGTGAACAGGGTGGATTTGTCGGCCAAGGTCCTCGGTGTCCTGGTGGCCCTCGAATTCCTGGTAGTCATCATCTACGACGTCATCAGCATCGCCGTGGCTCCTGAGGGCATCAGCGCAGAGACCTTCAGCCCGGAGAGCCTGTTCGTTCCCGGCATCGGCGCAGTACTGTCCTTCGGCATCGCCGCCTTCATGGGGTTTGAGTCGGCTGCCATCTACGGCGAAGAATCCAAGGACCCCAAGCGGACTGTTGCCCGTGCCACCTTCGCCGCAGTGGGCATCATCGCCGTCTTTTACGCGGTGTCGGCCTGGGCCATGACCGTGGGAACGGGTCCGTCGGCCGTCATCGGGACCGCAGCCACTTCCGGTCCGGATATGATCTTTGCCTTCCTTGGCGCCAATGGGGGCGTGCTGCTCAGCGACATCGCCCAGGTCCTGTTTGTCACGAGCCTTTTTGCCGCGCTCGTCAGTTTCCACAATGCAGTGGCGCGCTACTTCTTCTCCCTCGGCCGCGAACGGGTCCTGCCGGCCGCGCTGGCCAAGGTACGGACACAGAGTGGGGCGCCATTCGCCGGTTCCCTGGCGCAGACGGTGATTGCCGTCGTCGTGACCGTTGCCTTTGCCATCGCGGGATCAGGTTCCGAACTGGGCGAACTGTACCCGGTGCTGACCATGTTCACTTGGCTGACCAACAGCGGCGCCGTGGGCCTGGTGCTGCTCATGACCGTGGTATCGGTTGCCGTGATCGGCTTCTTCCGCCGGCAGCAGCACGGGGCAAGCCTTTGGGTCAGGGTTATCGCCCCGGGCCTGGGGTTCGTTCTCCTGGCTGTCGTGTTCGTGCTCATCACCACCAACTTCAACGTCCTGCTGGGGCAAACCGAGTCGATACCAGCCACGTTTGTCCTGCCCGTGCTGGTCCTGCTGCCCGGGGTTGTGGGCATCATCTGGGGCCTTCGCCTCCGGCGCTCGCAGCCGGCGCTCTACGCCCGGATTGGCCACGGCGCGGAAGACTGACCCGTTCCATCAAGGAAGCCCCGGCGCGAATCCGAATCGCGCCGGGGCTTCCTTGTGCCGGGTCTGCCTCCTGGGGGTTAGAGCCCTTGAGCCGGGTCCAGTTCGGGGCTGTGCCGGGTCATGCTGATCAGGCGGCCGTAGGCACCGAAGGTGAAGTGCACGGGGGCGGTGCCTGCCTCATCCCAGCCGAAAAGGCTGCCGTGGGAGCGGATGGAGTGGGGGTCCCGGTGGTCGGCGACCGTGACGGAGCCGCATGGAATGACTTTCTCCCGCCATGTGAACACGAAAATCCCGGGGCGGACCTCGAAGACCGTGTTGGAATCGGTGTCCGCCAATCCGCGCTCCGGACCTGCCAGGCATTGCCAGGTGTACCAAGTGGGGCTGAGGTAGATGTGCTCGTACGCATGCGATCCGCTGTAGACCCATTGAACGCGGCGCCCGATGAGTCCGGTGCTTTCAGCGATGTCAGGGCCAGTGGCCTGGTATCCGTCAAGGGTGCCCGGACGGAAATCGTGACTGACGGCAACGCTGGAAGGAGTTGCCCTGCCAAGGAGGGCGCCGATGTAGAGTGCCCGGCCGTGGGTAAGGTCCAGGACCAGGGAAACGGCGAGTTCCGGCTCCAGGTCGCTCTGCCATTGGGCGTAGTACAGATCTTCGGCCACGGCAAAGGCCTCATACGTGGATGTTCCGGCATGTCCCGCCGCAGACCATTGCACGGCTTCGTCGTCGAAGCTGAACGTCATGGATCCGCCGTCGCTGTGGACGGAGAACCGTTGCCCGGCAAGGTCCTGCACGGTGGGGGCTTTGTTGGCGTCGAAGCCAGGTGCCAGGCCATCCAAAGGCAGCCAGTTGGAGGTGTCAAGAAGATTCAGGCTCATGGTTCCTTCTCAGTCTCGGGAGAAGGACGGGACAGCGTGTCCGGTCCTTCTTCGAGTATTCGGTCCGGCCGTGGCTGTCGTCTTGTGCTGTGGGGCACGCTGCTTGACCTGTAAGGAAAGCTTCAGGCGAGTTGGCTTTCGATGCGCGCGGCGCTGGCGGCCAAGGCCTGGCCTACGGCGTCCGGATCCTGGTCCAGGCGGATGTAGACGACGGCGATCGCGGCCGGCCGTCCGCCTGGAACCCGGATGGGAGCGGCAATGGAGGATAGTCCGGCGATGACTTCGTCGTGGCTGGTGGCGTAGCCGAGGCGACGGGCCTCCCGGGCCTCTTCCCGGTAGGGAATGCCTGCGCCCAACTGCTGCCAGCGTTCCTCGGTCATGCTGGACTGGATGGCGATCCCCGGGGCGCCCGTGCCGACGGGGTGCCGGCTCCCGGGGTGCTGGGCGAGTGTCGCGCCGGAGTGGCGCGGCTCGACCGTGACCAGTGTGACGCATTCCTGGTGGTCCCAGACCGCGACGAAGGCGGTCATGTGCAGTTCGTTTGCCAGCTGGGTCAATTCGGGGAGGGATGCTGTTTGCAGGTTCCTTGACACGCCCCGGGCCAACACGGCCAATCCCGGCCCGGGCTGGACCCGTCCGGAGTCGTCGCGGACCAGGAGCGAATGGTCCTCGAGGGTCCTCAGGATGCGGTAGGCCACCGAGCGGTGCACTCCGAGTGCCTCGGTTAGCTCCGCGATGCTGAGGGGGCGCTCGGCTGCTGCGAGAATTTCCAGCGCGCGGATGCCCCGGGAGAGGGTTTGCGACGGCGGCGCCTGGGTGGATGCGTCGGTGGTGCCCTGGGTGTCGCTGCGGGGATTCATGCGAACCATCCTATGTTGGCCCGGCCTTGGCGTGGACCTGTGCTTTGGGTCACAGCGTGTAGTATTCTTTCCTAACTGACCGTTCTGTCGGTTTATATAAGTCACGCGCTGACCAGCACTCTCACCCCACATGGAGTTCCAATGACCGCAACTTCCACTGTCGACTCAACGTCAGGCCCCAGCAGTAAACGCGAAGAGCGCCGCGTACTTGCCGGGACACTGGTGGGCACCACCATCGAGTGGTACGACTTCTTCATCTTCGCCCAGCTCACGGCTACCTTGTTGGCTCCGTTGTTCCTTTCTCCCCTGGAGAAGTCCAACCCGGGTGTAGCGCAGCTCCTGTCCTTCGCCACGATCGGCATCAGTTTCCTGTTCCGTCCGCTGGGAGCTTTCGTGGCCGGGCACTTGGGCGACAGGATGGGGCGCAAAGCCGTGCTCGTCATGACGCTCGTCATGATGGGTGCAGCCACCGCCCTGATCGGTGTCCTTCCCACATACGACACCATCGGACTCTGGGCCCCGGTACTGCTGATCTTCCTGCGCGTTCTCCAGGGTTTCTCGGCAGGCGGCGAGTGGGGCGGAGCGGCCCTGATGGCCGTGGAACATGCGCCTATCCAGAAACGCGGCCTCTTTGGCGCCTACCCGCAGATCGGCGTGCCCATCGGCATGATTCTTGCTACCGGGCTGCTGTTCTTCCTGCAGTCGGGAATGTCCAAGGAGGATTTTGCTACCTGGGGTTGGCGTGTTCCGTTCCTGCTGTCCGTGGTCCTGATCGTGGTGGGCTACCTCATCCGCCGCGCCGTTGGCGAGAGCCCGGTGTTCAAGGAACTCGCCCAGCGCAAAGCGGAGAGCAAGGCGCCATTGGGTGAACTCTTCCGCAGGAACAAGAAGGAAGTTGTGCTTGCGGCCCTCATCTTCATCGCCAACAATGCCGCCGGCTACCTGCTGATTGCCTTCTTCATCTCCTACGCCACCAAGACCCTCAAGATGCCTGCGCCCCAGGTTTTGCTTGCCACCACCATCGCATCCTTCGGCTGGCTCATCTTCACCATGGTGGGCGGTTGGCTTTCGGACAGGATTGGACGAGTGAAGACCTTCCTGATCGGTTACGGGCTTGTCTTCGCCTGGATGATCCCCATGTTCGTGCTCATCGATTCCAAGGACATCGTGCTGTACGGAACAGCCCTGTTCGTCCTGACCATCGGGCTGGGACTCTCCTATGGCCCGATGTCTGCGATGTACGCCGAGATGTTCCCGGCGCAGGTCCGCTACTCCGGCATCTCCATCGGTTACGCCCTGGGCGCCATCCTGGGCGGTGCTTTCGCTCCGCTGATTGCGCAGGCACTCCTGGATTCCACTAAATGGTCGGGTTCAGTTGGGCTGTACATCATGGGCCTCTGCATCATCTCCTCGGTAGGCGTCATCCTCGCCAAGGAGACCAAGGGGCGGCCGCTGGGCTACAGCGTTCACCACTAGGCATTTTCCGCTGCATGCGCATTCAAGGGGTGCGGTCCTTAGGGGCCGCACCCTTTTGTTTCGTCCGGGTTTGGCGCATCACGACGGCGGTTACCGCCGACCGTTGGAACCGGCACCTTCCAGTTGGCTCACGACGTCGGCGTCGGACAACTGCTCGAACCGTTCGTAGAAGGCGCCGACTGCGTGGAACTTACCGGGTGTGTGCAGGGCAAACACATAGTCGCATACCCGGCCCAGGGACGTTGACGCCTCGAGTGATGCCACCGGAACGGCCGCTATCACGGTGCTGGCCCCGCTGGCGCGGACGGCTTCCACGGCAGCGCGCATGGTGGCTCCCGTGGCGAGTCCGTCGTCCGCCAGGACCACGGTCTTGTCCCGGAGGTCATGGCTGGTTCCCGGGTACTGCCTTGCCCGTCGAAGGAGTTCAGAGCGCTCGTGGGCTTCCACGGCGTCAAGCGCGGACTGGGAAATGCCGCGGGAGAGAATGAGTTCCTTGAGCGGCTTGTTGACGATTCGCAGGACGTCCCCGTTGGACCATGCCAAGGCTCCGAAGGCGGTCTCGTCCCGGCCCGGAATGCCGAGCTTACGGACCAGCACGGCTCCGAAGGGCAGGTAAAGTTCGGAGGCCGCGGCAGCGGCCACGGGAATCCCGCCACGGGCGAGGCCCAGCACTATGGTGTCCGGGCGTTCCCTGAGCTGGGGGAGCCCTTCAGCCAGGCGGCGACCGGCTTCCGCGCGGTCCTTGAAACGCATGCCCATCTGCTCCACTTCCACGAAATTCGTTGCATTGCCAAGCCTACCGTCCATGCCTTGCCGGGGGACGCCTCCACTGAAAGCATGGCCTTGTGAACAAGCCCATCGGATACTGGATCAAGAGGCTCGACGCTGCGTTGGACGTCCAGTTGGACAGGACGTTGGCGCGGATCAAACTCAGCAGGCGTCAGTGGCATACCCTTGGAACCCTCTCAGGGGGCGCCATGCTTCCTGATCACCTGGAGGAAACCCTGCAACCCCTGTGGGGCGGCGATACCCGTTTGCGCGAGCGGGAGCTGGCGGCCTTGGTGGGCCGCGGATTGATTACCATGATCGATGAACGGCTGACGCTCAGCGAGCGGGGCCGGGATACGTACCACGAAGCCCAACGGCTCGTGGAAAACGCCCGCCAGGATTTGTCCATGGGCATCGGTATCGACGAGTACGCCATGGCGTTGAGCGTCTTGGAGCGCATGAGCCTTAATGCAGAGCGGCTGGCCCGCTGACCTCAGCCAGCAGCACCAGCCGCCTGCAACGAGCGTGGGCCCTACACTCCCAGAAATTCGAGCGCGGCTTCCTTGAAGGCCCGGCTTGTCACCACGTTCGTGTGCGTCCGCCCCGGAATCACCAGGCTCTCGACCATGCCCCCGTGCTTGCCTGCAATGGAGGCCAGTTCCGGCATCGTCGCGGCACGTTCGTCCTTCTCGCCGGCAACCAGCAGGAGGGGCATATGCGGCGCCGCCTCGGCGGGATCGAACGGTTCCCCCTTGATGGCCTCGATGAGTGAGAGCAGTGCGAACAGGTTATTGCTCGGCAGCATTTGCGCCATCTTCAGCAGTCCTGCCGTCGATTCGTCCGAGATGGGCGTGCCGTCGGCCAAGTGCCGCTGCGCGGCCGCGAGGTCGAACGTGGCCAAAGGATCGGCCGAGCTCGGACCACCCAGCACGATCCGGTGGACCAGGTCCGGCTGGGTCGCGCCGAACTCCCACGCAAGCCGGGATCCCAGCGAATAACCGATGATGTCCAGTCCGGTGGTCGGGTCGCCGTCGCGCAGCGGCCGGGCACCGACGTCGGTGACTATCTGAAGGAGGTCCGCGCGGATGCGGCTGGGCGTGTACGAGTCCAAATCCTCGGGGGAGTGGCTTCGGCCGTGGCCGGGAAGGTCCACGGTGATCACCCTGCGGCCGGCGTCCTGGAGGGTGGCAACCCAGCCGCTGTCTACCCAGTTCAGCTTGCTGGACGAGGAGAACCCGTGGATCAGCAGCACGGGCCGTAGCCCGGCATCGGCAGCTGGCTCATGGACTTCCACGAACAGTCCGGGATCCGTGCCCTCCACGGTGTGCCTGCTGTGTTCCACGGTGTGCCTGCCGGTCATGGTGTCAGTCCTCATCGAGTACGGCGCTCAGGCGGACCCGGCGCTTGGGTGCTTCGTCCTTCGGAACAGTGCCCACGATCCCAGCGGTGTCATCCGGAACCTCGAACACTATCAGCGGCTCGCCAACGTTGATGGTGTCACCGGGCGCCCCGTGAATACGCACCACTTTACCTGCCTGCGGGCTGGGCAATTCGAGGGCTGACTTGCTGGTTTCGAGCTCGACAATCGCCTGGTTGCGTTCCACCTGTTGGCCGGGTTCCACCAGCCACTCCAGCACGGTTGCTTCGATGAGGCCTTCGCCCAGATCGGGGAGCGGGAAGGAAATTTCAGCCACGGCGGTACTCCAGTACGCGTTGGATCCCAAAGAGGATGCGATCGATGTTGGGGATGTATTCGTCCTCCAGGTCCCCGGAGGGGTAAGGGACGTCGAAGCCGGTCACACGCTCCACCGGTGCCTTGAGTGTTGCGAAACAGCTCTGGGTGATCAGTTGCGCAACTTCGGCGCCGAGGCCAGAGGTGAGCGGCGCTTCGTGGACGACGACGGCGCGCCGGGTCTTTCCCACGGATGTCGCCAGGGCTTCGGCATCGATGGGTTTGAGCCAGCGCAGGTCCAGGACTTCGATGTCGATACCGTCCTCGGCTGCCAGTTCAGCCACTTGGAGGCAACGGGAGACCATGGCGCCCCAAGCCACCAGCGTCACGTGACGGCCTTCCCTGGCCACCCGGGCACCGGTGAGGCTGCCGGCGTCGTCCGTTCCGCCGTCGTGCGCTGCTGTGTCCGGGTCCGCGGACGCGACGTCCACCGGTCCCTTTTGCCAGTACCGGGACTTCGGTTCCATGAAGATGACGGGATCCGGCCGGGTGGCAGCGTACTTGAGGAGGTGGTAAGCGTCGTGGGGGTTCGACGGCGAGACCACTTTCAGGCCTGGCACGTGGGCGAAGAGTGCTTCAAGGCTTTCGCCATGGTGTTCAGGGGCGCGGATGCCGCCGAAGCTGGGGACGCGCAGCGTGATCGGCATGGGCAGGGTGCCGCGGCTCCGGTAGTTCATCCGGGCGATCTGGCAGACGATCTGGTTGATGGCCGGGTAGGCGAAACCGTCAAACTGGACCTCGGGGATGGGATGGAAGCCGGCCATGGCCAGGCCAACCGACATGCCGAGGATGCCCGACTCGGCAAGGGGGGTGTCGAAGACGCGGGCCTCGCCGTGCTTGGCCTGGAGGCCGTCGGTGATGCGGAAGACTCCGCCCAGCTGACCGCAGTCCTCTCCAAAGATCACGGTCTTGGGATTGTCGGCGAGGATTTCGTCCAGTGCTTGGTTGAGGGCCTGCTGCATGGAAAGCTGTTGGATGCCGACGGCGGTAGTTGCCGTGGGCTCTGCGGTGGTGGTCTCAGGCATGTTCGGACTCCTTGCGCCACTCGGTGGCCTGGGACTGGAGGGCGGGCGTTGGTTCCTGAAAGACCAGGCTGAACATTTCTGCTCCCGGCCGTGGGCCGAGGTCTGCGATTCCGGCCCGGATGGTTTCCTCTTCTTCTGCAGCCTTACGCTGAGCCTCGGCGAAGAAGGCCTCATCGGCTACCCCGTCCGCGAGCAGGCGCTGCTTGAAGCGTTCAAGCGGATCTTCGCCCGCTCCGAGCCGTTCCTCGTCCAGCGTGCGGTACCTGCCGGGATCGTCGGCGGTGGAGTGTGGGCCGCGGCGGTAGGTCATGGCTTCGATCACCACGGGGCCGTTGCCGGCACGGCAATGTGCGAAAGCGGAACGGGTGGCCTCGAAGACGGCAACTACGTCGTTGCCGTCCACTTGAAGGGACGGGATGCCGTACCCGGCAGCGCGCGCCGCGACGGAGCCGCCGGCAACCTGCCGCTCCGTCGGGACGGAGATGGCCCAGCCGTTGTTTTGGACGAAGAACACCACCGGGGCTTTCATGACGGCGGCGAAGTTCATGGCTTCGTGGACGTCACCCTGGGACGAAGCGCCGTCACCGAAGTACGTCATGGCAACGCCCTTCTCTTGGGCTCCGCCGAGGGTCTGGCCATGGGCCCATCCGACCGCGTGAAGGACAGAGCCCGCAACCACTGCCTGGATGGGTGCGAACCTGGATTCAAGCGGGTTGTACATGCCGCCGTGCCAGGTTGCCTTATGCGTGGACATGTAACCGACCATGTCCAGGCCCATGGCGCGTGCAACGCCCATTTCCCGGTAGGTGGGAAAGACGAAGTCGCGGGTGCGGTCCACGGCGTAGCCGCTGCCCACCTGTGCGGCCTCCTGGCCAAGTTCGGGGGCGTAGCCGGGAATGATGCCCTGCCGCTGCCAGGCGACGGCGGCAGTGTCCAGGTGACGGACTGCTGCCATCAGGGTGTACAGCTCACGGAGTTGATGATGGGTGAGCGGGGCCGCGTCATCATCGACGGCTCCCTGCACAGCTTTGATAGTCATGGCTGTGACCCTAGTCACCAGGCTTGGCTGTGCGCAATCAGCTCACTTCAAACGGAACACTTTGTACAATTTGGGCACATGCAGAAGCCCTGCGCAGTACAAACTGTGCAGGGCTTCTGGTTGCGGGTTAGCAGGAGGCTGTTAGCCCCGCGCTGCCGCCTTGGTGGCTTTTGCCTTGGCGTTGACGAAGCAGCCGGCTGCGATCGCGAGGATCAGCAGGAAGGTGCCTACCAACTGACCGGCGCTTTCCGGGTTGGCGAAGCCCACCACGAGGATGACGCCCAGCAGGACCAGGCCAACAATGGTGAGGTAGGGGAAGCCCTTCATCCGCAGCGGCAGTTCGGTCCCTTCCCGGTCCGCCCTGCGGCGCAGGATGAACTGGGACACCAGCGCCGTGCCCCAGACCATCAGGCAAGTAGAGCCGACCAGGTTCAGGAGCGCCGGCAGGATCTTGTCGGGGAACAGCAGTTCCAGGATGGTGGCGATGAAGCCGAAGGCAACGGAAACGCCGACGGCGGCAACCGGAACCTTGGAAGCGCTCAGGCGGGAGAGGAGCCGGGGGGCTTCCCCGCGCTCGGAGAGGGAGAAGATCATCCGCGAGGCGCCGTACAGGTTGGCGTTCAGTGCGGACAGCAGTGCGACAACGGCTACCAGGGTGATGGCTGCGCCGGCGCCGGGAATTCCCGCCAGATCCAGCACTCCGGCGAACGGGGACTTCAGTCCCTCGGAGCCCACGGGAAGCACGGCTGCGATGACGAAGACCGAACCGATGTAGAAAACGAGGATGCGCCACACCACGGTGCGGATCGCCTTGCCTACGCTGTGGGCGGGGTTCTCGGTTTCCGCAGCGGCAACGCTGACGATCTCAGTTCCACCGAAGGCGAAGATCACCACAAAAAGTGCGGCGGCGATGCCACCAATTCCGTGGGGAGCGAAATCCCCGAAGGCCGAGAGGCCTGGCGAGGTAACGTTCGGCAGCCAGCCAAAGAGCAGTGCAGCGCCGATCAGCAGGAAAATCACGATTGCGGCCACCTTGAGGATGGCAAACCAGAATTCGAACTCGCCAAAGTTGCGGACGCCTACGAGGTTGATCCCGGTAAAGACCACCATGAAGACCAGGGCCAGGACCCACACCGGAATAACCGGCCAGACGGAAAACAGCAACCCTGCCGCGCCGAGGGCTTCAGCGGCGATGACCACCACGAGTTGGAGCCACCAAAGCCAGCCGATGGTGCCGCCGGCCGTTTTGCCGAGGGCCTTTTCGGCGTAGACCGAGAATGCCCCGCTGTTGGGGTTGGCGGCTGCCATTTCACCCAGCGCCCACATGACGAGGATGATCAATGTTCCTGCAACAAGATAGGAGATCAGGACCGCCGGGCCGGCGGCCTGAACGCCTGCCCCTGATCCGAGGAAGAGGCCCGCGCCGATTGCGCTGCCCAATCCCATCATGGTCAGCTGGCGGGGTTTGAGTGAGTGGCCGAGTCCGGCCGTTGGTGCAGGAGCCGCGATGGACTTCGTTGTCATACGTGTCTACCTTCTATGGGTTTCATGCTGGTTTGGCGTGCTGGCTTCATGGGCGTGGCACGCGGGCGTCGACGACGCAGCAAGAGCCGTGGAATAATTCTCGCAGTTTGTAAGATACATCACTTTTTGCTGTGGCGATGTGATGGGTATGGATCCCCGGGGACAGGAACTTTGATGCTGGTCGATGCGCTTGATGCAAAAATTGTACGTTTCTTCACCGATTCACCGCGATCTTCGGTGTTGGAGGCCTCGCGCGTGCTGAAGGTCGCCAGGGCTACGGTGCAGTCGCGGATCGATCGAATGATCGAAAACGGGGTCATAGGATCGTGGGTGCCTCAGCCGGATCCGGCCAACTTCGGGTTCCCGGTGGTGGCTTTCTGTTCCGTGACCATCACGCAGGAAATCGGGCATGACGCGATCATCGAAAGCCTGGGGGCGATTCCGGAGATCATCGAAGTCCACACGGTCACTGGGAACTCGGACCTTATGGTCCGTATCGCCGCTCGGTCCAACCCCGACATGCAGAGGGTGCTGGACGCCATGATCGCCACCAAGTCCGTGGTGCGTTGTTCCTCGGTGATAGTACTGAACAGCCACATCCAAGGCCGCACCCTTCCACTGATGGAGGCGGCGGCGAAGTCCGTGTGACGTAAAGCATTTTGCGGGATGCCGATTGAGTCGTACCATTAGTTCTAGTCAACATGACTTTAACTGAGATCCACTCAGGATCGCAACGGCGACGAAGCGAGGTGAACGCCGTGAACACCAGCTCAGCCAATGTGGCCGAACGGCGGCTCGCACCGCCGTCGTTGGCTATCTCGACGGTGATTTTCGCCTTGCGCCCCAGCGAAACATCCGGCCGCCCCACGCTGTGGTTGCCGCTTGTCCGCAGAATCCGTGAACCGTACCGGGACATGTGGGCGTTGCCCGGCGGCCCACTGGCACATGATGAGTCCCTGCAGGACGCGGCCTCCCGGAACCTGCGGGACACCACGGGGCTTACCCCGCACTACCTTGAGCAGCTATACGCCTTTGGTGGCCTCCATCGATCACCCACCCAACGCGTGGTGTCCATCGTCTACTGGGCGCTGGTGCAACCCACTGAGGCTGCGCTCGCGGACGAATCGGAGAATGTGCGGTGGTTCCGCGCGGACAAACTCGGCGAGTTGGCGTTCGACCACAACACCATCGTCGACTACGCCCTGTGGCGGCTGCGCAACAAGATGGCTTACGGGTCCATTGCCTACCACCTGCTGGGGGAGTTCTTCACCCTCGCCCAGGTCCGGGAAGTCTACGAAGCAGTGCTGGACCGCCAGCTCGATCCCGCAAACTTCCGCCGACACATCAAAGCCACACCGGAAATCGAAGAAACCGGTGAATACCTGCAAGGCGGAAAACACCGTCCGCCACGCCTCTACCGCTTCACCGGCACGCCCGGCCTCGGGCCAGATAACAGGAGTACACCATGAGCAGCGTCAACACTGCCGTCCAGCTGATCACTCGCGAAGAAGCCGAGAAGGGCCTCTCCCGCGCAGGGTCCACGTGCAGCCCGGCCTTGGCCAGGGGCCCATGGGAATACGACCTTGCCGAGGCCCTGGCCGGCGAGCCCGCTTATGGCCCTGGTGCCTCCAGCAGTGATGTTGCACCCAAGGCCACACCGCGCCAAGGCCAGCTGCCGGAAGAATACAAGAAAGCTTCCGACGCCGAACTCGACGCCCGCATTCGGGCCGCCAAGGCGACGCTCGGGGACCGTGCCGTCATCCTGGGCCACTTCTACCAGCGCGACGAAGTCATCCAGTACGCGGACTTTGTGGGCGACTCCTTCCAGCTGGCCAACGCCGCGCTGACCAAGCCCGATGCCGAAGCCATCATCTTCTGCGGTGTCCACTTCATGGCCGAGACTGCGGACATCCTCTCCACGCCCGCGCAGGCTGTCATCCTGCCCAACCTCGCCGCCGGCTGTTCCATGGCCGACATGGCGGATGAGGACTCAGTGGAGGAATGCTGGGAGCAGTTGGAGGAAATCTTCGGCACGGAGCCGGACGCTAACGGCCGGGTACCGGTCATCCCCGTCACCTACATGAATTCCTCTGCTGCGCTCAAGGCCTTCTGCGGCCGGAACGGCGGCATCGTCTGCACGTCCTCCAATGCCAAAGTGGTCCTGGAATGGGCTTTCGAACGAGGACAGCGCGTCCTTTTCTTCCCCGATCAACACCTCGGGCGCAACACGGCCAAAGCCCTTGGCGTCCCGCTGGAGCAGATGCCCATGTGGAACCCGCGCAAGGAACTCGGCGGCAACGATGAGCAGGAACTGCTCGATTCCAGGGTGATCCTCTGGCACGGTTTCTGCTCGGTGCACAAGCGGTTCAACGTAGGCCAGATCGAAAAAGCCCGCCAGGACTTCCCGGGCGTCAACGTGATCGTGCACCCCGAATGCCCCATGGAGGTAGTGGACGCAGCTGACTCCGCCGGGTCCACCGACTTCATCAAGAAGGCCATAGCCGCCGCCACCGAACCCACCACGTTCGCCATCGGCACCGAAATCAACATGGTCAACAGGCTTGCCGCGGAAAACCCGCAGCACACCATCTTCTGCCTCGACCCCGTCATTTGCCCGTGCTCCACCATGTACCGCATCCACCCCGGCTACCTCGCCTGGGTGCTGGAGGAACTCGTCGAAGGACGCATCGTCAACCGCATCACCGTGGACGACGCCGTACAGGACAACGCCAAAGTTGCCCTGGAGCGCATGCTGGCCGCCAAGCCTGCCTAGCACAGGCATTCCCACTAGCCGAAGAGAGCCTCGCATGACCACAGAGAGCGTTGCTGGAGGGCCCCGGCCCAAGCGGCTGATCGTCGTCGGAAGCGGCATCGCCGGACTGTACTCCGCCTTGCTGGCCGCCGAAGCCGGCGCTGACGTGGTGTTGCTGACCAAGGGTGCCCTCGCGGACAGCAACACCTTCTACGCACAGGGTGGCATCTCAGCAGTCCTGGACGAGCCGGCGCCCGGGGATACGGTCGCCGCCCACATCGCTGACACCCTCAAGGCGGGCGCCGGGCACTGTAACGAAGAAGCGGTGCGGGTGCTCTGTACTGAGGCAACGCTGGACATCGCCGGGCTGGTACGGTTCGGGGTCCGCTTCGACCTGGACGACGACGGCGATCCCGCCTTGGGCCTTGAAGCTGCCCACTCCGCGCCACGTATCCTCCACGCAGGGGGCGACGCTACCGGGGCCGGGGTTGCCGCCGCACTGATCAGGACCGTCCTGGACTTTGAGGCAGCAGGCAGGATCCACGTGATCGGCCACGCCCATGTCACCTCCCTGTCCCAAGGCGCTGGCTTTCACGGCGCCGGCCGCATCGCGGGTGCCAATTACATCCAGGACGGACGCCACCACAGCATCCAGGGCGACGCCGTACTGCTCGCCACCGGAGGCGCAGGGCAGCTGTTCGCACAGACCACCAACCCAACCGTAGCTACGGCTGACGGGCTGGCGCTTGCCTGGCGCGTCGGTGCCACGGTGTCCGACCTTGAATTCTTCCAGTTCCACCCGACGTGCATGGTCCCCGCTCTCATCGGCCAAGGGCCGGCAAGCAGCCAAACCAACACCCACCCCTTGCTGATCTCTGAAGCCGTCCGCGGCGAAGGTGCCATCCTGATGGACGCCACCGGCCACCGCTTCATGCCCGACTACCACCCCGACGCCGAACTCGCCCCCAGGGACGTGGTCTCGCGCAGCATCGCCCTGCACCTGGCAAAGCTCAACGACCCCAACGGCCACGTCTTCCTCGACGCAAGGATGGTGGAAGAAGTGCGCGGCCATGGCTTCCTGGAAAAGCGATTCCCGACCCTCAGCAAACACACCCGCCAAGCCGGCGTCGACTGGACCCGGGAACCCGTGCCCGTAGCACCGGCCGCGCATTACTGGATGGGTGGAGTGGTGACCGACCTCTACGGCCGGACCTCGGTTCCAGGGCTGCTGGCCGCCGGCGAAGTTGCCTGTACCGGGGTGCAGGGTGCCAACCGGCTGGCCAGTAATTCGTTGCTTGAGGGGCTCGTTTTCGGGCGGCGGGCTGTGAGTGCTTTCATTGGGGCGGCTGACGCGGTCCCTCTGCGTACTGACTCGGCCGCGGGCGGCCTCGCTTTGACGCGTGCTGCCGGGACCCTGCCAGCCGACGACGGCACGTCACCCGGACAACCGTCGCGCCCCGCGTTTTCTCGGAGTGCGCTCCAAAAACTCATGACTGCCAAGGCCGGTGTGCTGCGGAGCGGTCGATTGCTGGCTGAAGCCGCCGAGGCTCTTGGCGAGTGGGAGAGTGGGGTGCTTCCGCTGACTGTTCCTGACTCGGTTGAGGTGCGGGAGCATGAGGACGCGAACCTGCTGTTGGCCGCGCAGTTGCTGGTGCAGGCGGCTCGGGAGCGGCGGCGTTCGCTGGGCGCGCATTACCGCAGCGACGGCGTGACCGAACCCGCCGCCGTCGAACATTTTGACCAGCCTTACACCATGAGCCGGAAAGCGAGCCTCGTCCATGACTAACCTGACCCTCCCCGCAGCCCCTGTCCGGGAGATCCTGGAACGGGCGTTTGCGGAGGACGCTCCGAGCGGCGACATCACCTCCCAGCTGCTGATTCCCGCCGGGGCCCGGGCCACAGCCGTGCTGAACGCGCGCGTACCAGGGGTTTTCAGTGGCGGCACGGTATTCCGCGACGCAATGAAGCTGGTGGACCCGGACACCGAAGTTGAGCTCCTGCTCGCCGACGGTGAAGCGTTCGACGCCGGCACGCACCTCGCGCGGGTCAACGGCAGTGCCCGTTCGGTGCTGCTGGCTGAACGCGTAGGGCTCAACCTGGTGCAGCGCATGAGTGCGATCGCCACCAAGACTGCGGAGTTCGTCCGGCTGGTTGAAGGAACGCGTGCCCGGATCACGGACACGCGGAAAACCACCCCCGGACTCCGGGTGCTTGAACGCTACGCCGTACGTTGCGGCGGGGGAGCGAACCACCGGTACAGCCTCTCCGATGCGGTCCTGGCCAAGGACAACCACCTTGCCGTCATGACCGGCGGCGACACCACCAAGCTGACTGAGCTGCTGACGGCAGCCAAAGCACAGCTGGGCCACACCACGCACTTCGAAGTCGAAGTGGACAATGCTGAGCAGATCGAACCGGTGCTGGCGGCCGGAGTGGACACGATTATGCTGGACAACTTCTCCATCGAAGAGCTCCGCGCCGGTGTCAAGCAGGTGGACGGCCGTGCCATCGTCGAAGCCAGCGGCAACGTGAACATCAACACCGTCACCGGGATCGCAGCGGCCGGCGTGGATGTCATTTCCGTCGGCGCACTGACCCATAGCGTGAGCGCTTTGGACCTTGGCCTCGACATCGAACTCACCACATCGCAGCCCTAGGACCACGTCACTCCCATGATCTTCCTCGATGCCGCAGCCACCACTCCAATCCGCCGCGAAGTCCTCGACGCCATGTGGCCGTACTTGAGCGGCGAGTTCGGCAACCCCTCCAGCCATCACAGCCTGGGCGAAGCGGCTGCCTCTGCGCTCGCGGAGGCGCGCACCGGCGTCGCGAAGGTACTGAACTGCCGTGCTGGCGAGGTGACCTTCACCTCCGGTGGAACAGAGGCGGACAACCTGGCGGTCAAGGGCATCGCACTGGCCAGGCGGGCGGCGGATCCCTCGCTGGGCCGTGTGGTCATCAGTGCAATCGAACATCCGGCCGTGGAAGAATCGGCCCGCTACCTGCAGCGCGTACACGGTTTCGACGTCGATGTCGTACCGGTCGATAACCAAGGATTGGTCACCGTGGCTGCCCTACGGGGTGTGCTGCGCCCGGAAACTGCCTTGGTGAGCATCATGTACGCCAACAACGAGATTGGAACCGTCCAGCCGGTAGCCGAACTTGCTGCCGTGGCCAGGGAGCACGGAGTGCCGTTCCATACTGACGCCGTGCAGGCCGCTGGGTGGCTTCCCGTGGACGTCAAGGCCCTGGGCGTGGATGCGATGAGCATCTCAGGACACAAGCTTGGGGCACCGAAGGGGTCCGGGGTGCTGTTCACCAGGGGGCGCCTACGGGTCGAGCCCCTGGTCCATGGCGGAGGCCAGGAGCGGGGCAGGCGTTCGGGAACCGAAAACGTTGCTGGCGCCGTGGCCCTGTCCACGGCTCTGGGCATCTCGAACGCCGAGCAACAGGAACAGGCGGCCAGGGTTTCGTTGCTGCGCGATGCGTTCATCAACCGGGTACTTCAGGCCGTGCCCGACTCCATGCTCACGGGCCACCGGAGCCTGCGGCTGCCCTCGGTCGCGTCGTTCTGCTTCCCGGGAACCAGCGGCGAATCGGTGTTGCTTGAGCTTGAGCGGCTTGGCGTGGTGTGTTCCAGTGGCTCGGCCTGCGCGGCCGGCTCCGATGCGCCATCGCCCGTTCTGGTGGCCCTCGGCATCGCCCCGGAAACTGCGCAAACTTCCGTGCGCTTCAGCTTCACGTCAGCTGTAACCGACACCGAACTGGAGCTGGCCGCCGCCGCTGTGGAAACCGCCGTCGGCCGTGTGCGCAACCTGGCCCCCCAGTAGCCCCAGCCCGGGCTACACGTGGCGGGCGCGCCGGAAAATCCAGTGCCGTAGCAGGGTGAACCGCACTGCCGTGGCCACGAAGCCGGACAATGTGGTGGTCCAGAGCTCCTCGGTTACCGTGGCTTCGGGCCGGAACAGATGCAGCAGGCCCAAGCTGCCGCCCGTGATGACCAGTGCTATGCCGATGACGATAGCGCCGCTGAGGTGGTCCTGGGCGCGTTTCTTCCTGCCCGTGATTTTGAAGGTGAGCCGCCGGTTCAACGCAGTGTTCATCAACGACGTCACGATCAAGGCAACAGCATTGGCCAGTTGGGGATCGATCCAGGGACGCAATAACGCATAAATGGCCAAGGAACTGGCTGTGCAGACGATACCGACGCCCGTAAACCGCAGCAATTGGCGCACTACCGGGTACTTCAAGACGCCGCGGTGCCGTTTTTTGGGCGGCTTGCGTAGGGGAGAGGAGCGTAGCTCGGTGGCTTCCGCGGCAATCTCCATGTGTTAAGCCTGACACACTATGCCGTGTGCTCCTCCCAGGAAGCGCCGGTGACAGGGTTGCGCAGCTCGCCGATTCCTTCTACCCGGCACACAACAGTGTCTCCGGGATGGATGCGCGCGCACTCTGCCGGGAAGCCCGTGAGCACCAGATCGCCAGGCTGGAGCGTCATGAACGAGGTCAGGTAGACCATGATCTCATCCACTTTCCAGCCGAGGTCCGCAGAACTGGCGGTCCTTAGTTCCGTGCCGTTGTGGACAATTCCGATGGAGAGGGCTGAGTCGTCGAGTTCCGTGACGATCCAGGGACCTGCTGGCGTGAAGGTGTCCTGGCTCTTGGCGCTGATCCAGAGTTCGTCGGACTTCTGGAGGTCGCGGGCAGAGACGTCATTGCCGATCGTGTAGCCCAGGATCGCGGACTTCGCCGTTGCCAGGGTCAGGCCCCGCGCCTTACGGCCCACGACGACGGTCAGCTCGGCTTCCGGGTCCACGTGGCCCACGGTCGAGCCCACCTGGATCGCGTCATCCGGGCCGATCACACTGGACGCCGCTTTATGGAATGCCTGCGGCGGCAGGTCGCGGCCTGGTTGTCCGGTGTTGTGGGCCATCCCGAGCACGTTGACCGGTATGGAGGGAGCCAGGAATCGGAAGCTGTCTTCACCGACCACGGTGCCCGGCTCCCACCCTTCCCGGTTGGAGCTGGAAGCATTCGCCCGTGATGACGGGAAGGGCGAGTCGATGACCGTCCACTGTCTGCCCTCAGCAGAGTCGAAATCGGCAGCATCGTTGGCCACGAAGAAGTGTTCGTCGAAAGCCTGGCCCGCGGAGGACTCCGAGGCAACAGGGCGGACGCGGGCGATGCGACGGGAAAGGCGTGAGGTCATGAAGACATCCTACGTCCTCCCTGAAGATCTCCTGCGTTGTGAGGCCCGTTTGACGCCCCATATCCCATCCGATCCGCGCAGAGCGGGCCTCGCAACGCATTCGGCAAGTGGCTCAGGTTCGCGGAGGTTGACTGGCCCGCAGGCGGCTGTGGGCCCTGATGAAACCCCGGAATCGGTTCATGGTTCAAGGCTAGGCTTCGGGCCGTCGCCGCAGGGGCTTCATTGCTTACGGTACGGTGACGCGTTGATTCCCGTGCCGCGGGGGAAGAACACAGAACGCTGGCTTAGAATCCGTTCCATGCGTCTGGCGATAATTGGTTTGATCCTCCTTGTGGCGGGCGGGGTCACTGTTGCCACGGGTATCCTCCCGTGGCACGAAGTAACGGTGCTGGTGGATAGGGTGGCCCCGATCCTGGCCTTCGTCGTCGCCATGACGGTGGTGACCGAGCTCGTCAGTGAAGCCGGTGCCTTTCAATGGATCGCCCGGCATTTGCGCGGGTGGGGCCGTGGCCGCGCCGTCCTGTTGTGGTTGCTGTTAGCCCTGTTCGCCACCCTGAGCACCATCTTCCTTTCATTGGATACGACGGCTGTGCTGCTCACTCCGGTGGTCGTCACGGTAGCCCGCCAGGCTGGCCTCCCTGTCCTGCCCTTCGCCCTGACTACGGTCTGGCTGGCGAACACGGCCAGCCTCTTGCTACCCATCTCCAACCTGACCAACCTCCTGGCCCAGCACAACCTGGGCGGAATCAGCCCAGCACAGTTCGCCCAGCTGATGTGGGCGCCGTCGTTGGTTGCAGTCGTGGTCCCTTTGGCTTTCATAGCGATCGTCTTCAGGCGCGATCTCCGCAGGACCTATGCCCGCGACTCCACCCGGCCAGCAGCACCGGCCCGCCCCAAGGTATCGCAGGATAAGACCCTGTTACTGGTCAGCGCGATCGTACTGGTACTCCTCCTGCCAGCCTTGGTTTCTGGTGTTGCCATCTGGATTCCCGCAACGGCAGCAGCGGCGATCCTGGTGGTGGCGTTTGTCCTCCGGCGACCCAAAGTACTGACGGTGACCCTGATTCCGTGGTCATTGCTGCTGTTTACCTGCGGGCTTTTCCTTGTGGTTGAAGCCGCCCAGTACGTCGGCGCGTCAGAGCTGCTGGGGCAGGCAGCAGGCGAAGGGAACGGGTTCATTGACCTGTTGAGGTTGGCCATGACGGGCGCCCTGGGCTCCAACGTCGTCAATAACCTGCCCGCCTACCTGCTGGCGGAGCCCCTGGCTGGGACGCCGGAACGGATGGCCGCTTTGCTGGTGGGCGTCAATGCCGGACCACTCGTAGCACCATGGGCGTCGCTGGCCACACTGCTGTGGCATGATCGCCTGGTCCGGATGAACGTACTGGTCAAATGGAAAGGGTATGCGCTGTCCGGCCTGATCGTGGCACCCCTGACGATCGTCGCAGCGGTGGCCGCCCTCGCAATGACTGGTCCTGGCGGGCTGTTTGGCTAGCCCAGATACAGTTCGCCTACTGGAATGTCCGCGGCCAGCCGGTTGGCCGGTCCCGCCAGCGGGCAAGCCCACGCTTCGTTGTAGGCGCACGACGGGTTATAAGCGAAGTTGAAGTCGAGAATAAACTCCTGCTCCCCTCCAGAGCCCCTCGTTCCGTGGAAGGATCCCTTGACCGTATCCAACAGGTACCTGCCAGCACCGTAGCTTCCGCCTGGTTTCCCGGCGGTGGCGTCACGGAAGGGAACGAATATTCCTCCGCCGTAGCTCCTCAGCCGCCATACGGCCAGGGAACCGAGCCCGGGAAGTTCGAAGGTGCCGATACGGGTGAAGGGCACCACGCCGTCCGTGCCCGTTTCGACGTTCATCTCCTGGCCGGTACCTTCAGGCGAGAGCGCAGCGTACATCCGGAAGGAGGGGTCGTAGTCGGCGGTTCGCAATCCGGAAAAGCGCGCCTTCATGTCCGCAGTGAGCGCCGATGCGGGGTGCGTGGCGAACATCAGATCCCGTTCCTGGCGCCAGAACACATGGGCGTCGAAGGGGTTGGTGGCTGCGAGTTGCCGTACCTTGTCGTACAGGGCGAAGGTCCGCAACCGCCAGTCGGCTATATCAACCGCCGACATGGTGGGCAGAGTGTCCTCATATTCGTCGTACTGATCGGGAGCCATACCCTCAGCCTAGCCCTGTGCGTGTCGCGGTATCCCCGCCGATAGGCTGGGACCATGAAGGGCATGATGATCCCGACCCGGCCGGTAACGCGGCCTGTTGCCGCGGTGGCACTGGCATGCGGTGTTCTGTTGGCCGGCACGGCCTGTTCGGCTGACAACAAAGGCCCGCAGGTCGGCCCCACCGTCACGTCGCAACCCAACAGTTCGGAATCCGGGACGGGAACGCCGGAAAGCACGACGACGGCAACGGACTCCGCGTCCGGCTCGCCGTCCGCATCGGCTGATCCGGGCGGATCGCCCAGCGCCGGGCCCAGCCCTGCGGCGACAGCGTTGTCCTGGAAGACCTATACCGACCCTGCGAAGACTGTCAGCTTCGAGCTGCCCAAAGACTGGATAGCCCAGTCCCTCACGCCGGAGGCCGGTTCCCTGCCCGGTGCTGTGAAGGTCGAAGTCAAGGATGGGGCCGGGAAGTACGTTGCCACGCTCCAAACGGGCCTGCCCACGGCGGCCCCCGCTGCTTGCCCAGCCGGCCAGTCACGGCCCTATGTGGTGATCAGCAGTGTTCCCTTGGACATACCGCATTCCGATGGACCCGATACCATCGATCCCCGGGTTGTTTTCCGCGTGATCCAGGGCTACAGGTTCTTTGGTTCCTTTGGCATTACCAACGTCGTGGCAGGAAGTGATGGACAGTCCTGCGAACTCAGGAACCGGGTCCAGGGCCCGGCCGGCAGGGGCGATTATTCCTTCGCGGACGTCCCCGCCATCCATGCCTTTGCCGCGGACGAAAAAGTGGCTCCCGCCAAAGCGTTCGACACCTTGGACCTGGCCGCCAAATACGCAGCCCACGGCTCCGACTTTGCCAATGCCCAGCGGATGCTACTGTCTCTGAAGGTCAATCCATAGCCCTGCGATTGGCTGATCCACGCAAACGGCGGCTTGGGGGCCGACTGCCGCAACCCACCCCGGAGATCAATGGAACGCAACGTAGCTGCCACGCTCGTTTTCAAGACCACAGCCAGCACGAAAGTAGCCATGGCCATAGCCGTAGCCAACAACCCGGGCTACGACTCTGTGACGGAGAGACTTTCCATCACAGCAGCCGGCAACGAGGTTCCCTACGCCGAACTCAACGACCACCATGGGGGACGCTTCCATTACCTGGAATTCGATGAGCCCACGGAAGTCACGGTGGACTATTGGGCTACTGTCCACGGCATCGGGCAGCCCGACACCTCGGATCCCATGGAACTGATCAGGTATGTCAGGCCCAGCCGGTACGCGGAGTCGGACAGGCTGCTTCCTACCTCGTACGCGGAGTTTGGTGGACTGCACGGCGCGGAACTGCTCCAGGCCGTCCGCGATTGGGTCAATGGTGAGCTCCGCTACGTCAGTGGTTCCTCGCGCGGAACCGACGGGGCAGTGGAGACCTTGCTCCACCGCAAGGGAGTCTGCAGGGACTTTGCCCACTTGGCCATCGCCCTGCTGCGATCCAAGGATGTCCCGGCGCGCCTGGCGGCCGTGTACGCACCTGGCCTGAGCCCCATGGATTTCCATGCAGTGGCTGAGGCACACATCGACGGCGCCTGGCACGTCATAGACCCTACGGGCCTGGCGCCGCGCGGATCCATGCTGCGCATCACCGCGGGACGCGACTCCTCAGACACGGCATTCCTGTCCACCGTGGGCGGCAGCCTGTCGTTGAAAACACTCAAAGTCAGTGCCTCCGTTAACGGAATGCTCCCGGAGGAGAACCCCCGGGAGCTTGTCAGCCTGCGCTAGTGGCCCGCCACCGATGCCCTGAGCTTTTCCGTCAGCCGCAACAACTCGCGTTGTTCCTCTGCCGTAAGGGCCGGAGCCACCAAGTGGGCGATGTCGCGCACGTGCTCCCGGCCGATGGCCTTTTGCAACTCGCGCCCCGAGTCGGTGAGTGAGAGCAGTACTCCACGACCGTCGTCGGGCGCTGCGGTGCGCTCCACCAAACCCCGCTTCTCCAACCGGTCAACCAAGCGGCTCAAGCTGGACTGGCTCAGCAGCACCTTGTCATTGATCTCGTTCAGGCGAAGCTGCCCTGACGGGCACCGGGACAGGGTGAACAGGACGTCGTACTCCTTGACGGGTAGCGTCTTGAAGGCCGGTCCGGACTGAAGTTTCCGCATCACCGCCACCTGCGAGCGGAACAAGGACTCCCAGGTTTCGGCGGCGAGGCGAACGGCGGAAGACGCCGCGCCTGTTGGACCGGACATCAGGCGTCCTGCCCCGCGGCCCCGGCAGCAGCGGACTCGCTGACCTTGGCCTCCAGCGCTGCGGCCACGCGGGAAGCGTGGGTGGGCGCGTCGGGAACGTGGGCGGGCTTCATGGCGGCGTATTCCTTGCGAAGGACCGGCAGTACTTCTTCGCCGAAGAGGTCCAGCTGCTCCAGGACGGTCTTCAGGGGAAGGCCGGCGTGGTCGATCAGGAACAGTTGGCGCTGATAGTCACCGAAGGCCTCGCGGAAAGTCAGGGTCTTCTCGATGACTTCCTGCGGGCTGCCCACGGTCAGTGGCGTCTGGGACGTGAAGTCCTCCAGCGAAGGTCCGTGGCCGTACACCGGGGCGTTGTCGAAGTACGGGCGGAACTCCTTGACGGCGTCCTGGGAGTTCTTCCGCATGAAGAACTGACCGCCCAGGCCGACGATTGCCTGGTCCGCCTTGCCGTGTCCGTAGTGCTCGTAGCGCTCACGGTAGAGGCCGATCAACTGCTGGTAGTGCTCCTTGGGCCAGAAGATGTTGTTGGCGAAGAAGCCGTCGCCGTAGTAGGCGGCCACTTCGGCGATCTGGGGTGTGCGGATGGAGCCGTGCCAAACGAACGGGGCGACGTCGTCGAGCGGGCGCGGCGTGGAGGTGAAGTTCTGCAAGGGCGTGCGGAACTTGCCCGACCAGTTAACGGTGTCCTCATCCCACAGCTTGCGCAGCAGGCTGTAGTTTTCGATGGCAAGTTCGATGCCGTCCTGGATGTTTTTCCCGAACCAGGGGTAAACCGGCGCGGTGTTGCCACGCCCAAGGACCAAGTCCACTCGGCCATCGGAGAGGTGCTGCAGCATCGCGAAGTCTTCGGCGATCTTGACCGGGTCATTGGTGGTGATCAGGGTGGTGGCCGTTGAGAGCGTAATGCGCTCTGTCTGCGCTGCGATGTAGGCCAGCGTGGTGGTCGGGGAGGAGGAGAAGAACGGCCGGTTGTGGTGCTCGCCCAGGGCGTACACGTCCATGCCGATTTCTTCGACCTTCTTGGCGATGGCTACGGACGCCTTGATGCGTTCGTTCTCCGTGGGCGTGCGGCCCGTTGTGGGGTCAGTGGTGATGTCACTGACGCTGAATACGCCGATCTGCATGATGTGCCTTTCTCCCTGCCCGTGGTCCCGGGCTCTGTAAACAGTGTACCTCAAACTAGATGCATTTGCATGTATCAGTGGCTGTAACAGGACAGGGCCGGGAAATGTTCCCGGCCCTGCGTGAGGGGTTGGTGCGCGGTTACTCCGCGGGATTATGGGCCGCGCGGCGGCCCTTCACCCGGGGAATCATGCCTGTGGTCCAGTCTTGGAACTCGTCGGATCCGCCCGCGCCTTCGGGTTGTGGAGTGGGTTTATCCTGCAGGTCCTTCAGCAGCTGCCGTTTCTCGCGCCGTCCCTCCACCAGCTTGTAGAGCACTGGAACCAGGACCAGTGTCAGCGCGGTAGAGGAGACCAGGCCGCCGATGACCACAATCGCCAAGGGCTGCGATATGAAGCCGCCGCCCCCGGTCAGGCCCAGCGCCATGGGAGTCAACGCAAACACGGTGGCAAGGGCAGTCATCAGGATCGGGCGCAGGCGCTGGCGGGCCCCGTGCGTGATGGCATCGGCCACGTTCATGCCGGCGCGTCCATCGTGTGGCTTGCGGTACTGGTTGATGAGGTCGATGAGCACGATCGCGTTGGTGACCACGATGCCTACCAGCATCAACATGCCGATCAGTGAGGGGAGGCCCAAGGGAACCCCGGTCAGCAGCAACAGGCCGACGGCACCGGTGGCGGCGAAGGGGACCGAAACCAGAAGAATTAACGGTTGGATCAGGGACTTGAAGGCCGCCACCATGATGACGTAGACAATCGCGATGGCAGCAAGCAACGCCAGGCCGAGTTGCCGGAAGGATTCTGCCTGCTGTGTGGTGGCCCCACCGATCGTGGCGGTAACACCCGACGGCAATTCGACAGAAGCCAGCCGTTGCTGGACGGCGCTGCTGACGCTGCCAAGGTTGGAACCCGACGGCGTCACAGTCACCTTTGCGGTCCGTTGACCGTTGCTGCTTGTGATGGACACGGGCGTGTCCACCTGTTCGACGGCGGCGACACTTTCCAGCGATACGGGACCACGCGCCGTCGGCAATTGCAGCGCGCGCACGGCGGCGATGCTGGTGAAGCGGGTTCCCTGGCCGATCTGCACCGGATAGTCGTTGGTGTCGATGCGTACCGTGCCGGCAGGTATGGGGCTGACCGTGGAAGCAAGGAAGGCGCCCACCTGCTCCTCCGTCAGCCCGGCAGCTACCACCTTGGCACGGTCCACGCGAACCTGGACCACCGCCTGGGTTGAGGCAAGGTTGGTAGCCACCTCGGTGCTTCCCGGTACTCCCGTCATCGCCTGGACCATGGCATCGCTGGCCGTCCGCAGGTCCGCTGAGTTGGCGGCCTTGATGGTGATGTCCACCGTGGACGACGTACCGAAGCCACCTTGCTGGGATCCAACAGTGACCTTGCCGGCCGCCCCCTCGAGCTTGGCGCGGACTGCGTCCTGGAGCTTGGCCTGGTTCACCTTCTCGTCAGTGACAATCGTGAACGTGGAGTTGGACGATCCTGTGGACGTCAGCGCCGCGAAGCCCGTCTGCGCATTTCCGGAGGTGACCTGCACGTCCTTGATGCCATCCATGTCCTTGAGGGCGTCCTCGATCTTCGCGGCCTCATCGCTGGTGGCCTGGAGGCTCGTTCCGGCCGGAAGGACCTGGCGCACCGTCATGCTGTTTTCGCCCGAGCGGCCCAACAGATCCGTAGCCAGCAGCGGCGAAACCGCGATGGTGGCGACGAGGACCACTGCGGCCGCGGACAACGTGAGAACGGGGTGCTTCTGTGTCTTCTCAAGGATGGGCAGGTAACCGCGTTGGAGGCGGCTTCGCTGTTCCGCCTCCCTGGCCTTTTCCGCGGACTCCCTGGCAGAGGAGCGATCCTCCACGCCTTTGCCCTTGGAAGAGAGGAACCAGTAGGCCAGGACGGGAACAATGGTCAAGGAGACCAACAGCGACGACAACAGAGCGATGGTCACCGTCAAGGCAAACGGGCGGAACAATTCGCCGGCCAGGTCCCCGACGAACGCTATGGGCAGGAACACTGCCACGGTGGTGAGCGTGGATGCGGTAATCGCCCCGGCCACTTCCCGGATGGATGTCAGGATGGCCGTCAGCTTGTCTTCCCCGTAGCTGAGGTGCCGTTTGATGTTCTCAATTACCACAATGGAATCGTCCACAACGCGGCCGATCGCAATGGTGAGCGCGCCCAACGTCAGGATGTTCAGCGAGTACCCGGTGGCGGAGATGCCGATGAAGGTGATCAACAGCGACAACGGAATCGAGACCGCCGTAACCAGGGTGGACCGCACGGACATCAGGAACACCAGGATGACGGCCACAGCGAAGCCCAAGCCAAGGAGGCCCTCGGTAGTGAGGTCCTTGATGGACTTTTCGATGAACGGAGCCTGGTCAAAGACCGGCGTGAACGTCGCGTTGTTGCCCAGCTCGTCCTGCATGGGTCCGATGGCATCCCGCACCGCATGGGAGATAGCGACAGTATCGCCCTCGGGCTTCTTGGTGACCGACAAGGCCAGCGTGGGCTTGCCGTTGGTGCGGGTGATGGACGTGGCGGCATCATCCTGGATGCTGACGTCGGCCACCGCGCCGATCGTCGCAGCATTCTTGGCACCGGCCAGCGGAAGTCCCTTGATGATATCCAAGGAATCCACCGGGCTGCCGAGCTGCAGCGACAACGTCTTGCCCTGGTCCTCGATGGTCCCCACAGGCACCAGGGTGCCGTTGTTCTTCAGCGCACTGCTGATGGACTGGACCGACGTCCCGGTGCTGGCAAGATCGGCCGGGCGGGGTTGGATAAGGATGTGCTGACGGGCGCCGCCCGTGACATCGGCGCCACGGACGCCGTCGATCTTTTGTAGCCGGGGGACACTGAGCCGCAGCAGGTCGGCATTGAGTTCGCTCAGTGGCTTGTCCGAGGAGACTGCCAGGAAGACGATCGGGAAGTCGCTGATGTTGCCGGCGATGGCCTGTGGTTCGACGTCGGCCGGCAGAGCCCGCTTGGCGTTGGAAATAGCCCGGTCGATTTGGTTCCTGGCCCTGTCCAGGTTTGAACCGTAGGTGAACACCATGGTGATCTGGGAAACGCCGTTGCGGGACGTGGAAGTGGTGGACTCAAGGCCCTCGACGCTGTTCAGGGCCGTTTCGAGCGGCTGGCTGAGCTGCTTGTCCACCACCTCTGGAGAGGCGCCCGGCATGGAGGTGACAACCGTGATCTGTGGGAACTCGATCGAGGGAATGAGTTCCTGTTTCAACGATCCCATGGTGATCACGCCGAACACCGCCGCAAAGACGGTGATCAGCGCGATCAGGGCCCGGTTTCCCAGGGACAGCTTGGCCAGGCGGAACATTGCATTGACTCCTGAGGTCTACGAAACGATTCGTCTGACGGGAACCGGCCGCAGCCCCGGGATGGCCTAGCTTTGGACGGCGTTTGCCACTTCCAGCTGCAGGGACTTGGCCGTGCTTGCTTCCAGCTCGGCAGCCAATTCGGGGTTCTCGTTGAGCTTGACGCCGTAGCCGGGCATCATGTCCTTGAGCTTGGACTGCCAGCCCTTGAAGTTCTTGGGGAACGACTTTTGCAGCAGCTCGATCATGATCGGCACGGCAGTGGAAGCTCCCGGGGATGCGCCAAGAAGAGCGCCAATCGAGCCATCGCGGGAGGCGATAACTTCGGTGCCGAACTGGAGCACGCCGCCCTTTTGCGGGTGCTTCTTGATGATCTGCACACGCTGTCCGGCAGTAATCAGCTCCCAGTTACCGCCGGAAGCCTCGGGATAGTACTCGCGGAGGGATTCGACCTTGGCTTCGTGGCGCTTGGCAACTTCCTTGATGAGGTAGGCCGTGAGGTCCATGTTGTCCTTGGCCACTGCCAGCATCGGGATGATGTTCCCCGGACGGATGGACAGCGGAAGGTCCAGGTAGCTGGAGGTCTTCAGGAAGTTTGTGGAGAAGCCTGCATACGGGCCGAACAGGAGGGAACGCTTGCCATCCACGTAGCGGGTGTCCAGGTGGGGGACGGACATGGGAGGCGCGCCAACCGATGCCTGGCCGTAGACCTTCGCGCTGTGCTGGGAGGTGATGGCGTCATCGGTGCACCGGAAGAACTGGCCGGAGACGGGGAATCCACCGTAGCCCTTGCTTTCCGGAATACCGGAGGCCTGGAGCAGGTGCAGCGCCCCGCCGCCAGCGCCAACGAAGACGAAGTTTGCGTGGATGCGTCCGTGCTCGCCCGACTTGGCGTGCTTGAGGGAGAGGTCCCAGCCACCGCCCGCTGCGCGGTTGATGTTGGTGACGTCGTGCCCATAGTTGACTTCGGCGCCGCTGCCTTGGAGGTAGCCGGTCAGCTCGCGTGTCAGGGCACCGAAGTCGACGTCGGTGCCTTCCGCCGCGCGGGTAGCGGCGACGCGCTGCTTGCGGTCACGGCCCTTGACGATCAATGGCGCCCACTTGGCGATCTGGGCCTGGTCCTCGGTGTACTCCATGCTGCGGAACAGCGTGTTCGGCCTGAGGGCCTCATAACGGGTCTTCAGGAAGTTCACGTGGTCATCGCCAATGACGAAGCTCATGTGCGGAACGGTGTTGATGAAGCCCTTGGGGGAACCAATGACGTTGCTGTCCACCAAGTGGGACCAGAACTGCCGGGACAGCTGGAACTGCTCGTTGATGTGCAGCGCCTTGGACGGGTCCACGGAACCGTCTTTGGCTGCCGGGGAGTAGTTGAGCTCACACAACGCGGCGTGTCCGGTGCCTGCGTTGTTCCACGGACCGGAACTCTCAAGCCCCGCTTCGTCGAGTCGTTCGAACATGGAGATGGTCCAGGAGGGTTCAAGTTGCTTGATGAACGCACCCAGGGTGGCACTCATGATTCCGCCGCCAATAAGGACGACGTCGGCATGTTGAGTCTTGGAAATGAAGGTCACAATCAATCTCCGTTAGCGGCGGCACTGGCTGCTACAGAATATCCCCGCGCAGTCTCAATACTGAAATTACGGCCAATCGTCAAGGCTTTAGGCGGACGTTCGTGAAAACTTCGTTCAGCACGGGGGAGGCGGGGTAGCTTTCCACCTTGTCGGACAAAGCCAATGCCGAGATGGGGAAAGCGATGGGAACAGCCGGTACTGAAGCAGCGATGTCGGCGTTGATGGCCTGGTACTGCGCGTTGCGCTCATCGCCGTCGGGCATTGCACGTGCCCGCTCGATCTTGTGGAAGACGTCCGAATCGGAGTACCCGAACTCTGCGCGGGTTTCCCCGAACAACGGACCAAGGAAGTTGTCGGCATCGGCATAGGAGCCGTTCCAGCCGAGCAGGTGCAGGGCCCGGTCCCCGGGTGACTGCACCTTCTGGAGATAGCCATCTTCCCAGTCCACGGGAACAGGCTTGATGTTGAAACCCACGGCTACCAGCTGACGGCTGATTTCCGCGTAGATCTTCTCCGGCGTAGGCATGTAGGCCCTGGTGGCGTTCAGCGGATAGTAGAACTTCAGCTCTTCGCCTTTGTAGCCTGCCTTGGACAAGAGCTCCTTGGCTTTGTCAGGGTTGTACCCCAGCGAGGGGGCATTGTTGTTGAAGCCGCTGAGCTTCGGCGGCACGAACTGTGACGCCTGCGTGGTGTTGTCGATGAAGAACTTCCGGATCAGCGATTCCTTGTCGATGGCCATCTCAATGGCCTGGCGGACCTCCGGCTTGTCCAAGGGCGCAACGGCCTGGTTGATGCCGAGGTACATCACGGAGAAGGGGTCCCGCTGAATGATCTGGACACCTTTCTTGACCAATTGATCGAAGGTTCCGGAAGTCACGAGGTCGTAGGCGTCGATTTTCCCGTCCAGCAAGGCCTGCTGGCGTGTCTCGGCGCGGTCGTAAGGGATGAAGTTGATGGTGGCTATCTGGCCGCGGTTTCCCCAGTAGTTCTTGTAGCTCGCCAGGGTGACTTGCTTGTCGTCCCAGGCGCTGAATTCATAAGGTCCGGTTCCTACCGGGTGGCTCGCGTAGGTGGAGATCGCCTCGCCGTTGCGGACCTGGTCCAGGACGTTTGCTTTTTGGGCTGCCAAAGCTGTGGGGGAGGAGATCGCGAAGGCCGGCAGCGTGAGTGCCTTCAGGAACCCAGTGAAGGGCCGCGTCAGGTTGATCTGGACGTTGCTGGCCGAAACTACCTTGCAGTCCTTGAAGATGGAGAAAACCGGGGCGTCCGAATACGCCTTGAACACACTCTGGAAGGAGATTCCCGGGGCCTGCTTCCGGAGTTCAGGGGAGAACGAGAACCAGCGGTCGAAGTTGGCGCAGACAGCGGTGGCATCCAGCGGGGTTCCGTCATGGAACGTGACCTGGGAGCGGAGCGTGAAATCGTAGCTGAGGCCGTTGTTGCTGTCTTTCCATTCCGTCGCCAGAAGCGGGGTAGTCTGCCCGGTTTCGCCGTCGACGCCCACGAGGCCTTCGAGGACCTGGCGGGTGATGCGGTAGGACTCGGAGTCCGACGTCAATGCCGGATCGAGGCCCAACGGCATGGAGGATGTCCCGAAGTTGAAAGTTGCGGTGGGCTCAGCGGCGGTGCTGCCAGGGGAAGAAGGCGCGGGACCTGTTGTTCCAGTACATGCCGCCAGCCCCAAGGCCACAACCACGGCTCCGAACTGTACGGTCAGGCGCCGCCTTTTGCTGCTTGCCACTCTTGTCCCCTCAAGCCGGTTGGAAGTGCTGTGGCCGGCTTCGGCCAGACCGCATTCCAGTCTAATTGAACGTCCTGAGTGCACTCCCCAGCGCATCTTCAGGAAGCTCCCCGGCTGCTGGAGGAAAAAGTGCCCCCGGGATGTCTCACCAAGGGGCACTGCCTGCGGCCCGAAGCCGCTGTGCTTCTTCACTGCATTTGTGCGCAAGGGGGGACTTGAACCCCCACGCCCGAAGGCACAGGAACCTAAATCCTGCGTGTCTGCCAATTTCACCACTCGCGCCGGCGGCAGCCAAGCGGCCCATGGACCGCCTTCTACCGGCCTCCAGTGTACCCGCTACTTGTCCAGCTTCAGATCGCGCCGGAGCTTGGCTACATGCCCTGTGGCCCGTACGTTGTACTGCGCCAAGGAAACCTTTCCTTCCTCGTCCACCACGATGGTGGAACGGATCAGGCCCATGTACGTCTTGCCATAGTTCTTTTTCTCGCCCCAGGCAGCGTACGCATCGGCCACCGCGTGGTCAGCGTCGGAGAGCAACGGAAACGTCAGGGCTTCTGCATCTGCGAACTTGGCCAGGTCCTTGACCGAGTCAGGGGAAATGCCAACGACCCCGTAACCGGCGGCCTGCAAGGAACCCAGCGTGTCGCGGAAATCACACGCCTCCTTGGTGCACCCGGGCGTGGAGGCCGCCGGGTAGAAATAGACGATGGTCTTTCGGCCGCGGAAGTCAGACAATCCCACGTTATTGCCGGTCTGGTCCTGAAGGGTGAAGTCCGGTGCGGTGTCGCCCGGGATAAGTCGTTCAGCCACAATATTCTCCTTGCTTATGATCGCGATTTACCAGTTTAGTGGGGGAGAAGGCACGTCCGGGCCTGTTGCGCGCATATACTGTCGGCATGCCAGATATGGAGAGATGGCCCACTACCCGATTGCTTTCAACGGCTGCGCGCCTGGTGGAAATCTCGTGGAACGAAAAATTGAAGTCCATCGGCCTTACCCACGCCGGCGTCATTGCCATGCAGGTGCTTGCCGCCAAGGGTGCCATAACCCAAGCCGCCCTGGCCGAGGTTGCAAGGGTCAAGGCCCAGACCATGGGAACTACCCTCGCGAGGCTCGAATTGCACGGGCACGTCACGCGGCACCGCAGTGACTCCGACCGCAGGAGCCATGTGGTGACACTGACGGAGGCCGGAACGGCAGCCCTCGCAGAAGCCGTGAAGCTTGAGCAGGACGTCCTGTCGCCCGTAGCCGTGGATACCGCCAGGTTGCGTGAAGAACTGAGGATCGTGGTCCGGGGGCTGGCCGGCATCCCGGCACCGGAGCAAGCGGTCCAGGATGACGGGACCGAGCTGTCCCAAGGCTGAGCGCGTCCAGCGCCCCGTATGAACAACACGCCCCGCGCGGGATAGCCTGCGCGGGAAACAGAAAGGCTCCGGATCGTAGACACGATCCGGAGCCTTTTCCTTTGTGGTGCACCCCCCGGGACTCGAACCCGGAACCCATTGATTAAGAGTCAATTGCTCTGCCAGTTGAGCTAGAGGTGCAGCTATTACTCTGGTCGATTCGAGGAATTCGCATTCCTCATTGACCTCCGCAACGACAAATAACTCTACACTACTTTTCGTGCGCTTATGACCAATGTTCTCGTGGCATGTCGAACTTTCGCGATGGCTATTCTTTCGCCACTGCTTAAATACGAAAGGCCTTGGAGATCATTGATCTCCAAGGCCTTTCTTTGTGGTGCACCCCCCGGGACTCGAACCCGGAACCCATTGATTAAGAGTCAATTGCTCTGCCAGTTGAGCTAGAGGTGCAGCTGTTGTATTCAACCGCATGGGGGCTTTGATTTCCCCGGCGATCTCCGCAACGACAAGTAACTCTACACGACTTACCCCTCAGTGTGAAATCGAGGCCCGCGACCATCTGTGGCCAGGGGTCAAGGCCCCAAAATCAGCGCAAAATCAGGGTTCTGGTTGTTGCTGACGACCCACAAACTCCCATCAGGGGCCCTGGCGACGTCCCTCAAGCGCCCGTATTGTCCTGTGAAATAAGCCACAGGCGTGCCGGCTGCCTCAGCTTCGAGTGGAACGGCCCAAAGTCGTTGGCCCCGGAGTGCCCCCGTGTAGGCGACGCCGTCCACTATCTCCAACCCGCTGGGTGAAGCTTCCGACGTTGACGGCCAAACAACCTTGGCGTCGATGAATCCTTTCCTTCCGGGGGCTCCGGTCACTGTTGGCCACCCGTAGTTGCCGCCAGGGGTAATCAAGTTCAACTCGTCGTCCACGTCGGGCCCAAACTCGCTGGCCCAGAGCCGCCCCGCGCTGTCCCATGCCAAGCCTTGGACGTTCCTGTGGCCATAGCTGTATACCGGGTTGTCATTGCCGAAAGGGTTCCCGGGCGCCGGGTGGCCCTCCTGCGTCAGGCGCAGGATCTTGCCTCCAAGGGCGCTGGGGTCCTGCGGCTGGTCACGCCGCTGCGAGTCACCAGTGCCCACGTAGAGGAGCCCGTCCGGGCCGAACCGGATGCGGCCGCCGTTATGGGTGGACGCCTTCGGTATCCCGCTGAAGACCACTTCGGTTGCGCCAAGGGCGAGGCTGCCGCCCGCATCGCCGCTGAGCTTAACCCGGGCAATCCTGTTGTCGTTGGAGGCAGTGAAGTATGCGTACAGCCAGTGGTCCGTTTCGAACGTCGGGGACAGCGCGAGCCCCAGCAGCCCGCCTTCCCCGCCAGGGACCACGCCCGGTAGCTGGCCAACGGTGGCTGCGCGGCCATCGCGAATGCTCTTCACCAAGCCCGAATCGCGTTCGGAGACCAGCGCAGTGCCGTCTGGCAGGAAGGTGACCGACCATGGCAGCTGCAACCCGACGTCGAGCTTGTGCTCGACCCGGAGGCTCTTGGGAGGCCCGTGCGACGCCGGGCTGCTGCTGCCACCGGGAGTTGCCGCCGAACCCGGCGACGACGGGCTGCCGGTGCAGGCGGTAAGGGTAAGGATGGTGGCGATGGCACACGCCAAACCAACCCGTCTGACCGCTGGGAATCGCCCCATGCCTGCCTGCTGCCGCCGGATCAAGACCTGTCGCGGCCGTTAATGCCTGCTACGCCGGGGAGGCCGGAAGCCTGCGGCTTCGGCATGCGCCGCGGATTCGAACCAGACATCCGCGGCGACGTCGTCGTACCCCGCCGTGTCTTCGTCGTGATAGGTCATGGCCGAAGCGCTGGCCTTCACCGGGTAGCCGTCCTTGGCCGAGCTGGAGGAACCCGTCCCATACGGGTGCTCGACGGCCAGGTGGCCTGAAGGAAACGTTTCTTCCGCTGCGGCACTTTCGGCGCCGGGCAGGGTAGGGGAGTGGGAGTCTGTGTACTCGTGGTGATGCACGGGTGCACCGCTCTCGTCGGTCCAGGACGATTCCCACTCGGCTTTGTCGGCTTCAGCATCGGCCCTGCTGCCGTCGGCCCTGCTGCCGTCGACCCGGCCACCGTCGACCACGGCGGGATCATCCGCCACCGCCTCGGTATCCACCTGAACGTCCGTATCCACCTGAACGTCCGTATCCACCTGAACGTCCGTATCCACCACCGGTTCGGAGTCCACTCGGGGTTCCCCTACCGTGGGCTCGTCCACAACAGGCGCGGCTATGACTGGTTCCTCCACCGTGAGGCCGGGTGTCGGGTCCTGCTGGACGTCCGATGACCCGGTGGACGGCGAATCGTCGACGACGGGGGCTGCCCCGTGAGCCTCGGGTTCCGGCGTAACGCGAGGCACGTCGGCAACCTCGGGTTCACCAGCAATCTCGGGTTCCCCGGCGAGGTCAGGTTCTTCGGCCGCGCGTTCCTCGCGCGTCGGTCCGCTGCCTTCGGCGGCCGTGGTGCCCAGGTTCGTGACGCCTGCCAAACCTGCCACGCCCGCGGCCGCGGCGGCGGTATCAGGGATGGTGCCCCGGTTTCCCGGTTCCATGGCCGCTGGGGCTGTTGTTTCCCGGGCCTGGGTCGCGGTGGAATCCGGCGCCTTGTTGCGGCTCATGAGCCACCAAATAATCGCGACGACCAAAACAATGACAATGACCCAAATTAACCAATCCATGGCGGGTGCCCTTCTGCTCACAGGGGTGCAGCTCGTGGTATTTCCGACGTTACGTGTCCTCCTTTGGGCTGTCCAGCGTTTGACCTGCTGGTTTACGCAAATTGCTCAGCCTACTTAGTGATTATGGCTTTGATATTCACTGCCTCCGAATTCGTGCTGGTCGCCTAGTCTGGCTGCATGGACTTCAAAAGGCTGCAGATTTTGCGCGAATTGGCGGACCGGCAAAGTGTTGGCGCAACAGCAGAGGCCATGAATGTCACGGCTTCGGCGGTCTCGCAGCAGTTGAAGACATTGCAAGCCGAAATCGGGGTTGTCCTTGTGGAAAAAGTCGGCAGGGGTGTGCAACTGACAGAAGCGGGGCAAGCCATGGCCGCCGCCGCTGCCGACATTGCCACTGCCATGGCCAAGGCAGAGTCCACCGTGGACAGTTACAGGAAGGGCTGGCAGGCCAGGGTGTCCGTGGCCTTCTTTCCCAGTGCGGCCGAGATGCTGTTGCCTGGCGTCCTCCACCGTGTGGCGGCGGTGGAGGGCCTGGCGTTCGATGCCCACTTTGAGGACCCGGGAACCGCCTATTTCGCCCCCTTGGTGGCTGACTACGATATCGTCCTGGCGCATAGCGTGGACGGGCCCGACGTGTTTGCCCGGAAGGGGCTCACCGTCGTGCCCCTCCTGGAAGAAGCGCTGGACGTGGCCATGCCCGCCGGACATCCCCTGGCGGCCCGGCCCCGGCTGAGTCCGGCCGATGTCATCGATTTTCCGTGGATTGGGGTACCTGAAGGGTTTCCCTTCGACACGGTCCTTCGCCAGATAGAGCTTCATGCGGGGCGGCCAGCCCAGAGGGGGCAACGCTACCCGGACCTCCGGGTATTGGAGGCGTTGGTGGGGGCCGGGCATGGAATTTGCCTGTTGCCACGGTATACGGCCAGGGCGAGCGCACGTCGGGGACTCGTGCTCCGGCCGCTCACGGACGTTAAGGCGAGCAGGAGCATCGTCGCCTTGGCGCGTCAGGAAGTTGCTGCACGGGCCACGATCAAGGGCGTCCTCGACATGCTCGAAAGCGAAGCGGCCGGTATTGCCAGGGAGCTCGACGGGTCCGGCCCAGGCGCCCGGGGGACGGGCGCGGGCTGCGGCGGAAGTCGCAACAATCGGGCGGGGGCGCTTAACCCGGCAGGGAACGGCGTGCAGCGGCACCGAGTGCACATAGACTTTGGTCCATGAGTGACACCACCCACATTGCGACAGACAACACCCCGGACATCAAGCCCCGCAGCCGGGTCGTCACCGACGGCATCCATGCGGCGCCCGCCCGTGGCATGTTCCGTGCGGTCGGCATGGGCGACGACGACTTTGCCAAACCCCAAATTGGTGTCGCCAGTTCATGGAACGAAATCACCCCCTGCAACCTCTCGTTGAACCGCTTGGCGCAGGGTGCCAAGGAAGGTGTCCACGCAGGCGGCGGGTTCCCGATGCAGTTCGGCACCATCTCCGTTTCCGACGGAATTTCGATGGGGCACGAAGGCATGCACTTCTCGCTCGTCTCCCGCGAGGTCATTGCCGACTCCGTGGAGACCGTCATGCAGGCCGAGCGCATTGACGGCTCTGTACTGTTGGCCGGCTGCGACAAGTCCCTTCCGGGAATGCTCATGGCTGCTGCGCGCCTTGACCTCGCGTCGGTCTTCCTTTACGCCGGCTCCATCATGCCGGGCTGGGTGAAGCTTGAGGACGGCTCCGAAAAGGAAGTCACCCTTATTGACGCTTTTGAAGCGGTGGGTGCCTGCGCGGCCGGCAAGATGAGCATGGAAGACCTCACCCGCATCGAAAAGGCCATTTGTCCTGGCGAGGGTGCATGCGGCGGCATGTACACGGCAAATACGATGGCCTGCATCGGGGAAGCCCTGGGCATGTCCCTTCCAGGTTCCGCAGCCCCGCCCTCGGCAGACCGCCGTCGTGATGACTTTGCCCGCAAGTCCGGCGAGGCCGTCGTCAACCTGTTGCGCCTGGGCATTACCGCCCGCGACATCATGACCAAGAAGGCCTTCGAAAACGCCATCGCCGTGACCATGGCCTTTGGTGGTTCCACCAACGCGGTGTTGCACCTCCTGGCCATCGCCCGCGAGGCCGAGGTTGAGCTGACGCTGGACGATTTCAACCGGATCGGTGACAAGATCCCGCACTTGGGCGACCTCAAGCCATTCGGCCGCTATGTCATGACCGACGTGGACAAGATCGGTGGCGTGCCGGTCATCATGAAGGCACTGCTCGACGCCGGCCTGCTGCACGGTGACTGCCTCACGGTCACGGGCAAGACGCTGGCCGAGAACCTCGCCTCGATCAACCCGCCGGACCTTGACGGCAAGATCCTCCGCGCGCTGGACAACCCGATCCACAAGACCGGTGGTATCACCATCCTCCACGGTTCCATGGCTCCGGAAGGTGCAGTCGTGAAGAGCGCCGGCTTCGATGCCGACGTCTTTGAGGGCACCGCCCGAGTGTTCGAGCGCGAGCAAGGCGCCCTGAACGCCCTGGACAACGGCGAAATCACTAAGGGCGATGTTGTGGTCATCCGCTACGAGGGCCCCAAGGGTGGTCCCGGTATGCGCGAGATGCTGGCCATCACCGGAGCCATCAAGGGCGCTGGCCTTGGCAAGGATGTCCTGCTGCTCACCGATGGCCGCT
The DNA here is from genome assembly GCF_031455195.1 of Paenarthrobacter nitroguajacolicus. Lineage (GTDB taxonomy): Bacteria > Actinomycetota > Actinomycetes > Actinomycetales > Micrococcaceae > Arthrobacter > Arthrobacter nitroguajacolicus_D. Next base: position 87,579 of record NZ_JAVDSH010000006.1, on the reverse strand, counting down.
TCTCGGGCGGTACCACGGGCCTGTGCATCGGCCACGTCGCTCCGGAAGCGGTCGACGGCGGTCCCATCGCCTTCGTCAAGGACGGGGACCGGATCCGTGTCGACATCGCGGCGCGGTCCTTCGACCTTCTGGTCGACGAAGCCGAACTCGAGGCCCGGAAGGTCGGCTGGGAGCCGATGCCGGCCAAGTTCACCAAGGGCGTCCTGGCCAAGTACGCCAAGCTGGTCCACAGCGCCTCCACGGGCGCTTACTGCGGCTGATTCCTGCCGGGGACGCCGACTGTTTTGAGACAGTCGGAGTCCGGCAGGCGGACATCGCTGTCCAAATAGTGAGATACGATAGTCGTCAATTGACACGTATCTCCCTGAGAGGGAACACTGAACGCATGATCACAACCGTTACCGTCGGCGTCGTCGTCCTTACCAAGCGCGTGGCTTAGCCCGACTGGTAACGAACTGTCACGCGCAAACCCCTCGAAGAGCCGGAAGGCTGAGGGGTTTTTTTATTCCCAAGACCCACCAATGAAGATCCACTAAGGAAGAGTCCGATGAGCAAAGGATCGCCGATCAGCCCCTCGCTGATGGCTGCAAAGTCCGCTGGAGCCCACAAAGCTCCGGAAAAGGTCGACCGTACGGCTGAGGCCGTCGTCGTCGACGCTGCTGCACCTCTCTCTCCTGTACTTGGGCCGAACAACGTTGTACCCCCAACGGTGATGACCGGCTCGCAAGCAATTGTCCGTTCGCTCGAAGAACTCGGCGTGGACGATATTTTCGGTTTGCCCGGTGGCGCGATCCTGCCCACCTATGACCCCTTGATGGCCTCCAGCATGAACCACATCCTGGTCCGTCACGAACAGGGAGCCGGCCACGCCGCGCAAGGCTACGCCATGGTTACCGGACGGGTTGGCGTTTGCATCGCCACCTCAGGCCCGGGCGCCACCAACCTCGTTACCTCCATCATGGACGCCCACATGGACTCCGTGCCGATGGTGGCCATCACCGGCCAGGTCTCCAGTGGAGTCATCGGCACCGATGCCTTCCAGGAAGCCGACATCGTGGGCATCACGATGCCCATCACCAAGCACTCGTTCCTGGTCACCGACCCCAATGACATTCCCCACGTCATGGCTGAGGCGTTCCACCTCGCATCCACGGGCCGTCCTGGCCCCGTGCTGGTGGACATCGCCAAGGACGCCCAAGTTGGCCAGATGACTTTTGCCTGGCCTCCGAAGGTGGACCTGCCCGGCTACCGTCCGGTGGTCCGTGGACACAACAAGCAGGTGCGCGAAGCCGCCAAGCTGATCGCCGCAGCACGCAAGCCTGTTCTCTACGTCGGTGGCGGCGTCGTCAAGGGCCACGCTTCGGCGGAGCTCATGGAGCTGGCCCTGGCAACAGGCGCTCCGGTCGTCACTACACTCATGGCGCGCGGTGCCTTCCCGGACTCCCACCCGCAGCACGTCGGTATGCCCGGCATGCACGGATCCGTGTCCGCCGTCACCGCACTCCAGCAGGCCGATCTGCTGATCACGCTCGGCGCAAGGTTTGATGACCGCGTGACCGGAGTGCTCAAGACGTTCGCTCCCTTCGCCAAAGTCATCCACGCCGACATCGACCCCGCGGAAATCTCCAAGAACCGCACCGCCGATGTGCCGATCGTGGGCTCGGTCAAGGAAATCATCCCGGAACTCACCGAGGCCGTGAAGACGCAGTTCGAGCTAAGCGGAGCCCCGGACCTGGATTCCTGGTGGGCGTTCCTGGGTAACCTCCGGGACACGTATCCGCTGGGTTGGACCGAGCCTGAGGACGGGCTCACCGCACCGCAGCGCGTGATCAAGCGCATCGGCGAGCTCACGGGTCCCGAAGGCATCTATGTCGCCGGCGTAGGCCAGCACCAGATGTGGGCCGCGCAGTTCATCAAGTATGAGCGCCCCCACGCTTGGCTGAACTCCGGCGGCGCAGGAACCATGGGATACTCGGTTCCGGCTGCCATGGGCGCCAAAGTTGGTGAGCCGGACCGTGTGGTCTGGGCCATCGACGGCGACGGCTGCTTCCAGATGACCAATCAGGAGCTGGCCACCTGCGCCATCAACAACATCCCGATCAAGGTCGCCATCATCAACAACTCCTCGCTGGGCATGGTCCGCCAATGGCAGACACTGTTCTACGAAGGCCGCTACTCAAACACGGACCTGAACACAGGCCACGACACCGTCCGGATTCCGGACTTCGTCAAGCTGGCCGACGCTTATGGCTGCGCGGCCCTGCGCTGCGAGCGTGACGAGGACATCGACGCCACCATCCAGAAGGCCCTCGAAATCAATGACCGCCCCGTGGTGATCGATTTCGTCGTCAGCCCCAACTCGATGGTTTGGCCCATGGTGCCCTCGGGGGTCAGCAATGACCAGATCCAGGTTGCCCGCAACATGACCCCCGAATGGGAAGAGGAGGACTAGGCATGACCCGCCACACACTGTCGGTTCTGGTAGAAGACAAGCCCGGCGTGCTGACCCGCGTGGCCAGCCTGTTCGCCCGGCGCGCGTTCAACATCAACTCCCTTGCCGTGGGACCCACCGAGGTTCCCGGCATGTCCCGCATGACTGTCGTCGTCGACGCCGACGGCGACCTGATCGAGCAGGTCACCAAGCAGCTCAACAAGTTGGTCAACGTGATCAAGATTGTGGAGCTGACTTCTGAATCTTCCGTACAACGCGACCACATCCTGGTTAAGGTACGTGCGGATGCCGCGACACGTCTGCAGGTTACCCAGGCTGCAGACCTGTTCCGTGCCGCCGTCGTCGACGTGTCCACAGACTCGTTGGTGATTGAGGCAACCGGTACCCCCGAGAAGCTCGCAGCGCTGCTTTCAGTGCTTGAGCCGTTCGGCATCCGTGAAATAGTGCAGTCCGGCACCTTGGCCGTTGGACGGGGATCCCGCTCCATGAGTGACAGGGCGCTCCGCTCCGCGTGAGCAGCGTCCAGTACCGCAGCACCACCATAAATATCTACGAAAAACCACTCAAGAGGAGTTACGCAAGTGACTGAAATGTTCTACGACGACGACGCAGACCTGTCGATCATCCAGGGCCGCAAGGTAGCCATCGTTGGCTACGGTTCCCAGGGCCACGCCCACGCGCTCAACCTGCGCGACTCCGGCGTCGAGGTAGTCATCGCGCTCAAGGACGGCTCGAAGTCGGCCGCCAAGGCAGAGGACGCCGGCTTCACGGTCAAGAACGTTGCCGACGCCGCCGAATGGGCCGACGTCATCATGATCCTGGCTCCGGACCAGCACCAGCGCTCGATCTTCAACGACTCCATCAAGGACAAGCTGACGGAGGGCAAGGCACTTGCCTTCGCACACGGCTTCAACATCCGCTTCGGTTACATCGAGGCTCCCGCCGGCGTTGACGTCATCCTGATCGCCCCGAAGGCTCCGGGCCACACCGTTCGCCGCGAATTCGAAGCTGGCCGCGGTATCCCGGACATCATCGCTGTTGAGCAGGACGCTTCCGGTTCCGCTTGGGACCTGGCGAAGTCCTACGCCAAGGCCATCGGCGGCACCCGCGCCGGCGTCATCAAGACCACCTTCACCGAAGAGACCGAAACCGACCTCTTCGGCGAGCAGGCTGTTCTTTGCGGTGGCGTTTCCCAGCTCGTCCAGTACGGCTTCGAAACCCTGACCGAAGCCGGCTACCAGCCGCAGATCGCCTACTTCGAGGTACTTCACGAGCTCAAGCTCATTGTCGACCTCATGTGGGAAGGTGGCATCGCCAAGCAGCGCTGGAGCGTTTCCGACACCGCTGAGTACGGCGACTACGTCTCCGGCCCCCGCGTCATCACCCCCGAGGTGAAGGAAAACATGAGGGCTGTCCTCGCGGACATCCAGAGCGGTGCTTTCGCCAAGCGCTTCATCGACGACCAGGACAACGGCGGCGTCGAGTTCAAGGAGCTGCGTGCCAAGGCAGAGCAGCACCCGATCGAAGAGGTCGGCCGCGAGCTCCGCTCGTTGTTCTCCTGGCAGCAGCAGGACGCTGACTACGTCGAAGGTTCCGCAGCCCGCTGATCGCCTGACCGGCAACAGCCCTGCAACAGACGCCCGTCCGGCAAAACAGCCGGGCGGGCGTCGCCGTTTTACGGGCATTTTCCCATCAGTAATGCCCGCTGCCTGAGCTGTGAACTTCTTCACAACGCTTCCGGTCCGTCCGTAACATCCCTCCCCGGCACCGGAAACAGCGCCCGGATTCGATATTCTGGGCTGGTCCCGGCGCCGTGCCCGGGCCACGCATCCGCTCCTTGTCCAGTTCTGTCCCAAAGTTGTCCAAAGTAAGGTGCCACCCCGTGTCAGCCAGCAAACCCGTCGTCCTCCTCGCCGAGGAACTTTCGCCCGCCACCGTCGAGGCATTGGGCCCGGACTTTGAAATCCGTCAGACCGACGGTGCCGACCGTTCCCAGCTGCTGTCCGCAATCGCCGACGTCGACGCCATCCTGGTCCGCTCGGCCACGCAGGTGGATGCCGAAGCGATCGCCGCTGCCAAGAACCTCAAGATCATCGCCCGCGCCGGCGTTGGACTGGATAACGTGGACATCAAGTCCGCAACGCAGGCCGGCGTCATGGTGGTCAACGCCCCGACGTCGAACATCGTCTCGGCAGCTGAGCTGACCGTGGGCCACATCCTCAGCCTGGCCCGACACATTCCGCAGGCCAGCTCGGCGCTGAAGAACGGCGAGTGGAAGCGCTCCAAGTACACCGGCATCGAACTGTTCGAGAAGAAGATCGGCATCATTGGCCTGGGCCGCATCGGCGCCCTGGTCGCAGCACGCCTGCAGGGCTTCGAGACCGAAATCCTCGCGTACGACCCCTACATCACGTCTGCCCGCGCAGCCCAGTTGGGCGTCAAGCTGGTTACCCTCGATGAATTGTTGGAAAACTCCGACTTCATCACCATCCACATGCCCAAGACACCCGAGACGGTGGGGATGCTGGGAGCGGATGCGTTCGCGAAGATGAAGGAATCGGCATACGTCATCAACGTTGCCCGTGGTGGCCTGGTGGACGAGGAAGCCCTCTACACCGCCCTGAAGGAAGGCCAGATTGCTGGCGCCGGCGTGGACGTCTTCGTCAAGGAGCCGAGCACCGACCTCCCGTTCTTCGAGCTCGATAACGTCGTGGTAACCCCGCACCTTGGAGCATCAACGGATGAGGCCCAGGAAAAGGCCGGCGTTTCCGTCGCCAAGTCCGTCCGCCTTGCCCTGGCCGGCGAGCTCGTGCCGGACGCCGTGAACGTTGCTGGTGGAGTCATTGCACCGGACGTCCGTCCGGGCATCCCGCTGATCGAAAAGCTCGGCCGGATCTTCACCGCCCTGACCCACGCTTCCCTCACGCAGATCGACGTCGAGGTGGCAGGCGAGATCGCTGCGCTGGACGTCAAGGTGCTTGAACTCGCTGCACTGAAGGGCGTTTTCGCCGATGTGGTGACCGAGCAGGTCTCCTATGTCAACGCCCCGGTCATCGCCGAGCAGCGCGGCATCAACACCCGCCTCATCACCACCCCGGACGCTGAGGACTACCGCAATGTCCTGACCATCCGCGGAGCCCTCAGCGACGGTTCGCAGATCTCTGTCGCGGGAACGCTGACAGGCCCCAAGCAGGTTGAGAAGCTCGTGGGCGTCAACGGATACGACGTCGAAATTCCCATCAGTGAGCACCTGGTGGTAGTGGCGTACGCCGACCGTCCGGGCGTCATCGGCACCATCGGCCACATCCTGGGCATGAACAACATCAACATCGGCGGCATGCAGGTTGCACGTCAGACCGAAGGCGGGCAGGTCCTTGCGCTCCTGACCATCGACAGCTCGGTTCCGCAGCAGGTCCTGGAAGCCATCAAGGCCGGGATCGGCGCAGACATGGTCCGGGAAGTGGATCTGGAGGACTAGGACTGATCCGAATCAGCTGATGTTCGCGTGCCTGCGACACACCCTTAGGCACGCAGGAGTGGCCGGTCTGCTTACAATGGCTGGGTCCGGGATTCGGACCCGGCAGCAGGCCGGCCACAACTTTTTGCACATACAGCCCGGTATTCCCCTGCGTTCCACGCAAAATGCCGGACCATGTGTGCGCGCCCGCAATCAAGGTCTCAGGGAGCCCAATGAACGCCGTCCAAAGGTTCATCAGAAGCCGTGTGCTGCTGCTGACCGCGGCCATTTTGATCGTCGCAATGTGTTTGTCCGTCCTAGTTCAGAGCCAGTCACAGGCAGCCCTGAACCGTACAGTGGACGAGAACTCGCGGGGACTCTACGACATCCTGGTCCAGGCAAAGCCTGACCAGTCTCAAGACGGCGACGGCGGTGCATTGATCCAGCCGGAGATCGCCAACGGTCAGGGCGGCATCAGCTTTGATCAACTGGAGAAGATCCGCGGCATGGGCCAGACGGCCGTTGCGGCGCCCATCAGCCTGGTCTCGCGCGTGTCCCAGAACCTGGAAGCCCCCCGGCTCAATGCCATGGACTACCTGGGATATAACGCTGGCCTTGCCGGGGCAGTAACTGCGGGGGACCCCTCCGCCATGGATTCAAGCAAGTGGCCTGCAGCCGAATCCGTGCTGTCCGATACCCCCAAGAAATACCGCCTGACGGCATCGGCAACCAGTTCTGACGGCGTCAACCAGCAGACCCTTTTCAAGACCAGTGCCGAGGGCACCCTGGGCAAGGGCCGCCTGGTGCAGGAACAGGCAGCCGGCGGCACGAACGTCCGGATCGCCGGGCCTGATGGTGAAACCGGGGTCAAGTTTCCCGCCCCGGCCCTCGGGTCCGAGCACAACCTCTTCAACCTTTCCGTGGCGCTTCCCCTGGCACCTGAGGTGACCGAGTCCGTCGTCGCCGTCGATCCCGCAGCCGAAAGGGCCCTCCTCGGCTCGGCCGGCGATTTCCTGGCGCCGCTTGAAAAGGCACCGCCGGCAGATGCCCGCGACGCCGGAGCCATCGGACGCCACTTCGAAAGCCTCTTCACCACGGGCCTGAGCATGGAACAGTTGGAGGAAGGCCCGGATTTCCTGGGCGTCAAGCTCAAATACTGGGCACCCCTCATGACGCAGTACCAGCAGGCCAAGCGTGATGGTCTGCTGACGAATGACTCCAAGGCGATCCCGCTGATCGTCCGGACGGGCACTTCGCTGGACCTGCAGTACTCGGTCAAGATCGAGGAACTCGACGCCAGCGGCAAGGTGGTTAAGGACGTCGGCACGGTCACCCGATCCTTGGACAAGGATTACCTCCCGTTCGTTTCCAAGTCCCCGTTCGCCCTGGAGTGGCCCGGTTCCACGGACCACAGCCAACTGCTGGGCAGCACGGCCTCGTTCAGCCAGGGTTTGTATAACCCGGCGACGTGGAGCACCGCGTTCGCTGCTGCGCCGAAATACAAGGACGGCGAAGACGCCGCCAATGGCGCCTCAGACAAGAGCGCTACCCCGGGGGATTGGGTCACTGTGAACCGTTTGCCGGAGAAGTCCTCCTTTGGCGCGCCGGTGGACCAGACCCAGCGCAAGCCCGTCGATGAGCGGTCGTACCGGGAAGACCTGGAAACCGGCAAGAAGCCCGCTGCCCCTCTGCCCATGGTGTACGGCACCTTTGATCCGGCAGCCGTCCAAGCCGCAGCCGGTGACGTCAACAAGCTGCCGTTGGGTGGCTACGACCCGGCCCCGATGACACTCAGCAAGGACGCCAACGGCAAGGACGTCGACGGCACGGCCCTGAAGCCTTCCTTGAGCGCTACCGGCCTGGTCAGCCAGTCTGCCGGCGCCATCACGGATTACTACGGCTTGGCCGCAGCACGCGGTTACGACTCGAACGCCAACGTGATCGACGCCGTCCGTGTCCGTGCCAACGCATCGGGCAACTGGAAGACAGCGCAGCCTGAGGTGGAGAAGCTGGCCACCCAGATCCGCGAGCTCGGCCTCGAAGCCACCGTGGTGGCTGGATCGGCCCGCGAAGACGCCAACATCTTTGTTCCCGGTTACAGCAAGGACGACGCCGGCAAGGAGTCACCGCTGGGCACCGTCCAGCAGTCATGGGTTCGCCAGGACGCTGCTGACGCGGTTTCCGGGTCCCTGACCGGAACCAACATCACCCTCCTGTTCCTGACATTGTTGGGCGCCACGCTCCTGACCGGCGCCTCGACGGTGAGCTACATCCGCCAGCGGAGAAGCGAAGCCGGCATTCTGCGGGCTATGGGCTGGACCCAGAAACGGATCCGGTCCTGGGTTCTGGAAGAGTTCGCCGTGGGAGCTGCGGCACTGACGGTTGCCGGGGTGGTCCTCAGCCTCCTGAGCTGGAACATTGCAACCGTGATCGTCTCCGCAACCATGCTGGTCATTTACGTCGGCGCGGCTTTGTTGGCCGCCCAACAGCTACGCCACCGCGTAGTGGTTGACCAGGAACCGCAGCATGACGAACGACTGGTCACCGTGGACTCGCCGTTGACGTTCGCCAACAGGCAGCTCACCACCAACAGGTTCAACTCGATCTCGTTGGCCGTGGCCGTTGGCGTCTTCGGCGCCGCGGTAGGTGCCCTGATCGCCCTGCTGATCGACATTCCCCGCGCAGCCGGTGCCAGCGCGCTGAGTGGCCTCGCGGCCGCCAGCATCGCGGCGCCAAGCGTGATCCTCGCCGTCTTCGGCGTGGTGGTTGGGCTGCTCTTGACGCTTGTCACTGGCCGGTTCGAGCTTCATGCCAAGCGGGAATACCTCGGCACGCTACGGGCCATGGGTTGGAACCCGGACATGTTGGGACAGGTCCGCTTCTTCGAAAATGCACTGGTGGGCACTGTGGCACTTCCCCTGGGCGTCCTCGGCGCACTGGGCCTGGGTCTGCTCCTTGCCCCCTACGCGGCCCTTTGGGCCGGACTGGCCGGTCTGCTGGCCGTAATTTGCTGGATTCCGATTGCAACGAAAGTAGTCAAATGACTGACAACCTCAACCCCGAGCTGGCGGCCACCCCGGAATCCACGGAAGAGTCGCTGCAGACCCGAGCCAACACGATCGTGCGGGCAGCGGACCACGCAACGCCCCTGGAACTGAGCCGCGTCACCATCCACTACGGTGGCGACAAAGGCGGAGCCGAGGAAGTCGACGTCGTCGATGACTTCAACCTGACGCTGCACGCCGGTGAGATGCACTGTATCGCCGGCCGAAGCGGCTCCGGCAAGACCAGTATCCTGACGGTCAGCGCCGGACTTACGCTGCCGACGTCGGGCAAGGTCTTCTGGGAAGGCGTGGCGCTGGACACGATGGGCGACGACGAAATCGCGGACCGCCGTCGTGCCCTCATCGGTTACGTCGATCAGGGCGGTGCCTTGATCGACGGCATGAGCGCGTTGGAGAACGTCCTGCTTCCCGCCGTTCCCGATGGCGAAGTGGAGCAGCGCACGGAAATGGCCAAGGACCTTTTGGACCTGGTGGGCCTGGGCCGTCGAATGCGGCACCGTCCCGCCCAGCTTTCAGGTGGCGAACGCCAGCGCGTGGCCATTGCTCGCGCACTGATCCTGGGCACCCGTGTCCTGGTGGTGGACGAGCCCACTGCCAGCCTCGACCGTGCCGCAGCCAACCGCATTATCGGAATCCTGAAGGACACCACCAGCGACGGCATCGCCGTCATGGTGGCTTCCCATGACCACGAGTTGGTCCGCCTCAGCGATACGCTGACCGAACTTAACTAAGCTCTTTCATCCGAAATAAAGGTAACTTTTTAGAGTGACGTCTCCAGAGAAATCCCCGTTCTACATCACCACCGCAATCAGCTACCCCAACGGCGTGCCGCACATCGGACACGCCTATGAGGTCATTGCAACGGATGCCATGGCGCGCTTCAAGCGGCTTGACGGTCACGAGGTGTTCTTCATGACCGGAACGGACGAGCACGGGCTCAAGATGCAACAGTCCGCGGAGAAGGAAGGCATCACTGCCAAGCAGCTCGCGGACCGGAACTCTGCGGCGTTCAAGCAGATGAGCCAGGACCTGGGCATCTCCCACGACCGCTTCATCCGCACCACGGACAAGGACCACTACGCTGCCTCGCAGGCCATCTGGAAGAAGATGGAAGCCAACGGCGACATCTACTTGTCCAAGTACGAGGGCTGGTATTCGGTCCGCGACGAGGCGTACTACGTCGAGGACGACACCGTGGTCAAGGAGGACGGCCTCCGTTACTCCAAGGAAACGGACACGCTGGTCACCTGGACGGCTGAGGAAAGCTACTTCTTCCGGCTCTCCAACTACCAGGACAAGCTCCTGGAGCTCTACGGGGAACAGCCGGAGTTCGGTGCTCCACAGTCCCGTTTCAACGAGGTCATCAGCTTTGTCAAGCGGGGCCTCGAAGACCTGTCCATCAGCCGCACCACCTTCGACTGGGGTGTTCCGGTTCCGGGCGATGAAAAACACGTCATGTACGTCTGGGTGGACGCACTGACCAACTACCTCACTGGTGTGGGGTACCCGGACGTCGAGTCCGAATCGTTCAGGAAGTTCTGGCCGGCCGACGTCCACGTGATCGGCAAGGACATCTCGCGGTTCCACGCCATCTACTGGCCCGCGTTCCTGATGAGCGCCGGTCTGGAATTGCCGAAGCGCGTCATGATCCATGGCTTCCTCACCAACAACGGCGTCAAGATGTCCAAGTCCCTGGGCAACGTGGTAGCACCGCAGGACTTCGTGGCGCAGTACGGCCTGGACCAGTGCCGATACTTCTTCCTCCGCGAAGTTCCGTTCGGCGCTGACGGCAATTACAACCACGAAGCGATCGTAGGCCGGATGAACTCCGACCTCGCCAACAACTTCGGAAACCTTGCCCAGCGTTCGCTGTCCATGGTGGCGAAGAACTGCGAGGGCAAGGTACCCACGCCCGGTGCGTTCACGGAGGAGGACACCGCCCTGCTGGCCCGGGCCGGTGAACTGTTGGACATCGCGCGCTCGGCGTTCGACAAGCAGGAATTCAGCCGCGCCCTCGAAGCCATCTGGGCCGTGCTGGGTGATACCAATGCCTACTTCGCCGAGCAGGCCCCCTGGGTGCTGCGTAAAACGGACGTCGAACGGATGAACACTGTCCTTTACGTCACCTTGGAAGTGGTCCGGATCGTGGCGATCCTCGCCCAGCCGGTGATGCCGTCGTCGTCGGCGAAGCTCCTCGAGGTCCTTGGGCAGCCGGAAGGCGACGCCCGCCAGTTCGCTGCGATCGCCACGCCGATCGTCGCGGGCACAGAACTGCCGGCACCTGCGCCGGTCTTCCCGCGCTTCGAGGAACCCGCCGAGGCCTAGCAGCGCTCTTCCAGGAACCATACCCTTCAGCGGAACGCTCCCGCATTTCCACCGGCAGGACCGGAGGCAATGCGGGAGCGTTCCGCTTTAAGGGCTATTTGGTGATGGAGCGTCAAGCGGTGGCAAGCCCTTCGACAGGGGACAAACGTGCCGCACGCCGGGCCGGAATCACTGATGCGAGCAGCCCGGCCACCACGGCCACACCGAAGACGGCCAGCAGTTGCATCCACGGCACAGCGGGAACGACGGTCGCCACACCGCCGAGGGTGGCCTGTGCGCCGAGCCAGCCGTAGACGACGCCCATCCCGGCCCCCAGGAGGGCGGACACTCCCGCAACCAGCACGGCTTCGATAGCCAGCATCCCGCGGAGCTGGCCCTTGGTCAGCCCCAGTGCACGAAGCAGCGAGTTCTCGCGGGTCCGTTCGAGGACGGAGAGTGACAGGGTATTCGCCACACCGATCAAGGCAATGACCACGGCCACGCCCAGCAACCCCGTGACCACCAGCAGCAGGACATCGATGATGCTGTTGAACGTCACACGTTCGATCGCCGCACCGCTGACAGTGCGTTCCGGTACGCCGAGGGCCGACGCGATCTCCTTTTGGATGGCCTGAACCCGGTCCCCCGAGACGGAGTCGTCCAGCTTCACCCACACCATACCGGGGGTTTCCGGCAGCGGCGCCGAAGCAATGCTGGTTGCTTCAACGAAGGCAGGGACGTTCCGGGTACGCAAAACCTTCGATTCGAGCGACACATCGCCGGCAGTCGTTCCGATGGCTGCGCGGCCGGCAACCGAGTCTTCAGGCAGGTACACCATGCCAGGAGAAGGCTTCAGGTTGATATCCCGCAACACTGATCCTGCATCAGCTGCCGGGAGGGCATAGACGGTTCGTCCGCCATCGGGAGTGGCCCCGTCCTTCAAGGTTCCCACCGCCTGCAGCAGGACCGCAGCGCTGACGCCGTCGAGCGTTTTGATCCTGTCCACTGCCTGGGAAAGGTTGGCCGTGCCGTCCACGGCAGTCTGGGCGGAAAGGTCAACGGGGTAGTTCTCCGCAAGGGTGTCGTTGAACGCCTGCCGCGACGTCGCCGCGCCCGTCATCATGAGGGACACCAGGGTCACGCCAATCAGCAGGGCCGCAGCCGTGGCCGAAGTACGCGCCGGGTTGCGGGTGGCATTGACGGCGGCAAGCCTGCCGGGCACGCCGGCCGGTGCCGCCAGACGGCCAGCCAAAGCGACCACCGAGGGGATGAAGAGTGTGGAGCAGAGCAGGATGCCCACGAACGACGCTGCGCCACCCAGCAACGCAACGGGCAGCGCCACGTTCAGGCTCCCGTATGCCAGCAGGCCAGCGCCACCCAACAAAGCCAGCAACCCAATGACGAGGCGCAGCCTGCCACGCCGGTTCCGGACGGACGCGTCATCGGCGGGCCGCAAAGCGGCAAGAGGCGCCACAGCGGTCGCCGCCTTAGCAGGCACCAACGCCGCAACTACGGTCAACAGGGTTCCGGCCACCAAGCCGGCAATAATGGCCGACGGCGGAACCGCCAGCGTCGCGAAGGCCTGCTCCGGTTGGGACTTGGCCCAGGCGATCAAGGCTGTCATCAGGCCGGTGGCGGCAAGGACGCCCAGCACAGAGGAAATGAATCCGACCGCGAGGGCTTCGAGCAGGACAGACCCGCGGATCTGGGAACGCCCGGCGCCCAGGCACCGCAGCAGCGCCAATTCCCGGGTCCGTTGAGCCACCAGGACAGAGAACGTGTTGGCCACCACCAAGGTGGATACGAGGATGGCCACTCCAGCGAAGGCGAGCAGGACTACCGTCAACTGGTCCTGTCCGGCGCTGAGCATGGCGACCGTCGAGGTGACCTTCTCCTGGGCTGTTTCGACGACGGGCGACACAGCCCCGGCAGCTTCCATCCTGTGGGAGATGTAGTCCTTCGCCGCGGACACGTCCTCCCCGGGTTTGAGTGCGAACTGCAGACCCGTATACCCGGCCCCGGCGTCCTGCACAGCGTTGAGCACCGTGTCGGAGGCAAGCAACTGGGCGGCCGAGGACGAAAAAGGATCATTCGTGGCCTGCATCAGCCCCGTAATGGTCACCTTCGCGTTCTTGACCGGACCCGCCCCGTGCAACTCCAGCGTGCTGCCGACGGTAAGCCCCAGATGTCCGGCGGTCTTGACGTCAACAGCAGCTTCCAAAGCCTGCGAAGGCATGGAACCGGAGGAGAGGACAGCGCCCTCCAAGGAGGCTGGGGCTGCATTCCGAAGGCGGCCGAATTGCTCACCTCCGCCAGCCTGGAAGGTTACATACGTGGACCGCTCCGCGTAGCTGTCCGCCACAGCAGGTGAAGAAACAGCAGCATCCACGGCAGCCTGGGTGAACGGTTCGCCGTTCTTGGACGTCGCCACGAGATCCGCTTTACGGTAGGCCTCGCCAATACTCGCACCCAAGGATGCATTGGTGCTTGCGCCCACCATGAGGGTGGCAGCGAGGAACATCACCGACAACATCACGGCAAGTCCAATCGCCACGAACCGCCGGTAGTGCGTCGTCAATTGGGACAGTGCAACACGCAACATGCCTTACGCCCCCAGCTTGCCAAGGGCGGCCAGGACAGAATCTGCTGTGGGGTCGTGGATTTCTCCCACAAGGCCACCGTCGCTCATCAGCACCACCCGGTCCGCATAGCTTGCGGCCACGGGATCGTGGGTGACCATGATGATGGTCTGGCCCATTTCCTGGCTGCTCCGGCGAAGCAAAGCAAGAACTTCGCCGCCGGCCTTCGAGTCCAGGTTGCCGGTAGGTTCGTCACCGAAGACGACGTCGGGACGGGTCAACAGCGCCCGGGCTACTGCCACGCGCTGCTGCTGGCCCCCGGAGAGCTCATGTGGACGGTGCTTCAGGCGATCCTTCAGGCCAAGGGTGCTGACAACGGTATCCAGCCACCCGGCGTCGGCCGTTGTGCCCGCCAATGCGAGCGGAAGCGTGATGTTCTGCTCGGCCGTGAGCGTGGGCACCAGGTTGAAAGCCTGGAAGACAAAGCCGATCCTTTCACGCCTCAGCGCGGTGAGCTGGCGGTCGTTGAGACCGGTCAACTCCGTGCCACCCAGCACGATGCGGCCGGAATCCGCCGAGTCCAGGCCTGCCAGGCAATGCATGAGGGTGGACTTGCCGGATCCGGAGGGCCCCATGATGGCCGTGAACTTCCCGGCGTCGAAACTCACCGACACTCCGTCCAGGGCCGTAACGCTCGTATCGGCACGCCCGTAGCTTTTGGTCAGCTTGAAAGCTTCGACGGCGGGACGGGCTTGGGCAGCGTCCGATCCCTCGGGCCGGTTTGTTCCTGAAGGGTGGGGGAGAGGCATGAATGTTGTCATGCTTCCACGCTAGGGTTCGGTGCACCCCTGCCGGATCGGGCCGGGGACCGATTCCCGGACACGCCAACTCATACCGTGGTCTGAGCCCGGCAGGCACCCGGGATGAGGCTACGCCCCAGGCGCAACCACGCCGGTCTCATAAGCGATGACCACAACCTGGACGCGGTCCCTGGCGCCGAGCTTGGCCAGGATGTGGCCCACATGGGTTTTCACGGTGGCTTCGGATAAGAACAACCCCGCCGCGATCTCAGGATTGGACTGCCCTTGGGCGATCAGGTGGAACACTTCGCGCTCGCGGGCCGTGAGGCTCTCGACGGCCGCAGCGTGCTGGCTCTGCTCTGGCGTCTGGGTCCTCAGGAGCGGCGCCACATGGTCCAGCAAGCGACGGGTAGTGGACGGGGCGATCACAGCGTCGCCACGGTAAACGGTGCGGATCGCCTCAAGGAGCTCCTCGGGTGGGGCATCCTTGAGGAGGAACCCGCTCGCGCCGGCCTGAATGGCAGCCAAGGCATACTCGTCCAGGTCAAAGGTGGTCAAGACGACGATCTTGACCTCTGCCCGCTGTGAGCCCGCGGGTTGGCTTGCTGCCTGCTCCAGGATGCGCCGGGTTGCTTCAATGCCGTCCATTCCGGGCATGCGGACATCCATGAGGACGACGTCGGCCGCTGTGGCGCTCAAAGCCTGGACAGCCTCGATGCCGTTCGCCGCTTCGGCCACGACTTCCAGATCCGGCTGGGAGTTGATCAGCATGCCAAATCCCGAGCGGACCAAGTGTTGGTCGTCCACCAAGGCAACCCGGATGGGCGCAGGAACATCGGACATGGGTTAGGCCTCCGAATAGGGGATGAAAGCGGACACGCGGAAACCGCCGCCCTGTTCCGGGCCTGCGGTCAAGGAACCATCGTAGAGGGACACGCGCTCGCCCATGCCCCGCAAGCCGTTGCCGCCACCTGCCGCCGGCGGATCAGCGGCGGCGCCCCGGCCGTCGTCGACGATGTCCAGCTGCAGGCCCCGGCCTTGCCAGGCGAGCGTCACCCGCGCACTGGCCTTGGGGCCGGCATGTTTGATGACGTTGGTCAGTGCCTCCTGGATGATGCGGTATGCGGTCAGCTCCGCCCCGGCGGGAAGCGCCCTGCGGGGGACGCCGCTTTGGTCGAAGACAACCTGCAGCGTCGCGGCGCGGAAACCCAGAAGGAGCTCGTCCAGATCGGAAAGCCGGGGTTGCGGGCGGGTGGGGGAGTCGTCGTCGGAGCGGAGGATGCCCAACAGCCGTCGCATCTCTGCCAGGGAATCCCTGCCTGTGGCGGCAATGGTGGCCAGCGCTTCGGTGGCGAGTTCGGGCTTCGCTGCGGCTGCGTAACGTGCGCCGTCTGCCTGGGTAATGATGACGGACAAAGAGTGGGCCACGATGTCGTGCATTTCCCGCGCAATATGGGATCGTTCGTCAGCTGCGGCCAACTGGCGCTCCTGCTGCTGTTCTACTTCAAGCCGCCGGGTGCGGTCCTCCAATGCCTGGAGCTGGAGACGTCGAACGCGGGTGAGGTCCCCCAACGTCCAACTCACCAGCACCAGCATCCAAATCAGCACCGTATAGAGGGCCCCGATGGTGAGGCCCATGATGCCCGACTCTGCACTGCTGGAGAACTCGCGTGTGGTCAGCATGATGCCGCCAAGCATCCCTGCGAGCAACACTGTCCGGCTTGCCCAGGCCGGTCCGTAAGCGGCGGTGGCGTAAATGACGAGTGGAACGGCGATTTGGCCCGCCACGGGTTCCGCACCCACCGCCCACTGGACCAGGCACACAAGGATTACGACGACGGCGGCCATGGCCGGCCGGGTGCGTCGCCAAGCGAGGGGTAACAGAAGGCTGCAGGAAAGGAGTGCGAGCCACGGGTGCCCGGCAAGGAGATAGACCGGCCCAAAGAGCAGGATCAGGAGGCACGTAGCCGTAAGGTCCACTTTGAAGCGGTTGACCCGGAACCATTCGTATATTGCATGCCTGCTATCCACGCATACGACTCTATGCGGAGGCGGACCGTCCGGGCATCATGCCGTGGTCTTAACCCCGTACCGAGGCGTTGTTCGCAGAGTGAGACGATTTTGACCAGCATGTGGATTGCTTGGCTAGATAGACGTATGAGTGCAACGTCCATCAATCTCGCTGTCATCCCAGGCGACGGCATTGGCCCAGAGGTCATCGCCGAAGCCGTCAAGGTCCTCGAAAAGGCCGTCGCCGCCGAAGGCGTCTCCCTTGAGCTGACCAACTACAAGCTCGGTGCACAGCACTGGCTTGAGACCGGTGAGACCCTTCCGGACGAGGTCCTGACAGACCTGCGCACCCGTGACGCCATCCTTTTCGGGGCCGTGGGCGCTGCTCCCGGCGACACCCGCATCCCGTCGGGCATCATCGAACGCGAGATGCTCCTCAAGCTCCGCTTCACCCTGGACCACTACGTGAACCTGCGCCCGTCCCGGCTGTACGGAACCGTCGGCAGCCCCTTGGCCAACCCCGGAACGATCGACTTCATTGTGGTCCGCGAAGGTACCGAGGGTCCCTACGTGGGCAACGGTGGAACCTTGCGTGGCGGCACTCCGCACGAAGTTGCTACCGAGGTTTCCCTCAACACGGCACACGGCGTCGAGCGTGTCGTCCGCGATGCCTTCCGCCGCGCCAGCGAGCGTCCGCGCAAGCACGTCACTCTCGTCCACAAGCACAACGTGCTCGTGTTCGCCGGGCACCTATGGAAGCGGACCGTCGAGGCAGTGGCCAAGGAATTCCCCGAGGTCACCCACGACTACCTGCACATCGACGCCGCCACTATCTTCATGGTGACCGAGCCCTCCCGCTTCGATGTCATCGTCACCGACAACCTCTTCGGCGACATCCTCACCGACCTTGCCGCTGCCGTCACCGGCGGCATTGGCCTGGCGGCATCGGGCAACATCAACATGGACCGCACAGCACCGTCCATGTTCGAACCCGTCCACGGCTCCGCTCCGGATATCGCCGGACAGCAGAAAGCCGACCCCACCGCGGCCATCCTCTCCGCAGTGCTCCTCCTGGACCACCTTGGCTACACCACGGCGGCCCGCAAGATCGAAGCGGCAGTAGTCGCCGACGTCGAAAGCCGCACCGGCGAGCCGCGCAGCACAGCTGCCATTGGCGACGCCATTGCGGCGGCACTTTAGGCCCAAATCTCAGGCGTAAGCTTGTCTTGAATTATTTACCTGCTTCCCTGGTCCATCGCTGAACCACACCCTTCGGGGCCGCGTTCGCCCTGCCAGGTAGCTGACTGTGGAGGAAACATGACTCAGACTGCCCATGGCGTCGAATTCAGCCAGCAGCTTTCGGAAACACCGAAGTCTGCTGAGGAGCGTGCAGCCATCCTGGCGAACCCGGGATTCGGCGACTACTTCACCGACCACACCGCCGTCGTCGACTACAAAGTCGACGCCGATGGCAATGGCGGTTGGCAGAACGCCCGGATCGAGCCCTACGGACCGATTTCCCTTGACCCGTCGGCCGCGGTCCTGCACTACGGCCAGGAGATCTTCGAAGGCCTCAAGGCATACCGTCACGCTGACGGTTCTGTCTGGACTTTCCGTCCGGAGGCCAACGCCGCCCGCCTCAACAAGTCTGCCCGCCGGCTCGCCCTTCCGGAACTGCCGGAGGAGTACTTCCTCGGTGCCATCCGTGAACTCGTCCAGGCCGACCAGGAATGGGTTCCGTCGGGCGACGGCGAAGCCCTTTACCTGCGTCCGTTCATGATCGCCACCGAGGCATTCCTTGGCGTTCGTGCTGCCCGCGAGGTGTCCTTCCGCGTTATTGCTTCACCCGCCGGTAACTACTTCGGCGGCGAGCTCAAGCCGGTCTCCATCTGGATCTCCCGTGAATACGCCCGCGCCGGCCGCGGCGGAACCGGAGCGGCCAAGTGCGGCGGCAACTACGCAGCTTCTTTGATCGCCCAGCAGGAAGCCGAAGCGAACGGTTGCAAGCAGGTCCTCTTCCTGGACCACTTCAACGACGACGCCGTGGAAGAACTCGGCGGCATGAACGTCTTCTTCGTCATGAAGGACGGCTCCCTCGTCACCCCGGCCCTGAGTGGCACCATCCTTGAAGGCGTCACCCGCATGTCCGTCATCCAGGTGGCAAAGGACATGGGTCGCGAAGTCAGCGAGCGCAAGATCACCCTGGACGAATGGCGCGACGGCGTCGCCTCCGGTGAGATCACCGAGGTGTTCGCCTGCGGTACCGCTGCTGTGATCACGCCCATCGGTGTCCTCAAGGACGCCACCGAGTTCATCGGTGCCGAGGACGCCAAAGCCGGCGAGACCACCATGGCCATCCGCCAGCAGCTCTTGGGCATCCAGACCGGAACCGTCGAGGACACCCACGGCTGGCTCACCCGCCTGGTCTAGCCTTCCGGACGTCCCGAAATACCACCGCACGACGGCGGCCCTTCCCTTGGTTATCAAGCGGAAGGGCCGCCGTTCTGCTTCCCGGACGCTCTCTCACGTCCCACCCGTTTCCCTTGGATGCTCTCTCAGGTCCCACCCGTTTCCCCCGGATGCTCTCTCAGGTCCCACCCGTTTCCCTCGGACGCTCTCTCACGCTCTGCGTACAAGAGTCCAAAGTGGCCACGAACCGTAGGCGCCGGATATCGCCGTCGAGCATACTTCGGCTGTCCGAGCAGTGAGTGAGGCGTGGCTGGTAGTGGGTGGGATGTGAGTGAGGGTTGGCTGGTAGGGGGTGGGGTGTGAGTGAGGGTTGGGAAGTGGTGTCAAGATGGGGGAGTGACTTCTGAATCAATGGCGACCTCCGGCAATTCACCTTCCAGCAGTTCGACTTCCGGCAACTCATTCTCCGACGGTGGCTCCTCTTCCCTGCGGCGCAGCAGCGAGTTGACGCGCTTCCGGCTGGCCCCCAACCCGGGTCCGATGAGCTTGGACGGCACCAACTCCTACGTCATTGGTGCGCCCGGTTCCGGCCGCGTCGCAGTGGTGGACCCCGGACCCGAGGATGAACAGCACCTGGCCGAGCTGGCTGCGACCGGACGGGTGGACGTCGTGCTGATCACGCACCGGCACGCGGACCACACGGAGGCATCAGCTCGTTTCCACGCTCTGACCGGTGCTCCTGTCCGGGCCACCTTGGCCGAATACTGCCACGGCGGTGAGCCCCTCCACGATGGCGAAGTACTCACTGTGGGCGATGTTGAAATCCGCGTGGTTGCTACTCCCGGCCACACCTCCGACTCCTTGTGCTTTCACCTGCCAGGGGATGGCCCCACGGGTTCGGTCCTCACTGGCGACACCATCCTTGGCCGTGGAACCACTGTCCTGGACTATCCGGATGGCAAGCTGGGGGACTACCTCGCAAGCTTGGACCGGCTGGAAGCCTTCGGGCCAGCGACCCTGCTGCCGGCCCACGGTCCCGTGCTCCCTGCCCTGGACGTTAAGTGCCGGGAGTATCGCGAACACCGTGAGCAGCGACTGGACCAGATCAGGACAGCCCTTGACCGTCTTGGCCAAGACGCGTCCATCGCGGCAGTCACCGACGCCGTGTATCCCGACGTCGACCCTTCCGTCAGGTGGGCGGCCGAGACGTCCGTGGCGGCCCAGTTGGATTACCTGCGAAGCTGAACCGTGACGGTAGGCTTGAGCCCATGCGTATCGCCCGGTTTGTAGTTGATTCTGATCCCCTTTACGGCGTTGTTGAAGGCGAGGCCGGCAGTGAGGAAATCACTGTCATCAACGGCGACCCCTTCTTCAATGGCGTCGAACGTACCCATGTGAAGCACAAGCTCGAAGACGTGCGGCTCCTCGCTCCGATCATTCCGCGCAGCAAGGTGATCGGTGTTGGCCGGAACTTCGCTGAGCATGCCGCGGAACTGGGCAACGAAGTTCCCCAGCAGCCACTGCTGTTCCTCAAGCCCAACACTTCCGTGATCGGCCCGAATGACCCCATCATCCTTCCTGAGTTCTCGGAGGAAGTTTCCTTCGAAGCCGAGCTGTGTGTTGTCATCGGGCGCATCTGCAAGGACGTTCCGGAAGAGCGTGCGGACGACGTCATCTTCGGGTACACCTGCGGCAACGACCTCACGGCCCGCGATGTCCAGAAGACGGACCTCCAGTGGGCGCGAGCCAAGGGCTTCGACACGTCCGCGCCGCTTGGGCCGTGGATCGAGACTGACCTGGATCACGAAGACCTGGCCATCCAGGGCCGGCTGAACGGGGAACTCCGCCAGGACGGCAGCACCAACCAGATGATCCGTGGCGTACGCGAGCTCGTCTCGATCGTCTCGCACGCGTTCACGCTCCTTCCCGGAGACGTCATCATGACCGGCACCCCGGCAGGGGTAGGCCTGGTCAGCGAAGGCGACCGTTTCGAAGTGGAAATCGAAGGCATCGGCCGGCTCTCCAACCCGGTGGTCCGCCGCTAGGCATCCGGCCACAGCCAAACCTTGACGGCGGCACCCACCTTTCGTACGAAAGGCGAGTGCCGCCGTCGAGCGTTTACGGCCGGGAAACCGAGGCGGTGCCAAGCGGTAAAGTTGGAACCACTATGACTACTGCTTCTGCGTCGAACGCTGCCCCCAGCGCCATCCCTGCCGTCAACGCCGAGACTCCGGTCCGCGTCCGCTTCTGCCCGTCACCGACGGGAACGCCGCACGTTGGGCTGATCCGAACGGCCCTGTTCAACTGGGCCTACGCACGCCACACCGGTGGCAAGCTGATCTTCCGCATCGAGGATACCGACTCTGCCCGCGACAGCGAGGAGAGCTACCACCAGTTGCTGGACGCCCTCAAGTGGCTCGGCATCGATTGGGATGAAGGCGTTGAGGTTGGCGGGCCGCACGAACCGTACCGGCAGTCGCAGCGCGGCGACATTTACCAGGACGTCATCGCCAAGCTCAAGGCCGGGGGACACGTCTACGAGTCGTATTCCACCCCTGACGAGATCGAAGCCCGCCACAAGGCAGCCGGTCGCGACCCCAAGCTCGGCTACGACGGCTTTGACCGCCACCTGACGGAGGAGCAGCTCGCCCAGTTCAAGGCTGAGGGCCGGGAGGCTGTCCTGCGCCTTCGCATGCCGGACGAAGACCTGACCTTCAACGACCTCGTCCGCGGGGAAATCACCTTCAAGGCCGGCTCCGTCCCTGACTTCGCAGTGGTCCGCGCCAACGGCGCCCCGCTGTACACCCTGGTCAACCCGGTGGACGATGCACTGATGGGGATCACGCATGTCCTGCGCGGCGAGGACCTGCTGAGTTCCACCCCGCGCCAGATTGCGCTGTACCGGGCGCTCTACGCCATTGGGGTGGCCGAATACATGCCGGAATTCGGGCACCTGCCCTACGTTATGGGCCAGGGCAACAAGAAGCTCTCCAAGCGCGATCCCGAGTCGAGCCTGTTCCTGCACCGCGAGCGTGGCTTCATCCCCGAGGGCCTGCTCAACTACTTGTCGCTGCTCGGCTGGTCCCTGAGCGCGGATGAGGACATCTTCACGGTGGAGCAGCTCGTGGCAAACTTCGACATCCATGACGTCCTGGGCAACCCGGCACGCTTCGACATCAAGAAGGCCGAAGCCATCAACGGAACCCACGTCCGGATGCTTGCCCCTGCAGACTTCGAAGAGCGGCTTGTTCCCTACCTCCGCGCCGCCGGTTTCGTCGGTGAGATCCTCACCCCCCGTCAGGAGGAGATCCTCGCAGAGGCAGCTCCCCTGGTCCAGGAACGCATCACCCTCCTGGGCGAGGCTCCGGAAATGCTGGCGTTCCTGTTCAAGGCCGATGACGCCATCGACGTCGCCGACGACGCCCGCAAGGGTCTTCCGGCCAACCTCGAGGAAGTCCTCGACGCAGCCCTGGCAGCCTTGGAGCCGATCACGGACTGGACTGCCGAGAACATCCAGACTGCGCTTAAGCGGGCGCTCGTCGAGGACCTCGGCATCAAGCCCCGCGCCGCGTTCGGTCCGGTGCGCACCGCCATCTCCGGCCGTCGCATTTCCCCTCCGTTGTTCGAGTCCATGGTGATCCTCGGCAAGGATTCCTCGCTGGCCCGCGTCCGCGCTTTCCGCGGCTAGCAACGGCTCACGTCATGGCGATCGCAAGCACTTTCGGCACTATCCGCGGTGTCCTGTTCGACATCGACGACACCCTGGTGGACCTCGAGTACGCCATGACCACCGCGTTGCGTGACGTCAGTGAACATCTCCTGCCCGGCCTGGATCAGGCCGGGTGGGTGAAGTTCGGCCGCATCTTCACGCACGAGACCACGCATTTCTATGACCGCTACCTGGCCGGGGAACTGACGTTCAACGAGCAGCGGCTGCTTCGTGGCAGGGCCGCCCTGGGCCATTTTGGCGTGGAATTGGGCGACGGCGAGGAATCCCAGGCGTGGGTGGCCGAGTATCACCAGCGCCAAACGGCGTACGTGCGGGCTTTTGACGACGTTGAGGAAGTCCTGGATGCCTTGGACGCAGCGGGGATTCCCTACGGTGCGGTCAGCAACAACGTGCATGACTACCAACGCGCCAAGTTGGACGGCGCCGGTTTGGCGAGGATCGCGACCCTGGTGGGTACGGACACTGTGGGCGTGCCCAAGCCGGATCCCGCCATCTACCTCGAAGGTGTACGCCTCCTGGGGACAGCTCCCGGGGAGACCCTCTATGTTGGCGATAACCGGCTCCTTGATGCGGACGGAGCAACCGCGGCGGGACTGGTTGGCGTGTGGTTGAACAGGACCGGGGAAGTGGTGGAGGAGTTCACCGGACGACAGGTGGATTCCCTGTCCCGGTTGCTGATGAAGGCCCCGACGGCGGCCTGAGCGCCGTGTGATGCAGGTAACGGCTTTACGATTTGTGCAGGTGGCGAGACTCCGGTAGAGTCATTACTCGTGCTGAGGGGCGCGGAGGGAAAGCCAAGGGAAACCGCGGCGGGGAACTCCGGTCCGAAAGCCACTTTGGGATATGGTGTAATTGGCAACACTACGGTTTCTGGTACCGTCATTCTAGGTTCGAGTCCTGGTATCCCAGCTCTGAAAATCCGCGTGAATACGCCGGAAAATCGGAACTTCCACTTCGCTGAAGCGATTTGGAGCGGAGCTGAAAGTATGAAATACTCATTCAGCTTGATCGCCGGAAACGGTGACAAAAAGTGCAAGGCCCCATCGTATAGCGGCCTAGTACGCCGCCCTCTCACGGCGGTAACGCGGGTTCGAATCCCGCTGGGGTCACAGCTGAATCCCCCGGAACTTCACGGTTCCGGGGGATTTCTTTTTGCCTAAGCGCCTGCCCCGTGCGATGGACCGGGATCGGGCTGGCATGATGATGCTGTGATCGCAAACCAAGACCCATCAGCATCCGGGGCCAGTCCAGTACCCCGAGGGGCGGCGGCCGCCGTCGATACCCTGGAAGCTGCACGAGCCGAACTTGCGGCCACCACCTTGCCGCTCGCGGTGCCGGAAGCGCAGGAAGCCCGCCAGTGGATCCGCGAGTCACTGGCCCAGCTCGACGATTACGTGATTCCCCGCTACCGAAGCCTGGACGCGCCGCTGCTGGCCGTCGTCGGCGGTTCAACCGGAGCCGGCAAGTCCACCCTGGTCAACGCGCTGGTTGGCTTCCCGGTCACACGTGCCGGCGCTATCCGGCCCACGACCCGCCAGCCCATCCTGCTGCACCACCCGCAGGATGCGGAGTGGTTCGAAGGGCACCGCATCCTGCCAAACCTGGACCGGATCCGCGGCATGGTGTCGGCAAGTCCCGTGCCGGCCAACCAGGCCGGCGCTTCCCCTGACGCCCAGGCGATCACTTCGCTGGTCCTGGTGGCGCACGACAACGTCCCCCAAGGCATTGCGCTGCTGGACGCGCCCGACGTCGACTCCATCTCCGATGACAACCGCAGGCTGGCCGGACAGCTCCTGGCCGCCGCGGACCTTTGGGTGTTTGTCACCACCGCCAACCGATACGCCGACGCCGTCCCGTGGCGGCTGCTTCTTGACGCGGCCTCGCGGGACATCACCGTCGCCGTTGTCCTGGACCGGGTGCCGGCCGCCGCCGAGGAAGAGGTCAGGGCCGATCTGCAGGCAATGCTGGACCGGCAGGGCCTTGGCGAAGCGAAGCTCTTTGTGGTTCCGGAAAGCGAACTGGACGCACTCGGAATGCTGCCCCACGAGGCAGCGGCCCCCTTGCGCCAGTGGCTGGGAGCCTTGGCCGCCAATGCAGCTGGCCGCGCCGACGTCGCCCGCCGAACACTCAACGGAGCCGTTAAGGCAGTGAGCGTCCGCCTCGACGGAATAGCCGGCGCGGCGGCAGCGCAGGACACCGCAGCACGCGAACTCGAGGGAGGCTGCGTGGAGGAATATGAGCTGGCACTCTCACGCATTCTCGCCGCAACCAAAGACGGAGCACTCCTGCGGGGTGAAGTCCTGGCACGGTGGCAGGACTTTGTCGGCACGGGTGAGTTCTTCCGGACCCTTGAGCAGAATATAGGCCGCATGCGTGACCGCATGGGGGCCTTCTTCCGGGGCGAACCTGCCCCGGCCGTGAAGGTGGAGACGGCCATCGAAACCGGGTTGCAGGCCGTGATTCTGGATGAGGCTGCCAACGCCGCGGAGAACGTTGACAGGCGTTGGCGTTCGGATCCCGCGGGCCGCCAGCTCCTGGGCCCCGATGACCTGTCCGGTACCAGCGAAGGATTCGATGCCCGGGCCGCCGCCGCTATCCGGTCGTGGCAGGAAGGCCTGATGGAGATGATCCGGACCCAGGGACAGGGCAAACGGACCCAGGCACGCTGGCTGTCCTTCGGCATCAACGGGTTGGGTGCTGCGCTCATGGTGGTCGTGTTTTCCATGACAGCCGGGTTGACCGGTCTTGAGATAGGGATCGCGGGCGGAACGGCAGTAGTGGGGCAGAAGCTTTTGGAAGCGGTGTTTGGCGAGGACGCAGTCAGGCGCCTCGCCCAACAGGCGCGGGAGGATCTGCATACACAATGCCAACGGCTCCTGGACGACGAAAGGCAGCGCTTCCTCGGCCGCCTTGAAGCTGCCCATCCCCGTTCGGGCAGCGACCTCGCCCGGCACGCCGCCGCACTTCGCCGCCTGGCGGAAGCCGCATGAGCCGCCACAGCCAGGTCCGCGAATCCTCCCACCTGCAGCGCAGGCTCGAATCACTCAACGAAGCCCGTGAACTTGCCGAAGGCGTCCTTCCTGATGAGGAACTCCAATCGGTTTACGACGTCCTGGAGCGCGCCGCCTCCCGGCGATCATTATCCGCAGGACATACCGTGGTGGGTTTTTTCGGTGCCACCGGCAGTGGCAAATCCTCGTTGTTCAACGCAGTGTCCGGAAGTATGCTCGCGACAGCGACAGCGCGGCGTCCCACCACCTCGGAACCCTTGGCAGGGATTTGGGGAGAAGAAGGCAGCGGACCGCTGTTGGACTGGCTTGACGTCAAGGAGCGCCACACCCTGCCCCCGATGGCCGGACTCGCGGGCGAAGACACGGGCCTGGTCCTCCTCGACCTGCCCGACTTCGACTCCACGCGTGCGGAGAACAGGGAGATCGTCCAGCGCATGGTGGGCATGGTGGATGTCCTGGTGTGGGTCCTTGATCCCCAGAAATATGCAGACGCAGCGGTCCACAATGATTTCCTCAAGCCCATGGCCTCCCACGGTGCCGTCACGCTGGTGGTCTTGAACCAGGTGGACAGGCTAAGCCCCACGGACGCCTCAGCCGTGATGCAGTCCTTGGAGGGCATCCTGGCCCGCGACGGCCTGGGTAAGGTTCGCGTGCTCAGCGCCTCGGCAGTGACGGGCGACGGCGTTTCAACCGTCCGCGGTGCCATCAGGAACGTCGTGGTCCAGCGGGAGGCAACGACGCAGCGGCTCGCGGCCGACGTCGCGAAGGCGGCCTCGGAACTGGCCCGGGCCTCCGGGGAGGGCGAAGCGCGCGGGATCAGGGGAAATGCCAAGGCGCGCCTTGCGTCGGAGTTGGCTACCGCCGCGAACGTACCCGTTGTGGTGGACGCGGTCCAGCGGTCGTTCAAGCGGGAGTCGGCCCGGAGGACAGGGTGGCCCGTGACGCGGTGGCTGTTGCGTTTCCGGCCGGACCCATTGCGCAGGCTGAACCTGGGCCGGGGCGACACGAAGCCGGAACTGAGCCGGACCTCCTTGCCTCCCGCAGGCGCTCCTGAGCGGGCGCGGACGGATGCGGCCGTCAGGGACTTCGTGGACGACGCGTCCACGGGTGCTCCGGGGCCGTGGCGCGCCGCGATCCGGGGTGTGGCCAGGGACGGCCGCGAGCATTTGCCGGATGCCTTGGACCAGGCCATCGCAGGAACCGACCTGAAGGCGACCAAACGGCCCCTGTGGTGGGCGCTTTTCAACTCCCTGCAATGGTTGGCACTTCTGTTGGCGGTGGGTGGCCTGGGCTGGCTCGGAGTCCTGGCGGCGCTGGGTTACTTCCAGATGCCGGTGCCGGACGTTCCTCGAACGGAGGGTTGGCCCTGGCCCACGTTGATGGTGGCCGGGGGAGTCGCATTGGGAATTCTTCTTGCCATCGCCGGCCGCATTTTTGGTGGCTGGGCAGCGAAAATACGGGCATCCGGAGCCGCCAAACGGTTGAAGGAATCCGTTGCGGCGGTGGCTGAAACACGGATCGTTGAGCCCGTCGAGGTGGAGATCACGCGCTTGAAGGCCTTTAATGCGGCGTTGAAGGCTGCCCGTACGTCCTAGAGTGCTGCCGCGGCGTCCCGGACCTTGATGAGGGTCCGCAGGTTCCGGGTGGTGGTGCTTGCTTTGTAGCGTGCTTTCGCCGAGAGTTTGCTGAAAGGGCTCTCCAGCGTGCCGCCGGCAGGGGCCAGCCAGGCGGACGCTTCAGGGCCCAGCCGCACCTGTTCGACGCCTCCCAAGGCCTGGCCTGCGTCGAAGAGTTCGTCGAGCATGGCGGTATCGGAGGCCAGCGTCACGTAACTGTGCGTGGACTTGTCGTCGGCAGGATAGGGACAAGCCTCGACGAGTTCGGCAACCCGCTGTGCGGAGAGAACCACCACCCAGGCGTCATAGGCGAACGCGTCCCGCAGGCATTTCTCGAACTGGGCCTTGACGTCCTTGGCGCCGAGCTCGCTGTGCAGGACGACGTTTCCACTGGCCAGCAAAGTCTTGACCTTGGTGAACGGGTAATCCTCAAGCGCATTCTTGAGATCAACCATTTTGATGTTGATCCCTCCGACGTTGATGCCGCGGAGGAATACGGCGTAGTTGCTCATGCTGGGCTCCCGTCCCGATGGTGGATGCTGGATCAGCGTAGACCGGCGCCGGACTAGTCGTTGTTCTTCCGCAGTGCTTCGGTCAGGACGCGGGCCGCGTTGCAGACCACTTCGGCGTGCAGCCTGCCGGGCTGGCGGGTGAGGCGCTCGATCGGACCCGAAATGGAGACGGCCGCAATCACCCTTCCGGAAGGCCCACGGACGGGGGCTGAAACCGAGGCGACCCCAGGTTCGCGTTCGCCGAGGCTCTGACCCCAGCCCCGGCGTCGTACTCCCGCCAGGACAGTGGGCGTAAAGCGGGCGTTCTGCAGCCCCTCCAGCAAGCGGTCATGGTCTTCCCATGCCAGCAGTACCTGGGCGGCGGAGCCGGCCTTCATGGACAGCTGGGTGCCAACGGGAATGGTGTCCCTGAGGCCGATGGGGCGCTCGGCCGACGCGACGCAGACGCGCCAGTCGCCTTGCCGGCGGAAAATCTGCGCGCTTTCACCCGTGGCGTCCCTTAGCTGGATGAGGACGGGACCTGCTGAAGCGATGAGCCGGTCTTCTCCTGCAGCGGATGCCAACTCCACGAGCCTGCTGCCGAGGACGAATCGTCCTTGGATGTCGCGGCTCACCAGGCGGTGGTGAACCAGTGCCAGCGCGAGCCGGTGAACCGTGGGCCGGGCGAGGCCCGTGGCCGCTACAAGTTGCGCGAGTGTCGTTGGTCCGGCCTCGAGAGCATCGAGGACCTGGGCCGCTTTATCAATGACACCGACTCCACTAGAATTGTCCATGTAATGATATTGCCGTCTCAATATCTGAGATGCAAGTTGTTTCACTGGCCTATTTCGCAGCGGTGCTGCTTCAGTGGACTAGGAACAACCAAACCGCAGTGAAGGGAGCAGGCCGTGGGAAAGACACTGGCCGAGAAAGTCTGGGATGCGCATATCGTGCGCAAAGGTGAGGGCGAAGGAGCCAATGCCCAGCCCGACCTTCTCTTCATCGACCTGCACCTCGTTCACGAAGTGACTTCTCCGCAGGCATTTGAAGGCCTGCGGCTGGCGGGCAGGCAGCTGCGCCGTGTGGACCTCACCATCGCGACGGAGGACCACAACACTCCAACGTTGGACATCGACAAGCCGATCGCCGACCTCACCAGCCGCACCCAGATTGAAACCCTGCGGGCCAACTGCAAGGAATTCGGCGTCCGCCTGCACTCCCTGGGGGACAAGGAACAGGGAATCGTGCACGTGGTTGGTCCCCAGTTGGGGCTCACCCAGCCGGGCATGACCGTGGTCTGCGGCGACTCGCACACTTCCACGCACGGTGCCTTTGGTGCACTGGCCATGGGCATTGGCACGTCCGAGGTTGAACACGTCATGGCAACGCAGACATTGTCGCTGAAGCCGTTCAAGACCATGGCCATCAACGTTGAGGGCACCCTGCGCCCCGGCGTTACGGCCAAGGACATCATCCTCGCCGTGATCGCCAAGATCGGCACAGGTGGTGGACAGGGCTACGTCCTGGAATACCGTGGTTCGGCCATCCGGGCACTGTCCATGGACGCACGCATGACCATCTGCAACATGTCCATCGAAGCCGGTGCACGCGCTGGCATGGTCGCCCCTGACCAGACCACCTACGACTACATGCAGGGTCGCCCCCACGCGCCGGAAGGCGCCGACTGGGATGCCGCCGTCGAGTACTGGAACACGCTCCACACGGATGCTGACGCGACGTTCGACGTTGAAGTCGACCTCGACGCCGATACCCTGGAACCCTTCGTGACCTGGGGTACCAACCCCGGCCAGGGTGTCTCGCTCTCCGCCAAGGTTCCGTCCCCCGAAGACTTCGGCGACGAGAACGCAAAAGCTGCCGCCGAGCGTGCCCTGCAGTACATGGGCCTCGAAGCCGGCACGCCCATGAAGGACATCCGCGTTGACACGGTCTTCCTGGGCTCCTGCACCAACTCCCGCATTGAGGACCTCCGCGTCGCTGCAGACATCATTCGCGGCCGCGCCAAGGACCCCAACGTCCGCATGCTGGTGGTTCCAGGATCCGCCCGGGTCCGCCTGGAAGCCGAAGCAGAGGGCCTGGACAAGGTCTTCAAGGAATTCGGAGCCGAATGGCGCTTCGCCGGTTGCTCCATGTGCCTGGGCATGAACCCGGACCAGCTGGAGCCGGGAGAGCGTTGCGCCTCCACATCCAACCGGAACTTTGAAGGCCGCCAAGGCAAGGGTGGGCGCACGCACCTGGTCTCGCCCGTGGTGGCAGCAGCCACAGCCGTCCGGGGCACGTTGAGCTCGCCGTCGGACCTGGAGTCCGCTTCCGCGGGCACACTGACCGGAATCGCAGTCTAGGAGGATCCCATGGAAGCATTCACAACCCACACCGGCATTGGTGTACCGCTGCGCCAGAGCAACGTGGACACCGACCAGATCATCCCCGCGGTCTACCTCAAGCGCATCACCCGGACCGGCTTCGAGGACGCACTGTTCGCTGCCTGGCGCAAGGACGAGTCCTTCATCCTCAACCAGGCGCCCTTCAGTTCCGGCTCCGTGCTGGTGGCCGGCCCTGATTTCGGCACCGGTTCGTCCCGCGAACACGCTGTCTGGGCCCTGAAGGATTACGGTTTCAAGGCTGTGCTCTCCTCGCGGTTCGCCGATATTTTCCGTGGCAACTCCGGGAAGCAGGGCCTGCTGGCCGCCCAGGTTGCCCAGGACGACATTGAGCTGATCTGGAAGGTTCTGGAGAACCAGCCCGGCACCGAGGTGAAAGTGGACCTCGTCAGCAAGACAGTGGAGTGCGGCAACGTCGTAGCTCCCTTCGAGATCGACGACTACACACGCTGGCGCCTCCTGGAAGGCCTGGACGACATCGGGCTGACCCTCCAGCATGAGGAAGACATCACGGCGTACGAGGCCACGCGCCCGTCCTTCAAACCAAGGACGCTGCCGGCGAAAGTTCAGTAGCCACAGCTAATGGCTTCGGAATTGCGCTGAGAGAGGACCGCCGGCGCCCCGTAGGAGGGGCGGGCGGTCCTTTTTCGTCGGTCTTTGACCGCACTTTTGCTGCGCCGCCGCTGCTCTTCGGCGCGAAGCCGATCCTCGTGCCGCCGGGTGCGTCCATTTCGGTTCGGTAACGCGAGCTTCTATGCTTAGCTGGAGCCTTTGTAAGTTTGGGGGGCGAGTAGTCGTGAGGAAACCGGTATAGATGAGTAGTGTTCTGACAATCCGCGGTGGCGTCCCGTTAACCGGGCGAGTGACCGTTCGCGGTGCCAAGAACCTGGTGCCCAAGGCCATGGTTGCCGCGTTGCTGGGCAGTGAACCATCGGTGCTGAGGAACGTGCCGGAGATCAAGGATGTGGAGGTTGTCACCAGCCTGCTGCAGCTCCATGGAGTGACCGTAGCGAAGGACCCCGTGACGGGTGACCTTACGCTGGATCCCCAAGGCGCCAAAACCGCTTCCAGTACCGCTATTGACGCGCACGCCGGCGACTCGCGGATTCCCATCC
Source organism: Paenarthrobacter nitroguajacolicus (assembly GCF_031455195.1). GTDB lineage: Bacteria > Actinomycetota > Actinomycetes > Actinomycetales > Micrococcaceae > Arthrobacter > Arthrobacter nitroguajacolicus_D. The sequence goes on along the minus strand of NZ_JAVDSH010000006.1, from coordinate 56,141 downwards.
TCTTGTGTGGGCCGCTGATCCATGCCATCGGTGAGGCTTTCATTCCCGATCTTGGCGGCTGCAAAATCGGTGACAGGCCGATCGATTACCACCTGAACGTGCTCCGCCAGTTCGGCGCCGTGGTGGAAAAGCGTCCGGGTGGCATCCACATCTCCGCTCCCCATGGCCTGCATGGCGCCAAGATTTCGCTCCCGTACCCGTCCGTGGGAGCCACCGAGCAGGTCTTGCTCAGTGCGACCCGCGCCGAGGGCATCACCGAGCTCATTGGGGCTGCGACGGAGCCGGAAATCATCGACCTCATCGCGGTGCTGCAGAAAATGGGCGCGATCATCAGCGTCCAGACGGACCGCACCATACGCATCGAAGGCGTCAAGGACCTGCGCGGGTACAACCACCGGGCGCTGCCAGACCGCAACGAGTCCGCTTCCTGGGCTTCTGCTGCACTGGTTACCCGTGGCGACATCTTCGTCGAGGGCGCCTCGCAGCGCGACATGATGACCTTCCTGAACACCTACCGCAAGGTCGGTGGCGGCATGGACATCGGCGACGACGGCATCCGTTTTTACCACCAGGGCGGCAAGCTCTCCCCGTTGGTCCTGGAGACCGACGTTCATCCTGGCTTCATGACGGACTGGCAGCAGCCCCTCGTGGTTGCCCTGACCCAGGCCGAGGGCGTTTCGATCGTCCACGAGACCGTTTACGAGAACCGCTTCGGGTTCACCGAAGCCCTGGCGCGGATGGGTGCGAACATCCAGGTGCACCGTGAGTGCCTGGGGAGCGTACCTTGCCGTTTCGGTCAACGGAACTTCCTGCACTCGGCAGTAATCTCCGGACCCACCCCCTTGCGGGGAACGGACATCGACATCCCGGACCTCCGCGGCGGTTTCAGCCACCTCATCGCTGCGCTTGCCGCAACGGGCACCTCCAAGGTGACCGGCATTGACATCATCAACCGCGGATACGAGCGCTTCACCGAGAAACTGGCTGGCCTGGGCGCCGATTTCGACATCACTACCACCAAGTAGCGGGAGATCCTGTGAAGGAATCGGCCAAGAGCCGTGCCACGTTTATCTTGCTGGCGGGCCTGGCGCGCCCCTTGATGAACATCCTGATGAACAAAAAATGGGAGGGGCTGGAGAAACTGCCTCAGGGCGGTTTCATCGCGGTACCCAACCACTGCACCGAGATAGACCCCATCGTCGTAGGTCACATGGTCTACAACCAGAAGCGGCCACCACACTTCCTGGCCAAGGCCGGACTTTTCAAGGTCCCCGTTTTGGGGGCCCTGCTTCAGGCCACCAAGCAGATTCCGGTTGAGCGCTCGACGGCGGGCGCCAACCGTTCGCTGCAGGTCGCCAAGGAGGTGGTGGACGCCGGTGGCGCCATCATCATCTATCCCGAGGGGACACTGACCCGTGACCCCGACCTGTGGCCCATGAAGGGGCACACCGGGGCGGCCAGGCTGGCGCTGCAGACCGGGGCGCCCGTGGTGCCCATAGCCCAGTGGGGTGCCCATGAAGTCTTTCCGCGGTACGCCAAGCGCTTCCACGTCTTCCCGCGCAAGACTGCCCGGGTACTTGTGGGGGAGCCCGTGGACCTGAGTGCCTTCGCCGACCGTCCGCTGGATCGAGCCACGTTATCCGAGGCCACGGACGTCATCATGGATGCCATCACCAAGCTGCTTGAAACACTTCGCGGCGAGGCTGCTCCCGCGGAACGTTGGGACCCGGCTGTGCACAAACAGTCCAAGCATGGCCGCTTCGTCGAACGTGGATCCACAGGCGCTCCGGAACCGGAGGATGGCGAATGACCCTTTTGGAAAGCCCGTCAACGACCCCGGAGACGATTGCCGTCCTGGGGGCAGGCTCATGGGGAACGACGTTTGCCAAGATCCTCGCAGACGCGGCCGCCGCATCCGGTGCCACCCGCAGCATCCGGATCTGGGGCCGGCGAGCCGAGGTCGTCGCCGAGATCAACTCGGTACATCGCAACGGGCAGTACCTCAAGGACATCGAACTGCCTTCGTCCATTACTGCTTCCACCGACGTCGCCGAAGTGCTGAAGGACGCCACATTGGTGGTCTTGGCCGTCCCGGCGCAGTCCCTGCGGCCGCAACTGGGCGAATGGAAAGCACTCCTGGCACCCGAGGCCGTGGTCGTGTCCCTGATGAAGGGCCTCGAACTGGGCACGGATGCGCGCATGAGTGAAGTCATTGCCCAGGAATTGGGGCTCCCCGCTTCGCGTGTAGCCGTGGTGTCCGGACCAAACCTGGCCATGGAGATCGCCAGGGAGCAGCCCACTGCCTCAGTGGTTGCCTGCAGTGATAACGAAACAGCCTCTGCCATCGCGCTTTGCTGCACGGCGCCGTATTTCCGCCCCTACACCAGCACCGATGTTGTTGGTGTTGAGATCGGCGGGATCGTCAAGAACGTCATTGCCCTTGCGGTGGGTATTTGCGAGGGACGCCAGATGGGCGACAACACCAAGGCATCCGTGATTACCCGCGGCCTGGCGGAGACCTCGCGCCTTGCCCTGGCTTTGGGCGGAGAGGCCCTCACCATGGCCGGGCTTGCCGGGCTCGGTGACCTCGTGGCCACGTGCTCGTCGTCGCTTTCGCGTAACCACACAGCTGGCCGCCTGCTCGGCGAAGGCCTCAGCCTGGAGCAAGTGGCCGAACAGATGACCCAGACTGCCGAGGGCATCAAATCCGGCCCTGCCGTCCATGAGCTCGCAGGCAAACTGAATGTTGAAATGCCCATCACGGCTGCCGTAGTGGCCGTGCTTGAAGGCAGAATGTCCGTTGATGACCTGGGGCCGCGACTGTTGGCCCGGGCACTGAAGTCCGAAGGCGACTACTGATGGTGACTGAAGATTCCACTCCTGCGACACGCCGCCCCCGGGTAGCGATCCTCTTTGGCGGGCGGTCAAGCGAGCATGCGGTCAGTTGCGTCACGGCTGCCGGTGTCATGGGCGCCATCGATAAGGACAAGTACGAGGTCATCCCCATCGGCATCGCCAAGTCGGGACAATGGGTCCTGGCCTCCGGCGACACCAGCCAATGGTCCTTGAGTTCCGCAGCGCTTCCCGAGGTAGCTCCGTCGGGCCGGACTGTGACCCTGGCAGAAGTTGGCGGCGAGCACCAGCTCATCGTCACCGAGCCCAATGAGGTTCCGCAGGAGCTTGGTTCCGTCGACGTCGTCTTCCCGCTGCTGCACGGGCCGTGGGGAGAGGACGGAACTGTCCAGGGCCTCCTTGAACTGTCGGATACGCGCTACGTTGGCGCCGGTGTACTGGCCTCGGCGGTGGGCATGGATAAGCACTTCATGAAAGTGGTGTTCGAAGCCGCCGGATTAACCGTGGGACCCTACGTGGCCGTGACTGACCGTGACTGGCTCACCGATGCGGAGGCGGTCAGGAAACGCGTTGACAAGTTGGGTTTCCCGGTGTTCGTCAAACCGGCCCGGGCAGGTTCCTCCATGGGCATTTCCAAAGTGGACTCCTTGGAGGGTCTCGACGCTGCCATCGAGGAAGCCCGCCGGCACGATCTCAAGCTGGTCATCGAAGCAGGAATCGTTGGCCGCGAGATCGAGTGCGCCGTCCTCCAAGGACGCGGCACCGACGTTCCCCGCACTTCCATGCCGGGCGAAATCGCGGTGGCTGCCGGCGACCACCAGTTCTACGACTTTGCTGCCAAATACGTGGAGGACGGCGCCGCGGCCCTCAGCTGCCCGGCAGACATGCCCGAGGACGCCATCGCCCGGGTACGCGAGTTGGCCGCCGTCGCCTTCGATGCCGTTGGCGCGGAAGGCCTCAGCCGTGTCGATTTCTTCTACACCCCGGCCGGCGAGCTGATCATCAACGAGATCAACACCATGCCTGGCTTTACCCCCAAGAGCATGTACCCGCAAATGTGGGCGGCATCGGGCCTGGCTTATGCCGATCTGATTGATGAACTGATCCACTTGGCGCTGACCCGCAAGACAGGCCTGCGCTAACTACTTGCCGGTGGGTAGGTTCTGCAGGTCTTCCTGGCCGACGCACTTCCCGGTCGCCTTGATCTTGCCTACGGCCGCGGCGAGTTCCGTCAGGACCGTCGCCGAACTGATGTTGGCCGCTTCCAGCTTGACGGGATCAATCAGGATCTCCGTCGCGGGTTCCCGGCCGAACGTCGTCAAGGTATAGACGGGGTCGCCTTCCTTGATGACCCAATCGATGTCGTTGACGCTCACGCAGCGGTCGGTGGTGGGGCCGGGAACATTCACGCCGCACCGGAGAATCACCTGCGATGGGTCGCCCCAGGCTGCGGTTGCCTGGCTGTTCGTCTTCCGGAGCGCAGCGTCGCCGATCTGGTCCGGAAGGGCCACCATCATCGGGGCGCAGGCAGGATTGGCGGCATCCGAGGCTGCCGTGACGTCTACGGCCGGTGAACAGGCCGTGATTGCGAGGGCGGAAGCAGCGGCCAGTGACGCGGAGATGGCAGTCCGGCGGAGGGTCTTGTGGTGCATGGATCCAGCCTATCCCGCGCGTGCTGCCGGGCAGATTCGCGTTATCCCGGTCACAATCCGGGGGTCCTGTGGAGACGGCCCCGGCGCTATCCTGTCGGTGGATCGCGATAGCGTAGAGCCGTGCCCGCAGAACAAATGATCGTCCAAGACCTTTCGGAGTCCGAGCTCCTTGCCCGGATCTTTCCGCGCCTGAACCACAGTCCCGGCATTTTGTTGGGACCCGGGGACGATGCTGCCCTGATCGCCGCTCCCGATGGCCGCACCTTGATCTCCATCGACACGCAGACCCAGGACCAGGATTTCAGGCTGCAGTGGAACAACGGCTACCGAACCACAGGGTTCGATGTCGGTTGGAAAGCTGCGGCCCAGAACCTCAGCGACATCAACGCCATGGGAGGCACGGCTACTTCCTTGGTTGTCAGCCTGACCATGCCCCCGAGCACCCCTGTGGAATGGGTCGAATCCTTTGCCGATGGCCTCACCGCGGCGATTACGGCGTTGGGCCCCATCGACTGCTCCGTTGCCGGTGGAGATTTGGGGCGCGGCCGCGAGATCGCGGTGACGGTGGCCGTCGTCGGTTCGCTGGCCGGTCTGGCCCCAGTGGTGCGTTCGGGCGCGAAACCGGGCCACCTTCTTGCCGTGGCAGGCACCCTGGGCCGGGCGGCGGCCGGGTGGGCCCTCCTTGAAAGTGACGTTCCGCTGGGCAGCCTGTCAGCGGAACTCCGGGCCCTGGTGGACAGCCAGTGCCGCCCCCTGCCCCCACTGGCAGCCGGCCCTGCTGCCGCCCGCGCCGGGGCCTCCGCCATGCTCGATATCTCGGACGGCCTGCTGCGCGACGGCAATCGGCTGGCTTCGGCAAGCGGGGTGGTCCTGGACTTCGACCCCACGGCCCTGAAGGCATACGCGGTACCCTTGGAACCGGCAGCAGCACTACTGGGTGCAGACGCGATGCCTTGGGTCCTTGGTGGGGGAGAGGACCACGGTTTGCTGGCTACGTTCCCAGCTGGCGTTCAGCTGCCGGAGGGCTTCACTGCGATAGGCTCGGTTCAAGCCGTTGTCGAGCCGCCAGGCAGCGGTATCCGGATTGCCGGGCAAGCCGCTGACACCGTTGGATGGGATCACTTTGCAGACTAAGATCGCCGCGAATGCGCACGCCATGAAACGTTGGCTCGGCAAAGCGGAAGTAGTCCTGGGGAACCATAGCGACCGCCTTAACGCGATCAACATTTTCCCTGTCGCCGACGGCGATACGGGCACCAACCTCTATCTCACGGTCCGGGCTGCCGTCACGGCCCTGGGTGGCGCCACCCCGGATTCCACCGAAGCAGGAAACGATGTCGGAGCGGTTCTTTCCAAGGCAGGCCAGGCCGCCATGGAGCAGGCGCGCGGTAACTCCGGGACGCTCTTCGCCGTCTTTCTCTGCGCAGCAGCTGAGCCCCTCGCCGGCAAGTCGCGGCTGAGCGCCCCCCTGCTCGCAACTGCCTTGAACAGGGCACAAATCCGGGCGTGGTCGGCGTTGAGCGAACCCGTTGCCGGCACCATGCTTTCGGTCCTGGAAGCCGCTGCAAACGCAGCCCAGGCCGTGGAGGCGGCCCAGAACGGTGATGACAGCAACCATGCCTTGGGTCTTTCCCTTGATGCCGTAGTGGACGCCGCCTACCAGGCCGTTGTCCGAACCGAAGACGAACTCGCGCAACTTCACGAAGCCCGCGTGGTCGACGCCGGGGGCGTTGGCATGCTCCTGGTTCTTGACTGCCTCCGCTCGGCTGTCCTCGGTGAGGAACTCCAGGATGAGCTGTTGGACGGCCTGCACGGCTACAAGCTGCAGGATCCGCATATCCATGAGCACATGCCTGCCGATGACGGTGTGGAAGTCATGTGCACCATCAGCCTGTCGCCGCTGAACGCGGCCATCCTCCGGCAACGCCTGGACGAAATGGGCGATTCCGTGATCATGAGCCAGGTAGGCGGAGCGCAGGGCCCGGATGACGACGACGAGCCTGCCGTGGAAGCCAGCTACCGTTGGCGGGTGCATGTCCACGTCCCCGATCCTGAGCCCGCCGTTGCCCTGATCCGTTCGTTGGGCGAACCTACGGACATCGCCGTCAGCCAGCTCGCGGTTCCGTCCGGCGCTGCCCAAAGCAACAGTGCCCAGGACACGTCTGCCCAAGACACACCTGCCCAAAACAACCCTGCACCCGGCGACCCGGGCCAGTCACGGCATGAATTCTGAACTCGAACTGCCCCTCGAACGCCGTATCGGCAAGCGGTCCGCTACCGTCATCGAGAAACACCTGGGCCTGAAGACCGTCGGTTCCCTGCTGAACTATTTCCCACGCCGCTACCTCAGCCGTGGTGAGCTGACACCCATCAACAACCTCCCGCTGGATGAGGAAGTCACGCTGATTGCCCGGGTGCTGTCCAACAGCACCCGCCAAATGCGTGCCCGCCGAGGTTCCATCACCGATGTAGTGGTAACCGACGAAGCAGGCGGCAGCAACGTGCCTGGCACCTTGAAGGTCAGCTTCTTCAACGGCTTCAGGGCCAAGTCGGAGCTCCTCGCGGGCCGCCGGGCGATGTTCTCGGGCAAGGTGACCCGCTACGGTGGCGCCTTGGGCCTGACCAACCCAGACTTCCTATTGCTTGACGAGGACCCCGGAGCCGAGGGCTCCATGGACCCCGAAAAGCTCGCTGCAATGCCCATCCCGGTCTATCCGGCCACCGCGAAACTCACCAGCTGGTCCATCCACAAAGTCATCAGTGCCCTCCTCGAGACCGTGGACCTGGATGCGATGAGTGATCCCCTCCCGGAGGACATCGTTAGCAGGGACCGGCACCTCAGTGTTGCCGAAGCGTATCGCCTGATCCATTCGCCGGAGACCGCCAAGGATTGGCAGCGGGCACAGGAGCGTTTCCGTTACCAGGAAGCGCTTGTCCTGCAGGCAGCCCTTGCTCGCCGACGGGCTCAACTCGCGGCGGAGGAAGCGACGGCCCGCAGGCCAGTCAGCGGCGGTTTGCTGGGCAAGTTCGACCAAAACCTGCCGTTTACCCTCACCGCCGGCCAGTCCGCCGTCGGGAAGACGCTTGCTGAAGAACTCGCCCGTGACACACCCATGAACAGGTTGCTGCAGGGTGAAGTGGGGTCCGGTAAGACCATCGTTGCCCTCCGGGCGATGTTGCAGGTGGTGGACGCCGGTGGCCAGGCCGCCCTCCTTGCTCCCACCGAGGTCCTCGCCGCCCAACACTTCCACTCGATCCGCCGGACACTGGGAGGGCTTGCGCGGGACCATGTTTTCGGTGGCGCAGGCATGCTTGGAGGGGACCCGGCGCAAGAAACTGTCCAGGTGACGCTGCTGACGGGTTCCATGCCTACTGCCGCCAAAAAACAGGCCATGCTGGACGCCGCGTCCGGTAATGCAGGCATCGTGATCGGCACGCACGCTTTGCTGAGCGACAAAACGAGCTTCCAGGATCTCGGCTTGATTGTGGTGGATGAGCAGCACCGCTTCGGAGTGGAGCAGCGGGATGCCCTCAGGGCCAAGGCGCAACGCCCCCCGCACTTGCTGGTCATGACAGCCACGCCCATTCCGCGGACTGTTGCCATGACAGTGTTCGGCGATCTTGAAACGTCCATCCTTGACGAGCTTCCTGCGGGGCGTGCCCCCATTTCAACGCATGTGGTGGGGCTCGCGGAGAACCCCGGATGGGTGGACCGGATTTGGAAACGGTCCCGTGAGGAAGTCGAATCGGGGCACCAGGTGTACGTGGTCTGCCCCAAGATCGGATCGGACGACGACGGCGACTTCAGTCCTGGGGAAGCGGAACCGAGCGACGCCGACCTAGCGGACGACGGTCCGTCACGCGAGCTCGCGTCGGTGACGGCCGTCGTCGAAAGCCTCCTGGATGAGCCGTCCTTGGCCGGTGTCCCGGTGGCGCCGCTGCATGGCCGGCAGGATCCACAGCTGAAGTCCGACACCATGGCCTCATTCGCGGCCAACCAGACCAAGGTCCTGGTGTCCACGACCGTCATCGAAGTGGGTGTGGACGTCCATAACGCCACCCTCATGGTGATCCTGGACGCTGACCGCTTTGGAATTTCGCAACTCCACCAGCTGCGTGGCCGGGTGGGCCGCGGTGGGTTGCCGGGCACTTGCCTGCTGGTGACTACTTTGGAACCAGGACACCCGAGCCGCCGCCGCCTGGAAGCCGTGGCCTCGACCACTGACGGTTTTGAGCTCTCCCAGGAGGACCTGAAGCTTCGCCGGGAGGGCGACATCCTTGGCGCTTCCCAGTCCGGCGGCCGCTCAACACTGAAGCTGCTCCGTGTCCTTGACCACGAGGACACTATTGCGCGGGCACGCACGGACGCCCAGGCACTGGTGTCAGAGGACCCCGCATTGGAGCACCAACCCGCCCTCGCCGCGGCAATCGACGAATATTTGAACCCCGAAAAGGAGGCGTTCCTTGAACGCGGTTAAGAGTCCAGGGACGCCTTGCGGCCTGGAAGGCACCAACCCATGAGCCGCATCATCGCCGGTGTTGCCGGCGGGAACCCCCTGGTGAGCGTCCCCGGAACAGCGACGCGGCCCACGACGGACCGGGTCAAGGAGGCGCTCTTCTCCCGCTTGGAGTCCTTGGCGGTCATTGATGGGTTTCGGGTACTTGACCTCTATGCGGGTTCGGGTTCCCTGGGAATTGAGAGCGCCAGCCGTGGCGCCCGCAGCGTGGACCTCGTGGAGTTTGACGCCAAGGCCAGCGATGTCTGCCAGCGCAATGCTGACCTGGTGAACCAGGTGGTCGGCGGCAAGAGGGTATCGGTCCACAGGTCAAAGGTGGAATCGTTCCTTGAACGTGCCGGGGAAGCTGATCTGTGGGACCTGGTCTTCCTGGACCCTCCCTACCCCTTGGACGAAGTTGCCCTCAGCGCTGTGCTTGCCAAACTGGCACCGCACTTGGACGAGGCTGCCGTAGTCGTGGTGGAGCGAAGTTCGCGAAGTCCCGAACCCGTGTGGCCGGAGTCCTTGGAGTGTTTCGCGGATAAGAAGTATGGCGAGACCAAACTGTGGTTCGCGGAACCGTCCTGAGGTGTGTTCCTGCCTAGGCCGTGATGCGGTCCAGGTCGACGCCTGTGAGTACCGCGGCCGGGTGGGGTCCGCGGGCGAGGAGTTCGGCCGTCCATCCTGACGGCCATGGTTTCCGGGTTCCAACCAGGATGATGTTGCCCGGGTATCGGCCCGCGAACATCCCCGATTCTGCGAAGGCGGCGACGTCCGGCATGGCTGCCCGGAGTGCAGCCACTTGGCTGCGCACCAGTGTCAGGGCGGGTTCGTCTCCCACGTTGATGATCAGGACGCCGTCGGGGCCCAACCGGGCTGCTGCCTCCTCGTAGAAGTCCCTGCAGGCGATGTGGGCGGGGGCTTCCGGTCCGGAGAAGATGTCAAGGATAACGACGTCGAACCTCAGGTGGGCTGGCAGCTCACCCAGCGCGTCGCGAGCGTCGCCGATATGGGTTGTCAATATGGTGCCCTCGGGCATGGGCAGCTTCTGGAGTACAAAGTCCAGGAGTTCACGCTCGAGCTCAACCGCGTACTGGTCCGAACCCGGACGGGTTGCCTGGATGTAGCGGGCCAACGTGAGTGCGCCCGCTCCAAGGTGCAATGCCGTGATGGGCGTGCCCGGTTCTGCTGCAAGGTCCACCACGTGTCCGATCCTGCGCAGGTACTCGTAGAAGATCTCTGCTGGGTCCTGCAGGTTGACGTGGGATTGTTCTGCCCCGCCGATGCTGAGGATGTAGCTGCCGTCTATGAGGGTGTCCGCCTCGATGGTGGCATGTTGGCCCGTGGTCCGCAGGAAGCGTGCGGCATGGGGCTCAGCCGGGCCGACGGGGTTCAGAGCCGGTCCTTGAGTGTGGCCAGACGTTCGGCAGCTTCTTCCAAAACCCCGGTCTTTTTGCAGAAAGCGAAGCGCAGGAGGGAACGGGTCCGTTCGGCACCTTCGGGGTGGCAGAACACTGGAACAGGAATTGCCGCCACTCCCACGAGTCCGGGCAGGCGCCGTGCGAGGTCCACGGAATCGCAGATGCCCAGCGGGGCGGTGTCAACGTTGATGAAGTACGTTCCGCTGGGGGAGTACACGCCGAACCCGGCGGCACGCAGGCCTGCGGCGAGGATGTCGCGCTTGTGCTGAAGCGTTGTTGCGATGCCGGTGTAGAAGTCGTCCGGTAGCGCGAGGCCCACCGCGATGGCGCTCTGGAAGGGTGTGCCGGAACTGTAGGTCAGGAATTGCTTTACTGTGCGCACCGCCGCTACGAGGTGTTCCGGACCGCTCAGCCACCCAATTTTCCAACCGGTGAAGGAAAAGGTCTTGCCGGCGGAGGAGATCGTGATGGTCCTCGCAGCCGCTCCCGGGAGTGACGCGACCGGGATGTGGGCTGGACCGAAAGTCAGGTGCTCGTACACTTCGTCGCTGACGATCATTGCGTCGTACTTGGCAGCCAACTCAACGACTTTGGCCAGTACATGCCGGGGGAAGACAGCACCGGTGGGGTTGTGCGGATTGTTGAGGAGGACAACCTTGGTCCGGCTGCTGAACGCGTTTTCCAGGGCGTTGAGGTCAGGCATGAAGTCCGGCGCCAGCAGGGGAGCGGTGACGTGTTTGGCGCCTGCCAGGCCAATGATGGCACCGTAGGAGTCGTAGAACGGTTCGAAGGTCAGGACTTCATCGCCGGGCTGCACGAAAGCCAGCAGCGCCGCGGCGATTGCCTCGGTAGCACCGGTGGTGACCAGTACTTCCGTGTCCGGATTGGGGTCCAATCCGTAGAACCGCTTCTGGTGGGCTGCGATTGCTTCCCTCAACGCGGGTACGCCCTGGCCGGGTGCGTACTGGTTGGCTCCGGATGCAATGGCTGCCTGGGCCGCGGCCTTGATCTCGGACGGGCCGTCCTCGTCCGGGAAGCCCTGGCCGAGATTGATGGCGCCCGTTGATACCGCCAGCGTTGTCATCTCCTCGAAGATCGTTACGCCGAGCCCTCCGTCGGGAGACAGCAGGTTCGCTCCGAGGGCCGCCCGCTGCCACGGGGCGGTGCTGCCAGTACCGTGAGCTGATCCGTTGCCGGCGTATGTATCAAGGGGGCTGCTGCCTGCGGATGCCATGGGAGCCATGGTATCCCGGCAGGGCCATGGGGTAGGTTCGTCTCATGAGACGCGCGGTATGCCCTGGATCTTTTGACCCTATCCACAACGGACATCTCGAAGTCATCGCCCGGGCTGCCGGCTTGTTTGACGAAGTCATCGTGGCGGTGTCCACGAACTATGCCAAGAAGTACCGGTTCAGCCTTGAGGACCGCATGGAGATGGCGCGCGAAACGCTGGCCTCGTTGCGCGGGATCATCGTGGAGCCCATGGGTGAAGGGCTCCTCGCTGAGTACTGCAGGAACCGGGGTGTGTCCGCAATCGTCAAGGGCCTTCGGTCCTCTTCGGATTTTGATTACGAGCTGCCGATGGCCACCATGAACCGCCAGTTGACCGGCGTCGAAACCGTCTTCCTGCCGGCGGAGGCGCATTACGTGCATCTTTCTTCCACCCTGATCAAGGAGATCAGCGTGCTGGGGGGCGATATCTCCGATTTCGTCCCTAAGTCGGTGCTGAAACGGCTCCTCGCTGGCGAGCCGCCCACCGAACCGCCGCGCAAGGGGTAAGCTTGCTGGGTACCTTGCGCCTTCACGCAGAGTTCCCAGCTGAAACCACCGTGCCTTTGCGCGCGCCCGGCGTCGGTTTGAGTCCTCCAGCGAGATCAGGCTAAGATGGTACGTCGGTCATATGTTCTACAGGAGTTCTCATTAAGCGAGATGCAAGTTCGCCCTTGGCGCTGGTAGTCAAGGACCTTGGACGCAGTCCAGGGACCATGCGGACACTCAACGAGCATGTACCTGCGCCAAGTGACCTTGGTGTGGCGCTCATTGGCGTGAAGGAAGGCTCGGATATCGAGCTGGATCTTCGCCTGGAGGCCGTACACGAAGGAATTCTGGTATCTGGCTCCGCCCTCGTCGAAGTAACCGGCGAGTGCGGGCGATGCCTGGATCCCCTTGCGTATGACCTTGAGGTCAATGTGCAAGAACTTTTCTTCTACGAAGGCGTTGAGCTTTCGGGTGAAGAAGACGATGAAGAGCAACGTCGAGTCGAGTACGATCTGATCGATCTTGAGCCGGTGTTGCGGGACGCAGTTGTCACTATGCTGCCGTTCCAGCCGGTGTGCCGGGAAGACTGCCAGGGTCTGTGCTCCGAATGTGGAGCGCGCCTGGAAGACGAGCCGGGGCACCACCACGAGGTCATTGACCCTCGCTGGGCTGCCCTAGCTGATCTGGCTAAGACTGACCGGCAAACCGATTAGTAAGTGTTCGTCTAAGAGAGAAATGAGATAGCCGTGGCTGTTCCCAAGCGGAAAATGTCTCGCGCAAATACACGCGCCCGCCGTGCCCAGTGGAAGGCAACTGCCCCCAACTTGGTCAAGACCATCGAAAACGGTCAGGTTACCTACAGCCTGCCGCACCAGGCAAAGGTCGTCACTGACTCTGCCGGCACCGCGCTGTTCCTTGAATACAAGGGCCGCAAGGTCGCAGACGCCTAATCTGCCGTACAGGCTGACTAAGGATGTCTTCAACTGAAGAGCTTCTGAAGCGTCTCGGTGTCTCCATTGACACCGAGACGCTTCGTCTTGCTCTCACACATCGCTCATACGCGTATGAGAACGGCGGGATCCCCACCAACGAGCGCCTCGAATTCCTCGGCGACTCCATACTGGGCTTCTCGGTCACCGATTCCCTATACCGTGAGAACCCCTCGCTGCCTGAAGGTGAACTTGCCAAGCGGCGTTCCGCCGTCGTTAGTACGCGGGCGTTGGCCGGTATTGGGCGCTCCATCGGCGTCGGCGAGTTCATTTACCTCGGGCAGGGCGAGAAGCTGACAGACGGCAAGAACAAGGCTTCCATCCTGGCTGACACCATGGAAGCACTGATCGGTGCCACGTATCTGTCGAACGATATCGAAACCGCGCGCCAACTGGTCATGCGCCTGGTGGGCCCGCTCCTAAAGGACGCAGGCGCCCTCGGTGCCGGGACGGACTGGAAGACGAGCATCCAGGAACTGACTGCCAGCCGGCAACTTGGGGCCATCCACTATGCCGTGGAAGGTTCGGGGCCGGACCACGCCAGGACGTTCGAAGCCGTCCTGAACATCGGTGGAACCCCATACGGCCGCGGCTCAGGACATTCCAAGAAGGAAGCGGAACAGGAAGCAGCCGCTGATGCGTGGCGTGCCCTGACCGCTTTGGATCCGACCCCTGCCGGCCCTGCAACTGCCTGAAAGCCCATGCCTGAGCTTCCCGAAGTAGAAGTAGTGCGTCGCGGCCTGGCCCGTTGGGTCCGCGGCCGGACCATTACTGGAGTGGACGTCCTCGATCCGCGCTCCATCAGGCGCCATGATCTCGGGACCGAAGACTTCATCGGGAACCTGGAACATGCCACGGTGCTGGATGTGGTTCGCCGGGGGAAATTCCTGTGGTTGCCCTTGGCCATGAGCACCCCGCGCGAGGCCACCCCGGAAGACCTTCCACAGGTGGCGCTGATGGCGCATCTGGGCATGAGCGGCCAACTGCTGATGCAGGACCCGGACGTGCCGGACGAAAAGCACCTCAAGGTCCGGATCAAGCTCAGCCCGGTGGCCGGTATGCCGGAGCAACTGCGGTTTGTGGACCAGCGGATTTTCGGTGGTCTCTTCGTGACGTCGATGGTGCCCACGTCTGACGGCGGCCCTGGCGGCCTGGGCGAAACGCCCTTGCCCGAAATCGCGGAGGAAGCATCGCACATTGCCCGGGACCCGCTTGACCCGCACTTTTCCTTCGACGCGTTCTATCGAAAGATCAAGAACCGAAAGACGGGCATCAAGAGGGCGCTGTTGGACCAGTCCGTCATTTCCGGCATTGGCAATATCTATGCCGACGAAGCCTTATGGCGGGCCCGCATCCACTATGCCAGGCCCACGGATACCATGCGCCGTGCGGACGCCGGGCGGCTGATTGAGGCCGTGAAGGACGTGATGAACGCGGCGCTGGCTGCAGGAGGGACGAGTTTTGATTCCCTCTACGTCAATGTCAACGGCGATTCCGGATACTTCGCCCGTTCCCTCAACGCTTATGGACGGGCCGGCGAATTGTGTCGCCGCTGCGAAGCTGTCGGCCTGCACAGCATCATGAAGAGGGAACAGTTCATGAACCGCTCTTCCTATACCTGCCCGGTGTGCCAACCGCGCCCGCGGAATGGGCGTTGGTAGCGCCAAAACTGTTCCGGAATCCGGATCGCAATGGCAGACTGTCCCCATGAAGCGCGTGGCCCCCCGACAGCCGCTCTGCGGCGTACCCAGCCCGGCCAAGCCATGATGGCGCGGCGGCTGGTCATTGCAGGTATTTGCCTTGCCGTGCTGATCGCCGCCGTGGCAGTCATTTTCGATCAAATGGCTGGAAAGACCGGATCCACCACCGCCCAGGAATCCTCCAGTTCACGTCCCGCGCCCAACCCGTCCGGCGCGACCGAAACCTCGGCCGGAAGCGCTCCGGGCGACGGCTCGCCGTCGTCGGGCTCGCCAAGCGGCGGGCCCCAAGGAACCGGCAGCGACGGCCAGTCCACGCCCAAACCCCTGGAAGTCCTTCCGCCTGTGACTGCGAGCCCCACTGGCTTGCCCCAACCATCCGCACCAGCGCCCCTGATCTCGGGTGCCCTGCCGGCGCCGGGAACAGCCGCAGGCGAGGTCGTGGACGGGTGGCCAGCTGACATACTCACCTTGCCTGCCGGAACAACCATAGGTTCCACCTCAGTGTCGACATCCGGCAACGCCCTTCAATTGACGGCGGACGGGATCGTTTCCAAGCCCCAAAGTGAAGTGCTGGCCTCCTTCAGCCAGTCCCTGGTGTCGCACGGGTTCTGGTCCGAGCCGGCTCCCGCGGCTGACGGTGCGGTGGCTTCACGGTTCGTTCGTGGAACCGACACGGTGACCGTTTCCGTGACGACGACGGGTACCGGCGCCTCACGCTTCCAGCTGCTGGGCACTTTGCACACGACGGCGGGCTAGGGGCGGCCATGTACATTTCGCTTTCAGACCGGGGCGGCAAACGGGACAAGCCGCAGGCTACGGGAACGGCACTGCCAAGCGAGGTGCCGTTCCGGTTGTCACCGGTGATCCTGTGGTTGGGCATCGTCAGTATGGTCACCGACGTCTCTTCGGAATCGGTGACCGCCATCCTCCCGCTGTATGTGACCGGATTCCTCGGGTTATCCACCATCGCGTTTGGCTTCATTGACGGGATCAACCAAGGTGCCAGCGCCATAGTCCGGATTGCCGCGGGCTGGGCAGCGGACCGCAGCGGCCACCCGAAACGGATCGCGTTGGCCGGGTACGGCCTGTCCATGGTTGCAAGGATCGGTTTCCTGTTTGCCGGTGGATTCTGGGCTATTGCCGCTATTGTCACGGGGGACAGGATCGGTAAGGGCATCCGCACCGCCCCCAGGGACGCACTTATCTCCGTGTCCGCACAGCCTGAACACCTGGCCAGGTCCTTCGGCGTGCACCGGATGCTGGACAATATCGGGGCGGCAGCAGGGCCGCTGATTGCGTTCTTTGTCCTGCTGATGATTCCCAATGGTTTCAGCACGGTTTTTGTTGTGTCACTGGCCTTCGCGGTGATCGGCGTGGCCGTCCTTGCGCTGATTGTCCCGGATGTCCGGGCGGATGGCCTTCGGGGCGCAGGAGAACGTGACAGGCGCAGGCTGTTCGCTTTTTCGTGGAGCCACCTGAAGGAGCCGGGGCTGGGGAAGGTGCTGATCGCCGCGGGGCTGTTGGGCTTGGTTACCATCGGTGACGGCTTTATCTACCTGGTCCTGCAGGCCAGGGATTCTTTTGCTGTCCAGTGGTTCCCGCTGTTGTTCGTGGGCACCAATGTGGTCTTCCTGGCGTTGGCGGTTCCTTTGGGACGACTGGCGGACCGGGTAGGCAAGATCCCGGTTTTTGTTGGCGGGCATGTAGCGCTCCTTGCCACCTATTTCCTTGCGGCTGCGCCCCTCGGCG
This sequence comes from Paenarthrobacter nitroguajacolicus, assembly GCF_031455195.1. Taxonomy (GTDB): domain Bacteria; phylum Actinomycetota; class Actinomycetes; order Actinomycetales; family Micrococcaceae; genus Arthrobacter; species Arthrobacter nitroguajacolicus_D. The sequence goes on along the minus strand of NZ_JAVDSH010000006.1, from coordinate 39,523 downwards.
GTCTTGGCACCACGGTAGGCTGCCTGGTTCTGCTGGGTGCGTTCTATGCGGCCACAGACGGCGTATTGGCCGCCTTGGCCAGCCAACTGACCCCGCCGGGGAAGCTGGCCACGGGCATCGCTTCGGCCCAGACAGTTGTGGCGCTCACCAGGATGACCGCCTCCGCCGGGTTCGGCGTGCTCTGGTACGCAGTGGGTGCATCAGCAGCCATGGTCGTAGCGGGCGCCTTGCTGGCTTGTGCGGTCCTGGCTGTCGTCTTCATCCTGCGGGGGACCAAGCCGGCACATGACGCGAACGCCGACGCATGAGTGGAGCGCTGGCCTCGGGCAAGATTCGATGGGGCCTTCTGCTGGTGGTGACTGCCTTGGTCTTGGCGGGGGCGGGAATCTATGCGATTGGTGCTTATCAGCGGTTTGAGGAGAGCCGGTCTGCCGCTTCGACGGTGGGTATCACAACAGCCCAGCCACTTCCGGACGTTCCTTTTGTCCTTTTCCGGAACACAGCTTCCGGGCAGGGCTATGGCCACGCAGCCACTGTTCCCTTAGCCGCTCCCGGGGGAACCCGGGCCGTGAGCGAACAGGAATGCGACCGGGTCTACGGAACAACGGAGTCCTCTGTCTGCCTCAAAACCAACCGGGGCCTGGTCACTGCCTTCGAAGCCACCGTGTTGAACCGGGACTGGGAACCCCAACGCTCGTGGCCCATCAAAGGCATACCCAGCAGGACCCGGATCAGTCCTGATGGCTCAATGATCGCCACCACGGTGTTTGTCACGGGCCACTCCTACGCCACCGCGGGGTTCTCGACGGCGACGGAGATCACGCAGTCGGGAGGAGCTCCGGAGAACCTGGAGGACTTCGCCCTCCTGGTCAACGGACAACGGCTGGTGGCCACTGATAGGAACATCTGGGGAGTGACGTTCGTGCCAGGCCAAAAGGATGCCTTCTACGCCACGGCGGCGTCGTCGGGGCGTATCTGGTTGGTCCGCGGAAGTATTTCGGCAAAGACGCTGACCGCTGTACACGACAACGTGGAGTGCCCATCGATTTCGCCTGACGGGACAAGGATTGCCTTCAAGAAGAACGACGGCGGTGCTTTGGCTGCGCATTGGAAGGTGGCTGTACTTGACTTGGCAACGGGACAGGAGACAGTGCTTTCCGAGAAGCAAAGCGTCGATGACCAGATTGAATGGCTGGATAACAGCAGTGTCCTCTACGGACTGGCGGACCAGGCCGTAGAGGGCGACAGCAACATCTGGAGGCTGGACACCGAACCGGCATCACAGCCCGTGCTGTTCATTGCACACGCGTGGTCGCCCAGCGTCGTCCGTTGAGTAAATCGTCCGTTGAGTGAGTCGTCCGTTGCGCGTTCAGCAGAGCGGCAGCAGTCCGCAGAGCAAGCCACCGGACTGGGTGGGGCTTGGCGACGGGCTCGGTGACGCACTGGGCGAAGCCGTTGGCGTGGGCGTGGGCGTCGTCGTAGCTGTGGCGGTTGGCGATGGGGACGGCGCCGCCAACTGCTGGGCGGGTGCGGCACTGGAGTAGACAACGTCCACGAAGTAGTTCGTCGCAGCAAACGAGCTGGCCGGCATGACACCTCCCGAACCGTACCGGTAGCGCCCGTTGTTGGGCCCCGAAGCGGTGAAGACTCCGGATGTCCAGGTTTGGTTGAAGAAGCCCTGCGTGTACGAATACCGGCCGTTCGGGGCACGGTAGGAAACCACGTACGTCTGGCCGGTCGACAAAGCCACAGGTGTGGCCAGGGTGGCGGTCTGCCATCCTGTTGCCGTCTCGTTGGTGAAGGTCACTTGAGCCAGCCGCGTGCCCGCCGAGTTCCAGAGCGAGCCCACGTGGGTTCCAGTGTTTCCAGTCCCCTTGTAGAAGCGGATGCCGGTGACGCTGCCACCCTGCGAAACCGTAAAGGCCGTGCCCAGTTCCACGGACTTGGTATCCGAGGATGCCGCGACCTGAGGGGTCAGGGAACCGAAGATGGTGCTCTGTTGCACGGCTGCGCTCGCCGTGGTGAATTGCCAGCTGGTGGGCGGCAGGGTCTGTCCCTGGGGGGTGCTGACGCTGGACACGTTGGCCGTTATTGCTGTGCTTGCAGGAAGGGCCGCCGACGGGGTGAAGGTGATCGTCCTGGCATCTGCCGACAGAGCGGCCGATCCCGCAACGGAGGACCCATTGGCGGTCAGCGTGAACGTCGCACCGGGATTGATTCCTGCAGAGAACGTAATTGAGGGCTTGACGTCCGTCGGGATCGAGCTGGCACCTGGCGCAGGCACCTGGTCGGTGACGCTCAGTGGTGGCGATGCTTGGGCAAAGACCAGATCGACGAGGTAGCTGGCCGTCGAAGCAGTGTTGGGGAAGTCACTGCCGTAGGCGTACATTCCGGAGTCAGACTCAACCTGCAAGGGTCCGCTCGTGAACCCGGCACCGAATCCACCGGCGGTGTAGGAGTATTTGCCAGTGGACGACTTGTAGGCCGCTATGTACTGTGTATCAGCCTGGATGGTGACTGGTTGGCTGAAGCTTGCAGTCTGCCATCCTGTGCTGGACTCGTTGCTGAAGGTGATCGAGGCGAGTAGTTGTCCCGTGAGTGAGTACAACGACCCCGTGTGCGTTCCGGTGTTTCCGCTTGATTTGAAGAACCGGATACCCGTGATCTGCCCGGCTGTATCACTGCTGAACCGAACCCCAAGGGCCAGCGGCGTGGCGTCATCTACTTCGGGAGTGGTTGGCGTGGCTGTGTCTTGGTACAGCGTGCACGGGCATGACCCAGGTATCCGCGGTACCGGGACTGTGGTGAATGACCATACATTTCCGGATATTGGCGTCCCGGACGAAGCTGTGGCTGTGACCGTCGCTGTGTAGCTGGTGCCATTTGCCAGCGCCGAGCTCGGTGCGAACGTTACTTTACGGGTCGCCTGATCGTAGGTGGTATTTCCTGCCACTGGCGTTCCACCGGCAGTCTTCAATGACAGTGCCACGCTGGAGGCAACCGCCGCCTCTGAAAGCACTCCACTGACAAGGGTGTCCAACGGAACACTCGATGCGTTGGACAGCGGCGACTGGCTTCCCACCGTGAACGGCGGAGCGGAAACCATGACGACGACATCCACCAGGTAGCTGGCCGTGGACCGGGAACCCGGGAAGTCGGTGCTGTAGGAGTATGCGCCCGCATCGGACGTTGTTCGCAGCGGGCCGACACTCAACCCGTTGCCGAAGCCGTTGCTGGTGGCGGAGTATGCACCGGTCAGTGACTTGTATGCGGCGATGTACTCCGTGTTCTGGGTCATTTGGACGGGTTGGCTGAACATGGCGGTCTGCCAGCCCGCGCTGCTTTCGTTGGCGAACGTCACGGTCGCCAACTGCTGCCCGCTGGCCGAGTACAGGGCTCCGGTATGCGTGCCCGTGTTACCCGCCGACTTATAGAAGCGGATCCCTGTCACCTGGCCGGCGGAGACGCTGGAGAATCGGACCCCCAGGGTCAGGGGCACTCCGTCCTGGATCTCTGCGATTCCCGGGGTGACGCTGTCGTTGTAGAGGCTACAGGGGCACGATCCCGGTGGCGGAATCGTGGCCGCTGTGGTGAAGGACCATGTACCGCCGGACGTCACCGGGCCTCCGACGGTGTCAGTGGCAGCGAGCGTTACGGTGTATTGCGTGCTGAAGGCCAGTTGCGAGCTGGGGGTAAACGTTGCTTTCCTGGCCACTGCGTCGTACGTGGTGGTGCCCGCTACCGGGCCTGCGGAGGACTGCACGGTCAGCTTAACGCTGGCAGCGGTGACAGGCTTGGAGAACACACCGCTCACTGTGGTCGACACCGAGACGCTCGAGGAGGACGGGATGGGTGTCTGGCCGGATACCGTCAGCGGGGAGGTATCGGTGGTGCTGAACACCGCGTCCACAAAGTAGTTTCCACCGTTAAAGCTGGAGGTCGGGAACCCTTGGGAGCCGCTGTAAACGCCAGCCGGTTCAGCGCCGAATCCGCCAGCCACTTTCAGGGGCGCATCGTTGGATCCGGTGTAGGCCCACTGGAAGTCCTTCGTGGCATAGTGCCCCTTGGGCGCCCAGTAGGAGACCGTGTATTTCTGGCCCGCGGTCACGGGTACCGGCTGACTGAACAGGACGGTCTGCCAGCCGGATGCCGTTTCGTTGGTGAACGTGGCCGTAGCCAAGCGTGTGCCGGCGGAGTTCCAAAGAGATCCAGTGTGGGTTCCGCTGTTGGCAGTGCTCTTGTAGAACCGCGCGCCTGTAATGAATCCGTCGGCGGAGGGAGTAAAGCGAAGCCCCATCTCGTACGCGCCGCCGTCTCCGGAATCGGCTACTGCTGGAACCGTCTGGCCAAAGACGCTGTACGGGCCCTTCAATGCGAGGTTTCGGGTGGCTGGGACCCCAATGTTCGCGCTGTCATCGATAGCCCTCACTTGGATGGTCGCGGTATCAAGGCCCTTCTGGATATAGGTGTATGTCCAGTTCTGCTTACCTTGTGCGGGATGCCACGTGGCACCGCCATCCGTTGACACTTCGACGCCGGCCACTATGCCGCCGACGTCAGCGGCCGTACCTGAGACAGTGACACTGCTGCCATGCGCCACCGTTGCGGCGTCGGCAGGAGCGGAGATGGTCACGGTGGGTTTGGTGGTGTCGGTGCTCGCCACGGCAGCCACGAGATCAGATGCCCTGGTGGCTGGCTGCGCACCCATATCCGCCAGCAAGTTCAGCTGCGCCTGACGCATGCGGACATCGGCAGCCGCGCCGCCGCCGTCGTGCGTCTGGTCCAGCCCCCACGTCCACTGGACGCTGCCGGCGGAGAACACCAACGCCCCACTCGCCGCCCGGTAGAGGGTGATGTGATGAGTGGTGGTCCCCGGCTTGACAGTGTTGCCGAAGTCCTGGAGATATTCGCTGACGTTGCCCGTCGTTGTGGACAGCTGAACAAGGCCAGCTGGCCTGAACCCGTTGTCCAGGTCTTCGTCTGACTCGTACCCTACGGTGTGCGGTGCCAGCGCTGCGGAACCGCCCGCTGGCAGCGAAGCCAATGACGTGTTGCGCCACAGCCGGGATTTTCCTTCCGCCGCCGACACTGTCACTGGAAGGTCGGTGAAGTTGGACATATACAACGTGCCGGTCAGCCCGTTCTCAGGCAGGCCGCCGCCATTGGCTTGCGAGGCGAACCGTGGGTCGCGCCACGTGCCCGTCCACTGGGTGGTGGGATCGATCTTGTTGTTGGACCAGGTTTCCTTGTAGCACGTCAGTGTCCTGCCCGCTGCTCCGTCCACCGACGACGGTTCGAATCTGGTGCGCCAGTACATCTCGTTGCCCGAGAGGAACTGCAGGTTCACTCCGGCGTCCCGGGCGGCCGTTACATTTGCCCGCTGTGGCCCGGACCAGTACTCGTCATGCCCTACCGAGAGGAACACTTTGTGGTTCAGCAACTCCCCACCGCTACGGTCGGCGTCGAGGCCGCTGATGTAACTGACATCGAAGCCATTCTGCTCCAGGAACCGCACCATGGGGTATTCGTTGGCGAAGTAGAAGTCGCGGCCACCAATCCCGCCGCGGGTAGCAACAGGTCGGTTGTAGCTGATTTTGTAGGCCCGGCCATTGACTGAACCCTCATAGAAGTCCGAACCGCCGTAAGAGTTGTAGGCCTGCCATGTCTGGTCCGCTGTCTGGAAGACCACAGGGGAATGATTACCATCGTTACGGACGATGAAAGTGATGTGGCTCTGCCCGCCCGTATCAGGCCGGGTGAGCAGTGCGATGTAGACGCCGGACACAGCGGTTGCCGGGACCTGCCAGGTTGCCGACACGGCCCAGGTACCGCAATCGTAGAGCTCCGTCGTAAGGTCGCTGCGGCAGGCAGGTTGTGTCTGGCGCAGCACCGACGGCGTGACATCGGCGATCTTGCGGGCCCCGTTGCCCCCGTACCAGCCGGTCCGGTAAATCGCGATGGTGTAGGTGGACGCCTTGGTGTCGACTTTGAACCGGATGGGCTGGCCTGCATTCACGCTGATTTCCGTGGCGAAGCCCTGGATGGTGTCGTCACCCGCGCCGTCAATATCCCACTCCGACGGCGGACTGCCGGGCTTCGAATTCTCGCAGACCACCGGATTCACCACGGGGTCGCAAGGTCCCGCAGCCATAGCCGTCGTAGCGCTGAGGGGCAGAAGGGCCCCCACCATGGCGATCACCAAGGGTACGAGAAAACCCTTGAAGACCCGCTGTGGTCGGGAAGCTGAAGGACCGGGCATCAGAACTCCTGGAGTGGTACGCCGATAGCTAAGACGGGCCCACGGGTTTTATGCGCAGGTCCCGGCTTGTCGCTCCCCAGCCAGGGTCAAACCTAGATCTTCAGTTGTGGAACACGGGTTCGCCACATGGACGGATCGTTCCGAAAACGGGACCGGATCCGGCGCGGGCCCACAAAAGTTCGAAGCCCGGGCCGGATCACCGGAACGAAAAGTCCATGTAACCCTTGGCAGGAGTGTAGGGGTGCGGCTGGCCGCCCGCAAGGCATTCCGGCAACAGATCCGCGGATTTCGCACCAACGGCAGTAGATTTGGGGATACAAACACCGGTCCATCCAGGAGAACCGAAGCGCCTTGCATTTGAAAAGTTTGACTGTCCGCGGATTCAAGTCGTTTGCGTCGGCCACGACGTTCGACTTCGAACCCGGCGTCACCGCCGTCGTCGGTCCCAACGGCTCTGGCAAGTCCAATGTGGTGGATGCGCTGGCCTGGGTCATGGGCGAGCAGGGCGCAAAAACACTGCGTGGCGGCAAGATGGAAGACGTCATTTTCGCCGGCACGTCAGGTCGCCCTCCCCTGGGACGGGCCCATGTGTCCCTCACCATCGACAACGCGGACAACGCCCTGCCCATCGAGTACAGCGAGGTCACCATCTCGCGCACGCTCTTCCGGACGGGCGGTTCCGAATACGCCATCAATGGTGCGCCATGCCGGCTCCTGGACATCCAGGAACTCCTGTCCGACTCTGGCCTCGGCCGTGAAATGCACGTGATTGTCGGGCAAGGGCAGTTGGACCGTGTCCTGCATGCCACCCCTGAAGACCGCCGCGGCTTCATCGAGGAGGCAGCCGGGATCCTCAAGCACCGCCGTCGGAAGGAAAAGACGGTCCGCAAGCTTGAAGCGATGCAGGCCAATTTGGCCCGGCTCGGCGACCTGACGGCGGAGATCCGAAGGCAGCTCACGCCGTTGGGCAAACAGGCGGAGATCGCGCGACGGGCACAGACAGTCCAGTTCGATGTCCGGGACGCCCGCGCCCGGCTCCTCGCCGACGACCTCGTGCAACTGACAACCTCCCTTGAACAGGACGTCGCGGACGAAGCGGCACTGAAAGAACGGCGCCAGGTTGTCGAGGCCGGCCTGGTGGTGGGCCGCCGACGTCAGGCTGCGTTGGAACAGCAGGCCGCCGAGGCGACTCCGCGGCTTAACGCGGCCCGCGACCATTGGTATCAGCTCTCCGCCGGCAGGGAGCGCCTGCGCTCCCTCGGTTCCCTCGCCACCGAACGACGGCGGCTCCTCGGTTCCTCCGAGGCTGCCGTGGACTCGGGGCGTGACCCCGAGCAGCTTGAACGGCAAGCGGCGCGCGTTCGTGAAGAACAAGCGGTCCTGGAACACGACATCCTGGCCAAGCAAGCTGCACTGCTCGAAGCCACCGTGGCCAAGGACGGGGCGGAGGCGCTCGCGGCCGCAGAGGACAAGCGGCTCACGGCAATGCTGCGGGCCGCAGCGGACCGCAGGGAGGGGCTTGCCCGGTTGGCTGGCCAGGTTGCCGCAGCGCGTTCCCGCGCAGAAGCCGCTGAAGCTGAGCGCGGCCGGCTCCGGGAGTCGCTTGCTTCGGGCGACGAAAGGCGCCGGACGGCCCAAAGCGAGTTCACGGCACTGGAGACTCAAGTGGCGGGTGTCGAGGACGGCGAAGAGAGCCTCGACGCCGAGTATGAGGAAGCTAACGAGGTGCTCGATGGAGTCCTCGCGGAAATCGAAGAGCTGAAAGCAGCCGAGCGGGAGGCTGTTCGTGAGCGGGACTCGTTGACGGCGCGTCGGGACGCGCTGCAACTGGGCCTCAACCGAAAGGACGGCTCCGGCCGGCTCCTCACCGCGGACGGGATTCTTGGCCCGCTCCCGGCCATGATCAGCGTCGAACCAGGATACGAGACAGCCGTCGCCGCCGCCTTGGGAAGTGCCTCCGATGCGGTGGTGGTTGGCGATGCCGCAGGCGCTGTTGCCGCAATCGGGTTGCTGAAAAAGGACGAGGCCGGCCGTGCGACGCTGCTCTTGGCCGACGGTGGATCCGACGATCAGGCCGACCGGGACAGCAGCGGGCTTCCAGTCGGCAGTCGCTGGGTTGCCGACGTCGTGAAAATCGGTGATCCGGCTGCCCAAGGTACCTTGGCGCTCCTGGCCGGGGTCGTCGTCGTCGATGACGTCCGGGCAGCAGCCTCGCTGGTTGCGGAACGGCCGGACCTCACGGCCGTCACCCTTGAGGGGGATGTACTGACCGCACTGACAGTGGTCGGCGGCTCGGCCAATGCCCCGTCACTGTTGGAAGTCCAGGCCGCAGTGGACGACGCCGGGGCCCGCCTCCAGGAGGTCGCTGCCCGTTTGGAGCGTGGACGCTTTGCCCTGGCCGGCGCCCAGGCCCGGCGCGCCGAAGCGCAGGACCGCGCCGATGCGGCGCTGGAGCGGCTACACGAATCGGATGCCCGCCTTGCCGCCGTCGCGGAGCGGCTGGGGCACCTGAACTCCATCCTTCGCAGCGCCGTCGGCGAAAGCGATCGGCTTGCCGCCTCCATGGCCAAGGCCGAGGCCAATATCGCCGAGGCGCAACTGGACCTTGAAGTCGCCGCGGAACGGCTCGCTGCGGCCCAGGAAGCTCCCGACGAGGAGCCGTCCACGGACCAGCGTGACGAGCTCGCAGCCCAGGCCAGGACTGCCCGCTCACTGGAAACCGAAGCCCGGCTTGCTCTTCGGACCGCGGAAGAACAACTCGGCGCCATCAGCAACAGGGCGGCATCCCTTGAGCGGGCGGCCGCAACCGAGCGCCGTGCCCGCGAAGAGGCCGCACGTCGCGCCCAGCGTCGTCGTGCCCAGGCTCAACGAGCGGCCGCTGTCGCGTCGGCGGTGGAGCAGACCCTTCGTTTCGTGGACATATCGGTGGACCTTGCCGGCCGCGAACGCGATCTCGCGGAGCAAACGCGTGAGCAGTTGGAGCGCGAACTGGGCGAGGTCCGCTCGGCAAACGATGCCTTGGCAAGGGAACTCGCTGAGCTGACCGACTCCGTGCACCGGGACGAGATGGCGCGCACCCAGCAGCGGTTGCGCATCGAAGCCCTGGAAACGCGCTCCATCGAAGAACTGGGGCTATCTGTCGAGCAGTTGATTGCCGACTACGGTCCTGATCGGCCGGTGCCCCTGCCCGCCGGTACCACCACCGACAAGTGGGCCGAGCTCCGGGCGCCGGTGGATGAGAACGGCGAACCAGTGGTTGAAGGAGTCCCGTTCGTACGCGCGGAGCAGGAGAAACGGCTCAGGAAAGCTGAGCGCGATCTCGCAGCGTTGGGAAAGGTAAACCCCCTGGCGCTTGAGGAATTTGCGGCGCTGGAAGAACGCCACCAGTTCCTCAGCTCCCAGTTGGAAGACCTTAAATCCAGCCGTAAGGATCTCCTGGACATCATCAAGGAAGTGGACAACCGCGTCCAGCAGGTCTTCACAGAGGCTTTTGCCGACACGTCCGCCCAGTTCGACCACGTCTTCGCACGCCTTTTCCCCGGGGGCGAAGGCAAATTGGTCCTTACCGATCCTGAGGACATGCTCACCACGGGAATCGAAGTGGAAGCACGGCCGGCCGGCAAGAAGATCAAAAGGTTGTCGCTTCTTTCTGGCGGCGAGCGTTCCCTGACGGCAGTTGCCCTGCTGGTGGCGATCTTCAAAGCCCGGCCATCGCCGTTCTATGTCATGGACGAGGTTGAAGCCGCGTTGGACGACACCAACCTGGGCCGGCTCATCACCATTTTCGAGGAACTTCGCGAATCCAGCCAGCTGATCGTGATCACCCACCAGAAGCGCACCATGGAAGTGGCGGACGCCCTTTATGGAGTGACCATGCGCGGTGACGGGGTGTCTACGGTCATCAGCCAGAGGCTCGGTGCCGGGGCTTAGCTTTATGAGAAGGTAGGGGAGTGAACGATTTCCTTCCCATAATTCTGTCCATTGTCGCTGCGCTCGTGGTGGTCGGCGGACTCGTGCCGGTACTGCTTAAGGCCCGGAAATCCGGGGCCAAATACCCTGGACCACGGGACGCGAACGACCCCGTCCAGTCCTCGGCAGCAGGCGGCGGAACCCTGGTGGAGGACCGCCCGGATGCCGTAAATGCACCGGCGCCCACCTTTGACGGAACGGTTGCCGACACCGATGTTCCCGACGACGCCGCCGGGCTCGAAACCATCGCCATTGATACCCCGGACCCCGTCGAGGGCCGCCTGAACCGGCTCCGTGCCCGCCTGGTCAAATCCAACAACATCCTGGGCAAAGGCCTCCTGGCGCTTCTTTCAGGCGACAAAATCGATGAAAACGTGTGGGACGAGGTAGAAGAGACCCTCCTGCTTGCAGACCTCGGCACCGAACCCACCATGCAATTGGTCGATGCCCTTCGTGAACGGGTCAAGGTTTTGGGCACCCGCAGTCCGGAGGACGTCAAGGCCATGCTGCGCGAAGAGCTCATCAAGCTGGTGGACCCGGGCATGGACCGTTCCCTGAACGTCGAACGCAAGGGCGACCGGCCCGCCGTCGTCCTTGTCGTCGGCGTCAACGGCGTGGGTAAGACCACCACGGTGGGAAAGCTGGCCCGTGTCCTCGTGGCTGAAGACAAGGACGTTTTGCTCGGCGCTGCTGATACATTCCGTGCTGCCGCAGCCGAGCAGCTCGCTACGTGGGGGCAGCGCGTGGGCGTGCCCACCGTGAAGTCGGACATTGAAGGGGCGGACCCGGCGTCGGTTGCCTACGAGGCCGTTAAGGCGGGCATCGACCAGGAAGTCGACGTGGTCATGGTGGACACCGCGGGACGCCTGCAGAACAAGACCGGCCTGATGGACGAACTGGGCAAGGTCAAGAGGGTCATCGAGAAGCTCGCCGAGGTGGACGAGGTCCTGCTGGTCCTGGACGCCACCACCGGCCAGAACGGCCTCAACCAGGCTCGTGTCTTCGCTGAGGTTGTCAACATCTCAGGCATCGTGCTGACCAAGCTGGACGGTACGGCAAAGGGCGGGATCGTGGTGGCCATCCAGAAGTCGCTGGGCGTTCCAGTGAAACTGATTGGCTTGGGCGAAGGCCCGGATGACCTCGCACCGTTCGATGCGGAAAGCTTCGTGGACGCGCTGCTCAACTAGCAGCTCAAGAGCACAACACGGCTAACTGGCCGGCGGCAGGGGATGTTCCGCACCCCTTGCTGTCGGTCAGTTTTTGTTTCCAAGGGGTTCGCGCGCCGGCAGCCACGCGATTGCGGTGACAAGCAGAACCGCACCCGTAATGCCGAATGCCCAGCCGTAGCCGAGCACATCGGCCAAAAGCCCCGCCACGATGGGGCCGATAATGGCGCCGGTGTCCGCGGCCATCTGGAAAACGGCGAGGACCTTGCCGCCGGAACGTCCCCGGCCAATGACGTCGGCGACGGCGGCCTGTTGGGCTGGCCCCAGCAAACCTGAGCCGAAGCCTGCCACGGCGGAAGCGGCAAGAAATGCCGGCAGTCCCGTGGTTAGGCCAATGACGGCGGTAGCGAGTCCTGTGATGACGAGTCCGGGAATGACCAGGGGTTTCCGTCCCCATGCATCCGCCAACCTTCCGGAAAATGTCAGCGCCGTGGCGTTGCCCACTGCGAAGATTGCCAACGCCCATGCAGCCGTCTCGGGCTTCGACTGCAGTACCGCCACGGCAAACAGTGGGATAGTGGCCATGCGGACGCCGAACGTCACCCAGCCGTTGCCGAAACTGGAGAACACCGCGGCGCGGTAGGCCGAGTCTGCAAGTGCTTCCTTGAGTGTCATTGCCGGAGCCGGGCTCGCGTCCGTCGCGGCATGTCCCTCGCCGCTCAGCATGGTGCGGACCACCGCAGCGGCCACAAGCAGGGCTGCCGCGTAGGCAAGGAACGGAACGCGGAGTCCGAAGCCCGCAAGCAGGCCGCCCACCACCGGACCCAGCACGCTGCCGATCAGGAATGCCGAGGCATATGCCCCCGACACACGCCCACGACGCTCGGGTGGAGCGAGCCGGATCAGCAGGCCCATGGCCGCGACGGTGAACATCACCGAGCCCGCCCCGCCCAGGCCGCGGAAGACCAGCAGTTGCCAATAGTTTTGGGCGAAGGCGCATGCCGCTGTGGACACGGCGACTATCAAAAGGCCGGAAACGTAGACGTTCCGCTCGCCGAACCGGCCGATCAAGGCACCGCCGGCCGGAGCAAAGACCAGGCGCATGAAAGCGAAAATACTGACGATCACGGCGGCGGCAGTAGCACCAACGTCAAAAGTGGTGGCGAATTGGGGCAGCACGGGGGCCACCAAACCGAATCCCAACGCGATCAGGAACGCTGCAGCCAGCATCACCTTGATGTCGCGCGGCAGGGGAGTCTTCTCAGGCCGGATCCTTGGAGCTTTGACGGATCTGGGCGACTGGGTCATGCGGCGGGGGTCCTTCGGGTTGGTTTTCGGGTGAAGTCTGACGCCTGAAACATATCCGTAACAGCGGGGATATGCACCATTTACGTTGGGGAGGTTGTTGTAACCAGCCCGCAATATAAAACCCGCGCAGGTGAAACACGGTGGCACAAAACTCTTAAGCAGGACGCAAAGGGCGTCAGGACAGCGGTTGAACCGCAGAACCAAAGCAAGAGAGGAACGTGCACCATGGAACTTACCGCAGGTCACGTATGGGTCATGGTGGCGGCGGCACTCGTGCTGTTCATGACACCTGGTCTGGCATTTTTCTACGGCGGCATGACACGCGCCAAGGCTGCCTTGAACATGATGATGATGAGCTTCATCTCCATCGGCATCGTCGGAGTTGTCTGGGTGCTGTGGGGCGCATCGATGAGCTCAGGCGAAGGCTTCCTTGAAATCGTGGGCAACCCGTTCGCCACTTTCGGCCTCGAGGGCATTTCCACCCCTGATGGCCTGATCAAGGTCGGCTACGCAGCCACCTTCGCCATCATCACTGTTGCGCTCATCAGTGGCGCAATCGCAGACCGCGCCAAATTCGGCGCATGGACCATTTTCGTCCCGGTCTGGGTCACGCTGGTTTACTGCCCCCTTGCCTACATGGTGTGGGGTGGCGGCCTGTTCGGTCCGGAGGGCGCAATCGGAAAGGCTCTCGGCCCGGCCATCGACTTCGCCGGCGGCACCGTGGTGCACATCAACGCCGGTGTGGCAGCACTGGTCCTGGTCCTGATCATTGGTAACCGTCGCGGCTTCGGCAAAGACCCGAACCACCGCCCCCACAACATCCCGTTCGTCATGCTCGGCGCGGCCATCCTGTGGTTTGGCTGGTTCGGCTTCAACGGCGGCGCAGCAACCACTGCTGAGCAGGGTGGCTTGATTTGGGTCAACACCCTCGCAGCTCCCGCAGCGGCAATGATCGGCTGGCTCATCACCGAACGCATCCGCGACGGACACCCGACATCGCTCGGCGCAGCATCCGGTGTGGTTGCCGGCCTCGTGGCTATCACCCCCGCTTGTGCCAACGTCAGCCCGGTCGGTGCACTGGGACTCGGCGTAGTTGCCGGTGTCGCCTCCGCCCTGGCGGTCGGCCTGAAGTTCCGTTGGGGCTTTGACGACTCCCTGGACGTTGTGGGTGTCCACCTCGTTTCGGGCATCATCGGCACCGTGGCGCTGGGCTTCATCGCCCTTCCGGTGGACGGTGTTGGCGGCGGCCTCTTCTATGGCGGCGGCTTTACCCAACTGTGGGCACAGCTCGCAGCGGCCGGCATCGCAATTGCCTTCTCCGCCATCATGACGGCCATCATCGCCTTGGCTATCCACAAGACCATGGGCTTCCGGGTCTCCACCGAACAGGAAAACGTTGGCGTGGACCTCAGCCTGCACGCTGAGACTGCCTACGAGTTCGGCGTCAACGGCCACGGTGGCAGCTTCCAGCCGCTCCATGAGGCGATGACCGGAAAGTCAGAAGAGAAGGCTCCCGCAGAAGGCAAGGAGAGTGTCCAGGCATGAAGCTCATCACAGCGATCGTCCGTCCCGAAAAGCTCGAAGCAGTCCGGGAAGGCCTCGAAGCTTACGGGGTCCAGGGCCTGACGGTCAGCGCAGCAAGCGGCTACGGCCGGCAGCGCGGCTACACCGAGGTGTACCGCGGAGCTGAGTACAACGTGGACCTGCTGCCAAAGATCCGGATCGAGGTCCTTGCCACGGACGAACAGGCGGACGACATCCTTGATGTCCTCATCGCCAGCTCGAACACCGGCAGGGCCGGCGACGGCAAAGTATGGACCGTGGATGTCTACGAGGCAGTCCGGGTCCGGACGGGTGAACGGGGCGCGGCGGCCATTTAGGCCATCGGCTTCCACCAGCTATTGAGGCACTACGAAGCGGGCCGGGTACCAGTCAAGGTACCCGGCCCGCTTTGTCTTTGCCACAGTCTCTAGCCCACGTCGCTGGTGGGCCAGTTCGCTGGCCCGTCGCTGCCGGCGTCGTATTCTTCCAGGGGTACGTCGCCGTTCGCCCATGCGGCGAGGACGGGTTCGATGATCCGCCAGCAGTCCTCGGCCGTATCGCCCCGGACGGAGAGAAGGGGATCGCCGTTGAGGATCCCTTCCAGCACTTCGCCGTAGGGCAGCATGCCTGGGGCGTTGAGCTCCGTCACCAGGCTGGCGCGGTCCAAGGTGAAGATGTCGCCGGGGCCGTTGACATCGATGTCGAGCTCCAAAACGTCGGGTCCGAAACCGATCCGCAACTGATTGGGCGAATCCAAGCCTGAGAATCCCTTGGGCAGGTGGGGGACCGGGCGGAACGTGATGACGGCCTCCTTGCGCCGCTGACCCATGGCCTTGCCGGAGCGGAGGATGAACGGGACGCCCTTCCAGCGCCAGTTGTCAATGTTCACGCAGACCTCTGCGAGTGTTTCAGTGTTCCTTGAGGGATCTACGCCTTCTTCCGCGGCGTAGTCGGGTACCGTACGTTCTCCCAAGGTTCCGGCCGTGTACCGGGCACGACGCGTCGACGCGCTGAAGGGGGCCTTGATGCTGCTGGCACGCAAGACCGTGGCGACGGCGTCCCGGAGGTCTCGTTCGTCGATGGTCGCCGGCGGGTCGATGGCCAGGAACGCCATGATGTGCAGGAGATGGCTTTGGATCATGTCCCTGAGCGCGCCAGCGGTGTCGTAGTAGCGGGCACGGCCCTCAAGAGCGAGGTCTTCGTCGAAAATGACCTCCACCTTTTCGATATGTTCCCGGTTCCATACGGGCTCCAGGAACCTGTTGGCGAAGCGAAAGCCAAGGATGTTCAACACCGTGGCCTTACCCAGGAAGTGGTCCACACGGTGGATATGGTCTTCGGGCACCAGCGCAGCCAGCGTCTTGTTCAGCTCGTGCGCCGATTCGGTGCCCGAACCAAACGGCTTCTCCATGACCAGGCGGGTTCCGGCCGGCAACTGCTCGGGGTGCAGGACCTCGCAGGCCTTCTGGCTGATATGGGGCGGCAACGCAAAGTAGATCGCGACCGGACCTTCCAGCTGCGACAGCAACTCCGCCAGCGGCCCGTCGGCCGTGACATCCAATTGGTGATACCTGGTGCTTTCGGCAACGGCCGCCAACGCCGCCTGCCCCTGGGAATCGGCGTCCTTGGACGCGGCCGCAAAAGCGCCGTCCACCCGTTCGCTCCATTGTTCCGGAGACCAGGGGTCAGACCCGGCGCCCACCAACCGCAGCCCCGGAGCCCCGCCTGAGGCCAACAGCCCTGCCAGGCCGGGCAGCAGCAACCTGCCCGTCAGGTCTCCGGATGCGCCGAGGATGAGCAATGTTTTTACAGTTGTTTTACTGGTCACCGTGCCAGCATGCCATCTTGGAGGTGCGACTTGGTACCCTAGATAGTCGAGTCCCGTAGTTGAGTCATCCCATAGTGGAGTTATATTGCCGGGGCAAGAATCGTCAAGACTCTGGCGTGCCGCATTGGCCGCCATTCGTAGACCATCGAAAGAAGTGCACGGCGCGTGTTCAATTCACTCTCTGACCGGTTGACAGCAACCTTCAAGAACCTCCGTGGCAAGGGCCGCCTCACTGAGGCTGACGTCGACGCCACAGTCCGGGAGATCCGCCGTGCCCTGTTGGATGCGGACGTCGCCGTATCGGTGGTCCGCGAATTCACTGGGCGCATCCGTGAACGTGCGCTGGGCGCCGAAGTTTCAGGTGCGCTGAATCCGAGCCAGCAGATCGTGAAGATCGTCAACGAGGAACTGAAGGAAATCCTCGGTGGCGAGACCCGCCGTATCCGCTTGGCCAAGAACGGGCCCACCATCATCATGCTCGCCGGCCTCCAGGGTGCCGGTAAGACCACCCTTGCCGGCAAGCTGTCCAAGTGGCTCAAGGCCCAGGGCCACAGCCCCATGCTGGTTGCCTGCGACCTTCAGCGTCCCAATGCAGTGACGCA
This sequence comes from Paenarthrobacter nitroguajacolicus, assembly GCF_031455195.1. Lineage (GTDB taxonomy): Bacteria > Actinomycetota > Actinomycetes > Actinomycetales > Micrococcaceae > Arthrobacter > Arthrobacter nitroguajacolicus_D. The sequence continues at coordinate 22,849 of NZ_JAVDSH010000006.1, read as the reverse complement.
GCTCCAGGTTGTTGGCCAGCGGGCCGGTGTCCCGGTTTTCGCTCCGCACCCCGGCGCCACCTCCGAACTTGAACACCCTGCCGGTGACCCGGTTGCCGTCGCAAAGGCCGGCGTCGAGGAAGCGCGCCAGAAGCTGCACGACGTCGTGATCGTCGACACCGCCGGACGCCTCGGCGTCGACGCCGAAATGATGGACCAGGCACGCCGGATCCGTCAGGCGATCATCCCCAATGAAGTCCTCTTCGTGATCGACTCCATGATCGGCCAGGACGCCGTGAACACGGCGATGGCCTTCGATGAAGGCGTCAACTTCACGGGCATCGTCCTGTCAAAGCTCGACGGCGACGCCCGCGGTGGTGCCGCACTTTCAGTGGCGTCCGTTACCGGCAAGCCCGTCATGTTCGCGTCCACCGGCGAGGGCCTGGACGACTTTGAGCTCTTCCACCCGGACCGCATGGCTTCCCGCATCCTGGACATGGGTGACGTCCTCACCCTGATCGAGCAGGCGGAGAAGGCATGGGACAAGGACGAAGCTGCCCGGATGGCGAAGAAGTTCGCCGACCAGGAAGACTTCACCCTGGACGACTTCCTCGCCCAGATGCAGCAGATCCGCAACATGGGCTCCATGAAGAAGATGCTCATGATGATGCCGGGTGCGCAGAACATCCGTCAGCAGCTGGAGAACTTCGACGAAAAAGAGATCGACCGCGTCGAGGCGATCGTCCGTTCCATGACTCCGCACGAGCGTGTTGCGCCGAAGATCATCAACGGCTCCCGCCGCGCCCGTATCGCCAGGGGTTCCGGCGTGCACGTCTCGGAGGTCAACGGCCTGCTGGAACGCTTCGCGCAGGCGCAGAAGATGATGAAGAAGCTGGCCCAGGGCGGTGGCATGCCGGGTATGCCTGGAATGCCCGGCCTCGGTGGCCCTGGTGGCGGACGCAAGAACGGGAAGAACACTCCCAAGAAGAAGGCACGATCCGGCAACCCGGCCAAGGCTGCCCAGGAACTTCGCGACGCGGAGGCCAAGCGGGCCAATGCTGCCTCTGCGGCACCTACGGGCGCGGCTTTCGGACAAGGCGCCGCGGACTTCGACCCGTCGTCGCTGAACCTTCCCAAGGGCTTCGACAAGTTCCTCGGTAAGTAGATAGTGCGTCCCAACTGTCAGTCAGTTGGGATGTCAGAGCCGTGGAATAGGCTGAACCAATGCACAAGCAGCGCGTAGTCTTCGTTCACGGCCTGGGGAGTTTCGGCGCCGCAGCCTGGCCGAAGCAACACGGCATGGCGCTGGCCTATGACGCCTTGTTCCTGCGGAGGCACGGTTTTTCGACCGTCGACGAACCGGTGCAATCCAATGTGTGGGCAGACGTCGCCATCGTGATCAATGCATTGGTCGACTCCGGTGGAGGCCACGTCGTGGCGCATGAGCAAGGCGCCATTTCCGCCATGCTTGCAGCGATCGAGCGCCCCGACCTTGTGCACTCGCTCTCCCTGGTGGAGCCGGCCTGCTTGTCGCTGACAGCCGAGCTCCCTGCCACGGCTTCCCATCGTGCGCTCATGGAACCGTTGTTCGACGTCCGGGCACAACTAAATGACGCCGATTACCAGCGGGAATACTTCCGCAGGGCGTTTTCGGCCGAAACCGGGGGACTGGACACGCCGGAGGCCCAGAGGTCCGCACGCAGGCTAAGGCTCCAGGCACCGCCATGGGAAGCGCCGCTTCACATCGTGCCCGGCGTCCCCACCTTGGTCCTCACCGGTGGATGGGAACCGCTCTACGAGGAAATCGCGGGGTACCTCCAGGAAACCGGCGCCCTCCGCCGCGTCGCAGCGGGCGGGCACCGGCCCCAGGATTCAGTCGATGGCGATCATGTCATTCGCTCATTTGTTGCGGACGTTGGCCGGGCCATGTCAGTTCAGGCTTCCTGAGCTGCTTTTGCCCGCATTGCCGGGAACCTGGAGTTCGGGCAGGTAGACCTTCCCTCCAGAGGCCAGGAACTCCTGGCTTTTTTCCTGCATTCCGCTGTACATGCCGGCGATTGCGGCCTGCGCTTCAGCTGAACCGTATTCATCGCGGATGTCCTGGCTGATCCGCATCGAGCAGAATTTGGGACCGCACATCGAGCAGAAGTGCGCGGTCTTGGCCGGTTCGGCGGGAAGGGTTTCGTCGTGGAAGGCCTCGGCCGTCACAGGGTCCAGGGACAGTGCGAACTGGTCGCGCCAACGGAACTCGAATCGGGCTTTGGACAGGGCGTCGTCCCGCTCGTTCGCTCCCGGGTGCCCCTTGGCGAGATCTGCGGCGTGGGCGGCGATCTTGTAGGTGATGACACCGGTTTTGACGTCGTCCTTGTTCGGCAGGCCCAGGTGCTCCTTCGGTGTCACATAGCAGAGCATTGCCGTGCCGTAGCGCGCAATTTCGGTCGCGCCAATGGCTGAGGTGATGTGGTCGTACCCGGGTGCGACATCCGTGACCAGGGGGCCCAAGGTGTAGAAGGGGGCACCTTTGCACAGCTCCTGCTGGCGTTCCACGTTTTCGCGGACCAGGTGGAAGGGGATGTGCCCCGGGCCTTCCACCATGACCTGGACGTCGAACTCCCACGCCCGCTGGGTCAGCTCGGCAAGGGTGTCCAGTTCGGCGAACTGTGCGGCATCATTTGCGTCGGCGATGGAGCCAGGACGCAGCCCGTCGCCGAGCGAAAAGGCGACGTCGTACTTGGCGAAGATTTCGCACAGTTCGTCGAAGTGCGTGTAAAGGAAGTTCTCCTGGTGGTGGGCCAGGCACCAGCCAGCCATGATCGAGCCGCCCCGGGAAACGATTCCCGTGACGCGGTTGGCAGTCAGCGGGACGTAGCGCAGCAGGACACCGGCATGGACGGTCATGTAGTCCACACCCTGTTCGCACTGCTCGATCACAGTGTCACGGAAGATCTCCCACGTGAGCTCGTTGGCCTCGCCGTTGACCTTTTCGAGTGCCTGGTAGATGGGGACCGTGCCGATCGGAACAGGAGAGTTGCGGATGATCCATTCTCGCGTGGTGTGGATGTCATCGCCTGTCGAGAGGTCCATGACGGTATCAGCACCCCATTGCGCCGCCCACTGCAGTTTGTCCACTTCCTCGGTGATGGAGCTGGTGACCGCTGAGTTGCCGATATTGGCGTTGATCTTGACCAGGAACGCCTTGCCGATGATCATCGGTTCGGATTCCGGGTGGTTGATGTTGCTGGGGATGATTGCCCGTCCGGCGGCCACTTCGCTGCGGACCAATTCAACGTCGCAGTTCTCGCGCAATGCCACGAACTGCATCTCCTGCGTCACTATGCCCTTCTTTGCATAGTGCATCTGGGTGACGGTTCTCTGCTCGACGGCGCGGCGGGGCACCGGTTGTGCGCCCTTCCACTCCGCCGATGCCGCCCCCCGCCGTACTGCGGACCTGCCGTCGTCGAGCAGGTTCCTTTCCCGCCCCGAATACGGCTCCGTGTCGCCCCGGCCTTCGATCCATGGTGCGCGGAACGGTTCCAGCCCGACTCTCGGATCGCTGCCCGGTCCGGCAGTTCGATAAACCTTCAGGGGTGGGTTCGCCTGGCCGTTGGGGGAGGGCTCAAGCGCGATCTCAGTGACGGGGACGCGGATCCCCTTTTCGGGATCTTCAAGCCATCCCAGCGAGTGGGATTTCAGCGACTGGGTCACGGTTTCTGATGCCCCGGTGTCCATGACGGATTCGTTTTGGGCAGGGCTGTGCTGTGCTTTTGTAGTGCTCAAGGGACTGCTCACTTCCTTCGCCGGCATTACCCGGACAGGTTCAACGGTCGCAGACTGCGTCAGTCCGATCTCAGCCCCTGCAGGGGCCCCCGTGTGGTCGTAGTTGAAGCTACCACAGCTGCCAGCGGGCGCACAGTCATATGTGCGTTGCGGGCCTGCGGTCGGCAGGCCCGGCTAGGCTTTTGCCATGGCCAACATCATCGAATTCAGCGGTACGGTGCTCGTGGCGGCAGGCGAGGAACGCCGGGGCATGTGGTCCGTTGACGGCCGCCTGACATTCATCAAACCCGTGGGGGCGCCGAATGCAGTGCTCGACGGCTGGGTCCTGCCGGGCTTTGTCGACGCGCACTGCCACATAGGCCTCGGACCAGGCGGTGCGGTCGATGGCCAGACTACCCTCGCCCAGGCGCTGGCAGACCTTGCAGCCGGCACGCTGTTGATCCGCGATGCCGGATCGCCCAGCGACACGCGCTGGGTCCAAGGCCGTGCGGATTTGCCGCGACTGATCAGGGCTGGCCGGCATATTGCCAGGGACCGGCGGTACCTCCGCGGGCTGGGGCATGAAATCGAACCCGAACAACTCGTCGAAACCGTTCGCAAGGAAGCCCGTGACGGCGATGGCTGGGTGAAGCTGGTGGGCGACTGGATCGATCGCGGCGTCGGGGACCTGGCCGCATCCTTCCCGGCCAAGCTGGTCAAGGACGCCATTTCGGCCGCGCATGATGAGGGTGCCAGGGTCACGGCGCATTGCTTCGCCGAAGACACCATCGACGACATGCTGGACGCCAACATCGACTGCATCGAACACGCGACGGGTCTTTTGCCGCGGCACCTTCCCCGGCTGGTGGAGCAGGATGTACCCATTGTCCCGACGCTGGTCAACATCGCGACCTTTCCGGACATCTCCGCCCAGGCTGCTCCCAAGTTTCCGATCTATGCGGATCATATGGCCAGGCTGTGGGAACGCCGCCACGACCGCGTGCTGGAAGCCTACGAAGCCGGTGTCACCATCTACACGGGCACGGATGCCGGCAGCGTGATCAAGCACGGCCGGATTGCGGATGAGATGAAGGAACTGCACGACGCCGGCCTGCCGCCATCCGCTGTCCTGGATGCAGCCACGTGGGGCGCCAGGGCGTGGCTGGGTGTCGACGCCATCAGCGAAGGGGCGAGTGCCGACGTCGTTCTTTGCCGTGCGGATCCCCGCATCGAACTCAACACGGTCGCTGAACTTCAGCACATTGTTTTGCGTGGCGAGGTCGTCCGCTAGGAATAAATTGAAGCTTCAAGTAATTTAGTAGTAGTAGAAGGTGCCGAAAGGGCGGCAGCCTCAAACCCAGGAGCTTCACATGACTACAGCAAGCAGCCAGGATCTTCTTCCTGCCGAACTCACCATGGGCACCGTCATGCTCAAGGTTGGCGACATGAAGGTCATGAGCGACTACTACCAGCGCGCCTTGGGCCTGAATATTGTGGCCGAGCAGGATGGCGGGCTGTACCTCGGCCGCACGGGAAAGCCTGTTGTCCACCTGGCGCCCGCCTCCGGCCTGCAAATTCCCGGGCGCGGGGAAGCGGGCCTCTTCCACACCGCCATTCTCTTCGAGGACCAGCCATCCCTGGCGGCCACCATTGCCACGGCGGCAGAATATGAGCCCCGCGCCTTTGCTGGAAGCGCCGACCACCTCGTCAGCGAGGCGTTCTATTTCACAGACCCCGAGGGCAACGGCATTGAGCTCTATTACGACAAGCCCCGCGAACTGTGGCAGTGGGACGGCAAGAATGTCGTCATGGACAACGTCGCACTTCCACCGCAGCGGTTCCTGCAGCAACACCTGAGTGAAGCTGCCGTGACCGGCCAGCGCGAGGCAGCTGCCGGGATCGGTCACGTGCACCTTCAGGTGGGCGATGTCGAAACAGCGCAAAAATTCTACGTGGAAACCCTGGGGTTCGAACGGACCGCGGGATGGCATGGCCAGGCCCTGTTCGTGTCCGCCGGTGGCTACCACCACCACATGGCCATGAACGTTTGGAACAGCCGCGGCGCCGGACCCCGGAAGGACACGCTCGGGCTGGGGGAAGTCCTGATCGAAGTTCCCACGGCTGATGACGTAGCGATGCTGGCAGATCGGCTGAAGGTCGCGGGCGTCCAAAACCACCACACCGGGGCGGAGCTTCAGTTCGACGACCCGTGGCGGAACAAGCTGCGCGTCGCCGTTCGCTGAGTCGTCCCCGCGGCCCCCGGCTGCACTAGGCTGGGCAATGACGGCACGGAACCTTCGGTTCCTGTGCCGCCGCCCCGTCAGCACGAAGGATTGAGAGTACTTTCCATGGGCTTTGCCGAAATTTTTGTAGCCACCCACGACGAAGCACTCAAACGGGCCGCCGCCCTGGACCGCGGTGCCGGAGCCACGGGTCCCGCCGTCAGGATAGAGGGCATCACAGACTTTGAGGTCGAACAGCTGGGCGACCTCGCCGGCCAGGCAGTCCACGCTGCAGGAGCGGACTACGAACTCGCCCTTGTGGATGTCACCAGCGATGCCCTCCTCGGAGTTCCCGAGGCCATGGTGCGCGCGCTTGCCGAACTGCTCACCTACGAGAGCGAAGGCGATGGCAACGTACTTGATGACGTCGCTGCCGCCTGGGCCGCCCAGGACGACATGCCGTTCGATGCCACCCAATCGCGCCAGTACGTCCAGCAACTCGCCGCCCTCGCGACGGATGTGGAAAAAGCCGAACGCTCCGGACTTTACGTCTGGTCTGCCTGACGGGTGACCCCGGTTTTCGGGGCGTCGATCGGTCCGGAGTGACCAAGAACACGCCACCCCTCGTGGCGTAAGTCGTAATTGCATCGGGCATCTGGCACAATAGACAGGTACTCGATCGGTGCGGCCCCTCTCTCCGTGCTCGTATCTTGTCCTTCGAACCGTCTAGTATGGCCCGCCCCACGGGTGCAGAACGTCGGGTTCAACCCCGTTTCAGAAACAGGAGTGACCACAAAAGTGGCCGTAAAGATTCGCCTTAAGCGCTTCGGTAAGATGCGCGCACCGTACTACCGCATCGTCGTCATGGATGCCCGCGCCAAGCGCGATGGCCGTGCCATTGAAGAAATCGGCAAGTACCACCCCACAGAAGAGCCGTCGTACATCGAGGTCGCTTCCGAGCGCGCCCAGTACTGGCTCTCCGTTGGCGCCCAGCCGACCGAGCAGGTTGCTGCGATCCTCAAGATCACCGGTGACTGGCAGAAGTTCAAGGGCCTCCCGGGCCAGGAAGGCACCCTGAAGACCAAAGCTCCGAAGGAAGCCTTCGTAGCGCCGGAGAAGGGTTCCGTTATCATTCCGGAAGCCATCACCAAGAAGGCCAAGCAGTCGGACGCCGCCGAGGCTCCCGCTGACGCTGAAGCAGAGACCACCGAGGCTGAGTAAGTTGCTGGCAGAAGCGCTCGAGCACTTGGTCCGTGGGATCGTTGACAGCCCTGAGGATGTCAAGGTCAGTGCCAAGAACAACCGCCGCGGGGAATCCCTTGAGGTGCGTGTTCACCAGGAGGACCTCGGACGGGTGATCGGCCGCCAAGGACGCACCGCACGCGCACTGCGCACTGTGGTTGCTGCTCTGGCAGGCGGCGAGCAGGTCAGGGTCGACGTCGTCGACACCGACCGTCGCCGGTAACGCGCTCAGCAAAACTTGTCTTAGGTCCGGCCCCTTCACCGAATATGGTGGAGGGGCCGGATTGCTTTATCCCACAATCATCACCGCGGCCGCCTTGCGGCGCGGGCATAACAAGAATTCAGAGGAACCCATGCAGCTCCAGGTGGCCCGGATCGGCAAACCCCACGGCATCCGCGGCGAGGTCACGGTGCAGGTACTCACCGACGCCCCGTCGGAGCGCTTCGTCGCCGGAACCGAGTTTGTCGTGGAGCCGGCCTCCGCCGGCCCGCTGACCATCCGCAGCGCACGGTGGAACAAGGACATCCTCCTGCTGGGCTTTGAGGAAATAGCCGATCGCAACGCCGCCGAAGTCATCCGCGGCGCGAAGCTCTTCATCGAAACCGAGGAACTCGACGACGAAGACGACGACGAAGGCTGGTATGAGCACGAGCTCGTGGGACTTGAGGCCCGGGTTGGTTCGCAGGTAGTGGGCACAGTCGCCGCGCTCACCACGCTCCCGGTCCAGGACCTCCTGACGGTTAAGACGCCGGACGGCAAGGAAATCCTCATCCCGTTCGTCGATGAGATCGTGCCTGAAGTCAACGTCGAAGACGGGTACATCCTGGTCACCCCTCCTGCCGGCCTTTTTGAGATCAACGAGTCCACCGCGGAGGAGCCCAAAGAAGGCGCCGGAGATGATGCCTGAATGAGGATTGATGTCGTCAGCATTTTTCCCGAGTACCTTGCCCCGCTTGAGCTCTCCCTCATAGGCAAGGCCCGCCAGGACGGTTTGCTCGAACTCAACGTCCACGATCTCCGTTCCTTCACCACGGACAAGCACCGCACCGTGGATGACACCCCGTATGGCGGCGGGGCCGGAATGGTCATGAAGCCCGAGCCGTGGGCGCAGGCCCTCGAATCTGTTTCCAGGACCCGTGAAGGCTCCAAGCCCGTACTGATTGTTCCTTCGCCGGCGGGGGAGAGGTTCAACCAGGCCCTGGCCTACGAACTTGCCGAGGAAGAGCACCTTGTCTTTGCCTGCGGACGCTACGAGGGTATCGATGAGCGGGTCATCGACTGGGCGCAGGACCACTTCACGGTTCGTCCGGTCAGCCTTGGCGACTACGTCCTCAACGGCGGCGAAGTGGCCGTGCTGGCCATGGTGGAGGCCATTGGACGCCTCCTTCCCGGGGTCGTCGGCAATCCTGAGTCCTTGGTTGAGGAGTCCCATTCCGACGGTTTGCTGGAGTACCCGGTGTATACGAAGCCTTCCGCGTGGCGCGACCACGACGTTCCCGCCATCCTGCTCAGCGGTAACCATGGCAAAATCGCCCAGTGGCGGCGCCACGAACAGTTCCGCCGGACGGCCGAGCGCCGGCCTGACCTTCTGGAAGGGTTCGACGCCGGTGGCTTGAGCCGCGCGGATCGCAACGCCCTGGCGGACCTCGGGTACGCAGTGGTTGACGGCCGCCTTCGCGCCCAGACCGGCGGTGACGCGGGAAACTAAGGTTGCGGGGCCGCCGTCGGACCTTCACGAGTCCCGGCAGTTGGCCCCAGGCTCTGCCGTATGGCAGAATTAACCCTTGTGTCTGCTGGGCTGACACCTGCCACAGGGGGAGTTCAGCCAACAGTCGGACAACCCGGTGACGCCAATCAGTGGCGGAACCGGACACTAAGAAAACTTCGGCGGAAATTTCCGGCGGCCTGATGTGCCCCGGGCTTGTCCGCCGTAACCCAAAGTGAATGACCTGTGGCGTTCACCAGGAGTGGATTAATGCATATCCTCGATAGCGTAGATGCAGCCTCGCTGCGTAACGATGTTCCTGAGTTCCGCGCGGGCGACACCCTCAAGGTTCACGTCAACATCATCGAAGGCAAGAACTCCCGTGTCCAGGTATTCCAGGGCTTCGTCCTGGGCCGCCAGGGTGACGGCGTTCGCGAAACCTTCACCGTGCGCAAGGTTTCCTTCGGTGTCGGCGTAGAGCGTACCTTCCCGGTACACTCCCCGATCATCGACAAGATCGAGGTCGTCACCAAGGGTGACGTCCGCCGCGCCAAGCTTTACTACATGCGCGCACTGCGCGGTAAGGCTGCGAAGATCAAGGAAAAGCGCGACTTCGCCAAGTAAGTCCTCCGACTTACGTAACGGGTCCAGGATTCGTGCCCGGTAGTTCCGGAGCAATCCGCAACGCAACAGGGATACGAATCATGGAAACATCAGAACGCCAGCCCCGGAAACAGGGCTGGCGTTTTGTTTTGCTCGCACTGGTGCTTGCCGTGGCAATCAGTGGCCTGGTGCGCTCATTGTGGCTGGACGTCTACTACATTCCCTCCGAGTCCATGGAACCCCTCCTGGGCACCGGAGACCGCATCCTGGTCTCCCGCACGGCCTACGCAGCGGAACCAATCCGCCGCGGCGATGTGGTTGTCTTCGACGGACGCGGTTCTTTCGCCCCGCTCAGCAGCGGCAAGGGACCGCTGGTCGATGCAGTCTCCGCCGCAAGCCAGTGGTTCGGACTCACGGGAAGCGACACCACGTACGTCAAGCGGGTCATCGGGGTCGCTGGCGATCACGTCCGGTGTTGCTCGGCCGATGGACGACTCACAGTCAACGGTCAGCCTATTGATGAACCCTATGTGTACCCCGGGGATGAACCCAGCAAGCAGAAGTTCGACGTCGTGGTGGCGGAGGGGCGTCTGTGGTTGATGGGTGACCACCGTTCCCGTTCAGCGGACTCCCGCGGACTGCTGGGGGCGCCGGGGGGCGGCATGGTGCCCGTGGACCGGGTTATCGGCCGACCGGTCCAGATCGTCTGGCCACTTGATAGATTTGCAGAGATGCCTCGCTCCACGCAGGCCGAAACACCCTTGAAGAACGGACAGTAGATGCCGGACAAAGCTCCTGAGAATCCCGAGCGGTACGACGACGACGCGCGGCTCTCGGACGGAACGGCAAGTACCGCCGGAGTGGCGGCGTCGCGCCCGGACGACGCTGAAGCGTCCGACGAGCACAATGGTGCCCCTGACCGGTCGTCCAATGACACGGATGGCCCCGCGCACTCGGCCGGGAAGACTCACCGGAATCCCGTCCTCGTTTGGGTGAAAGAGATCGCTACGGTTGTGGCGATCGCATTGGTGCTGTCCTTCCTGCTCAAGACTTTCCTGTTCAGGGCCTTCTATATCCCCTCGGAGTCCATGGAAAGCACCTTGGACGTCAACGACCGTATCTTTATTAATCTCCTGGTTCCGGGCCCCTTCGACCTGTCCCGTGGTGACGTGGTGGTGTTCAAGGACACCCAGGCCTGGCTCGAACCCGTGCCGCAAAAGGCCGCCGGGCCCATGGACTGGTTCAGTGACAGCCTCGAATTCGTGGGGCTGATGGCCGACAACACCGATCAGCACCTCGTCAAGCGTGTCATCGGTCTTCCCGGTGACCATGTTTCCTGTTGCGACGCCCAGGGACGCGTCAGCGTCAACGGGGTGCCGCTGAACGAGACGTACATCAACCCGGCAGAAATTCCCCAGCCGAGCGCATTCGACATCGTGGTTCCGGAAGGCAAAGTCTGGGTCATGGGCGACAACCGCAACCACTCGGCAGATTCCCGGGCCCACCAGGAAGTCAACGGCGGCTTCATCAATATCGACGATATCGAAGGCAAGGCGACCGTCATTGCGTGGCCTGTCAGCCGATGGACGATACTCGACAACCACTCAGACGTCTTCCGTGACGTCCCCAAGGCAACTGCGGCCAAGTAATGACAACCACGGCAGCCGGCACCACGGGAAAGTCCCCAGCGAAGGCCAAGGGTAGGAAGCAAACCGCCCCCAAGGCAAAGAACGCCGTGGGTTTCCCCACCCTTGACCATGAGCGCACGTTCCTTGCCCCTGGGGTGAGCTTACTGGCGGGCGTGGACGAGGTAGGCCGCGGAGCACTGGCTGGTCCTGTGAGCGTGGGAATCGCCGTGGTGAGGCTCGCTGACCACGGCTTGCTGGCTGGCGTCCGCGACAGCAAACTACTCAAGCCCGAGGACCGCGAACGGCTTGAACCCCTGGTCAGGGAATGGGCCGTGGCAAGCGCCGTGGGCCACGCATCCTCCCGGGAAATCGATGAGATCGGCATTATCGCCGCCCTGCGCCTGGCAGGGACGCGGGCGTGGTTCGAGATCCTGGCCGGCGGGATCACCCCGGATGTGGTGCTCCTGGACGGCAGCCACAACTGGCTTTCCCCCGAGGTCCAGGCTTCCCTTTTCGACACCCCGGCGGGGCCCGCCTGTGAAGCTCCCGTCCACACCAAGGTCAAAGCCGACATGAGTTGCCTTAGCGTCGCGGCAGCCAGCGTCCTGGCAAAAGTAGCCAGGGACCGCATCATGGTTGACCTGCACACCGAGCTGCCCGCCTACGGGTGGGACGTTAACAAAGGCTATGCCACCTCCGCCCACCGGGACGTGATCCGGCAGCAAGGTCCCAGCGCCTACCACCGGACAAGCTGGAACCTGACCAGTTCCGGAGCCGACTGAACTGCTCCACCGACGCTCCAAAGCTCCGGGCTGGTCCCTGGGTGGCGCGTCCCGTCCTGAAGATGGTGCAAGATGGAAGCATGAGCGCCGAGGACCTTGAGAACTATGAAACCGACATGGAGCTGCAGCTCTACCGCGAATACAGGGACGTAGTCGGTCTGTTCAGTTACGTTGTCGAGACCGAGCGGCGGTTCTACCTTGCCAACCATGTTGATCTCCAGGCCCGCAGTGCGGACGGGGAAGTCTACTTCGACCTGACGTTGCAGGATGCCTGGGTCTGGGACGTCTACCGTTCGGCCCGCTTTGTGAAGAACGTCAGGGTCATCACCTTCAAGGACGTCAACGTGGAGGAGCTTCCGCGGAGCGAAGACCTGGCGTTGCCCAAGGACGGCGGACTGGGTGACTTGGGAGACCTCGGCAACTAGTTCCGAGTGTTCCTCCACAAGCATGACTTCTGCGGAGTTACCCACATAGCGCAGTGATCGCCTGCCACCCGCCGTTGCCAGCCTGAAAGCTGGTAGCGGAGGTGATGGTCATGAGAGCAAAAGACCTGCTTGGCCAACATGGCGAAGCGCTGGCCGCTGAATTCCTGGAGAGCCAGGGAATGCGGATCATAGATCGCAACTGGCGCTGCACGGACGGCGAAATAGACATCGTGGCCCTCGAGGGCAACATCCTCGTAGTGGCCGAGGTCAAGACCCGTCGAAGCTTGGACTACGGACATCCATTCGAGGCTGTAGGCACAGCCAAACTGGCCCGCCTGCACCGGCTCGCGGCGTCATGGTGCCGTGCCCACGAGGTCAAGGCCATCCGTCGACGCGTGGACGTCGTCGGCGTTATCGACGACGGCATCGGCCAACCACAACTGGAACACCTGCGGGGTGTGGGCTAGATGAGCGTGGGACGCAGCTACTGCGTGGCACTTGTCGGCCTGAATGGCTACATCGTCGAGGTCGAAGCTGACATCGGACAAACGCTGCCGAGTTTCGTGATCCTGGGTCTCCCCGACGCGGCATTGAATGAGGCCAAGGAACGCATTCGTTCCGCCGCCCAGAACTCCGGCATTCCACTGAGCCGGCGAAAGATCACAGCCAACCTGATTCCGGCCTCACTTCCCAAGCGGGGATCGGGCTTCGACCTCGCCATCACCATGGCTGTCCTTTGCGCAGCGAACGATGTCCGCTCCATTGGCGGAACGGTGTTCATAGCCGAGCTTGGCTTGGACGGACGGTTGCGTCCTGTTCGTGGAATCCTCCCGGCGGTTATGGCCGCCGTGCATGCAGGCTTCCCGGACATCGTCGTGGCGGATGCAAATGCCGCCGAGGCATCGTTGGTGCCTGGGGCAAAGGTCCGCGGCTACAAAACCCTCGCGCGGCTCGCCTTCGACTTCGGGGCAGACCCCAAGGACCTCGTACTGGACTACGAGCCATCAGATCCGGGCACGGCAGATGACGATGACGGCATTGGTTTCCCGGAGCCGGATCTTTGCGACGTTTCCGGTCAAGGGGAGGCGCGCAGGGCCTTGGAGGTCGCTGCTGCGGGCGGCCACCATATGCTCCTGACCGGACCGCCCGGGGCCGGCAAGACCATGCTGGCGGAACGGTTGCCCGGGTTGTTGCCCGATTTGGCGGATACGGCGGCCATGGAAGTCACTGCCATCCACTCCTTGGCCGCGATCCAGTCGTCAGCGGCGCGCTTGATCCGCAGGCCTCCATTTGAAAATCCCCACCACAGTGCCACTGCGGCGGCCATCATCGGTGGCGGTTCGGGACTTCCCCGTCCCGGTGCAGCGTCGCGGGCGCACCGGGGCGTCCTGTTTCTGGACGAGGCACCGGAGTATGAGCGCCGGGTACTTGATGCCCTCCGCCAGCCGCTGGAAAGCGGCGAACTGGTCATCCACAGGTCAGCGGGCACAGCGGCCTATCCGGCCCGTTTCCAGTTGGTTCTGGCCGCGAATCCGTGCCCTTGCGGCAAGGCAACGGGCAAGGGGACGGAATGCACTTGTACGGCAATGATGCGGCGCCGGTACTTTGGGCGCATATCGGGTCCGTTGCTGGACCGGGTGGACATCCAACTCCAAGTGGAGCGGGTGTCCCTGGCGGACTTTGGCAGCGCAGCAAAGGAAGAAGACACTGCCACGGTCGCGGCCCGGGTAATGGCGGCGCGGTCCCGGCAGCTGGAGCGCCTTGGACCCTTCGGGCTCGAAGCCAACTCCCAAGTGCCAGGGCGCGTACTGCGCGGAGAGCTGAGGCTGCCTCCCGGAGCCACCCGGGTGCTGGACATCGCCCTGGAACGAGGCACCCTGACCGCGCGCGGTTACGATCGCGTCCTCCGGCTGGCATGGACCCTGGCAGACCTGGACCAAACCGACAGGCCGGATATCAACCACATCGGGCAGGGTCTGGGGCTCCGCCAGGCTGCATCCGCGGCATGAGACACACCCTCACGAAAGGACTAACCCACGTGGCAACAACCAGTCAGGAAAAGGAACGCATAGCACGGGCGGCGCTGGCACGGCTCATGGAGCCTCAGGACTCTGTGGGTCTTGCCCTGGTGCGGGCCGTCGGAGCTGTCGATGCCCTGGGCGTCGCAACAGGGGAACTGGCGACCGGACCCAAGCTGGAACAGGAAATCTCCGCCCTCCTCATGGACGAGGGCGGACCAGCCGGGTGGCCCGGCCTCCCGGCCAGTCTCCGGCGTTGGGCGCCGCGCATCGCCGACCTCGCCCCAGAACGCGACATGGCGACAATGCGCCGGTTGGGTGGGAGGGTGATTGTTCCAGGGGACGAGCTGTGGCCGGCCCAGCTGGCCGACCTCGGCCTGCAGGAGCCACTTTGCCTGTGGTGGAGGGGCAATGAGCAACCGCTCCCCACTGCCCGGCAGGCAGTGGCGCTTGTTGGTTCGAGGGACAGCACCAGCTATGGAGCATCAGTGACCGGAGACCTCGCCTACAGCCTGGCGCAACGCGGATTCACGGTGGTCTCCGGCGGCGCCTACGGGATCGATGCCCATGCCCACCGTGGAGCCCTCAGCGGCGGGACCGCCAACGTACCCACCATTGCGGTCATGGCGGGCGGGGTGGACCGTTTCTACCCGTCCGGCAATGAAGAGCTCCTCAGAGCGGTGTCCAACCAGGGAGCCGTGATCGCGGAAGTGCCGCCCGGATCGGCTCCCACACGGTACAGGTTCCTTCAACGGAACCGGCTCATTGCAGCCATCGCTTCGGTGACCGTGGTGGTGGAGGCTCGCTGGCGTTCAGGGGCCCTCAATACAGCCCACCATGCCGAGACCCTGGGGAGGGCAGTGGCTGCTGTCCCCGGGTCCATACACAGTGCCAATTCTGCGGGCTGCCACCGCCTCCTCAGGGACGGCGGAGCAATATGCGTCACCGATGCCGGCGAGGTCGCCGAGTTGGCAGGCGCAATGGGAGAAACCACCAGTGACGGGAAGGAGTCGCTAGCTGCAGCGCATGATGGTTTGTGCCTGGAGGACCTCATTCTGTTGGACGCCTTGCCACTAAGATCCACCAGTTCTATAGAGAAATTGACGGTTGTGGCCGGACTCAGCCCCGAAGCAGTCCGTGCAGGGCTGTCGCGGTTGAATGTGCTGGGGCTCGCCGTTTCGGAACGCGGAACGTGGAAAAGAGCCAATAATGCCTAGCCAGTCCGGGCAGAAGCATGTTGATGCCCGCTGTTAATGCCGGCGGCTGGCACAGTGGGAAGGGTGGACGGGCAATTATTACCAGAATCGCTGCAAAGTGCAGTTGAGGGATTTCGACGCTACCTGGCAGGGGAACGCGCCAGGTCTGAGCACACCGTCCGTGCCTACATTGCCGATGTGGAGAGCCTCCTCGGTTTCGCCGTCCAGGAAGGTGTCGGGGAACTCGGCCAATTGGAGCTCGGCTCACTTCGGCGCTGGCTCGGTGCGCAAAGCGAAGCAGGTATGGCCCGGGCCACGCTGGCCCGGCGAGCAGCCACCGCACGCTCATTCACCTCCTGGGCGTTACGGGAAGAACTCATCGCCGTCGATCCTGCCGTCAGGCTGCAGGCGCCAAAGCGTGACAAGTCCCTGCCGGGTGTCCTACAGCAACAACAGGTGACCAGGATGGTGGATGACCTGACCACGGCAGCCGAGGACGGTGGTCCCATGGCCGTGCGGAACCGGGCCATGGTGGAACTGCTCTACGCCACGGGAGTCCGTGTAGGAGAACTCGCCGGCCTGGATATTGACGACCTCGATCCTGACCGGCGGACACTCCGGGTGCTGGGCAAAGGTAACAAGGAACGTACGGTCCCGTTCGGTGTCCCGGCGGCCATTGCCGTCGACGACTGGTTGAGGCGAGGCCGGCCCGCAGTCGTGACCGCCTCCAGCGGCCCAGCCCTTTTCCTTGGGGCACGGGGAAACAGGGTGGATCAACGACAAATCCGGGCCGTAGTGAACACAGTGCTGCAAGCGCTGGGTGATACATCGGCCAAGGGCCCGCACGCACTCAGGCACAGTGCCGCCACGCATCTGCTCGATGGTGGTGCGGACCTGAGGGCTGTCCAGGAGATCCTGGGCCACAGCAGCCTGGCTACGACGCAGATCTACACGCACGTTTCCGTGGATCGGCTGCGTAAGAGCTACCAGCAGGCCCACCCACGGGCGTGACACCGCGCACGGTCGCGCTGCACTGGCGGAAACGGGCAGCGTACGGCAAAATGAAAGCACCACGGGGAAACCTTCAATGCACGGTTGAGGGTTATATCTGTGCCAATATCGTCAGTAGTACTTCGCACAAGTAAATAGCCTGTCAAGGCCTGCATGAATTTCATGGCTCCGGCAGCAACAGCAAACATCCAGGCAGAGGTCGTTGGGGAAGACGTACCTACAGCTATGGAGGATGGAATGTCTGTTGCAACAACCCGCGGTGTCCTGTTTGTGCACTCGGCCCCAACGGCACTTTGCCCGCACGTTGAGTGGGCCATTGGATCGGTCGTAGATAAGCGGACCGATCTTGAGTGGACCCCTCAGCCTGCTGCGCCCGGGATGTTCCGGGCTGAGCTGTCGTGGACCGGTGCGCCGGGCACGGGGGCCCAGTTGGCGTCTGCCCTGCGCGGTTGGGCCCACCTGCGCTATGAGGTTACCGAGGAGCCGAGCCAAGGCGTGGACGGGGCCCGCTGGTCCCACACCCCCGAGCTCGGAATTTTCCATGCCGTCACGGACGTGCACGGCAACATCATGGTGACCGAAGACCGCATTCGCTACGCCTACGAGTCCGGTGCCGGGGATCCCTCGGCCGTTTACCACGAATTGTCCTTGGCGCTCGGCGAAGCTTGGGACGAAGAGCTTGAGCCGTTCCGGCACGCAGCCGAAGGCGCTCCCGTGCGCTGGTTGCACCAGGTCGGCTGACCCGGGATAAGAACACCCCATAGCAATGAGGAGGGCCCCACCGGATGGTGGGGCCCTCCTCATGTCATCGGGCCGGAGCCGGGACAGTGCTGCTAGACATTTCGGACGGCGATGACGGCGTTGTGTCCGCCGAAGCCGAAGGAATTGCTCAGGGCGACGATATCGCCGGCGGGCAGATCACGTACCGACGTCACGACATCGAGGGGGATCTCCGGGTCCTGGTTCTCGAGGTTGATGGTCACCGGCGTCTTGCGCTCGTAAACAGCCAGAACCGTCAGGACGGCCTCAACCGCTCCGGAAGCTCCCAGGAGGTGGCCCATCTGGGACTTGGTGGCAGAGACCGCCACGTTGTCCACGTGGGTGCCAAGGGCAGCCCGGAGAGCTGTGTATTCGGGCTTGTCACCCACAGGTGTCGACGTGGCATGGGCGTTGACGTGGACAACGTCTTCAGCCTGGATACGGCCATCGAACATTGCGGCCTTGAGGGCCCGTGTGGCGCCGAGGCCTTCGGGGTCCGGTGCCGTGATGTGGTACGCATCCGCGGTCACCGACGTTCCGGCAAGCTCAGCGTAGATCCGTGCACCGCGGGCGATGGCGTGTTCCTCGGCTTCGAGGACCAAAGCGCCGGCACCCTCACCCATGACAAAGCCGTCACGGTCGATGTCGTAGGGACGTGAAGCGCGTTCCGGCTCGTCGTTCCGACGGGAGAGCGCCTGCATGGAGGAGAACGCTGCCAAGGGCATCGGGTGGATGGCCGCTTCCGCGCCACCGCAGACCACCACGTCAGCCTTGCCGGACCGGATCAGGTCCAGCCCCAGGTGGAGGGCTTCCGTACCGGACGCGCAGGCTGACACGGGAGTGTGCGCTCCGGCGCGTGCACCAAGGTCCAGGCTGACGGCAGCGGCTACACCGTTGGGCATCAGCATGGGGACGGTCATGGGCAATACCCGGCGGGGACCCCGGTCACGGAGGGTATCCCAGGCATCCAGGAGCGTCCAGACACCGCCAATACCGGTAGCGAAGGCCACCGCCAGACGGTCGTGGTCGATCTCGCCAATTCCGGAATCGGCCCAGGCCTCACGGGCGGCAATGACGCCAAACTGCGTGGAAGGGTCCATGCGCTTGGCTTCGACCCGGCTCAGGACGTCCAGGGCCGGCGTCGAGCACCGGGCAGCAAAGTGGACGGGGAGGTCGTACTTGGCCACCCACTCATCTTCGAGCGTACGGGCGCCGGAGACCCCTTTCAGCGCGTTCTGCCACATTGTGGGTACGTCGCCGCCGATGGGAGTGGTGGCCCCCAGACCGGTTATGACTACTTTGCGTGCCATGCGATCACTCTCTGTCGGATCAGCCAGCCCTCCCGATGGATGCACGGGGGGAGGCAAGAAAAACTCTGGGCGTTATTGCGGCTGTGCCGGGCGCAAGGATCTAATCCCGGCCCGGCACAGCTGAGTCAGGACTAAGCCTGTGCGTTTGCGATGAAGCTGACGGCGTCGCCGACGGTCTTGAGGTTCTTGACCTCTTCATCGGGAATGCGAACGCCGAACTTCTCTTCAGCGTTGACAACGATGGTCATCATGGAGATGGAGTCGATGTCGAGGTCCTCGGTGAAGGACTTGTCCAGCTCTACGGCTTCGGGGGCAAGGCCGGTTTCTTCGTTGACGATTTCAGCCAGGCCGGCCAGGATCTCTTCGTTGCTAGCCATTGTTGGCTCCTTTTCTTGTTTGTACCGGCTACTGCCGGAAAGGGGGGCAAACCGCGGTTACGGTTTGGGTTTGTAAGTCGTATTCAGTTGGCTGGAGGCCACTGGGACTCCAGGTTCTACGGCAGGACTACTACCTGAGCCCCGAAGACCAGGCCCGCGCCGAACCCGATCTGCAGGGCAAGGCCGCCGCTCAACCCCGGGTTTTCCTGGAGCAAACGGTGTGTGGCCAGTGGGATGGAAGCGGCTGATGTATTGCCCGCTTGGGCAATGTCGCGGCCGATGACGACGGACTCAGGGAGCTTGAGCTTCTTGACCATCTCGTCAATGATGCGCATGTTCGCCTGGTGGGGAACAAACGCAGCGAGGTCGGTGGCTTCGATGCCGGCAGCGTCCAGTGCCTGCTGGGCCACCTTCGCCATTTCCCACACAGCCCAACGGAATACTGTCTGGCCGTCCTGGCGCAGTGTGGGCCAGACATCCTGGGTGGCTGACAGGATGGCGGGGTCATCGATTTCGTCCGAGTGCCGGGCGGATTCGCCTAGTTTCCTGACGTCCTCCAGCGAGTGCGTCATGCCAATGGCGTCCCATTTGCTTCCATCTGAACCCCAGACCGACGGGCCGATGCCGGGGGTGTCGGAGGGGCCCACGACTACCGCTCCCGCGCCGTCGCCGAGCAGGAACGAAATAGTGCGTTCGTGGTTGTCGATGACATCCGAGAGTTTCTCGGCACCGACCACCAGGACGTACTGTGCCGCGCCGGAGCGCACCAAGGCATCTGCCTGGGCCACGCCGTAGCAGTACCCGGCACAGGCGGCCGAGATGTCGAAGGCGGGTGCCGGCGTCGCGCCCAAACGCTCGGTGAGTGCGGCGGCAGCGGACGGTGTGGCGTAAGGGTGCGTCACGGTCGAGACAATAACTGCGCCCAACTGGGACGGTTCGATTCCGGCCTGCTGGATTGCTTCGCGCGCAGCTCCTTCGGCCATGTCGATCACGCTGACGTCCGCGGCTGCGCGGTGGCGGGTGATGATGCCGGTGCGCTGGCGGATCCACTCGTCGGAGGAGTCGATCCACTGGCAAACGTCCTCGTTGGTGACAATGACGTCGGGGCGGTAGGCGCCGATGCCGAGGATCCGGGCGTTTTCGTTAACCGCAGTCTTGTTCAGTACCGGGGTGCTCATGCCTGTCCTTCCAATTCAGCGAAAAGTGCAAGCGCCGCGGAAAGGTCATCCGGGGTCTTGACTGCAACGGTCTTCACGCCGGGCATGCCGCGCTTGGCCAGGCCGGCAAGGGTTCCTGCCGGTGCAAGTTCGATCACGCCCGTGACTCCGCGCTGAACCATGGTTTCCATGCACTTGTCCCAGCGAACAGGCCGTGAGACCTGCGCAATGAGGCTCTCGATGGCAGCCGTGCCGTCCGTTACTTCCTGGCCATCGTAGTTCGACAGCAGCGGAACCGAGGGGTTCTGCGGTGACAATGACGGTTTGAGGGCTTCCAAGGCGCTGACTGCAGGCGCCATGTGCGAGGTGTGGAAAGCGCCTGCGACCTTCAGGGGGATGACCCGCGCCTTGGCCGGCGGGTTGTCCGCAAGGGCCTTCAGCTGATCAAAGGTGCCTGCCGCGACCGTCTGGCCCGCACCGTTGACGTTGGCTGGAGTGGCGCCGGAAGCTTCAATGGCTGCCAGGACCTCGGCAGGATCGCCACCCACAACGGCGCTCATGCCTGTAGGAGTTACGGCTGCTGCCGCGGCCATGCTGTTGGCGCGTTCGCGGACGAAGGCCATGGCTTCGGCGTCCGACAGGACGCCGGCGAGGGCGGACGCCGTGATTTCGCCGACGGAGTGGCCGGCCAGGATGACGGGAAGGCTGCTGAGCTCGACATCGAAGAGCGACGTGGCGGCCACCAGGCCGGCCGCGACAATCAGCGGCTGGGCTACAGCGGTGTCCTTGATGGTTTCTTCGTCAGAAGTGGTGCCGTGGGCCTTGAGGTCAATGCCTGCGATCTCGCTCAGGGAGGCCAACTGGCCTTCGACGGAGGGGAGTTCCAGCCAAGGGGCCAAAAATCCGGGGGTCTGGGAGCCCTGTCCAGGGCAGACGATTGCAAGCACGTATCCAGCTTTCCAAATTGCCACGTGATCCACTGGTGTTTTGGTACACCAAGCTCACTGGGTCAGTTTGTAGGAAGTCTACAACGGTTCAGTTCTGTGAACGCGACGCGTGACGTTCGGGGGTGGCTTTGGGTTGGGCTGAAAGCCGGCCCACTACCAAGGCTGTTTGCAGCACAAACGCTTCCCTCGGCAGGAGCGGATCCCAACCTGTGACGTCGCAGACACGCTTCAAACGGTAGCGCACCGTGTTGGCATGCACGAACAGTTCCCGGGCAGTGGCTTCAAGCGAATGCCCCAGCTCAAGGTAGGTTCCCAGAGTCTCCACCAAGCCATTGGAGGCCGCCAGAAGGGGCCGGTAGATGTTCTTGATGAGCGACCTGCGGGCCGCATCGTCGCCGGAGACCACACGTTCGGGGAGCAGGTCGTCGGCCGCCACCGGGCGGGGAGCCGAGGGCCAGGCCCGTGCGGCGGTGAGCCCGGCAAAGGCCGCTTGCGCGGAACTGCTCGCTTCCACCAGCGAACCGGCCTCCGGGCCGTAAACGACGGCGCCAGGGGCGAACATTTCGCTCAGTTTGACGTAGGCCGTGTCCCGGTCCTGGACTCCACCGAGAATGAGGATCAACCGATCGCCCTGGATTCCCACGAGGGCATCCTCAGCGAAACGCCCGGCGGTCCGGCGCAGTTCACTGACATAGCTTGCGCTGGGTTCCGACGGCGAATTGCCCACCATTACGGTGAACCTCTCCTGGGCTTTCCAGCCGAGGGCAGCGATCCGGGACCGCAAGGCGTCAGTGTTTTCGCCTCGAAGGATGGCATCCACAATGAGTGCCTCAAGCCGGGTGTCCCAGGAACCACGCGACTCTGCTGCGCGCGCGTAGACGTCTGCGGCGGCAAACGCGACCTCCCGCGAGTATCGCAGGACCGCTTCCCGCAGCGATGGCTGGTCCGACTCCGGCGCAATGACGGGCACTTGGTCTTCGACAACTTCCACGACGATGCGGATCAGTTGCAGCGCCTTTTGCAGGCTGATGGAGCGCGTCAGTTCCGTGGGAGCGTTGCCAAAGACATCGGTGAGGATCCATGACGGTGAGCTGGGACGCTCGTACCAGGTCACGAATGCGGCGATGCCGTTCTGGGCCACCAATCCGAGCGCCGAACGCTCGTCTGAGCTGAGGCGGCTGTACCACGGCAGTGACTTCTCAAGTTTTCGCATGGTGCTGGTGGACAGTTGCCCAACGTTGGCGCGGAGCTGTCGCAGGGTTTCGGCCTTTTCCGGCGACAATGCCGGGGTTGCTGCCTTGCGCTTGGAAGTTGTTTTGACGGGCTCTGCCATGGAATGAGCATACGGCCCATCCCGGGCAAGCTCCATTTGTGAGAAGGCTACAACTGGCGTTGCTGCCCGTCACGTTCTGCCCAACACCCTGGGAGCCCGGTTAAAGCCCGACGGCGGCCCCAACCTTTTCGGTTGAAGCCGCCGTCGCGGTACTGCTTTTGTTGTGGGACGTGCCCAGCAACTGGTTAGGCGTCGCCGCCCGCTCCGCCGGTGGTGCCGGCGTTGACATCCAGGAGCCGGTACTTCTCGATTGCCTTCTCCAGTGCGCCTTCCTCGACTTCGCCCTTGGCGGCGAGGAGTTGGAGGGTTTTGGCGACGATGGAGTGGGTGTCGTTTTTGAAGTAGCGGCGTGCGGCTTGGCGGGTGTCGGAGAAGCCGAAGCCGTCTGCTCCGAGGGA
>NZ_JAVDSH010000005.1:0-409806 GCF_031455195.1 Paenarthrobacter nitroguajacolicus | reverse complement strand
TCCCTCGGAGCAGACGGCTTCGGCTTCTCCGACACCCGCCAAGCCGCACGCCGCTACTTCAAAAACGACACCCACTCCATCGTCGCCAAAACCCTGCAGATGCTGGCGGCGAGGGGCGAGGTTGAGGAGGGCGCGCCGTCGTACGCCATTGACCGCTACAAGCTGCTCGATGTGAACGCCGGCACCACCGGCGGAGCGGGCGGCGACGCCTAAGCCCCAACAACAACAAATGGCGGCAGTGTTCGTGTTGAACACTGCCGCCATTTGTCGTTCAGCTGCACCTCGCGGTGCCGGGTAGGTCAGGTGCCCAGATTCCTCCGGTCGACGACGAAACCTGTGGCCGCATTCTCGCGAACGGCGTTGATACCGGCCACAACGGCCTTCAGGTTCGGAAATTGAGGCGACACTGCCACCACCGTGCCGTCGTCGGCTGTGAGCCGGAATCGGAATGAATCAGTACCTGCCTTGAGAATCTCGAAACTACCCGCCATTTTCCCCTGTCCCTTAACGCGTCGTTGCGTCCTCGAGCTGACTTCATAACTCCCTCATCGACCATAACGGCCATTTCGCGGGGCTAAAAGCCCTACTCATCAGTAGTTTGAAACCGATATTGGTAGATCAAATGGAAAGCCCACAAGGAGCTAGAGACCGCATGCAACGCCGCGCGTATGGTGAGGATATGACTCAATCCGGCACGCCCACCACGGGCGTCCTGCTCGCTGCGGGCGCCGGCACCCGCCTGGGGCGCGGCCCCAAGGCGCTGCTGCCCTTCCGCGGGCGCACGCTGGTGGAAGTACTCGCCGACACGCTTTTCGACGGTGGTTGCAGCGAGGTGGTGGTGGTAGTCGGAGCCGAGGCCGACCACGTTCGGAACAACACCGAACTGGGCGGACATACCGTGGTTGAGAATCAGAATTGGGCCAAAGGGATGGCCGGGTCCTTCCGTGCAGGCATCGACGCCGCCGCACCGGGAAACAACATCATGGTGGCTTTGGTGGACCAGCCCGGATTAACCCCGACGGCGGTCAGCAGGTTGCTGGGCGGCCATCGTCCAGGGCGGGTCACCGCCGCCGCCTACCCTGATGAGTCAGGGAGGCTGAAGCGCAGGCACCCGGTGATTTTCGACGTCGGGCTTCGAGCCGAAGCGGCCGCGGCCGCCAATGGCGACACGGGCGCGCGGTCCTTCCTCAAGGCGCATCCCGGCCTGGTGGACCTGGTGGATTGCAGCGACCTTTGCTCAGGTGAAGACCTGGACACCAAGGATCAGCTGCATCTTTTGGACGGATAGCGGCGGGTAAATTAGGGTGCATGATCAGCATCGAGATTGACGATCCAGCGCGCCCTGATGTCCACAAGCTCCTCAGCGAACACCTGGCCGACATGTTCGCCACCTCGCCCGCAGAAAGCGTGCACGCATTGGACCACTCGGCGTTGTCGCACGACGCGATCACTTTCTGGACTGCCCGCGAGGACGGTGTCCTGCTCGGATGCGGGGCGCTGAAGGCGTTGTCCCCGGGGCATGCCGAGATCAAGTCGATGCGCACCACGGCCAATGCCCGGGGACGTGGCGTGGCAACCCGCATGCTTGAACACATCGTCAAGGAAGCCGGCCGACGCGGATACGAACGGCTCAGCCTGGAAACCGGCACCGAGGACTACTTCGCCCCGGCGCGGCGCCTGTACGAACGGCATGGGTTCACCGAATGCCCGCCGTTCGCGGATTACACCCTGGACCCGAACAGCGTCTTCATGGAGCTCCCCCTCTAGCGGGCTGAGTGGGGTTGGGTTAGTTGCGGATCAGGGTCCGATCGCGGAGCGCCAGATAGATCTTGTCCCGGGCGATGGGCAGCTCAGCGAAACGGATCCCCGTTGCGTTGCGGATGGCGTTGGCCAGCGCCGGTGCCACCGGGTTGAACGGACTCTCGCTCATGGACTTGGCGCCAAGTGGGCCAGTGCTGTCGTTGGTTTTGGCGAAATAGACCTCGCTCCTGGGCACGTCCGCGAACGAGGGAATGTGATACTGCCGCAGGATATCCGTGGTGACCCGACCGGCGTCGTCCACTTTAACTTCCTCGTACAGCACCGCACCGAGGGCCTGCGCGATTCCGCCCTCGATCTGCCCACGGCACTGCCGCGGGTTGACCACCACACCGGCGTCGGCGGCCTGCACGCTCTGCAGGATCCTCAGCTCACCGGTTCCCGTGTTCACGGCAACCCGGAAGCCGTGAACGTTGAAGGCCACCGAACGCGGCGTTCCTCCCCAGTTTCCGTCGGTGGCGAGGCGGACGCCTTGCAGCCGGGCGGCGTCGACGATTTCCGTGAGCTGCACCGTCCGGTCGCCGCACTGGACAGCCCCATCCACCAAACGGCACTCCGTCAGCGCCACCCCTGTGAGCGAGGCCGCGACGGTCTGGATGCGGGTAGCCAATTCCAGCGCCGCACCCAGGGTCGCTTTGCCGGCAACCACCGTTCCCGCGGACCCGAAGGCACCGGTGTCGTGCTCCACGAGGTCGGTATCGGACTGGCGCACGGTCACCTTGGACGCTGAGGTAGCCAGCGCCGTGGCCGCCAGCTGCGCGTGTACTGTGGTGGTGCCGTTCCCGAATTCGGCAGTACCGACGTCGACGGCGAACCTTCCATCCGCTTCCAGGCTCACCCGGGTGTGGGCGAAGTGGCCGCGGGGCGGGACGGTGTCGATCATGGACAGCGCTGAACCTTCGCCGATGGCCCATTCGGGGCCGAGGTCATCGAGTCCCGCTGCACGGTAGCGCTCCTTGCCGCGGTCCAGGGCGTCGCGTACCAAGGCCACGCACTGGTCCAGGCCGTAGCTGCCATAGTGCACGTCTTCTTCAGGCTCCGGAGTTGTGGACAGCATGTGGTCACCGGGACGGACCATGTTCTTGAGGCGGAACTCCAAGGGATCCATGCCAATCCCAACAGCGAGCTCGTCGATGGCCGATTCGATCGCGAAGATCATCTGGCTCAACCCGTAGCCCCGGAAAGCCCCGGCGGGAACAGTGTTGGTGTAGACGGCGTGGGCGTCCACCTTCTTGTTCACGCACTTGTACACCGCCAAAGACTCGCCGCAGCCGTGGAACATGACGCCGGGAGCGTGGTTTCCGTAGGCGCCGGTGTTGGTAAGGACGTTCAACTGCAACGCGGTCAGGTAACCGTCCTTGTTGGCGCCCGCCTTGAGGTGGATGGTGAACGGGTGCCGGGTGGTGGTTGCCGTGAACTGCTCGGTCCGGGTGAACTCGAGCTGCACGGGACGCTTCAGGGCAAGGGTTGCCAATGCCACCAGATCTTCGGTAAGGACTTCCTGCTTTCCACCGAAACCGCCGCCGACCCGGCCGGCCACTACGCGGATGGTTTCCGGTGGCAGGTTGAACAACCGGCTCAACGTGCGCTTCACCAGGAACGGGACTTGGGTGGAGGAACGGACAACCAACCGTCCTTCCTCATCGAGCCAGGAAATGGACGAGTGGGTTTCCATGGCCACGTGCTGCACCCGCTGGGTTTGGTACGTGTGCTCGTGGATGTAGTCCGCCTCAGCGAAACCGTCCTGTACGCTGCCCAGTTCCGCGTGGACCTCGGCCACCACGTTCTGGAGCGGCCTGGAAATGCGGGATTCGACGCCGTCTTTCTCGCCGTGAATCGCCGGGGCACCGGGAAGGATGGCGTCCTGGGGCGTGAAGACCGGTTCAAGGAGTTCGTACTCCACGGCCAACGCACGCGCACCGGCTTCGGCCGCGCCCACGGATTCGGCCACTACCGCGGCAACGCGCTGCCCGATGAACCGCACAACGTTGTCCAGGACCCGGGTGTCATCGGGATCGTCAGTGAAATTCTCGTGTTGGGCCGTGGAGAAGAGTTGCTGCGGCGCGTCCTCGTGAGTGAACACGGCAACCACGCCCGGCACAGCCAACGCCGGGGCCTTATCGATGGACACGATCCGGGCGTGCGGATGCGGCGAACGGGCCAGCTTGAGGTGCAGCAAACCAGGCAGCTGTTCAGCCGGAACGTCCAAGGTGTACCGTGCGGTTCCTGTCACCACGGCGTCGCTGGCCAGGGCGGGGACATTGTCGCCAAGCCGGCCAGGGATGGCCTCAACAGCGGCCTGTGACTGCGCCCCGGAAACGTCAGCTCCGGCGTCGTGCTGGTGTTGGCCGCCGTGGCCTCCGTCGTGGTCACAGACGGCGTCCGCGATGGAGCGATAGCCGGTGCAACGGCACAGGTTTCCCTTGAGGTTCCGGGGCAGATTGGCGCGTTGTTCGTCGTCGAAGGTGGCGGCTGTCATCATCATGCCTGCGGTACAGAAGCCGCACTGGAAACCCTGGCCATGGTGGAACTGCTCCTGCACAGGGTGCAGTTGTCCGTCCTTGGCGAGGCCCTCGATGGTGGTAACCGCTTTGCCCTCGGCGCGGACGGCCGGGTAGATGCAGCTGTGCACCGGGGTTCCGTCGACGTGGACGGTGCAGGCTCCGCAGTCGCCGCCGTCGCATCCCTTCTTGACGCCGAAGTTGCCCTCCTCCCGGAGGAAGGTGCGGAGGCATTGGCCTGGTCGGGGTGTGGCCTGCGAGGCAGCGCCGTTGATCTCAATTGCCATGGGAGGCCTCCTTCTGGGTGCCGGGGATTTCGGGTTGCGTGGACGGCTGGGCCGACGTGGCGTGCGGCGGCCAGAAATCGCCGGACACGGTCATCGACTCGTCCATCAATTCCGCCCGTATCTCCTCGGCCAGCTTGAGCGTCATGTCGCGGCGCCATGCCGGCAGCCCGTGGATATCGTCGTGGTACAGCGGCCAGGGAATGGAACGTTCGACGGCGTCAGCCAGCGTCCGCGCGTCGGGAACCTTCCCGGCGGGGAACCTTAGTTGCACCGGGCGCTTGGTCGAGGCAGTCACCGTGATGACCAGGCCGAACACGGGATCCAACCTGCCAATCAGCAACACGCCCGAGCGGCCAAGGTTGCTCAGCGACAAGCGCCTGAACGCCACCCGGGCCGAGAGTGCCTCGGCAGGGAGGTGGATACTGCGCAGCAACTCCCCCGGGGCGAGGACAGTCTGCATATCGCCGATCACGAAGTCGGCAACCGGGACCGTGCGGCTGGAACCGTCGGGGCTGAGGATGGTGGCGATTCCATCGAGTCCGGCGCAGAGCGAAGTCATGGGTCCTGCAGGCAGGCCAGTGCAGATGTTGCCGCCCACGGTGGACATGTTCCAGATTTTGAAGGACGCCACGAACGAGTCGCAACTTGGCCGGATCAAGGCCAGTCCGGGCCACTCGCGGTGGGTTGTGTCTGCACTTGCCGGCAAGGCGTAGAGCTCAGCGACGGTGCAGGTGGCAGCCAATTCAATGCCGTCGTCGGTGACGGTGACGGCAGGCCAGCCGGCGTCGCCGAGGTCAAGGAGTCGTTTGAGGACGGTGCTTCCGTAGGAGAAAAGGACCGTGCCGCCGGCGAGCCAGGCATCGCCGTCGCGCCACTGGGCCGGGTCCGTAGTGGGCACCACGGCCTCGATGGTGTTCATGTCCATGGGTCCTCCTGAGTGAGGTGTTGAGGTGCTGGGTGAATCGGGCCGGTGCCGTCTTTAAGGGAAGGGAAACCGGGCGTGCCGTGCTCTTCCCTGGGACCCGGTCCGCGCTCGGCGATGATCTCGGCCGTGATGGAGACCGCCACTTCTGCCGGGGTCACAGCACCAAGGTTCAAGCCGATGGGTGAGTGCAGCCGTGACAGGAACTCGGTGGAGGTGCCTGCCTCGAGGAGGGCGTCGATCCGTTGGCGGTGGCTGCGGCGGGATCCCATCGCGCCAACGTAGGCCAGGTTGAGGCGGAGGGCGGCCTCCAGCAACGGGATGTCGAATTTGGGGTCGTGGGTCAGGACGCAGACTACGGTCCGGGAATCGATGCGACCCGCTGCGGCTTCAGCCTCGAGATAGCGGTGGGGCCAGTCCGTCACTACCTGGTCGGCTCCGGCGAAGCGACCTTGCTGCGCGAAGGCCGGACGCGCATCGCACAAAGTGACCTCGTAGCCAAGCAGTTGCCCGGC
This sequence comes from Paenarthrobacter nitroguajacolicus, assembly GCF_031455195.1. Lineage (GTDB taxonomy): Bacteria > Actinomycetota > Actinomycetes > Actinomycetales > Micrococcaceae > Arthrobacter > Arthrobacter nitroguajacolicus_D. Next base: position 403,763 of record NZ_JAVDSH010000005.1, on the reverse strand, counting down.
GGGAAGCAACGCGGCACCAAAGTCGTTGGCGCCAAAGACCAGCATCCTCGCTGCAGGCAACCTGCTTTCGACAAACAAGGTTATGGGCTGTGGTTCTTCTTCTTCACGGGGTGGCGCAGCCAACCTCTCGGCTGTCACCCAACCCTCGATGCAGCCCTCGGGCGGGGCCAGCCGGACCAATCCTGCGCGGCCACCTTGGAGGAGCGGCTCCACTTGGGCGGCTGCCGCGAACAGCGTAGCGGGGTGGTCACCCACCAGTTTGGCCAGCTCTTCCGATTCCATGGCACGGAACCGTACGGGATCCGCCACCACCATCACTCCGCCACCGGCATCAAGGCGGCGGATGAGTGCGGCGGGCCGGTGGGTTTCGGCCAGCATTGAGAGTTCGGGCGAGCCTTCCTGCAGCGGCTGGATGTGGACTTCCAATTCCCCTCCACAGGTGAGCCCAACGGCGAACGCGTCTTCGGGACTGTATCCGAAGGACTCAAGGCGGGGGCCGCCGTCGCGCATTGCTTCCAAAGCGGCCTCCACCACGGCACCCTCTACGCAACCACCGGACAGGCTGCCCAGGATTTCGCCGCGCTCGGAGACCATCATGGACGTCCCCAGGGGCCGCGGCACGGAGCCGCCAGTCCCTACGATCGTGGCCACAGCGCATCGTTGGCCGGAGACCGCCGTCCGCCAGCCGCCCAGTGAAGGCATCAGATCCAGCATGGCAACACATCCTTATTCCAGGTGTCCCGGCCAGGTGGCCCGGCCGGAGCAGTGCGCGATCTTGCCTCATAATCTCATTCGCAGAGGCTGTTGAGGGGTAGTCGCGGCTGTTCAGTAAAAGTTCAGTCAGTAAGAGTTCATAGGAACGGGGGCAAGGGCTTCATCTCCCTGCCCCCGTTCCCTGACGGAGCATCGGCACCCAACCGCCGCCCGCCGTCGTGCCTGCTTTCAGGGACGACGACGGCGGGCGCCTATTCGTGCGGTGGGTATCGACGGACCGCCGATCGGAGTGCCGGAATGGTGCCCTCCGGCGCGGGCTGGGGGTTCCGGGCTAGACGCCCATCAGTGCGTTGATGGGACCCCGTGCGAAGTAGATGATGAAGCCAACCGTGACCACCCACATGAGCGGATGGACCTTCTTGGCCCTGCCCGACGCTGCACTGATGACGGCGAAGGAGATGAACCCGACGCCGATGCCGTTGGCGATGGAGTAGGTCAGCGGCATGGTCACGATAGTGAGGAAGGCAGGGAGCGCGATGGAGAACTTGGTGAACTTGATCTCGCGGATCTGCGCCATCATCATCGCACCCACCACCACCAGTGCTGCAGCAGCTACTTCCAGCGGTACAACCGACGTGAGCGGCGTGAAGAACATCGAACCCAGGAACAGCAATCCGGTGACCACGGAGGCCAGGCCCGTGCGGGCACCTTCGCCGATACCGGCCGCGGAATCGATGTACACGGTGTTGGACGAACCGGACGTTGCGCCGCCCACTACTGCACCCATGCCCTCAACAATGAAGGCCGACTTCAGCTTGGGGAACGTACCGTCCTTGTGGGCCACGCCTGCGCTCTTGGCCAGGCCGGTCATGGTACCCATGGCGTCGAAGAAGTTGGTGAACACCAGGGTGAAGACCAACATGGTGGCCGCCAATCCGCCGATCCGTGCGAACGAGCCGAAGAGATCGAACTGGCCCACCAGGCTGAGGTCCGGCACGGACACCAGCTGGCTCGACAGGATCGGTACATTCAAGTGCCAGCCGCCGGGGTTGGTGGCACTGCCCGGACCAATGTGGAAGATGGCCTCGACAACAGCGGCAAGGACAGTGGTGGCGACAATGCCGATGAGCAGGCCGCCTTGGATTTTGCGTGCCACGAGGATGCCCATGGCCAACAGCCCGACGATGAAAACAAGCGTGGGGATGGAAGTGATGGAGCCATCATTGCCGAGTTGGACCGGCGGCCCGCCCGCGGTGGGACGGACGAAGCCGGAGTCAACGAAGCCGATGAAGGCGATGAACAAGCCGATGCCAACGGTGATGGCGGCTTTGAGTTCCTTGGGGACTGCCTTGAAGATCGCCGTCCGGGCACCGGTGGCACCGAAGAGGACGATCAGGATGCCGTTGATGACCACCAGTCCCATGGCTTCTGGCCACGTGACTTCCTGGATGACCGCGACGGCGAGGAACGAGTTGATGCCCAGACCGGCCGCGAGACCAAAGGGAAGGTTGGCGACCAGGCCGAAGATGATGGTCATGACGCCGGCGGTGAGGCCGGTGACCGCACCGACCTGCGCAGCCGAGAGCCAGCCACCAGCGACGTCGGTGGGTGCGTTCTCTGCCGAGAAGCCACCCAGGATAAGCGGATTCAGGATGACGATGTACGCCATGGTGAAGAACGTGACCAGACCGCCGCGGAATTCGCGGGCCAGCGTGGAGCCACGCTTGGAGATCTGGAAAAACTTGTCCAGGAAGGAGTTCGACACCGGGGGCTTGCCTTTGCCGCCTGCCAGGCCGGTTGCCGTGTGCTTTGCCGCTGTGGGCTCTGCGCCTTTGCCTCCGTTGGGGAGGAGCGCAGCCTGCTTTTCAGCTGCTGTCTGCATTTCTGCGGTATCCAGGATTTCCATGTCAGCCACCGGGCCCTAGTAATCAATCCTGGAATCAAGCGTGTTCCATGTGTTGAACGGCTGGAGGGCCGCCGGAGCCTGGGGGTCGCCCAGTTCCAGCTTGGCTACCGGCATCAGCGCGTCCCGGTTGTCGTTCTCGAAGTACTCGTAGAAGACGGCGTCGTCGAAGCCGACGGATGCGGCGTCGTGACGGTCTGCGGCGAAGAACACGCGGTCAACGCGTGCCCAGAGCGCGGAGGCCAGGCACATGGGGCATGGCTCGCAGCTGGTGTAAAGGGTTGCTCCGCTCAAATCGAAGGTTCCCAGTTCGCGGCAGGCGTTACGGATAGCCGTGACTTCTGCGTGTGCGGTGGGATCGTTTGTGGCGGTAACGCGGTTGACGCCTTCGAAGGCTCGTCCGTCCGCGGTGACAATGACGGCGCCGAAAGGGCCACCACTGTTCAGGACATTGGCTGTTGCCAGCTCAATGGAGGTGGCCAGGAATTGCTCGGCCGTGACGGTTGTACTCATGTTGCGACTTCCTTAGTGCTGAGGAAGCCAGGTGACCTGTTTGGGGGCGCTACAGAAAGGAGCTCCAGTTAGCTTGGTTACCAGGCTTCAGCATGTGCGATGAAGGTTAAGTTGCGCCTGGTAGATAGCTTCCCGAGGTCCGGGTGCCCGCCTTTGGCAGTTAGAGCGTAGCACCACGTTTGTGAGCCGCGCCATAGTTTTTTGAAAATTTAATTTCGTCATGCGAAATTACTTTGTCTGCTCCGGTGCCGCCAAATGTGACCGCGGCCGGCCCGCGGGCGTTGACTGCCGCCGTCGTGCATTCTACGCTTTGGGGACCCGACGCCCCCGGCGCCCGGGAAACCTGGATCAGCAGACAGGGCCTAACTGAGCTGGAACGCGAACACGCCGACCAGACAAGGACCTCCATGCTTTGGATCAAAAACCCGCTGGGTATCTTCACCGCCAACGACCTCGACGCCGGCAACGGCCTGGTGGTCTCCGACGACGGAACCATCGTTGAACTCGTGCCCTCCGGCGCTGAGCCCTCCATGCCGTGTTCCGTGTTCGACGCGTCCTCCTACGTGGTGCTGCCGGGCCTGATCAACACGCACCACCACTTCTACCAAACCCTCACCCGGGCCTGGGGACCCGTGGCCAACGCACCCCTGTTCCCGTGGCTGCAGAACCTCTACCCCGTGTGGGCGCGGCTCACCCCGCGCAGCCTTGAGCTTGCCGTGCAAGTTGCCCTGGCCGAGCTGCTGCTGTCCGGCTGCACCACCGCAGCCGACCACCACTACCTCTTCCCCGACGGCATGGAAGACGCCATCGACATCGAGGTGTCTGCAGTACGGTCCATGGGAATGCGGGCCACCTTGACGCGCGGTTCCATGACCCTGGGAGAGGACGACGGCGGGCTGCCGCCCAGGACCACGGTCCAGTCGCCCGAAGCGATCCTTGCGGACAGCGAACGCCTGATTCGCAAGTACCACGAGACAGGTCCCGGCGCTGTTGTGCAGATCGCGCTTGCCCCGTGCTCGCCCTTCTCGGTGACCAAGGAAATCATGGCCGAATCAGCGGCGATGGCTGAACGCTTCGACGTCCGGCTGCACACTCACCTTGCCGAAACCATCGACGAGGAAGACTTCTGCCAGTCCATGTTCGGCCTGCGGACCGTGGATTACCTGGAGTCCGTGGGCTGGCTCGGGTCCCGCACCTGGCTGGGACACGGCATCCACTTCAACGACGAGGAGATCGCCAGACTGGGAGCCGCGGGCACCGCCGTCGCGCACTGCCCAACCTCCAACATGCGGCTCGCTTCCGGTACGGCACGGGTGTTGGAACTGGAAGCCGCGGGCGTTCCGGTGGGGCTGGGAGTGGACGGATCGGCGTCGAATGATGCGTCCAACATGATCCTTGAGGCACGGCAGGCACTGTACTTGCAGCGGCTCCGCTACGGTGCCTCCGTTCCCGTGTCCCGTGCGTTGGGGTGGGCGACGCGTGGGTCCGCAGCAGTCCTGGGGCGCTCGGACATCGGCCAGTTGGCCCCCGGGATGCAGGCCGACCTGGCCTTGTTTAAGCCCGACGAGCTTCGGTTCTCCGGCAGCCATGACCCCGTAGCGGCGTTGTTGCTGTGCGGTGCCGACCGTGCTGACCGGGTGATGGTGGGCGGCTCCTGGCGCGTCGTTGACGGGGCGATCCCGGGCCTGGACGTGGCCGGGCTGATCGCCGAGCACTCTGCGGCTGCGCGGAAGTTGGTGGCTGGGTAGGTTTTGTCCGGAGTGGCCGTGGCCGTCGGTCACATCCCGCCGTTTCGATGCTTCGCTGCGCATAAGACGGCAGGAGTCGTCGAGTGCGCAGGGATTCGTCTATTCGGCCGCACGGAGAGTTCGCAGCACGCGCATCTTGAAGTCGCGCTCCTGGAACAGATCCCGCCATTTGATGCGAATGAACCTCCAGCCGATCTCGGTCAGGGCCTTTTCACGCTGACGTTCTTGGAAGATCACCTCATCCGTTGGCGCGTAGTCGAAGTATTTGATCCTGCCGTCGAACTCCAAGGCCACCTTCTTGTCGCGCCAGGCTAAGTCCAAACGGTGCCGGCCCTCAACCGTGCGGACTTCAACCTGGAGTTCCGGTGGTTCAATATGGAGACGCTGTAGAAGTTCCCGACTTAGAGTCTCACCCGGGGACTCAGAGCGGGGATCGGCATTTTCCAAAGCCCGTCGCAACGAAAGCACTCCGTTTCTTCCGGACAGAAATTCGCACATCTGCGTCAACCTTGCGACATCAGCACCTATGCGGAGGGCATGATCCATCAAGACAAGACTTTGCCGATAGCCCAACATCAGGCAACAGTCCACCACCGTCCGCTCCAGCGATGTACACGGCAGCCCGTCCACGAAGACGACATCGTCCTCCTTGAGCATCGTGGTGTGGGCGACTACGTCGCGGCCATGCGAAATCGACGACGGTGTGGTCTTCTGGGTGATGTGCACACGATCGTCCACGTCCCACAGGAACAAACGGTGGAGGCGCGCTGCAGAGGTGTGGCTGTAAACCAAGCCACCGCCTGACGTTGCCAGTGTCCCGTGGGCGTGCGCGGCGATCAGTTGCCGGCTTCGGATCCACGGTTTTTGCGCCGCCCAGGTGCGTCCACGAATGTAGCACCCCCGGCGGAGCCTAACCAGCGCTCCCCTTCGCACCAACGCAGCAATGGCACGGGCATTGAATCCCGCCTCATTGAGCTGGCTGGTCCGCCACAAGTCCATGCCGGACGGAAGCTCCCTGGGGTTCACATTGTTCATGAACCAAGTCTCGGTAGGCCGCGCGTTCATGGACAGGCGCCCTCAACCCTATGTGGAAAAGTCCACTTCGATGGCTTGCTGCGGGCTAGATGGCTCTTACCATCTAGCCCGCAGCGATGCATCGAAACGGGCCGTCCGCACGCAAAAGGCGGGCGGCACCTCCCCAGGTACCGCCCGCCTCGTTGGCTCTGTTGCGCAGAGTCCGCGCCCCTTCGCTGCAGGTCTTAGGGGCGCTGCCGGCCGAACACCGGGAGCCCGCGCAGCCAACGGGAGAACCCGCCGGCTTTGCGGTCGCAGTCGGCCGGAATGTAGAAGTCCGGATCTGTTGCACCAAAGGGCAGGTACAGCTCCTGACCCGGCGCCGGGAATTCCACGACGTTGTTCGTATCCTTCGAGTCCATCTGTTCCTCCTCTTTCTCATGCAAACAGTTTCCGCACTTCGGAAAACTTTTATTGTTATGTGGAAAGTGTAGGCAGCGGACAAACTACGCGTCAAGAGCCCCTCCGGAGCAAAGTGAGTTGCCCCGGTCACATTTGGGTAGTTCATAACGATCCTTGGGAACCCGTATACACAGGCCGAAACCATGAGCTACTCTCGAATCAGTTCGTGGCGTAGGTCACGTAACCTGAGAGCAGCAGGCAGGGTCGTAATGAGCTGGCATCAATGGATGTCGGCTCTTTTTTGTTGGGTCGGCTCCACCAGAAACGCGGTGGAAACACGCGCTTAATTTCATTGATGGAACCTAGGTTCCACGTCACAGAAGTTGGGATATGACCATGAGCAACAACATCGTCCTCGGCGAAAACCAGTACGGCAAAGCAGAAGTCCGCGTCGTCAAGGTCACTCGGGATACGGACCGCCACCACATCGAAGACCTGAACGTCACCTCGCAGCTGCGCGGCGACTTCCAGGCAGCCCACCTCGAAGGCGACAACGGCCACGTCGTTGCCACCGACACCCAAAAGAACACGGTCTACGCTTTCGCTCGTGAAGGCATCGGCTCCCCCGAAGCCTTCCTCCTGCGCCTTGCCGATCACTTCACCGGTGGGTTCGACTGGGTAACCGGCGGACGCTGGGAAGCCGAGGCCTACAGCTGGGATCGCATCCAGGCACACGGCGAGGGACACGACCACAGCTTCGTCCGCAACGGACAAGAGGTGCGTACCGCCGTCGTCGTCCGTGATGGCGCAACCACGCACCTGATCAGCGGCCTCAAAGACCTGACCGTCCTCAAGACCACGCAGTCCGGCTTTGTCGGCTACCCGCGGGATAAGTACACCACCCTGCCGGAAACCACCGACCGCATCCTTGCCACCGACGTATCCGCCCGCTGGCGCTACAACACCAACCTGGACTTCGCCGGTACGGACTTCAACAAGAGCTACGAGGACATCAAGGCCCTCCTGCTGGAAGGCTTCACCGAGAACTACTCCCACGCCCTGCAGCAGACGCTGTTCGACATGGGCAAGAAGGTCCTCGAAGCACACAGCGAAGTGGACGAGATCAAGTTCTCCATGCCCAACAAGCACCACTTCCTGGTTGACCTGAGCCCGTTCGGCCTGGATAACCCCAACGAGGTCTTCTTCGCGGCTGATCGCCCGTACGGCCTCATCGAGGCAACCGTCCAGCGCGAAGACATCGACGCTGCACCCGTTGCATGGAGCGGCATCGCCGGCTTCTGCTAAACCGCACTACCAACGGGTTTGTGTACAGGCCCCCCACGGCGCCCCGTCAAGGCCGGACCTGTACACAAACCCAACCCCAAAAACCTCAAGATTTGTTAGCCAGACACAGTTAGCCAGACGAAGGCGTCTGCCATGAACCCAGAAAGTCTGCCATGAACATCAAGAAGAAATCCCGCCCTGCGAATACCACCTCTTCGCAGAAACATCAGTCGGAACGGCCAGAGGACAAGCGCCTCTCGATCGGAAGCACGTTCGCTTACGGCTTCCAGCACGTCCTCACCATGTACGGCGGAATCATTGCCCCGCCCCTGATCATCGGTGCAGCGGCCGGCATGAACTCACAGGACATCGGCCTTTTGATCGCCGCCTGTTTGTTTGTGGGCGGGCTCGCCACCATCCTTCAGACGGTGGGCATCCCGTGGTTCGGCTCGCAGCTGCCGTTGGTCCAGGGCGTGTCCTTCGCCGGCGTTTCCACCATGGTGGCGATCGTCCAGGGTGGCGGTGGGATCCAGGCGGTGTTCGGCTCGGTGATCGTGGCCTCGCTGATCGGTTTGGCCATCACTCCCCTGTTCTCGAAGATCATCAAATTCTTCCCACCTGTGGTTACGGGCACGGTGATCACCACCATTGGGCTCACCCTGATGCCGGTGGCCGCGAACTGGGCCATGGGCGGCAACGCCAAGGCTGACAACTACGGCAGCATGGCCAACATCGGATTGGCCGCAGCAACCATGGGCATCGTTCTGCTCCTGAGCAAGGTTGGCAACGCCGCGATCTCCCGGCTCTCGATCCTGCTGGCCATGGTAATCGGCACCATCATTGCGCTCATTGCCGGCATGGCAGACTTCTCCAAGGTTGGCCAGGGCGACATCGTTGCTTTCCCCACACCCTTCGCTTTCGGTGCACCCACCTTTGAAGTCGCAGCCATCATCTCCATGCTGATCGTTATCCTGGTGACCCTCACCGAGACCTCCGCGGACATCATCGCGGTGGGCGAGATCGTGGACACCAAGGTTGATTCGCGCCGCATCGGTGACGGACTCCGCGCCGACATGCTCTCCAGCGCCATCTCCCCGCTGTTCAACTCCTTCACGCAGAGCGCTTTCGCCCAGAACGTTGGCCTCGTTGCCATCACGGGCATCAAGAGCCGCTTCGTGGTCAGTGCCGGCGGCCTCATCCTGGTGATCCTGGGCCTCCTGCCGATCCTGGGCCGCGTTGTCGCAGCGGTTCCGACGCCCGTCCTGGGCGGCGCCGGCGTCGTACTTTTCGGTACGGTTGCCGCCAGCGGTATCCGTACCCTGGCCAAGGTTGAGTACAAGAACAACATGAACCTGATCATCGTGGCGGCCTCGATCGGCTTCGGCATGATCCCGATCGCCGCGCCGAAGTTCTACGACCAGTTCCCGTCCTGGTTCTCCACGATCTTCCACTCCGGCATCAGCTCCGCAGCTGTCATGGCGATCCTGCTCAACATCCTGTTCAACCACTTCAAGGCCGGCAACTCGGACAATCAGTCGGTGTTCGTTGCAGGAACGGACCGGATTGTCAGCGAAGAGGACATCAAGTGCCTCAGCGAAGGTGACCGCTTTGAGAACGGCAAGCTGATCGACGCCGACGGCAACGAGGTCCCACTCAAGACCTCCAGCGCGTCAGAGCACTAGCACCCTCCCGCAGATGACAGGCGGCAGTGTTTCCTTGGGGGACACTGCCGCCTTCTGCGTTGGGGGAAAGCGTACGACGGCGGCACCCGCCTTGGCGGAGCGGCCACCCGCCAGCTCAGCGACCTCGCCGCGGTGACAGCTAACGCCCATGCTTTTGGGAAACATGGGCGTTAAGTGCCAACTCGGCGGGAAGTGGAGCTAGTTCTGGTTGAGCTCCGCGGAGATCGCCTTGGCTGCTTCACGCAGCATGGGCACAGCACGATCGGCGAAGCTCTGGTCGACGCGGGTGATCGGCCCCGACACGGAGATTGCCGTGGGGGTGGGCGCATTGGGTACGGCCATGGCGAAGCAGCGGACGCCGAGCTCCTGCTCTTCTTCGTCGATGGAGTAGCCACGTTCGCGAATCAGTGCAAGGTCCGCGAGCAGGGAGTCAATGTCGCCGATGCTCTTGGCCGTAGGCGTGGGCATGCCGGTGCGGGCCACGATGCCACGGACAACCTCGTCGTCCAGCTGGGCCAGGATGGCTTTGCCGACGCCGGTATCGTGCGTGTGGGCGCGGCGGCCAACTTCGGTGAACATGCGCATGGAGTGCATGGACGGGACCTGGGCCACGTAGATGACCATGTCCGAGTCCAGGACAGCCATGTTGGAGGTCTCACCGAGGCGTTCAACGAGCGTCTTGAGCTGCGGACGGGCTACGGCACCGAGTTGCTTGCTGGCACCTTCGCCGAGCCGGATGAGGCGGGGGCCCAGGGCGTAGCGGCGATTAGGCAGCTGGCGGATGTAGCCAAGGGAGACCAGCGTCCTCAAAAGGCGATGGATTGTAGGCAGGGGCAAGTCCGTGGACGAGGAGAGCTCGCTCAGGGTGACGTCGCCGCCAGCGTCCGTGATCAGTTCCAGCAGTTCAAAGACGCGCTCTACGGACTGCACGCCTCCGGAGGCTTTTTCAGCCATTCCCTTGTCTCCAATGACTCAGATTCCGACAACTCTTATCCGCATCGTGAAAAGAATTGCTTAGAACACCCAACATACAGCACACATGCCACCGGCGCGACGACACCGATCATGACCAAGCCGGGGGTTGTGTTTCCACTTTGTAGATAATAATATCCATAATACGAAAACATTTAGTAGGAACGGCGGCCCGGGAACGGGCCTAACAGGAGGAATTTCAATGGCGAATCCGAGCCCCGGAAACTCGATCACCCTGCGCGTCGCCGCACCGTCGAGCTTCACCGCTACCAGTGAACTGGCAGCAGCCGTCGGCGCAGCCGGTGCAGCAATCACCGCGCTGGACGTCACGGAATCCCACCACGAGACGATCGTCGTTGACGTCACCTGCAACACCACCGATGACGATCACGCAGCCCGCGTCAAGGACGCCCTGAACGCACTCGACGGCGTCACCGTCCAGCACGTTTCGGACCGCACCTTCCTCATGCACCTCGGCGGCAAGCTCGAGGTCGTCCCCAAAGTAGCCCTGCGCAACCGCGACGATCTCTCGCGTGCCTACACTCCCGGCGTCGCGCGTGTTTGCATGGCCATCGCAGAAGACCCGGCCGCCGCCCGCAACCTCACGGTTAAGCGCAACACCATCGCGGTCCTCACTGACGGTTCCGCCGTCCTGGGCCTGGGTAACATCGGCCCGGCCGCGGCCCTCCCGGTCATGGAAGGCAAGGCCGCACTGTTCAAGCAGTTCGCCAACGTTGACGCCTGGCCGGTCTGCCTGGACACCCAGGACACCGAAGAAATCATCATGATCGCCAAGGCCATGGCCCCCGTTTACGGCGGCATCAACCTTGAAGACATCGCTGCACCGCGCTGCTTCGAAATCGAGAACCGCCTCCGCGAAGAACTGGACATCCCGGTCTTCCACGATGACCAGCACGGCACCGCGATCGTCACGCTCGCGGCCCTTGTCAACGCCCTCCGCGTCGTGGACAAGAAGCTGTCCGAGGTCAAGATCGTGGTTTCCGGTGTCGGTGCTGCCGGCTCGGCCATCATCCAGCTCCTGAAGGCCCAGGGCGCGCAGCACATCATTGCCGCGGGCCGCTCCGGAGCCATCCACTCGGGTGAGGAATACAGCGACGAGCACCGCAGCTGGATCGCCGCGAACACCAACGAAGAAGGTTTCTCCGGTACGCTCCACGACGCCCTCAAGGGTGCGGATGTCTTCATCGGCGTCAGCGCCCCGCACGTGATCGGCGAGGAGCAGGTTGCCTCGATGGCCGATGACGCGATCGTGTTCGCCATGGCCAACCCGACGCCGGAAATCGATCCTGTCATCGCGTCCAAGCACGCCGCCGTGGTGGCAACGGGCCGCAGCGACTTCCCGAACCAGATCAACAACGTGCTGGCCTTCCCCGGATTCTTCCGCGGGCTGCTGGACGCCGGAGCATCGGACATCACGCCGAACATGCTGGTGGCCGCGGCCGAGGCAATTGCCAACAGGGTGGCTGACGATGAGCTGAACGCGAGTTACATTATCCCCAGCGTCTTCGATCCCCATGTTGCCGCCGATGTGGCTGCTGCCGTAGCTGCTGCTGCGCACGCCAACGCCGCCAGCGCACTCTAGAACAAAGGAATCCGCTCACATGGCTATCACAGTCACCGATCCCCGGCCGATCGACCGCGCCGAGGAAATCCTCACCCCCAAGGCACTGGCCTTCATCGAGGAACTGCACAAGCGCTTCGCCGGCACCCGAAACGAGCTGTTGGAAGCACGCAAGGTTAAGCGCCAGAAGGTTGCCGACACGTCCCGCCTGGACTTCCTTCCGGAAACCCAGGAAATCCGCGACGGCGACTGGAAAGTCGCCGAGGCACCGGCAGCTCTGCAGGACCGCCGCGTTGAAATGACCGGCCCCGCAACCCCGGCCAAAATGGCCATCAACGCCCTCAACTCCGGCGCCAAGGTGTGGCTGGCTGACCTCGAAGATGCCAGCACTCCCACGTGGCCCAACGTCATCGACGCCATCCTGAACCTCCGGGACGCCGCCCAGGGAACCCTGAGCTACACGTCGCCGGAAGGCAAGGAATACCGTCTCCGCACGGACGCTCCCCTGGCCGTTGTTGTTGCCCGCCCCCGCGGCTGGCACATGGAGGAACGGCACCTGCTGATCGACGGCCAACCCGCCGTGGGTGCGCTGGTGGACTTCGGCCTGCACTTCTTCCACATCGCCAAGCAGCTGCTCCTCAACGGCCACGGCCCGTACTACTACCTGCCCAAGATGGAGAGCCACCTGGAGGCACGCCTCTGGAACGATGTCTTTGTCTTCGCGCAGGACTTCCTCGGCATCCCGCAGGGCAGCGTCCGCGCCACCGTGCTGATCGAAACCATCCCGGCAGCATTCGAAATGGACGAGATCCTCTACGAACTGCGCAACCATGCTTCAGGTTTGAACGCCGGACGCTGGGACTACCTCTTCAGCATCATCAAGTACTTCCGTGATGCCGGCGAAGAGTTCGTGCTCCCGGACCGCGCCACCGTGGCCATGACGGCTCCGTTCATGCGCGCCTACACCGAGCTCCTGGTGAAGACCTGCCACAAGCGTGGTGCCTTCGCCATGGGTGGCATGGCCGCCGTCATCCCCAACCGCAAGCAGCCCGACGTCACCGCCGCAGCCTTCGATAAGGTCCGCGCCGACAAGACCCGCGAAGCAAACGATGGCTTCGACGGCTCATGGGTTGCCCACCCGGACCTGGTTCCCACCTGCCGCGAAGTGTTCGACTCCGTCCTGGGCGACCGCCCCAACCAGCTGGACAAGCAGCGCCCCGAGGTGAACGTCACCGCCGAGCAGCTGATCGACGTCGCCTCCGCCGGCGGCACCGTGACAGAGGCCGGCCTGCGCCTGAACCTGTACGTCGCCGTCGCTTACACCGGCGTCTGGATCTCCGGCAGCGGTGCCGTAGCCATCCACAACCTCATGGAAGACGCCGCGACGGCAGAAATCTCCCGCTCGCAGGTGTGGCAGCAGCTCCGCAACAAGTCGATCCTTGCTGACACGGGCAACACGGTGACCCGCGAACTGGTGACCCGCATCCTGGGCGAAGAGACCGAGCGCCTGCGCATCGAATTCGGCGACGAGAACTTCACCAAGTACTACGAGCCGGCGTCCAAGCTGATCGAGGACATTTGTCTCTCCGATGAGTACACGGACTTCCTGACCACACCCGCGTATGAGCTGGTGGGCTGAGATGGGATCATTCTCTTCCTCAGACCTCGCCCACATCGAGGCGCAACTCGCTGCCACCGACCAGTTGCTCGACCGCAACTACCCCGGCGACGACGGCTCCCGCCAGCCCATCCACACCGTTTACATCCCGGCAGACCGCTTCACGCCCACCTTCGTGGCGGACTGGGGCGCCCAGGCACTCGCGACGGCGGAAGCTCACGGCGGACTCGAAAAGCTCGGCCGGCTGCTGGGCCAGGAGCCCGACCTTGCTGCGGCCGTTGCTTCACGGGTTGCTTCCAAGCTTTCCTCGGAGCCCATTGAGGACCTGCGGCTCGATTTCGAAGACGGCTACGGTGACCGCGGCGACGAGGCAGAAGACGCCGACGCCGTTGCTGCCGCCAACGCCGTCGCGGCTGCGGTTTCGGCCGGAACTGCTCCGCCGTTCATTGGCATCCGCTTCAAGTGCTTCGAGGCCCCCACCCGGGCCCGCGGCCTGAAGACCCTGGACCTGTTCGTGTCCACGCTCGCGGCCGCCGGGGAACTCCCAGCCGGACTGATCCTCACCCTGCCCAAGGTCACCACGGTGGCCCAGGTTCAGGCCATGGACTACGCGGTGTCCCGGCTTGAGGAAGTCCACGGTCTTCCCGCCGGCCGGCTTCGTTTTGAGGTGCAGGTGGAAACGCCGCAGCTCATCATCGGCGCTGACGGAACCTCGCCTGTGGCACAGCTCCCCCACGTCGTTCCGGGCCGCATCAGCGCCCTGCACTACGGGACCTACGATTACAGCGCTTCGCTGGGCATCTCCGCCGAGTACCAGTCCATGGAGCACCCTGTGGCCGACTTCGCCAAGGAAGTCATGCAGCTCGCTGTTGCCGGTACGGGAATCCGTCTCTCTGACGGTTCCACCAACATCATCCCCGTGGGTGACGCAGTGGAAGACGCTTGGAAACTGCACGGCCGACTGGTCCGACGTTCCCTGGAAAACGGCTACTACCAAGGGTGGGATCTCCACGCCGCCCAACTGCCCAGCCGCTTCTCGGCGTCGTACGCTTTCTACCGCGAAGGCTTGCCCGCCGCGGCACTGCGCCTACGCAACTACGTCGAACGCACCGAAGGCGGCGTCATGGATGAGCCCGCCACTGCCCGCGCGCTGGCCGGCTTCGTCCTCCGCGGCGTCCAGTGCGGCGCCGTGGGGACCGACGAGGTCAAGGCACTTGCCGGCGTCGAACTTTCACAGCTGACCGCGCTGGCGCACCCGCGGCTCGCACAACCGACTTCCCACTGATAAGGAGCACACGCATGGGTAAGTACTACTACCCCGAGGGCGGGCTGCCCCCGCAGACCCACCTGACCACCGAACGGGCCATCGTCACCGAGGCCTACACGGTGATCCCCAAGGGCGTCATGACGGACATCGTCACCAGCAACCTGCCAGGCTTCTCCAATACCCGCTCCTGGATCATCGCGCGGCCGATCTCCGGCTTCGCCACCACGTTCTCCCAGCTGATCGTCGAGATCGGCGCGGGCGGCGGGGCTCCCAAGGCCGAGTTCGAGGCAGGCGTCGAAGGCGTCATCTTCGTCACCAAGGGCCAGGTCAACCTGACTCTCGACGGAGAACTGCACCACCTCGAAGAGGGCGGCTACGCCTACCTCGCCGCGGGTTCGGAGTGGGGCTTGGAGAACGTCTCCGACGACATCGTCTCCTTCCACTGGATCCGCAAGGCCTACGAGCGGCTCGAAGGCTTCGAAGCCAAGTCCTTCGTCACCAACGAGAAGGACGTGGAGCCCACCTCCATGCCGGACACCAACGACGTCTGGAAGACCACCCGCTTCACGGATTCCAGCGACCTGGCACACGACATGCAGGTCAACATCGTCACGTTCCAGCCCGGCGGCGTGATCCCCTTCCCGGAAACCCACGTCATGGAGCACGGCCTGTACGTGCTCGAGGGCAAGGCCATGTACCTGCTCAACAACGACTGGGTTGAGGTGGAGGCCGGCGACTTCATGTGGCTGCGCGCGTTCTGCCCGCAGGCCTGCTACGCCGGTGGTCCGGGCGAGTTCCGTTACCTGCTGTATAAGGACATGAACCGCCAGGTGAAGCTCACCTAGGTTTGATGCTTGCGCCGAGATCGCCGGAAAGCTGCCAGTTCGCTGGAGCTATCCGGCGATTTCGCGTTTCTCCGGCGAACTCAGCGTCGACGCCCCACGGCCAGCCCCGCCCAGAACGCGAGGACCAGCAGGCCAACCCCCGCCACGGCCAAGCCGAGCTGCGTCCCCTTACTCACGAATGAGCCGTTGTCCCCCACGAACACACTGTCGCTCAGCGGCGCGTAGGCAAACCAGCCAATCTGGTCACTCATGCCGTTCCACGCCACGATCACGCCCACAACCACGGCGATTAACCCCAGCAAAGGCACGACGACGGCAGAGACCCTGCGGGCAGGCTTCGGTGTGCTGTGTTCCCCAAGTTTGTGTTCCCCCATGCGGCGAGTCTAGCCCGCCCCGCCGGCGATTCTGTACGACTCCTGCAGCAACTCGTCGAGCTCCCCCACGTCGATCTTTTCCAGCCGGATCAGCATCAGCTTCGGGGATTGCTCGTGATGCGGGGTCCAGAAAAAGGTATCGGGATTCATGGCCGCGAGCGCCTCGCGTTCGTCGGTCTTCACCGTAAGGACCCCGTCCTCCCACATCCGGGCCATGAGCGTCTTGGTGAACCACGCCGGTTGCCTCCAACTCAAGCGTTCGCTGACACCCGGCATCTCCAGGCAGATCCTCCTGACGTCCTCTTCTGTGGCCATGGTTCACTGTGGCACTGGCGCTTGTCCCACGACAAGGGATCCGGCCGCGGCTAGGCTGGGCGATGACACCTGGGTGATCCTGGTGCCAGCGTCAGGCCCCGGGCCCCAACTCGCCCTCATGCTGAGCGAAACCCCTGTGCAGGAGCATCCCCGCACCCACCTCGATCTCTACGCGGATGACCAGGCCGCAGAGATTGAACGGCTCATCGGGCTCGGCGCCCAACGTGTGGACTGGGACCTGTACCCCGAGGATCCGGACTTCGTGGTTCTTGCAGATCCTGACGGCAACCGCTTCTGCGTAATCGACAAAAGTCCGCGGTAGCAACGCCGTCGGGGGCTATTTGCCCATCCCGAGTGTCAGTCCCTCCGTCAACCGCCGGCCCAACCATACATAGATGATGAGCATCGGCAGGACCACGATCACGAGGCCTGCAAACAGTCCGCCCCAGTCGGCTCCTGAGTAGGTCTGCTGCTGCACGAAGGAAATCAGAGCCACGGGGAGCGTGTATTTCTCGGTGGATTGAAGCAGGGTCAAGGCCAGAAGGGTCTCGTTCCAGTGCGAGATGACCTGGAGGATGAAGGCGGTGAGGATGCCTCCCTTCGCCAATGGCAACGTGATGCGCCAGAACGTCCCGAAGGCCGTGGTCCCATCCAGTGCCGCTGCCTCTTCCATTTCCAAGGGCAGGGAGCGGAAGAACGCGGTCAGAAGGAAGACTGTGAACGGCATGGAAACCCCAATGTAGACGAGGTTCAAGCCGATGATGCTGTCCGTGAGGTACACCTTGTTCAGCATCACGAACAGCGGAATCAGGATGACCTGCGCCGGAATGCCGAGGCCCAGGATGAAGTAGAGGCTCAGGCCACGGGTGAGCTTGTTGTCCACCCGACTCAGGTAGTACGCGCACGGTGCGGCGATGGCGACGGTCAAAACCGAAGACACCACAGTGGTCAGCAGGCTGTTCCACGTGGCCACCGCGAAGTCTCCCACGGTCCAAGCCCGAACGAAGTTGCTGAAGTCCAGGGACGCCGGGACGCCCCAGGGGTCGTCCAGAATGGACCGGGTGTCCCTGAAGGCCTGCGCCACCATCCACACCAGGGCTGCAATACTGATCGCGACCACCAGCCACAGCAGCCCCACGCCGATACCGCGGACCACGCTGCGCTCCCCGCGCAGGGCGGGACTGACGCCACGGCGTCCCCGCCTGCGGGCAGTCACGGGAGCCAGCAATTTGTATTCGCTCATGACATTTCCTTTAGAACTCGACGGCGTCGCGACGCATCGCGCGGCGCAGCAGGACAACCAGGACGGAGATCAGCGCCAGCGACAACACGGCGGAAGCCGTTGCGGCTCCATAGGCAGGCGTTGACTGTCCGGAGAAGGCGTTGACGTAGGTGTAGACGGCGGCCGTCCAGCTTTGGGTGGGCGGCACCCCTGCCCCGGAACTTCCACCGAAGACCCAGACGATCTCGAAGATCTTCACCGACGAGATGGTCCACAGCACGGCACAAGTGCCAAAGACATCCCAGGTCAGCGGGAGGATGACATACCGCAGCCGCTGGAATGCGGTTGCTCCTGCCAAAGCGCAGTCCTCGTAGTAGTAGGGCGGAATACGGTCGACGCCGGCCATCAGGATGGTGGTGAAGTAACCGGTGGTTGTGCAGACCAGGGTGACCATGATGAGCGGGAAGATGTTGTCCTGTGCCAGCCACTTGGGCGGGTCCGTCACCCCAAGGGGCGCAAGGAGGCTGTTGACCATCCCGCCAGGGTTGAAGATGAAGCCGGCCAGGACACCGAACACGAGCGCGTTGATGAGGTGCGGGAAGAAGATGACGTTGCGGACCACTTTCTTCCCTGCCATGTCCCGGAGGACGAGCGTCATGGCAAAAGCGAGAATGAAGATCGCGGCTCCCACCACGAACAGCAGCATCAGGGTGTTGCCGAACGATGACAGGAACAGCGGGTCCCGGAAGATCCGGCCGTAGTTGTCCAGGCCCACGAATTTCATGGGTCCGGATCCGGCCCATTTGTGGAGGCTGATCCACACTGCACCAAGGGCGGGAACGATGAACAGGACCGTGTACAGGACGAACGCCGGACCCACGAACGGAATCAGCAGCTTCTTGCGCTGCACATCGATGGAGCTTCCCGCCTGGCGGCCTTGAACTGATGACTTCCTTGTGGCCGGTCTCCGGGCCGCCGAATGCTGCAGTGGCGACTTACTGGCGCGGGCTTCTTTCAGGCCGACAGACATCAGCCGTTGTCCTTCCAGTACTGGATCTGGGCTTCCTTCATCTTCGCCACGAACTCTGCGGCTGTGGTCTTTCCAAGGAACAGTTCATCGTCCCTGGGGAAGAAGACTTTCTCGGTGTAACCGGGGAACGTCACGCCGTCGTTCTGCAGGTGCGTGGCCGGAGCGGCGTCGATGGCGGCTTTGACGCTTGCGACGGCGGGATCCACCGGTGCGTCCTGCCTCACCGGCAGCACCTTGGCGACCGTTCCGAGGGCGTCCTGGTACTTGGTGCCCAGCAGGTACGCCGCAAGTCGCTGGGCAGGAACCTGGTTCTTGGATTTTGCTGGAACTGCGAAGCCGATGAAGTCCACGCGGGCACTGGCTGGCTTGTCGCCGATGGCCGGGAACTGGAAGGAGGAGTATTCGAAGCCCGGGGCGGCGTACGAGCCGGTTTCGGTGGGCGTCCACGAGCCGTTGAGGATCAGTGCGGCGTCGCCGTTTGCCCAGAGCTGCTGTTGCGCCGGGAACTTGCTGGCGTTGTAGCCACTGTTGAGGTATCCGCCTTTAACCAGGGTTTCCACCTTTTGGGCTGCTTCAAGAACGGCAGGGTCGTCCCATCCTGCGCCGGATTTGTCTTCGGCGAGGGCCTTGAAGCTGCCAGCGCCTTTGAGCCGGAGCAGCGCGGTGACGAACCAGGTGGAGTTGTAGCCGGCGATGTCGCCGTCCGCGGCAATGGGTGCTGTTCCACCGGCCTTCAGCTTGTCCAGGACCTTAATAAATTCATCCCAGGTGGCGGGCGGCGCGGCTTTGAGCTCCGGGTGTTTGGCGGCATCGAACCAGATGCCGTCGGAGCTGATGCTGTAGGGAACCATCCAGGGCTGTCCGTCTTCTCCCTTGAAGACGCCGTTGCTGGTGAACTTCTCCGGGATCACTGAGCTGACGGTCTTCCCATCCAACTCGTACGAGTAGACGGACGTCAGGGGGCTGGCCTGCCCTGTTTCGCCGATCACCGGAGCGAGCTTGGCGAGCGTTCCGTCCACCAGATCCGGGACGTTGTTGGTGTTCAGCGCGGGGACGAGCTTTTCGGTGTTGCTTCGTCCCTGCCATTGGACGCTGACTTTGGCTCCGGTTTCTTTTTCGAAGTCCGCGATGGCAGTGGCGATGACCTTTTGCTGAGGTTCGCCGTCCTTCCACATTGACCAATAGTTGATGGTCTGGCCGGAAATGGACCCGGAAATATCCACGGCTTCGGCGGCCGAGGAGGCATCGGTGGCTCCGCCGCAAGCAGTGGTGGACAAGGCAAGCGCTGCACCCAACAGGGCGGCCAGCGGGCGAAGATGACGGGCTGTTTTGCCCATGGGAATCACCTTTCGAGTGAGGGGGAACCAGCCGGATGCGGTTCAGTGAGACGACTCTCACAGCCCCCGAAAGCAGGATTCAATGAGTATTTTGGAAAGTTTCGATGATGGTTTGGCATCCCCGGCGTACCCCGGGTGAGTCCGGCCCAATTAGGCATTTATTCCTCTTTCCAGGCTGCCCAACAATCGAGGAGACCTGCGCGGCGTTCCGATTGGACGAGCCCGCGCTCCGGCTCCGAGCTAAAGAGGGAAATTGATACGACTTGGAATCATTGGCGCGGGCGCCGTGGCACACTTCCATGCAGCATCCGCAGCGCGGATCGGCAACGTGGAGTTGGCCGCCGTCTGCGACCTGCGGCCTGAAGCCGCAGAGAGGGTCGCATCGCCATGGGGGGCTTCCGTCTACGGGGACTACCTGGCCATGTTCCGTGATGCCGGCTTGAACGCCGTCATCATCAATACCCCGCACGCCCTGCACCTGGAGATGGTGCTGGCCGCGGCCGACCACGGATTGCACGTGCTGGTGGAAAAGCCCATGGCCACCACCGTGGCCGACTGCGATCGCATGATTCAAGCGTGCCGGGAGGCCGGGGTGTCCTTGGTCATCGGGCAAATCCAGCATTTCCTCCCGGAGAAGCTGGCAGCCCAGGACGTGCTGGCCAGCGGCGAACTCGGCCGGGTCCTGATGATCCGCGACTACAGGACCACCGATTATCGTCCGGGAACCCGGCCGGACTGGTTCTTCAGCGAGGCCATGGCCGGTGGAGGTGCACTGATGAACATCGGCGGCCATTGCCTTGACCGCTCCATCTGGTTCGGTGGCGCACCCGTCGAATCCGTGAGCGCCTCTACCCTCAAACGCTTCGGCGTTCCCGTGGAAACCGACGGCGCCATTGCGCTGACCCTCAAGAACGGAGTCCATGTCAGCATCTCCGTGGTGTCCGACGCTGCCCAACGCCTGGACGAGATCCTCATCGTGGGTGAGTTCGGCACCCTGTCCTGCAGCCCACACCATGGAACCTTGGTCCGACGCGACGGCGTGACACGCACGGTATGGGAACCGCGGCCCGAGGACATTCAGGAGGGTTTCTTCCTGCAATTGCAGGACTTCATCACAGTGCTCAAAGGCGGCGTCCCCAAAGTCAGTGTTGAGCACGCCCGCCACATCGTGGAGGTAGTCCTGGCTTCCTATGCGGCCGACAAGACCGGCAGGCCCGTGCAGTTCGCGGAAACCGGCGAAGACATCAGCACCGCACGCACCCTGACCGAAGTCGGCTAGGACGACCCACCGGCTGCGTCCGTGCCATCCCAGTTGGGTGGGGTGAAAGCTCCCAGGGGATCATCCAGCACGGACGCAGTCTGGCCCGCCCCAGCCACGGGAAGCCAACTCCCGTCTAACCCGGGGACGGCGTGCTGCTGGAACCACTCCTGGAGCTGGGTACGCATGGCGGACACCCGTGCAGCGTGCGCGGGCTGGTCCACCAGGTTGGCTCGCTCGTCCGGGTCGGCCACAAGATCGTAGAGTTCATGCGGACCGTGCGGATACCGGTGCACGTACTTCCAGTCGGTGCTGCGGATCATCCGGACAGGACCGTATTCGTCAAAGACCACGACGGCGCGGTCCCCGGCCGCTGGTGGCAGCCCGCCTAATAGCTCCGCGAAAGACTGTCCCGGCCCGTCTTCGAAGGGGCCGTGGTCCACCCCCGCCAGCTCCAGGACGGTGGCCGCCAGGTCGTAGGCGGACAACAACTCCGTCACAACCGCGCCCTGCCGGATCCTGCCCGGGAGCGCGAAGATCGCAGGCACTTTGACGGAGGAGTCGTAGACGTTCTGCGGAAACGTCCCGTTGCCCTTCCCCCAAATGCCGTGGTGCCCGCAATTGAACCCGTTATCGCTGCTGAAGATCACCAAGGTGTTGTCCCGTACCTCGAGTTCCTCCAGCCGG
Source organism: Paenarthrobacter nitroguajacolicus (assembly GCF_031455195.1). GTDB lineage: Bacteria > Actinomycetota > Actinomycetes > Actinomycetales > Micrococcaceae > Arthrobacter > Arthrobacter nitroguajacolicus_D. Next base: position 381,996 of record NZ_JAVDSH010000005.1, on the reverse strand, counting down.
CTGAGGATCGTCCCGATCCCGGCGTCCATGGCACTGACGGCGGCAAAGTACCCCACAAGTGCTGCACGGGTGTCCGCTTCGCCGCCGATCGGCACCCCGTCCACGGTGGGTGTCCACGGATGCAGTTCTTCCTGCGGGCAGCTGGAAAACCCGCAGTCGCTGTAGAGCTCCTCAAATTCCGGCGGATGTTGCCCCTTCCACGGCTTGTGGGGAGCGGTGTAGTTAAGGGCCAGGAAAAAGGGTTCGGGCTCTTGCGAGGCTTCGGCGATGAAGTCCAGGGCATCGCCGGTGATCGCGTCCGTCAAGTACTCGGTGACCGTTTCCCGGTGGCTGGTGCCGGCGTCGAACCTGTACATGACCGAGCGATCATACGGGCTGCCGCCGCCTTCCAGTGCGAACCAGTGGCTGAAGCCTTTCCGGGGAGCATCGTTGGCGCCAAGGTGCCATTTGCCGGACAGGCCCAAGCGGTAGCCGGCATCGGAGAGGTCATCAGTGAACAACCGCTGCCCCTGCAGGTAGTCGATGGCCTGCGGCCCGGTTTCGACGCCCGCCAGGTAGTCATGGACGCCGTGGCGCGACGGGATGTTCCCGGTCATCAGGCTGGCGCGCGCCGGGGAGCAAACGGGTGAGGCGCAGAAGAAGTTCTCCAAGCGGGTGCCGCGGGCGGCGAGGGCATCCAGGGTGGGCGTGTGGATCTCGGTGTTTCCGGCGCAACCCAGCGACCAGGCACCTTGGTCGTCGCTGAGGATGAAAAGGATATTTGGCTTCTTGTTGGACACCCTCCCATAGCTACTGGGCCTCGAGACAAGGAATCAATGAGCATTCCCCCTTGCCACGAAATACCCACAGGTTGGCGGCAATTACTCCCTGAATACTCTCTAAATCGTGGTGCATGATAAGAGAAATGTCTGGCCACAGGTGGAGATGGATCATGCCAAAGAGGAAACAGGAACCGGACTCAGGCGGAGCGCCTCTTCGCGACACCGCCAAGGCCAACTTGAAGTTCCAGGACTTGAGCGACGACCTCCGCAGGGACATCATCGCCGGGACGTGGGCCGTGGGGACCAAGCTCCCCACCGAGCAGCAACTCGCTGCAGAGACCGGCCTTTCCCTAACCACGGTGCGGAGGGCCTTCGAGGACCTTGTAGGCAAAGGGCTGGTGGTCAGGCGGCAGGGCGCCGGCAGCTTCGTCGCTGCACCCCAGCGCACGCAGAAACGCTCGAGGTTCGTCATCGGTGTCCTGCTCCCGGACACACAGCTCTACTACCCGCGCGTCCTCCAGGGGATCGAGGAACACCTCTCGGCCCGGGGCGCGAGCCTGCAACTGTCCACGTACCACTACGACTTCACCCGCGAGAATGCCAGCATCCAATTCCTCCTGGAGGCCGGAGTGGACGGCCTCATCCTGGTGCCAACGCTGACGGGCTTGGCCGATCCCCAGCAGCGCGTCGCCGAACTCATGGCCCTTCCCGTGCCGGTTGTCCTCCTGGAGCGGAGCCTGGACGACTTGGGGCCGGGCGACCTCACAGAACACGTCTGCTCGGATCACCAAGGCGGAGCGTACGACGCCGTCATGCACCTCCACCGCTTGGGTCACCGAAAGATTGGGCTGCTCACGCGGGCGAACGAGGCCGCTCGCAGCAGCAATCCCACGCAGGCTGCGGTCATCGCAGGGTATTCGGCTGCCATCGCGGCGTTGGGGTTGGAGACCGACAGGCGCATGGCGTTCAGCGCAACGAAACCGGAGTGGGAAGCCGACCAGGCCGAGCACATGTTCGGGCTGCTGGCCGGCAGTGGCGCCACGGCGGCGTTGGTCTTCGGAGACCGGGAAGCCGCTCTACTGGAAGGCGCTGCGTCCCGCCACGGGGTCCGCGTGCCGGAAGACCTCGCCTTGGTCTCCTATGACGACGAAATGGCTGACCTCGCCCGGATACCGCTCACGGCGGTTTCGCCCGCCAAGCACAGGCTGGGCGTCATGGCCGCCGATGTCTTGCTGCGTCGGCTGACCGAAGGCGACGCGTGTCCGCTCTACCAGATCCGGTTGCGGCCACGCATTGTTGTCCGTGACTCCTGCGGGGCGAAGCGTTGTGAGGCCCGCTCTGCGGCCTTTCGGGGCTAAATGGCGCGCAGAGCAGGCCCCACAACGAGGCTCTAGCGGCGTAGCGTGATGAGCTTTGTCTGGCCGCTGAGCCCGGCGGTATCAATGGTCAAAGTGCTCCGCCCGTCGGCGTCCGTCCCCAGGGTGCCCGCGCCCTCCAGCACGCTGGACCACGTTCCCTCCGGCAAGGTCAGGGTGAGGCTGGCAGCCTTCTGCGTCGGCTCGCTGACAGCCAGGCTCAGCTCATTCCCATGCCTGGAGAACACCACGCAGGCCGGACCCGACGCCCCAAGATCCCCTGCCATTCCGGGCTTCCAGAACGTTGCGGCCGTGGACTTCTCGGTCTTGAACTCCACACACTGGGCCGTTGCATCGTTGCGGATCACGTTGTACTTGTTTCCCTGCAATAACTTCCGGGTCAGGTCCACCGATGCTCCCGGCGCCACCATGTACGCATAACTGCCGGCGACAGGCCCAGCCCCGTGGTCCACGTAGAGGGTAGCGAAATTCCGCTGCTGCACTGTGGCGCTGCCGTTGACGTTGACCCCGGACCAACTGCCCGATCGGGTTTCCCGCAGCACGTGGAGCGGGGAATCATCGAGCATCGCGTACCCGCCGAATCCCTCCAGGTGCACCCAGCGCCCATCGCCCAGCACCTCAGCGCTGCCTGCCGTTCCAGCGATGGTGCCCGCCGCCGTCGTGAGTGTATTGCTGCCTTGGTGGAGATTGCGGTGGTCGACGATGGTTTCCACCCTGGCGACTGAAGCAGTGCTGATGTCCGCGCCGAGGCAAACGGTGACGTCGCCGCTGACAAACCAGGACTTCCGGGCGGACAGGCCCGTGCGGCCCGGCCCCACCAGATGCTGTCCGACGGCGGCAACCTCGCCCAGCGCTGTGGCTCCGCTCCACTCATTCGCGGGAACGGCGGCACCCCACTCCCCCTCCACCTTGTCCGGCAAGGGGGTGGTGTCCACCGTGGTGCCGGGCAAGCGCTGGTAGTTGGCCGTTGCCCAGAACGCGTCGTCGTACTGGCCGAGGTCGGACGTGTAGAAGTAGGTCATGCCGGAGCCGGTGTGATAGCCGCGGTTGTTCTCGCCGTTGCCGCATTCGTACCAGGCAATGCGGTTGCTGGACATGGAGAGCGACAATGCCCACCCGGGTCCGCGGTGCATGGTGCGGTCCATCGCAGGGAAAAGCTTGTGGCCGGTCGCTTCTGCCACGGGGGTGACACCCGTAGCTTGGAGTTCCTTGACCAGTGCCGTCCTGGGCACGCTTGCACTGTTGAGGATCGGTCGATAGGGATTGCGCACAATCCAGCCCGCGCACAAAACCCGCCATCGGGCGGCCGTCGCTGGATCCATGGCCCGTGCCAAGAGCAGGATGGCCTCGATAGCCGACGCCCCGAGATCATAGCCGGTGTTGGCCTCGCGGCTGATGCTCCTGCCACGAACGGCATCGGCCATCGCCCCGTTGATCATGACGGGCGCAAACGAACCCTCCACGGCGTCGAAGAAGATGCTGCGCGTTGGGTCGGAAACCTCGAACGCCGTACCTCCCAGCAAGGAGAACAATTTGGACAGTCCGGTGAGCAGGACAACTCCGTAGGAACCGGTGTAGGGAGTAGTGCTGTGTTGGATGAACGAGCCGTCCCGGAATATGCCGTCTCCGCTGGTCACGTACTGCCACACCTGGCTGAGTCCGGCCACTGCATGGTTGAGTTTGACCGGGTCTTCACCGGCCAAGGACCGGATGATGATGCCCTGGCACAGGTCCACGCGGTTTGCGCCAACGGAGGTGATCTTGCCGCGCTTGGGCGGGAACTGCAGCCACGGGTCGGGCACAAAATGGTCGATGGCCGCGCAGTAGGCAGTGCGCTCCGCTGCGGACAATTCCGCGTGCAGGAGCACCATGGCATCAGCGAGTGCCCGGGGTACGCCGATCTCCCAGGACCACCAGTTTCCTACTTCTTCCTTCCTGTCGTTGTAGCAAAGGGTGTTGGCATCGGCGAGGCCGGCCTTGATGGCGGCAAGGACCGCGGCGTCCCCGAACACGGCCGCCGTGGGGGTGGCCCAGGCCGTGGCCAGTTGGGACAGGCGGGTGTAGGTGGTGACCATTTCTGCGTCCTTGGCCAAGGACAGGTCCGTGAACACCGAGGTTCGGCCAGACGACGTGTTGAGCTTGGCCAAGGAGTCTGCGGCTTTGTTATTCAGGGCAGTCACGGCTTTGGCGAAGTCGGGGTCGCCGGCCTGGATGACGTTGCGACCCGTGATCTGGTCCACCCAACGGTTTCGCAGCGCTGCGAACTCCGCTGCGCCCGGTTCTGCGTCGGCCCACGCGTTCTGAGCGAACATCGAGCTGACCACTGCCGCCAGGGATAGTGCGCCGGCACCCTGGAGCAGGGTCCTGCGGGGGAATTGAAGTGACAAGGAGTGCTCCTAACACTCGTGGCTGGACAGGGTCCGACGTCCTTTGCCGGGTCCGCCACTGGCTTGGGTTGAAGTCAACGCGATGCCGAAGAGAGGAATAAAGCAGTACCTGGTCGCGTCCACGTCGCTGGAAACGTGCGAGACCGCTGGAACTTTCCGGCGAAGCCGCAGTGTTCCAGCGAAGTCGCGGGTCCCGCCCTTCGGTAGAGTGCTCCCCATGGATGACAAAGCGACGTTGCTCGGTTATTTGCGGCTCCGGAGGGCGGACCTGCTCGGCAAGGTGGAGAACCTCAGCGAGTATGACGCCCGCAGGCCCATGACTCCCACAGGAACCAATCTGCTGGGCCTCGTGAAGCATGTGGCCAGCGTGCAGCTGGACTATTTCGGAGTGACTTTCGGACGACCCAGCGGCAGGGACATGCCGTGGCTGGCTGACGACGCCGAACCGGACTCCGATATGTGGGTCCCTGCCACCGAGAGCCGGGAAGAGATCCTGGAGCTGCACCATTTTTCCGCGAAGCACAGCGACGAGACCATTGAGTCCCTCCCGCTGGATGCACCGGGCGTGGTGCCGTGGTGGTCGGACGAGAAGAAGAACGTCACGCTCCACCAGATCCTGGTCCACATGTGCGTGGAAACCGCCAGGCATGCCGGGCACGCAGACATCATCCGCGAGCTCATCGACGGCTCCGCCGGGCAGAGACCGGGCGATCCCAACATCCCCGGCCGTAACTCCGAGGAGTGGGCGGCCCATAGGTTCCGGATCGAGGAAGCAGCCCGGGAGGCAGACGGCCGGCACTGGTGAACCTTCACAGCCCACGCATACGTTGGGCAAATCTCCGGCGTAGCCTTGCTCCGTAGAAATGGGGCATGACTCCTCCACAGACCAAGAACCGTAAGGGCAGCCGGACCCGGCGCGCCGTCGTCTCCGCCGTTCTAGCGGTCACTCTCTCTGCCGGGGGTGCCGCCGCCTGGGCCCTGGACCGCTTCGTCATTCCGCACGCACAGATCACCAACGTCTCCGAATACGAAGCAAGCCAGGCCGGCACTACGACAAACAGCTCGACGGAGGGCACTTCCGCTGACACGGCCGCGACCGCCGTTGTCACGGATACCTCGTACACCTCTGGGGACACCGGCGTCACCATCTCAACGGTGACCACAGGCAGCGGTGACGATACCGTGACGTACTACGTTGCCGACGTCGTGCTTGATGACGCCACCACGCTGAAGTCGGCATTCGCCGAGGATACCTACGGCGAAAACATCACCGAAAATACCTCCGCCATTGCCGCGGACCACAACGCGATCTTCGCCATCAACGGTGACTACTACGGCTTCCGGGACACCGGGATCGTGATCCGCAACGGCGTGGTGTACCGGGACGAGGGCGCCCGCCAGGGGTTGGCGTTCTACAAGGACGGCACCGTCAAGGTCTATGACGAAACCACCACCACCGCTGACGAGCTCGTCGCTGACGGCGTATGGAACACACTGTCGTTCGGGCCGTCGCTGCTGGACAACGGTGAAATCGCCTCGGGCATTGAGGACGTGGAGGTGGATACAAACTTCGGCAACCACTCCATCCAGGGCGAACAGCCGCGCACGGCGGTGGGCGTCATTGACAGTAACCACCTGGTGTTCGTGGTGGTGGACGGCCGCAGCCCCGGCTACAGCGCCGGCGTCACCATGACCGGACTGGCCCAGATCATGAAGGACCTGGGCGCCACCACCGCCTACAACATTGACGGCGGCGGCTCGTCCACCATGTACTTCAACGGCTCCCTGGTGAACAACCCGCTCGGTGAAAACAAAGAGCGCGGTACCTCGGACATCCTCTACATCGCCCAGTCATGATCATCCTGATACCGGCGTACGAGCCGGACCACCAGCTCACTTCCCTTGTCCGCAGTCTTCGGGAAGCCGATCCGTGGCTGACCATCGTGGTGGTTGACGACGGTTCCGGGCCTGACTATAAAGAAACGTTCGACGACGCCGCGCGGCTTGGGTGCCATGTGCTCAGTTACGCCGTAAACGGCGGCAAGGGACACGCCCTGAAGAGCGGCTTTGCGTTCATTGCCGAACGCTTTCCCGGCCACGATGTGGTGTGCGCCGACAGCGACGGGCAGCATGGTGTGGCGGACATCCTGGCAGTTGCAGACCGCGTCCGTCGGGTCACCGCATCAATGGTCCTTGGGTGCAGGAACTTCACCGGCGACGTCCCGGCCCGCAGCAAATTCGGCAACACCGTGACGCGCTGGTTGTTCAGGCTGGCCACGGGACAGCAGATCAGCGACACACAGACGGGACTGCGCGGTTACCGTGCCGACATGATTCCGTGGTTGCTGACCGTCCGGGGGCAGCGGTACGAGTATGAACTAAACCTCCTGCTTGAATCGAAACAGGCAGGCTACGGGATCGACACCGTGGACATTGCCACCGTGTACGTCGACGACAACTCCGGATCGCATTTCCGTCCCGTCGCTGATTCGGTCCGGATCTACGCGCCGCTGCTGAAGTTCCTGGCGTCCTCCTTCTCAGCGTTCCTGGTGGACACGGTGGTCTTTCTTGTCCTTAGTGCGGCTACAGACTCGCTGCTGTTGGCGGTAGTCGGCGCACGTGTCATCAGTGCCGGCATCAACTTCATGGTCAACCGGCGACTGGTGTTCGAGCACGGCAGGGACACGTCGTTGCGGGCTGCCGTCACAGGGTATGTAGCCCTTGTCCTTGTGCTCCTGTCGGCAAACTACGTCCTGATATGGGCTCTGACGTCCGTGGCAGTTCCGCAGTTGCTGGCCAAGCTTGCTACTGAAATGACGTTGCTGGGCATCAGTTACGCCGTTCAGCAGCGTTTCCTGTTCGGCCGCGGTAAGCGTGCCGAGCCAACGGAAACCGATCCCACCGAAACCCATATCCCAGCCTTGGTCCCGGCACAGTTTCAGCACAGCATGACCGGGAAAAGTGGAGACCAATCCCCCAAGAGATTCCGGAGTAACTGATGAACACCATCATTCTTATCGCGGCAGATTTGGCCGCCATCGCCATTCTGACGCTCGCCCTCTACCTCCGCCGGCACCGGCGCCGCGACCTGGTGGTGTCCTACTTGGGCATGAACGTTGGCGTCCTGGCCGTGGCAACGGCGTTGTCCGGATCAGCTGCCGGTGTTGGCTTGGGACTTGGCCTGTTCGGAGTGCTGTCGATCATCCGGCTCCGGTCAACGGAACTCGCCCAGCACGAGGTGGCCTACTACTTCTCAGCCCTGGCTCTGGGCCTGATCGCGGGTATCGGCGTCGAACCGCTCTGGCTGACCCTGTCCCTCATGGCGCTGGTGCTCCTGGTGATGTTCATCGGCGACAACCCACGGGTCCTGCCGGCCTACCGTCACCAGACCGTAGTCCTGGACCGCGCCATCAACAACGAGCCCGAGCTCTACGCCCGGCTGGAGGAGGTTCTCAACGGCACTGTCCATTCGGCCACCATCCAGGAGCTGGATATGGTCAACGACAAGACGATCGTGGACGTCCGTTACGCAGTCCGCCCCCAGCAGCAGCCACAACCCCCGCAGCTTGGTTTCCACCAGCCTGCCGGCGCCCTCTCGCCCGCACCTCAGGAACTGCCAGCGCAGCCCGGGCCGGCAGCGGCGCACACCCAGCAGTCCGTGCCCTCCTCGGCCGGTGTAGCGTGAGCCGCGTCGATGCCGCACCGATCATGCCGCAGCTGGGCGGCCTACCCGCCGTCGGACTTGAAGAACTCACCACGGAAGCCGCGCTACTGACCCGGGTCGACCGAAAGTACCTGGTTCCGTCGGCGACGGCCCGCCAGATCCTGAGCACGTTCAGCACGGAGGCCCGGGTCCTGGAAATGGACGGGAAACGCACCTTCGCCTACGACTCCGTCTACTTCGACACCCCGGGCTTGGACAGTTATCTGCTGGCCGCCCGCGGCAGGCGTCGGCGCTTCAAGATCCGCACCCGTACCTACGTGGACAGTGCCGTGAGCTTCCTGGAGGTCAAGACCGAAGGGGCGCGCGAGGCCACCGTCAAGGAACGCATCCCGTACGAACCGTGCGACCGGGACCGGCTGACCGATGAAGGCCTGGCCTACGTGAACGAGACCTTGGCGGCCACGATTGGAGATGTCACCTTCAGCCCCTTGGAGCCCGTCCTTTCCACACGATACGACCGCACCACTTTGTTCCTCCCCGGGTCCGGTAGCCGTGCCACCATCGATTCCCACGTGACGTGGCAGCGCCCCGATGGGCAGCCGTGGATCCTTGACGACGCAGTGGTGGTGGAGACGAAATCCGGCTCCGCGCCCGGTCCCCTGGACAGGCACCTCTGGGCGCACGGCGTCCGGCCGTGCCGCATCTCGAAGTTCGCCACCGGCATGGCCGCGCTCCACCCGGAGCTCCCTGCCAACCGCTGGAACCAAACCCTTCGGCGCCGCATGCACCTGCGCCCCATCAGCTAGCTCCCCTTCAGACCTAAGGAAACCCACCATGCGCTCCTTCCGCACGTCCCTTTCCGTTGCCGCCGTCGCGTTGGCCATCTCCCTGGCCGGGTGCTCCACGGCCGCCACCAACTCCCCAGGCACCACTGGCACGTCCACCACGACAACCGCCACCCAGCAGGCAGTCACAGCCGCCACCATCGGGGAAGACACCCACTACGACAGCGACGACCTCACCTGGGATGCCGCTACCGAGGTGGCAATCAGCTTGTCCGACGGCGGCAGCAAAGTGACGTCGACGTCCTCCACCGGCGTGGCCGTGGACGGCAACACGGTGACCATCAGTGCGGCAGGAACCTACCGCCTCAGCGGCTCATTGAGCGACGGGAAGGTCGTGGTGGCAGCGGGCGATCAGGACACCGTCAGGATCATCCTGGACGGCGTTGAACTGGGCAACGCCACCGGCTCGCCGTTCGTGGTGCAAAGCGCTGACGAAGCGATTGTCTACCTGGAGGATGGCAGCGCCAACACGGTGACGGACGCCACCACGTACGCGGATCAAGGCGACGACGCCCCCAAAGCCGCGCTCTACTCCATGGCCGACCTGACCATTGCCGGCCCCGGATCCCTCAGCGTCAACGGCAAGTACAACGACGGCATCGTCTCCAAGGACGGGCTGGTGATGGCGTCGGGCAAGGTCACTGTTGATGCTGTGGACGACGGCATCCGGGGCAAGGACTACACGGTCCTGCTGGACGGCGCGTACCAGGTGACCGCCGGCGGGGACGGCGTCAAAGCCGACAATGAAACCGATGAGGGTCGCGGGTGGCTGCTGGTCAGTGGCGGGGCGCTCACCGTGAAAGCGGGCGACGACGGTGTGAAAGCCTTTAATACCTTGACCATCGGCGGCGGGACGGTCACGGTAGCTGAGTCGGAGGAAGGACTCGAAGCACAGCACATCGCCATCTCCGGCGGCGATGTCACCGTCACCTCAAATGACGACGGCGTGAATGCTTCCGGCAGTTCCACCAGCACGGACGCGGGCACGGCTGGGGGCACGGCTGGGGGCGGAATGGGCGGACCCGGCGGCGGCGGAATGGGCGGCGGTGAAACCGTGGGCGACTACTCCGTGGACGTCTCCGGCGGCACCCTGACCATCAATTCCGAGGGTGACGGTCTGGACTCCAACGGCAATGCGACGATCTCCGGAGGCACCGTGGTGGTCAACGGGCCCACCAACGACGGCAATGGAGCACTGGACGTGAATGGCGAGCTGACCGTCACCGGCGGGACAGTGGCTGCGGCTGGCAGCGCGGGAATGGCCGTGACCCCCGGAACTTCTTCCAGCCAATCCGGAGTGCAGGTCACGTTCAGCTCCTCGGTGGCTGCGGGCACTCCGGTCCACATTGTTGACACGTCGGGGACAGTGGTGGCCACGTTTGTGACCAGCAAGACCATCGCTTCTCTGGTGTACTCGTCGTCGGCGATCTCGGACGGTGGTACGTACACGGTCTACATAGGTGGCAGTGCTGACGCGAAGGCCGGCCTCACCACCGGTGCCATCGACGGAGCCGAGCAGCAGGGCACGGTGACAGCGGGCCAGTACACCCAGTCGCAAGGCCCTGGCCGCCGCTAGGCTTTGTGTCTTCAAGCGCCCGACGGCGGCACTCAAGTGCCGCCGTCGGGCGCTGTTATGCGACAGCTTCCACCGGCGCAAGTCCGCCCCGCAAACTTGATACGAACTTGAGCTAATCGAAAAGGTTCCTTGATACATCAGCGCCACGCTGGAAGCAGTCGAAGCACCAATACACGGAGTCTTCGGCAACGAATTTCCGGTATGAATCACAACGATGTGGGGGACCCAATGGACCAGTCAGCAGCTCTCAGTGAGGTGATGGCCGTCAAGGGCATCATCCAGGATCAGCACCCCGTGGATTTCTACGCGCTGGGTGTTGCGGGATGCATCGACCGGCTGGCCGCTCCGCTTCGCAGGGCCGGTGTGACAGTGCATTGGCACACCCCGCACCACGGAATCGAGATCTCCTCTTCCGCGGCGGCCCTTTTGTATCACGTGGCCCAGGAAGCGTTCAGCAACACCCTCAACTACGCAGGAGCCAGCGAGCTCACCATCCGCCTGAACGCGGTGTACCACGGCATCCAGCTCACTATCACCGATGATGGCAGCGGCTTCGAAATCCATGCAGCGCCCAGCGGACGTCGCCACGGTTTTGGGCTCCTCATGATGTCGATCGCAGTGCACGACGCCGGCGGGACAGTGGACATCGACTCCGAGGTTGGACGGGGCACCAGCGTGAGGGTCACCCTTCCTCTGGATTGAGTCCTATTTGGGACCTTATTTAGGCTTCCACCCCATGGATCGGCGGCAGTGCCGGACGTATTCTGTACCTACTTTTCAGCCTCATGTCCCTACGGAATGGCATCGAAAATGGCGCGGAACAAGGGTCGGAAGCCAGCTCTCGGAAAGGTCCTGCTCAGGATCTTCGGTTTCTTTTCCGTGAGCATCCTCTGCGGCGTGCTGATCTCCGGGTTCGTGGTGCCCGTAGTCGCCTTCACCAGCACCACGGTGGGTGGATCCATCGGGTTCTACGAGAGCCTGCCCAGCGAACTCAACGTCGACTCGCCGTCCCTTTCCAGCACCGTTGTCACGGCGGACGGCCAACACATTGCCACCTTCTATGCCGAGAACCGGGTGAAGGTTCCGCTGGAGGAAATGTCGCCGTTCATCCGGGAAGCGATCGTCGCCATTGAGGACAGCCGGTTCTACGAGCACCCTGGTGTGGATGCCCAAGGCATCATGAGGGCGCTGACCTCAAACCTGACCAAGGGAACCCGTCAGGGAGCTTCCACATTGACGCAGCAATACGTCACCAATGTGCTCAACGAGTCCCGGCTGTCGGAGGGGAAGCCGGAGGATGTTGTCCTCAGCGGCGAAAAGACAATGGGTGACAAGCTGCGCGAAATCAAGCTGGCCCTGGAACTGGAAAAACGGTTCAGTAAGGACCAAATCCTTGAGGGCTACCTGAACATTGTCTTCTTCAACCGGAACGCCTACGGCATCGAGGCGGCGTCGCGCTATTTCTTCAGTACTTCCGCCAAGGACCTGACCCTGCCGCAGGCCGCGTTGTTGGCCGGGCTCGTGAACGGCCCCAGTATCTATGACCCCACGGTGGACCCGGAGGCAGCGCTGACACGCAGGAACCTGGTGCTGGACCGGATGCTGGAGCAAGGGAAGATCACTGCCGTGGACCACGGAGTTGCCGTGGCAACACCTGTGGAGCTCAACGTCACGCCCTCGATGCAGGGCTGCGCGGGAGCCTCCATCGCCACGTACTTCTGCGATTACGTTTCGCATCTCATCCTTAACAACGAGGCGTACGGTTCCACCTTGGAAGAACGCGAGCGGCTCCTGTACCGCGGCGGCCTCACCATCACCACCACGCTGGACAGCCGCCTCCAGGCCGCCGCGCAAAAACAAGTCGACGCCTCGGCCGGGGACAATCCTGACAAGTGGGGCGCGGCCATGACCACGGTGCAGCCCGGCACCGGCAAAATCCTTGCCATGGCCCAGAACACCGTGTTCGTTCCGGAGGAAGGAAAGTACGATACCCAGCTGAACTTCAACGTGGACGCCAAGGACGAAAACGGCTACGACCTCAACGGTGCGGGGGGCTTCCAGCCCGGGTCAACCATGAAGCCGTTTATCTATGCGGAGTGGCTCAATGAAGGCAAGAACCCCACCGCAGTGGTTGACGCTTCCCGCAGGGTCTACCCCGTGGGCTTCCCTTGGCGTGACAGTTGTGGAAAGGTCCTGGGAGGCTATAGCACCGCCCAAAAAGCGGCAAACCTCGGCGCCGATGACGATCTGCAAAACAACGATCCCGGCTATTACCGCCCGATGCCCATCAACTATGGCCTCTACAACTCGATCAACACGGCCACGTTCGCTACCGCCGCCCAACTGGATTTCTGCGGTATCCAGCGGATGGTGGACACGGTGGGCCTGCACAGTGGCTTGGATAACGCACCGGTCAACATGCACCAGATCGGCAATCTCCTCGGCTCCATCGGTGTAGCGCCTGTGGTGCTGGCCAGCGCCTATGCCACGTTCGCCAACGACGGTACCTATTGCGCCCCCATCGCCATCACCGAAATCACAGACGCGCAGGGGCGGCAGTACGAGGCGCAGGAACCGGAATGCCGGGATGCCGTCAAACCCGCTGTTGCCCGTGGAGTTAACGCGGTGCTACAGGACGTGCTGAAGATGGGTTCCGGCGTCTACATCGAGCCCAAGGTGCAGAGCCAGGTCCCTGTTGCAGCGAAAACGGGAACCTCGAACAACAACGGAGCCACGTGGGTGGCAGGCTTCACGACGGCGCTGGCCACGGCGTCGTTCTTCGGGGATACCTCGGCGGGCCAGCAACGGGCAGGCCAGAACGTCACCATCAACGGCAAGTTCTATAAGTCGCTGGACGGCTACATGATCGCCGGTCCGCAGTGGGCCAACTACATGATGGAAGCCACTGCCCTCTATCCCAGTGGTCCCTTCCCCGCGCCGGCTCCCCCTCCACCGCCCGCTCCCGTTACCACTGCGCCCGCAGCTCCCCGGTAGTAGCTCCCACCTCGTTGCGAGGCCCGATCTGCGGGGTTCGCGCCCTCCATACCCTGCAGAGCAGGCCTCACAACGCCACGCGCTCTTCCGCGCACGTGCCGTCGTCCTCATACGTGTCCACGCCAGCGAGGTCCCGCCCGGCGATGTAACCGAACGTCAGCGCGGGACCGAGGTTGATGCCGCCTGCCGGGTAGTGGCCGCCCATGACGTTGGCTTGGTCGTTGCCCGCAACGTAGAGTCCCTGAATCGGCTCACCGTGGAGGTCAAGTGCCCGTGCACGCCCATCGGTCTCAACACCGGCAAAGGTCCCGAAGCTGCCGGGAACCACGCGTACCGCGTAGAAGGGGCCCTTCTCGATCGGGCCAAGAGACGGGTTGGGCTTGTTGCCGGCATCTCCGCCGTACCGGTTGAAGGCGGTCTCGCCCCGGCCGAAGTCGGGGTCGACGCCGGCACGCGCGTTGGCGTTGAATCTGGCCACAGTTCGGCGCAGACCGGCCGGGTCTATGCCGCATTTCTCCGCCAGCTCCTCGATTGTCCTGCCTTTGATCAGGTATCCCGAACGCAGGTACGGGAAAAGGGGTACGGGCAGAGGCTTGGCCATGCCCAGCGGGAACCTGCGGACAAAACGGCTGTCCGCGATCTGCCACGACTCCACGGCCTCGCCTTCGGGCGTCGCGGCGAAAAGTGCCTCGACGTAGTCGTAGTAGCCGTTGGCCTCGTTCACGAACCGTTGGCCGTCCGCACGGACACCGATGCTGCCCGGCTTGGCGCGGTCCATGATGTGCGGGAACACCCCCGTCCTGCCGTTGCGGTACGGCACCAGGGACACCGGACACCATGCGGCCGGTGATTTCACCGCAGTCTTGAAGCTGGCCCCCACCGACTGGGCCAGGTTGATGCCGTCGCCGGTGGTTTCCCGCGGCGCAAGCGTCCAGTGCTCACGGCCCGTTGGGGTTTTGGGGAACAACTCCTTGCGTCGCTGCACATCGTTGGGGAACCCACCGGACGCCAGCACGACGCCGCGACCCGCGTTGATCTGCAGCTCACCTTCCACCGAACGTACGACGGCGCCTGTCACCTTGCCCTCTTCGTCGCTGAGTAACGCTGTGGCTGGCGTGGAAACGCGGATGTCGACGCCGAGGGCATCCGCCGATTTCATGAGCCTGCCGGTGAGAGCTGTGCCGTTGACCAGTTGCATGTTGCGGCGATGGGTCAGCAGGTCCAACAGGTGGAAGCCGAAACGCCAGCCCGCATGGAAAAGCCCTTTGGGATTTCCCCGCGATGCCGAGAGGAATTTGCCCAGGTCCGGGCCGGCCATGATGCCCATGCCGAGGAACGATGTTTCGTACAGTTGGTGCCGCATCTTGGCGCGCACGGCGGGCGTAATGGCGCGGGCGTTCAGCGGTTTGGGCCCAACGGATCGGTTGCCTGTGCCGGCGCCGGGCAGCTTGCCGTAGATGTCGTTGATCTTGCTGCCGGGAACAAACTGCAGGGATGTTTTTTCGTGGAAGAAGCCCACCATGTGTGGAGCAGCTTCGAGGAATGCATCCACTTTGTCGGCCTGATAGTCGTCCCCGAGGACCCCGCGGAGGTAGGTTCGGAAGGTGTCCTTATCCTCGTTGACGCCTTCCTTCTTGGCGAGGGGATTGCCCGGCGCCCAGGCCCAGCCGCCGGACCAGGACGTTGCACCGCCGCACACGTCGGCTTTTTCCACCACGATGACTTTCAGCCCGTGATAGGCGGCCGTCACTGCCGCTGAAAGGCCTCCGGCCCCTGAGCCGATCACCAGGACGTCGCAGTCCACAGTAGGCAGAGGTTGCTTGGTGTTCATTTGGTGCTCCCGGTAAGTGCTGCGTTGTTGATTGTGAGGGTGCTGAGGACAGCTCCGGCTGCCGCTTTGAGGTGCTTGGCCCATCCGGATTCGCCCAGTGCCGCGACCCGGCTGTCCGATGGGGTTTCGACGCTGACCGCAGTACCCGCGGGGAACGCAGCTACGAGGGACGCAAGGTCGAATTCGCCTTCTCCCGGGACGCCGCGCTCGGAACGGGACTCCTTGACCAGTCCCTCCCTGTTCCCTGGCGGTGATGAAGGTCCGTCGCAAAGTTGGATCAAAGGAACAAGATCCGCAGCGGCAGCAAGCTCATCCAAGGAACCCCCGAAACGGTTGATGTGGAGGGCGTCCACCACGATCTTGCAGCCCGCCCGGCGAGCCAGCGCTGCCGCCTGCGGTATGGAACGGACTGCCTGGTAAGAGATGGGTTCCAAGGTGGGCACAATCCCATAGGCCTTGCCATCCAGGGTCATCTGGGCGAGGTGGTCACCAAAGCGATCAAGGTCTGGGTCCGCGCATGCCACCGTCAGGGTCGAGGCTCCCAAGGCTTGGCCGGCCTCCATCATCTGCAGCCACGCCTGGCGCTGATCAGCACCGTTTTGCAGCCCCGTTCCGTCCAAGAGCAGGAACTCGATGTCTTCAACCGTGATCCCTGTGTCAGCCATGCGGGCCAGGGTTTGGCGAAGCATGGGCGAGCCCGGCTGAAGGTCATAGGGGCGCTCCGTAGCAGTGACCGGCCGGACCCGCGCGCCAATGAAGTCGAATCCTGCCTCGGCTGCGATGGTCACCAGGTCCGGAGGCGCGATACCCACCAAGGAAAGCTGGGCCAATCCGAGCCGCCGTGGCTGAGCCCCACCAGTCTGTGCCCCGAGTTCGCTGGAAGCATGCGACTTCGCTGGAAAGCTCCGGCGATCTGGCACCGTTCCCGCGAACTCGGCTCCCGCGCTCCCACTTCCGGCCAACGCGGCGGCCATGCGTTGGGCTGCGTCGTACCCACTCTTAACGGCGTTGGACACGATGGCCGGAGCTGTATCAACAACAGTTCCCGCCAGCGCGACCGGTACGGACGCAGCCAGGCTTAGCCCGGCTTCCCGTTCCTCCAGCGAGATGGAACCATCCAGCGGCAGCACGGAACGCGAAACCAAGAGCTCCCCCGGCGCGTCAATCCATTGGTCCTCAGCACCCGCTCGACTGATCCGGACCCGAGTACCGTCGAACTCCTCGATAGTGCTGGACAGGAAGATCCGCACCTTGGGATTGGCCTCAAGCCGCGGCACGGCAAGGATCTTGGCGCGGCGCCCCGACTCAGGAGCCAGCGCATCCTGGGGACCAACAATCAGCACCGCCGTGCCCAGGGAAGCGAGGGTGTCCGCAACAGTCATGGCCACGGAATCAGCACCCCAAATGGTCACAGCCTCAGGAGGGACACACACGGAACCCGGCTTACCGGCGTCGAGAATGTCCGGGTGCGCGGCAAGCCAGGCCCTGACATCCAACACCCGCGGCGAGTCGGCTCCGATAAACCCTGGCGTCGGCCGATGCCCACCGGTTGCGATGAGCACGGCATCGGCGCCGAAGTCGCGGGCCAGCTTACCGGCGTCGGAGGTGCCCACGTGAACTCCCAAGCGAACCTCAACACCCAGACGCTCGTTTTCCGCGCTGGACCAGTCTGCAAAGCGGTGGAAGTCCGGCGTCGATTTCATGCGCTCGGCGAGCGCGAACTGCCCGCCCGGCCGGACGCCGTCGTCCATCAGCGTCACGTTGGCTCCGGCTTCGGCGAGTTCACGCGCGGCGGTGAGGCCAGCCGGGCCTGCACCCACCACCAGCACTTTGGCTCCGGAACGAACGGCCGGCGTTGGAACCGGGACTCGTGAACGCCCAACCGCCGGGTTGACCGTGCAGGTGACCTGACCAAGGCCAAGGTTATCGATGCACACGTTGCACGCGATGCACGGACGGTAACGGTCGCTGCGCAGCACCCCGCCCACGAACGCGGGATCGGCATGGATGGCACGGGCCAGGCTCACGAAGTCGCAGGTGCCCTGAGACAGGACTTCCTCAATGATCTCCGGCGAATTCAAACGCCCAGCCATGCCCAAGGGGAGCCCGAATTGGCGGTAGGCCTTGGCATAATCGGCCAGGATTCCGGGCTTCCACTCCCCTGACTGGACGATCCATTCGCCGGCGTCGTAGCTGCCCGCGGAGATGTCCAGGAAGTCGAGCTTCTCCAGGTGGGCTTTGGCGATGATGGCCACTTGCTGTTCAGCGCTGATGCCGTCTGCCGGGCCTTCCACTACCGAGACGCGCATGCCCACGATCGTGTCCGGAACAGCCTGCCGAACGGCGTCGATGACCAGGTTCATGAAGAACTCCGGCGCCGCGAACTCATCCGTGCGGTGGTTCGAAATGGGCGACATGAACTGGTGAATCAGGTATCCGTGGGCACCGTGCAGGTTGATGACGTCGAACCCGGCGGCAACCGCGCGGCGGGCCGCAGCCCCATAGGCTTCCACCAGTTCGTAGCACTCGGCGGCGGTGAGTTCCCGCGGAACCTCTCCACCCGCCGTCGGGCATGGAACCGGCGACGGCGCGAGGTTCTTGAAACCGGAAACTGCGGCCTGCGCGGTGCGGCCGCCGTGATTAAGCTCGACGGCGGCGAGCGCACCTTCGGCGTGCAAGGCGTCGGTGAGGCGACGCAGTCCGGGGATCATGTCATCGGTGTGCAGGCCAAGCTGGTGGGTACGGCCCTTGCCGTCGGCCCGGACGTACGTGGCTTCGGTGGTGACCATGCCGAGTCCGGCTTTGGCGCGTGTCACCAGGTAGTCGATGTATTGCGCGGTGATGTAGCCGCCCGTGGTGCCATAGTTGCGCTCCATGGGGGCTGAGGCCAGGCGGTTGCGGAGTGTCTTGGGGGTGCGGCCGTTGCGGCCAAGGGTCACGGGTGTTCCGGCGATTCTTGTCAGTGCCATGGTCAGCCAGCCACCTTCTCGCGATCCCGGAGCCCTGGTATCGCCTGGTGCGCGGGATCAACAGGCGCGAAGCGGACGGGTTGGCCAGTGCGTGAGGACTCGTACACGGCAAGGAGAATGCGGAGGGACTTCAACGCGTCCTTGCCCGTGATGGCCGGTTCCGTCCCGCTTTCCAGCGACTGGACGAAATCCTGGACCTGCAATTTGTGGAACGGAATCAGCTGGCCGTTGATGGCGGACAGATCGACGTTCGGCTCCACGCCTTCCGGGTGGACAGGTTCGACGACGATCCTCTCGCCCACCGCCCACAGGTCCAACCGGCCATCGCTGCCTTCCGGGAACTCCGTCAGGGAAGCCGAGGCGCCTGTTTCGCCGGTGATGCGGAGCTGGATCCCAAGGTTCGGCGATACAGCGGTGGATGCCTCCAAGGTAGCCATGGCACCTGCGGTGAAGGTGATCACCGCCGTCGCGGAATCCTCTACCTCTATGTAGTCACCGTGGAGGTAGGTGTTGACCTTGCCATAGACCTCGGCCACGTCCCCCAGATACCACTGGAGGAGGTCGATCTGGTGTACAGCCTGGGACATCAGGACCCCGCCGCCGTCGCTGTCCCAAGTGCCTCGCCAGGCGTCGCGGTTGTAATAGTCCGGTGCCCGGTGAAGCATGACCGAGCATTGCGCCATGATTGCCCTACCCAACGTGCCGTCGTCGATCGCTTCGCGGATTTTCTGCGAAGCCGGCCAGAAGCGGCGCTGGAACAGGACACCAAGTTGGACTCCCGCTTCCTCGCAGGCTGCCACCATGCGCTCGGCGGACTCCAGCCTGGTGGCAATGGGCTTCTCACAGAGGACGTTAACACCAGCGGCCGCGGCCTTCAGGACCACTTCCTCGTGCGTGGGGTGCGGCGTGCAGACGGAGATGATGTCCACATCCAGCGCCAGGAGCTCATCCACGCTGGTGAGCGCGTTGGGGATGTCCCAGGCAACAGCTGTGGCCCTTGCTCTGTCCGCATCCACGTCGCAAACGCCCACCAACTGGACGTTGTCCAAAGCCTTGAAAGATTCCAGGTGGTTGCGGGAAATGGCGCCGCAACCCGCGATTCCAACGCGGAAGGTGCGGGTTGCCGGTGCTGGGGAAGTCATGGGGTATCCAACTTTCGGGACTGGGTGGTTGCTTGGATGGTTGAGCCCGGGTGCCGGGCCAGCGGGGGCGGGGACGGGTGCCGGGCCAGCGGGGGCGGGTGCCGGGCCAGCGGGGGCGGGTGCCGGGCCAGCGGGGGCGGGGACGGGTGCCGGTGCCCGGGGCAAGGTGCCGGGCGGCTGGAAGGTGCCGCCCGGCGTCGTGGTTTGTTCGTTAGTTGCGGGCCGCGCGCGGTTTGCCGAGATCCTCAAGCGGGACGTTGTAGGTTTCGCGGGCCGTCATGATGGCGATGGCCGAGGCCGCCAGGCAGAGGATGGTGAATCCCGCCACGGGCATCCAACCGTTCGGCCCGGGCTGGGCCAGCAGCGTCGCGATAGCGGGCGCGAATCCGGCCAGGATGAGGCCGATCTGGCTACCGATCGCCATGCCGGAGTAGCGGACAGCGGCGGGGAACAT
Source organism: Paenarthrobacter nitroguajacolicus (assembly GCF_031455195.1). Classification (GTDB taxonomy): domain Bacteria; phylum Actinomycetota; class Actinomycetes; order Actinomycetales; family Micrococcaceae; genus Arthrobacter; species Arthrobacter nitroguajacolicus_D. The sequence goes on along the minus strand of NZ_JAVDSH010000005.1, from coordinate 361,997 downwards.
TTCCGGGAAGAAGACCGTCCACACGCCGTTCCAGCAGGAGTAGAAGACCGTCATGTTGAGGAATCCGAAGAGGAAGATCAATCCGATGTTCTGCTCGCTGATGGCCCAGAAGTAGCCCACCGTGGTCAGTGCGCAGCCGAGGGCACCCACCAGCAGGACCTTCTTCCGGCCAATACGGTCGGAGATCATGGCTGAGATCGGGATGGTGACCATCGAGAGGCCGATGGTCACAGCGTTCACAGTGAGCATGAGCGTGCGGTCGATGCCCACGGCCGGTCCGGTTGCGTAGGCCAGGGCGTACACGGTGAAGGTGGTTTGCATGACGGAGAACAGCATCACCACACCAACGCGCAGGACGTCGCGCCACTGGGTCTTGAGGACGGCGACGGCGGGGATGGCTTTGGGCTTGCTGTTCTCCACGATTTCTTCGAAGACGGGCGGCTCGTCCAAACGGGTCCGGATCCAGTACGCCACAGCCAGCACCACAACCGAGAGCCAGAACGGCACCCGCCAACCCCAACTGAGGAGCTGGTCTTCGGGCAGGGCTGCGAGCGGGATGAACACGATGGTGGACAACACCATTCCCGAGGCGTAGCCGGTCATCACGAAGCTGGTGAAGAAAGCCCTGCGACCTTCCGGTGAGTGCTCCATGGTCAGGGTGGAGGCGCCAGCGGATTCGGCACCTGCGGAGAAGCCCTGGGCGAGGCGGCCTACCAACAACAACGCTGTTGCCCAGTAGCCGATCTGCCCGTATGTGGGCAGGAAACCGATACCGATCGAGGCGAGGCCCATGATCACCAACGTGACCATCAGCGCCTGCTTGCGTCCGATCTTGTCACCGTAATGGCTCATCACGAGCCCGCCCAGCGGCCTGGCCAGGTAGCCGACTCCGAACGTCGCCATGGCTCCGAGCAAAGCAACCACGGGATCGCCTCCCGGGAAGAAGATCTTGGGGAAGATCAGCGCTGCGGCCGTGCCGTAGATGAAGAAGTCGTAGTACTCCAGGGTGGATCCGAGGAAGGAAGCGAGTGCTGCCTTCTTGGGCATTTTGACGTGGTCAACCGGCTCTGTTCCCACCGGCGATGCCGGTTCGTTTACATCCGAGGGCGAGTGCTGCTGCACGTGTCCCATACTGTCTCCTCATTGAGTGCCGCGGGAAGTGGCACCGCCATGGTGCCTTGCCCGGCAAAGAATTAGATGAGGTCCGGATCGCCGGCTGCCGCTTTGTTGTGCAGCCCATCATGTTGCCGTTGATAACGGCTCCGGATGTGTGCTCCAGATCACTGACGATTGTTCCTCTGGGATCGACTGTAGGACCCAGGTCACACCACATGGACGAACTTCCCGTTGAACGGGACACGCCCTTTGACTACGCGGAACCAGCCTGCGACAACCATGGCCGGGATCCGTAAGGCCGGCGCTCAGCACCCATGGTTCTGGACAGGCCGCGGCCTGCGGCCACCAACACCGGCAGGATCAGCCCGGCATCCTCGTCGACAGAAGGCACGACGACGGAAATCGCACCTATGACTGCCTGGCCCTGGCCAAACACAGGCACCGAAAAGGCAGTGTTTTCGGCCACCAGAACACCCACCAGACGGGCATAGCCGCGCTCGCGGATGAGGGCAAGGTTGCTCCTGAGACGGGCCGGATCTGTCTCAGTGGCGGGGGTGGTCTTTTCCAACTTCCCGGCGATGAACCGATCCTGGACCCAGCCGGGCATGTGCGCCATCATGGCCATTCCTGAGGACGTGGTGTGGATGTCCAACCGCCCGGCTACCTCAGCCAGGTTCATGACCGTCCCGTGCCGGTCCAACCGTTCCAGGTAGAGGACGCTGTTGGACTCGATATCCGGGATGGACAAGGACACATGTTCCCTGACGGCTGCATGGACACCTTCCAGGAACGGCAGTCCACGACGCCTGAATTCCTCAAGCGGATTGCTGCGGGATGCCAGCTCCCACATCTTCATGCCGACCCCGAATTCACCGGCCTCGTTTCGTACAAGGAGGCCATTGGATGCCAGGTCCATGGCAAGCCGGTGCACCGTGCTGCTGGACATCCCGGTGATCCGGACGAGTTCCTTGAGCGGTAGCCACGGCTGACCCTTGGAAAACGCATCCATGATCTTCACGACGCGCTCAATGACGGACTCCCCCGACGCCGAGTTAGCCATGGTGCCTCCGTTGAACCGTCCGGCTGCTTTCACCCGGAACCAGAACCCAATATAGCCTTGCACTGGATCCGTAAAACCTGGGAGGCATTGTGGAACTGCGGCAAATCGAGGCCTTCCTGGCTGTAGCCGAGGAACTGCACTTTGGCCGGGCGGCTGAGCGGCTCCGCATGGCACAATCACCACTGAGCCAGACCATCAAGAAGCTCGAGAAAGGCCTGGGCGCACCACTTTTTGAGCGCAATACCAGGTCCGTCACACTGACCACTGCGGGCCACTCACTGCTCCCACATGCCCGCAGGATCCTTGAGGAAGTGGACCTGGCGCAGAGGGCCGTGAACGCTGGCAACGCAACCGTCTACGGCAAGCTGGCCATCGGCTTCTCCGGGGCTTTGAACCACACCACGCTCCCGCCGCTGACCCGCGCCTTGCGCCAGGAGTATCCCCAACTCGAGGTGACGCTGCGTGGTGGTTTGCTGACCCAGGAAGCACTTCAGCAACTGGGCAACGGGGCGTTGGACCTCGCTTTCATCGGCCTGCCCGTAGACGCCCCGTCCTTGGCCACCCGCCGCATAGCTACTGAGCGTTTGGGCGCCACCGTACCCACAGATCATCTCCTTGCAGGTCGGTCCTCGGTGGAACTGCTGGATCTCGCCGGCGACCCCTTCATCACCATGCCGGCCGCGCAGGGGTCCACCCTGCGGGAAGTCACTTTTGCTGCCTGCGCTGCCGCAGGCTTCCGGCCAAGGATCAGCCAAGAGGTTGCGGATCCGTACACTGCGCTTTCCCTGGTGGCCAGTGGGGTGGGGATCAGCCTCATGCCGGAATCGATCGAGGGGATCATGCCAACCGGAACCGTGTTCCTGCCGCTCGACGGCGACGACGTCCTGCTGTTCTCCGGGCTGGCGTGGAACCCGGGTGCCGTGTCGCCCGCGCTCCGGGCCGCCCTTCAGGTAGCCGAGAAAGTACTCCCCACACCCACGACCTGACCTGCCCCGTGCCTACTATGTGGATATTTTACATAGTTCTTGACTAACTAAGTATTGGACAGGGCCTAATACGTTGCCCACCATTGAGGAAGCCCCATCAACTCAATGAAGAGGACACCCTCATGGCCACTTTTGCCGTCACCTACTCCTATTCCGATTCCACGGCCGCCCAACGGGACGTCGTCCGGCCAGTCCACGTGGAGTTCCTCAAAGCCCAGTTCCAAAACGGCCGTCTCCTGAAAAGCGGACCCTTCGGACCGGAGGAAGCTCCGGGCGCCCTGCTGATCATCGCGGGTGATTCCAAGGCAGACGTCGAATCCCTTATGGACCAGGACCCATTCCACGAAGCAGGGCTCATTGATGAGCGCACGGTTCGGCAGTGGAACATCTTCTTCGGCGCCGACGCCGTACAGCCGGCGGTACAGCCCGCCGTACAGCCGGCCGGCAGGAACTGAGGTTCCCACATGCTGTCAGCAGTCACAGTCTCCCGGGAAACGATTGAATTCCGGGAATCCCCTGAACCCGCCCTGGAGCCCGGCCATGCCCTGGTGCGAGTCCACAACGTCACGCTCTGCGGCACCGATCTCCACATCTGGGAGGACGACTACCCCACAGAGTTGCCGCTGATCCAGGGGCACGAATTCTCCGGAATCGTCGAAGCCATTGCCACAGGGAACACCCCAGGCTTCGCGATGGGAGACCGCGTTGCGGTGAACCCCATCATCTCCTGCGGCCAGTGCCGACCCTGCCTGAGCGGTCGGTATAACGTCTGCCAGAATGTCGGCTGCCTGGGTTGTTACTCGGATGGTGCGCTCACTGAACTGATCAGCGTCCCCCTGGATAAACTCCACCCAGTGCCGGACGAACTTCCGCTGGACATCGCAGCCATGGGCGAACCTGCTTCCATCGCCATGCAGGCGGTGAACCGGGGCAGGCCAGAGGCCGGGGAAACAGCATTGGTGCTGGGAAGCGGGCCCGTTGGTTTGCTGGCCACGCTCTACCTGACGGAGCTCGGCGTCAAGGTGATCTGTGCCGATACCGAGCAGCACCGATTGGACCTCGCCATCGAATTTGGGGCCGTGGACACCCTCTTGGTGACGCCGGGAATGGAGTTCCCCGACGCCCATCAAGCTCCACGATTGGACGCAATGACCGACGGTTACGGGCCCCAACTGGTCATGGAGGCAACGGGCGTGCCGTCATCGCTGGAAAACGCGATCAGGCTTGTTGCCAGCGCCGGGAGGATCGTCCAAGTGGGTATCTCGCCACGGCAGGCCAACGTTTCCATGAAGGACATCCCCTACAAGGAATTGGACATCATGGGCAGCCGAATGAGCCTGAACCTCATTCCTGACGGCCTCGCATTGTTGTCCCGCCACCCTGAAAAAGCCCGAGCCCTCATGACCCACCGCTTCGCCCTCGCCGATCTCCAGCAGGCATTCCACCTCATGCAGGGACGCACGGAAAAGATCGGCAAGATCCTCATTGAGATGCCGGCGGCGGGTGTCGCATGAGTACCCCCATTCCCACTGAAACCGGCCAACTCAACCCAAGTTACGACGTCGTGATTATGGGCAGTGGCGCGGCAGGGCTGGTCGCCGCCGTCCGCGCGGCCGACGCCGGATTAGGCGTCCTTGTTGTTGAAAAGGCTTCGCTCTTGGGCGGTACGACGGCGGCAGGCGGCGGCGTCATGTGGGCGCCCAACAATCACCTCGCCAAGGCGGCCGGGTACCAGGACAGCCATGCCGACGGCGTTGCTTACCTCTCAGAGGCGGCTGGCCACGTGATGACGGCCGGGGAAATCGACTGGTACGTCTCCACTGCGCCGCGAGCCGTGGAGTTCCTCAACACGAACACCAGAGTCTCCATGGTTCCCATCGCCCGCCCCGATTACCACATGGAGTGGAAAGGTGCCGCGAACGGCGGCAGGGGCTTGGACAACAACGCGTTCGACCCCCAGGAGTACCCGGGCTTGGCGGAGTTGATCCGGCCGTCGTCGTACTTTCCGTTGCTCACCATGACCGAGCGGGACGAACTCAACGGCCGCGCAGCCGACCCTTCGCTCCTCGAGCACCGCGCATCCACGGGCATCCGAACCATGGGCGGGGCACTGGTGGGAAGCCTGGTTGCGAGCGCGTTGGACCGCGGGGTCCACATCGTGGTGTCGTGCCCTGTGGAGGAGTTGTCGCGCACCGGGACCGGGTGGCTGGTGACCCTGGGCGGTACCGCCGCCCAGGCCCCCTTGGCAGCAACCGCCGTCGTGCTTGCTTCCGGCGGCTTCGAATGGAACCCGCGGCTCCGTTCCGCTTTACTTCCGTATCCTGTGACGCCGATCAGTGCCCCATCCAATGAGGGCGACGGCCTGGAACTTGGGCTGAAGGTCGGTGCGGCTGTGGAGGACATGTCGGCTGTGTGGGGTGTCCCGGTTATTTCGACGGCGGCCCATCAGTACGACGGCCGGCGTTCGGGCCGCATGGGGAACGTGGAAATGACGCTTCCGGGTTCCATCACTGTGAACAGCGACGGAAAGCGCTTCGTGAACGAGGCGTTGAATTATCACGATGCCAGCCGGGTGTTCGCGTCCATCAATCCGCACACGGGCAGGCAGCAAAACAATCCCGCGTGGTTGGTGTTCGATGCGGACTATCGCGCCAAGTACCCGGTGGCGGGGTCTCTGCCCGGCGAACCCGCTGAATGGATGGTGTCCGCGCCGAGCCTGGAGCTGCTGGCCAAGGAGGTGGGCATCAATTCGGCCGGTCTGGAGTCGACGGTTGCTCGGTTCAACGCCGACGCGGCCGTGGGAGTGGACACCGAATTTGGGCGGGGAGCGACACCACAGGACCGCTTCCTGGGCGACGCCGGCAACACGCCCAATCCTTGCCTGGCGCCTTTGCTCACGGCTCCGTTCTACGCCGTACCCATCCATGCCGGCGTGCTGGGGACATCCGGCGGGCTGGCCACGGACTTCAACGGGCGCGTGCTGGACCATCGGCAGCAAGCGATTCCAGGGCTCTACGCTGCGGGCAACGTCTCGGCCGGTGTCTTCCGGAACAACTATCCGGGCGGTGGGGCAACCCTGGGGTCTGCGATCACGCGGGCCTTCGCTGTTGGGGAAGATCTCGCGGCCCGACCCCAGTAGCCGCACCTTGGGGGGGGACACAAACGCTCGACGGCGACTACCGCCGTCGGGCGTTTGCGTTGCCAGGCCCGCTCTACACCCGACACGCACGCCAAACCCTGCACAATAGGCCCCACAACACACCCACCCCACGTTGCGAGGCCCGCTCTACACCCAACACGCACGCCAAACCCTGCACAATGGGCCTCACAACACACCCACCCCACGATGCGAGGCCCACTCTGCGCGGCAACCCATGGCCCAAGCACGCAAAGCAGGCCCCACAACGGAGGGGTTAGCGGGCGTAGAGCTCCGTGAAGTTCCGCAGGACACGCATGGGCTCCGTCACCGATGAGCTCCGGGCCGTTTCGATGAGTTCGTCCGCTGTGTGCGGCGGGAAGTAGCCGGAGTTCTTGTAGATGTTGATGCGGGTGATGAGGCCGTCGGCGTCGAGCTCGGGGTGGAATTGCGTGGCGTAGAGGTTGTTCTTGATCCGGAACATGTGCACCGGGCATGACGCCGAGCTCGCCAACAGAACCGCGTGGGCAGGCAGTTTGCTGCACGCTTCTTTGTGACCCACAAACGCGTCGAAAATGTGTGGGACGCCCCGCAGCATGGGATCGCGCTCCCCCTCAGCAGTGAGCTTGATCTCCGTGGGTCCCACAGGTTCACCGAAACGGCGATCGATGACGGCGCCCTGGTGCACGCCCAGGGTGCCGACACCGTAGCAGGCACCCAGGAACGGGAAGTCCTCGGCCACGATCCGGTCCAGGAGTGCTGAGAGTTCCGCCTCAACCCGAATCTGGGCTGGGTCCTTCTCGTCCATCGGATCGCTGGACGTATAAGGACTGCCACCGACGATCACGCCCGAATAGTCGGACAGTTCAAGGGGCGGCAATGGCTCGGATTCCAACCGCAAACGGACCAGTTCTTCAGGTTTCAGGCCGCAGTATCGGAGGTAGGCCTGATACTCGTCTTCGGCTGCGGCATCTTCGGCGCGGGTGGCCAGCAAGAGAAAGGGCTTCACAAGGCCAGTCTGCGCGAGGAATGGCTGGCGGACAAAGTGTGTTGCTGGAAGGAGGGGGTTTCTGGCAGAGACTCCCTCAGTTCGCTTTGGCTGCATAGGGTTGACCCAACCCCCTGTGAACAGCACCCCAGCACGGCCCATCCCCGAGGAGCAATTTTTGAAGCAAGACCCTGTGGTCGTCCAACCGCAAACGCCCAAAACGCCGGCCGTGGAAAGGCAGCAGCCCAAGAAGATCCCGTGGGGTGGCCTTCTAGTGCTCGCGGCAGCCGGCTTCACGGCGGTGACCACCGAACTCCTGCCCTCGGGTTTGCTCCCCCAAATCAGCCGCGACTTGGGCGTTGACGAGTCCGCCGTGGGTTCCCTCACAGCTGTGTACGCGGCCATCATCGTCTTCACGGCCTTGCCGCTTTCCCGGTTCTTGGCCGGAAGGGTTCCCCGGAAGACCCTGCTGATCGCCACCGTACTGGCCTTCGCCCTGAGCAATGTGCTCTTGGCGTTGAGCCCCACCCTGGGATGGGCGATCGGGGCGAGGCTCCTTGGTGGCATCGCGCATGGCATGCTGTGGTCCAGCATGGCCCCCTATGTGGCGCGCATCGTTCCCGCGCACTCCGTTGGCAAGGCCATGGCCGTGGTCTTCAGCGGCAACAGCATCGCCCTGGCTGTCGGCGCTCCCATTGGCACTTTGATGGGCTCGCTGATGACCTGGCGTGCTTCTTTCCTGGTCCTGGCCGGAGTGGGTGTCCTGCTGGCGGTGCTGGCTCTCTGTCTTCTTCCGGGGGCCCACGACCACGCCAGCCAGAAAGCTCCGTCATTGCGGGCAGCCATGAAACTGCCCGGCGTCGTCGCCATCGCCATCGCATGGCCCCTCCTGCTGCTGGCCCACTTCACACTCTTCACCTACGTTGCCCCGTTCCTCCTGGCCTCCGGACTGCCGGAATCCGCCACCAGCCTTTCCCTCTCCGTCGTGGGAGTCGCCAGCCTGGTGGGTATCTGGATTGCCGGCATGACAGCTGACTCGTGGCCACGCCGCTCGGTGATTGCCGCCGTCGGACTGCTGACGCTTGCATTCGCACTGCTCCCGGCACTGGGAGGCACCTGGGTGGGCGCGTTTGGCCTCATGACTTTGTGGGGAATCGCGTTCGGTGCGGTGGGTATCTACAACCAGGCGGCGATTCTCCGCGCAGGTGGGGACCACAAAGATGCTGCCAACGGCCTCACCGTGGTGACCATCCAATTGGGCATCGCCGTCGGAGCGGTCTATGGAGCCTTCGCCCTCACCAGCGTCGGAGCCCAACTTGTCCCGTTTGCCGCGGCCATTCCCACTGCCATCGCGCTGGTGATCATCATCGCCAGCCGCCGCGGCGGCTACCCGGCAGGGCCGCGGGAGAAGCGCCGTTAACATTTCCGAAACATGCCAGTGACGTGATCTTCACGAACGAGGGATTTCTGTAACTTTCCTGCAACTTAGCTCTTCTGAGTCGGAAACATAGCTCACCGAATATTGATCGGGGGGCTAGCGAGGGCCGGACAAATCCAGGCCCGTTTCGGACAGGCTTGATCAGAAGGGAACGCAGGTGGAGATCTCTGCGCAACACGTCTGGCTGATGTTGTCATCGGCGATGGTGCTATTCATGACCCCGGGCCTCGGCCTGTTCTACGGCGGAATGACCCGTGCCAAGGCCGCCCTGAACATGATCATGATGAGCTTCATCTCCGCCGGAATCGTGGGCGTGGTGTGGGTCCTGTGGGGCTACTCGATGACCACCGGCGACGGCATCCTGGGCCTGTTCGGCAATCCCTTCGCGCACTTCGGCCTGCAGGACCTGATGGGATCCCCCGACCTCATCAAGGCAGGCTTCGCCGCTACCTTCGCCATCATCACTGTGGCCCTCATCAGCGGCGCAATCGCTGACCGGGCCAAGTTCGGCGCCTGGGCCCTGTTCGTCCCGATCTGGGTCACCGTGGTCTACTGCCCCCTGGCGTACATGGTGTGGGGTGGTGGCCTGATGAGCGCCGGCGGTGCCCTCACGGAGATCTTCGGCCAGGTCATCGACTTCGCCGGCGGTGCAGTGGTTGAGGTCAGTTCCGGAACCGCCGCTTTCGTCCTCGCATTGATCGTGGGAAAGCGTCACGGCTTCGCCAAAGACCCCAACCACCGCCCACACAACGTACCGTTCATCATGATCGGCGCAGCCATCCTGTGGTTTGGCTGGTTCGGTTTCAATGGCGGCGCTGCTACTACCGCCGCGCAGGCCGGCCTCATCTGGGTCAATACCCTGGTGGCCCCGGCGGCGGCCATGCTCAGCTGGCTCGTCGTCGAGAAGGTCCGTCACGGACACCCCACCTCCCTGGGTGCGGCATCCGGTGTGGTCGCCGGCCTCGTTGCGATCACCCCTTCCTGCGCCAACATCACCCCACTCGCGGCACTGGGCCTGGGCCTGGTGGCCGGTGCCGCCTGTGCAGTGTTCGTGGACCTGAAGTACAAGTTCGGTTTCGACGATTCCCTTGACGTGGTGGGCGTCCACTTCGGCGCCGGTGTCATCGGCACGCTCTCCCTGGGCTTCATCGCCTTCCCGCAGGACGGGGTCGCGGGCGGCTTGCTCTACGGAGGTGGCCCCCAGCAGCTCATCGCACAGACCATGGCCGTGTTGATCACCATCGCGCTCTCGGGCCTGGGCACCCTGGTCATCGGCCGGGCCATCCACAAGACCATCGGCTTCCGGGTTCCCCTGGAGCACGAAGTCACCGGAGTGGACCTCACCCAGCACGCCGAGTCGGCCTACGAGTTCGGACTCACCGCCCACGGCCACTTCCGCCAGCAGCAGGCGCACCTTTCCGCGCTGATTGGCCGGAAGCCTGCCGCGCCCAGGTCCGAACAGGTCAAGGAAGACAGCTTCGCCTGACAGCACCACAAAGGAGCAGCAGCCGACGGCGGAACCAGAGTCCCGCCGTCGGCTGCTGTTTGCGTCGTTATGGTTTTATCCTGAACCGTTCCAGATGCGCTGCCACCACGTCCGTTTGCCCGGCGGCTCCGGTTCCGGCTCGGGAGGAGCTGCGGCGGCCCTGCGCTGGCGCCACCGTTCCAGCTCTGCGTCCACATCACGGAGCTTGGTGATGACGGGTGGGCCGCCCTGAAGTTGGCGTCGGGCCTCGATCACCCGTTTGTTGAAGTCTTCAAGGACGTCCCGGACTTGTTTGTCCGTGTATTGCTGGTCCAGCTTGGCGTCGAGCTCTGCATCCTCAATCCGCAGCAGGATCGCCGGCGGACCGATACCGCTGAGACGTTCGCGTTGGATGAGGCCTTTGACCCACCAATCGGGATCGTAGTGCTCCCCCAGGCCCGGGATGGGTTTGCCGGCGTACTTGAGGTTGTCGAATTTTCCCTGGTCCATGGCGTCACGGATCAGGTACTCAACCCGGGCAGCGTCGTCCACCTTCCGGCGCTTCTCCCGCTCTTGGGCATCGGCGGCCTCGATCTCCGCGTCTTCTTCTGCGTTCCCGTCCCAACCACGCACGGCGCGTAACTCCGCGCCGCGCTCAAGCCTGCGCCTGAAGGCGTTGTTCCCGGCATTCACGTTCTGCCACCTCCTCGCACGGCAGTCCTCTCCTGCCGGACATCGTGGTTCTGGTTCCAAGTATTCCGCACATTGGCCCTGTTTCGGCCTGTACCCCCACCACCCACTATGGAAACGAACCAGCCCCGACACGCCGTGCGAACGGTGTGTCGGGGCTGGGTGTCGGCCCAGAGTGGGTGGTGGGGGCCCGCCGCTGGAGCTATGAACGAACCGCCATGCTCGGGTCGAGTTGCTCGATGCCCTCGGGAGTCACCAGGACTACGCGGGCCGTGCAGATGTCGTAGAACAAACCGGTGGCCTGCAGCTGTCCGGAAGCGAGGGCCGGCCCGGTGACGGGGTGCTCATCGAGCTTGCGGAGCTGCATGGCAACGTTGACCATGCTGAGTTGGTCCAGCCGGCTGTAGCCTTCGGCAGCTGCGGCCAATGCCACGGGATGTCCGGAAAGCAGGGCCGAGTAGCTGGGCCGCGCGTGCTCCAGCCACGAATCGAAGCCACTGCCCAGGGCGGGCCCGGCACCTTCAAAGTCGGCAATGACAGCTTTCATCGCACCGCAGTTCGAATGCCCGCAGATGACGATCGAGTCCACGGACAACCCTTTGACTGCGAAGGAGAGCGCGGAGTCGATCGAAGCATCGCGGCCGTCATTGCACACCACGTTTCCGATGTTCCGCAGGGTAAGAAGGTCGCCCGGTCCGCTGCTGGTGATCAGGTTGGGATTGACCCTGGAATCCACGCAGGCCACGAACAGCGTGTCCGGATTCTGGCCTTCCGTGAGGTCCTGAACCAGGGGTCGGACCTTGTCCGCGTGGCGTCGATGGTATTTGTCGATGCCCAGGAGGATCGACCGCAGCGGCAGCCGCCCACCGTCGTCGTCTGCTGTTGTGTCGTCACCGGACGGCAACCAGGATGTCTTCGGCGGCAGCGGAAATTCACGGGGGTCCTGGCGCTGGGGAGTGTTGTCCTCGGCGTCGGTGAAAGCGGTGGTGCCGTGCTCTTCGAGGGTCACGGACGCGCCGGTGTTGCGTTGCTGCTTCTGCCAGGCAACCAGGGCTTCGCGGAAGGCGTGGTCGAGGTAGTCGGCGTTGAGTTCCACCACAGCGTCCTGGCCTTCGGGCACGGAATGCAGGACGCGGTTGAGCCGCGGGAGCGCGAAAAAGCTGCACGAGCCGGCAATGGTGACCCGCCACGGCAGCCCCGAACCGGCGGGCGCGTGCGCGTGGATTTGAGCGCGGAGCACCCGCCACAGCACACAGACAGCAGCGAGGGCCAAGCCGATGAGGACACCTTCGAGGAGGTTCAGCACCACCACGCACACCAACGTCACTGCGTAGACCAGCAGGTCGCCGGTGCGGAGGCTGGTGCGGATGTCGGCTACCTTGATGAGCTTGGCACCGATGACCAGCAGGAGTCCTGCGAGCACGGACATGGGGATCAGTTGGATAAGACCGGCGAACAGCACGGAGAAGACCAGGACCCAGACGCCGTGCAGGATGGCCGAGGTTCGGCTTTTGGCTCCGGCTTCGACGTTGGTGGCGCTGCGGACGATCACGCCGGTCACCGGGAGTCCGCCAAGCATGCCGGAAACCATGTTCGCGGAGCCTTGGCCGACGAGTTCGCGGTTCAGGTTGGTCCGCGAGCCGCCCATTTTGTCTACGGCCACGGCGGACAGCAGCGATTCGATGCTGGCGATCAACGCCACGGTAATGACGGCCATCGCTGCGGCGCGCCAGTTGCCGTCGGGCAGGCTGGGCAGGGCGACGGCGTCCAGAATTGAACCGCTGAAGCTGATCCGCTCAACGTTTGGCGCCACCGCCACTGACAGCGCTGTCACGGCGACGACGGCGGCCAGCGGTCCGGGAACTTTCCGCACCATCGCGGGAAAGTACTTCCAGGCCAGGAGAATCACGACGACGGCCAGGCCCAGCAGCGCCGAATGCAGCTCGACGTTGGTGATGGCTGCGGGGAGGCCCGCCAGGTTCTCAACGGCGGAACCCGCGGCTTGGCCGCCCAGCAGCACGTGGAGTTGCTGCAGGATGATGGTGATCCCGATGCCCGCGAGCATGGCCTTGACCACTACCGGCGACACTGCCAGCGCTGCCCGCCCGATGCGGCTGACACCCATCAGCAACTGCACGACGCCGGCCGCAGCGGTGATGGCGCAGGTCACCTGCCAGCCGAACTCGGCTACCAAGCCGGCGACGACGACGGTGAGCCCGGCGGCTGGGCCACTCACCTGCAGAGGCGAACCACCCAAACTGCCGGCGACTATTCCTCCGACCGCTGCTGCGATAAGGCCGGCCATGATCGGAGCCCCTGAAGCCGCAGCGATACCGAGGGAAAGCGGGAGGGCGACGAGGAAGACTACAAGGGACGCGGGCAGATCCGCGCCCAGGTTGCTGAGGAAGCTGGGCTTGGTCCTTCCTGGCGGGCTGTGCGAATCGGTGGGGACTGTGGCGGATTCGTTGGACTGCGGCATGGTGTTCCTTTGGCTCGGTAGTGCTGACTCCTCCAAGCTACGGAACCTGTCACGGTTAATGACAACAAGATGTGACAAGCATGACAAAAGCTGTGAAGATGCGCTTCATCTTGGGACCAAGGGGAACTTTTGCGGGGGTGGGGATCGTTGGAGGGTTCCTGTGATCGGTGTTCGGCGTGGCAATCGAACGACTGCGGGCACCTCCCGCCGTCGTCGTCTTGCCGCGCGCACCTAAACTAAGGTTCCTTAGAATAGGCTGGTTCCTATGAGCGATACAGAAGTGCAGCCCGTACGCATCAGCTCCGTGCCCGTACAGCTGCAAGCACTGGAGCCCGTCCTGGAAAAGGTGCACGCGGCAGTGGGCGATGTCCCGGCGTTGCTGGCCATCGCGGAGGCAATCGGACAGACGGCTCCCACACCAGGTGATGGCAACACAGCGAAACTGTGGGAGCTGCTGGCTTCGGTCACGGCTGTGGACGTCGCGGCGGGGCGCGTACTCGAACCGCACCTTGACGCCGTCGGGATTCTGGCCCAGGCGGAGCAGCCCCAACCTGAAGGAACGTGGGGCGTTTTCGCGGCGGAGGGCCCGGGCCTGAAGCTCGAGGCCATGCAGGAAGCTGACGGTAGTTACGTCCTCAGCGGCTCAAAGCCGTGGTGTTCCCTCGCTGCGCAACTGGACGGGGCCGTCGTCACCGCACATGTCGCTGGGGACAACACCCGGGCCGCCTTCGCAGTGGACCTTAAGCACTCCGGCGTGACAGCCGAAACACCCGAATGGACCAGCCGCGGACTCAAGGAAATCCCCAGCGGAACGGTGCACTTCGACCATGTACCAGCTGCAGCCGTCGGCGGCGCGGGCTGGTATTTCGAGCGCCCTGGCTTCGCCTGGGGTGGCATGGGCGTGGCCGCCTGCTGGCTGGGCGGCGCCGTGGCTGTGGCCAGGGACTTCCGCAACTCCCTTGCCAGGGCATCGGACAACGGCCGTGAACCGGACCAGATCGCACTCGCCTCCCTGGGCGAGGTAGACAGGATCATCGCCTCGGTCACCGGATACTTGGCTCAAACGGCTGAGCGCATCGACGCCGGCGACCTCGCAGATTCAGGCGACGAGGGCGAAAGCCCCTGGCCCGAAGCCTTGCGCGTCCGCGGAACCGTTGCCTCCGCCGTCGAACGCGTCCAAACCCTGGTGACGCAAAACCTGGGCCCCGGGCCGTTGGCGTTCAACGAACAGTACGGCAAGCGGATGGCGGATTTGTCCCTCTATGTCCGCCAGCATCACGCCATGCGGGACGACGCCCAACTGGGGGCGCTGGTGCTGAAAGGGGACCGCCGGTGGTAGCTTTTTCGCACACGGACACGGGCACGACGGAATCGGAATGGTTGGCCAGCGGCGTCGCCGCGCTGCCCGAGCTCCCTTTGGGCCAGGACGAACTCGCGGACATGGCTTTCGTCGTCCTGGCCGCGCACCCCGACGATGAAACTTTGGGCGCGGGTGGGTTCCTGGCCAAACTGCATTCGTCCGGAGCTGCGGTGGAACTCCTGCTGTGCACGGCCGGTGAAGCATCCCACCCGGAGTCCCCAACGACGACGCCGGAACAGCTTGCCGCCGTGAGGCTCGCTGAGTTCGACAAGGGTGTGTCCGGGTTGGCTCCCAGCGCGACCTGGAAGTTTTTGGGGTTGCCCGACGGCCAGTTGGCGGCCAACAGTGGCCGCATTGCTGAGGCGATACGCGACGCCATTTCGGCGCTTGGGCGACCACCGGAGAAGATCGTCATCGTTGCTCCGTACCGCGAGGACGGCCACACCGACCACGATGCCCTTGGCGCAACAGCAGCCAAGGTTGCTGAAGAGGACGGCCACGGCCTCTTGGAATACCCCATCTGGTACTGGTTGTGGGCTGGCCTCGACGACGCCACATGGCAGTCCTGGGTGCGGGTGCCATTGACCAGCCACGAGCAGGAGGGCAAGGCGAAAGCCATGGGCGCCCACACGTCCCAGATTGAACCGTTATCGGAACAACCCGGCGACGGGACCCTCCTGTCGGGGACTTTCCTGGAGCACTTCGAAAGGCCGTGGGAAACCTTCGCCTGGCAACCGTCAAAGGCAGGCAACAACACCGCGGCCGACGCTGAACGTATCTTTGATGAAGTCCACGCCAAGGGAGACGATCCCTGGGCATACACCACCAGCTGGTACGAGCGCCGAAAACGCGCACTGACCTTGGCAGCCCTCCCGGAGGAATCGTACGAATCCGGGTTGGAACTCGGTTGCTCCATTGGCACACTCAGCGAGGAACTCGCCCAACGCTGCAAGGCGTTCCTCGGTGTTGAAGCCAGTGGCATTGCGGCAAAAAGGGCAGCTGAGCGGCTTTCCACCTACCCCTCCGCCGAAGCCCGTCACCTCACCATCCCCAATGAGTGGCCGGAAGGCTCCTTTGACCTGGTGGTGCTCTCCGAGATGGGCTATTACTTGGCGCCGGAAGAGCTGACGAGAGTGTTCGGGCACATCGAGTCCTCCATGAAACCCGGCGGAACGCTTCTCCTGTGCCATTGGCGTCATCCGATCTCCGGCTGGCAGCTGGACGCGGAGACCGTTCACTCGATGGCGCGGCAGCAGCTTGCCTGGCCAACTTTGGGGGTCTACCGCGAGAAGGACTTCGTGCTGGAAACCTTGGTTGCTCCGGCCACGGCGGTCAGTGACGGCCCGACATGACCGGGGGCACCGAGCAGCAGATCCAACGCATTGCGGTCACCATGCCCGCCCACGACGAGGAGCAGCACATCGGCAGGGCCCTGGCAGCACTGGGTACAGCGTTGGACACCCTGGAGCGGGAGCATCCGGGTGTGCCTGCCACTGTCACCGTGGTTCTGGACAGTTGCACTGACGGTTCGGCCGGGATCACCGCCGCCCGTGTCGCCGCCGACCCACGTTTTGCTTCCGTCGCCGTGCAACTGCGGAGCGCGGGAGCTTGCCGGGACCAGGGTATTCGGACGGCCCTGCTTTCGCATCCGGCGGAAGCCACAGGGAGCTTGTGGCTCGCCAACACGGACGCCGACTCGGTTGTTCCCCCGAACTGGCTGGTGCGCCAGCTCGGCTTGGCCAACGCTGGCGCGGACGTGGTTCTGGGGTCAGTGGAACCGGATGCCTATGATCTGGACCCGGCGGTGCTCAGCCGGTGGCTGGAACTCCACCCCTTTCGCGAAAACCACCAGCACATCTACGGCGCCAACCTGGGGATCCGGGCCTCGGCGTACCTGGCCGCGGGGGGTTTCCCCCACCTCAGGGCCCATGAGGACAGGCGCCTGGTGGAGCGTACCCGTCACCAAGGATTCAGGGTGATTGCTACGGACTCCATCAGGGTTCTCACCTCCGGCCGGACCCATGCCCGGGCACCCGAGGGATTCGCAGCGTATCTGCGGACTCTGGGCGCGGAACTTCCAGCTGCGACAGGGAGCTAAGCCCCTACGGCCTTACCCGCCAAGGCCCTTTCGATGGCGGCTATCGCGTCCTTGGTGATCGCTTCCCTCTCACCGGATCCGTTCACAGTCAACAAAATTCCACGATTTAAGTACGCAGCCAGGACCGGCTGGGTCTGGTCACTGTAGAGCTCCAATCGGCGCTGAATGACGGACTCGGTGTCATCGCTTCGCCCTTGCTCCTGGGCGCGGCGGAGCATCCGGGCCAGCAGCTCATGGTCCGCGGCCGTCAACGCGAGGGCTGCGTCAAGCGCCTGCCCCCGATCGGTGAGCATCTCGTCCAGGGCAGCAACCTGGATGACCGTTCGCGGGTAGCCGTCCAGGAGGAACCCCTCTTCGGCGTCACCTTCGTCCAGTCGTTGCCTCAGCATGGCAGTGGTGACATGGTCCGGCACGAACTCGCCGTGATCCATGTACGCACTGGCCTCGGCCCCCAACTCCGTCTTTTGGCGAACGTGGGTGCGGAACAAGTCTCCAGTGGAAATGGCTGGGATCCGGAAGTGGCCGGCGATGTGCTCCGCCTGTGTGCCTTTACCGGAACCAGGAGGGCCCATGATGATCAGTCGCGCCATGACACTGGTCCGTTTCGAGAGGCGGCCGGGACTTAAACCATACGCCGACGACGGCGGCAGGATCACCTATGCCACCCAAATTTCGTGGGCGACGCCCGGACGTCAGCGGCGCCCGGACGTGGGTGGTGCCAGCGGGCTGGGGGGCGGATGCATCCCACCGACGGCCATAACCCGGCCAGCCCTTGCGACTCAGCGCGTACGCAGGTAGGTTATTGAAACGTCTCAAAGAAAGCGTTTTCCCAACCCTTTAGGTGGAATGATCATGACTCAGCACACCCCGCTCAGGTGGATCGATGGCGAACCTCCTGCCGGGCTCAGCGGCGGCACGACCTGGGGCATGCCATTCCCGCGCGGCACCGTCGCGGACACGGAATGCCTCGAGGTACGCGACTCAAGCGGCAGCACCGTCAACGCCCAGACATGGCCACTCGCCACCTGGCCGGACGGCTCCCTCAAGTGGGCGGGCATCGCCTTGGGCGCAACGGAAAACCCCGCGCCCGCATACAGCGTCTCCACCAGGCCAACGGGCACACCCAACCCAACGTCAACGCACGACGCCGGCCCGGCAGCCGGCGTCGAACCTTCACCGGAGGTGACGGTCACCGAGAGCGCAGACTCCGTCACTATCTCCACGGGTACGCTCGAAATGGTCATCCCCAGACGAGGCGAAACACTGTTCAGCGAGCTCCGTCGCGGCGGAAATGCCGTAGCGACGGATGCGCGGCTGGTGAGTCTCCTGCAGAACGGCCTGCAAGAAGGTCCGGGCAGCACTACGCGCGAGGCCTACGCCAGCTGCGTCTCAAGTGTGACGGTGGAACAGCGCGGTCCAGTTCGGGCAGTAGCCCGCATCGAAGGGCAACACCGCGCCAAGGAAGGCAGCAAAGAATGGCTCCCCTTCACCGCTCGTTTCTACTTCTACGCAGGCGCCCGTAGCGTCAGGATGGTGCACTCGTTCATCTGGGACGGCGACGCGGAGGAGGACTTCCTGGCAGGGCTGGGCGTGGAGTTCACCGTGCCTCTGCAGAGCGAACTCCATAACCGCCATGTCCGGATTGCCGGTGCTGACGGCGGATTCCTCGTGGAAGCAGTCCGCGGCGTGACTGGTCTGCGGCGGGATCCGGGCGAGGCGGTGCGTGCGGCGCAGGTTGCCGGTCAGGCCACCCCGCCGCTCACCGGGTGGAGCCCACTTGTCTCCGAGCGCCTCCACCTCATCCCGCGTTGGAACGACTACACCCTCACCCAACTGTCTGCTGACGGCTTCGAGCTGCGCAAACGGACGGCGCCCGGCCACGGATGGGTGGGCATTTCCGGCGGAACCCGGTCAGCTGGTTTCTGTTCGCTGAGCGATCTACGCGGCGGTTTCGGCATCGGAGTGAGGAACTTTTGGCAGTCCCACCCGGGGCAGCTGGATATCCGTGGAGCAGCCACCACAGAAGCGACCATGACCGCATGGCTCTACTCCCCTGAAGCCCAGCCCATGGACCTCCGCTTCTACCACGACGGCCTGGGCCAGGACACGTTCGAGGACCAGCTTGAGGGCCTTGAAATCACGTACGAGGATTACGAACCCGGATTCGGCAATCCGACGGGGATCGCCCGGACGCACGAGCTGACGCTGTTCGCTTACGACGCCACGCCGTCCACGGAGAGCCTCGCCGCCGACGCCCAGGCTGCGTCCGCTCCCCCACTACTGCAGCCCTCACCGGAGTACCTTCACAAAGCCGGCGTCTTTGGCGATTGGGCTCCCATGGACCGCAGCACGCAGGCACGGGCGGAGCTCGAAGACAAGCTGGACTTCCTGTTCGATTTCTACCAGGGCCAGACGGAGCAGCGCCGCTGGTACGGGTTCTGGAACTACGGCGACGTCATGCACACCTACGACGCCGACAGGCACGTCTGGCGCTACGACGTGGGCGGCTATGCGTGGGACAACTCCGAGCTCTCACCCGACCTCTGGCTTTGGTACATGTACCTCCGCACGGGCCGCGCAGACGTCTTCCGCTACGCCGAGGCCATGACCCGCCACACCGGCGAGGTGGATGTCTACCACCTTGGCCCCTGGCGTGGCCTGGGATCGCGGCACAACGTCCAGCACTGGGGTTGCAGCGCCAAGCAGCTGCGCATCAGCACCCCGGCCTACCGGCGCTTCTACTACTACCTGACCGCCGACGAACGCACCGGCGACCTCCTCACCGAACTGGTGGACAGCGACCAGAACTTCCTGGGGCTGGACCCTGTCCGCAAAGTAAGGCCCGACGCCGATACGTACCGCCCTGACCGCGGCGCCCTGGGCGTGGGGCTGGGGACGGATTGGGGTTCGCTGGCCGCCACGTGGCTCACGGATTGGGAACGCACGGGGAACCCGCGCTCCCGTGATCGCCTGCTGGGAACCATGGCCGATATCGGCGCACTGAAGTACGGCTTCCTGACGGGCGAGGCGCTCTATGACCTTGATGCGGGAAGGTTCGACGCCGGCCGGGAAGTCATCAGCGTCTCGCACCTGAGTGCCGTGTTCGGTTTGGTGGAAATCTGCAGCGAACTTATCGGCCTGGTGCCGGACAAGGACTTCGAGGAAGCCTGGATGCAGTATTGCCGGCTGTTCCTGGCCACTCCGGAAGAGCAGATCGCGGAGGTGGGCCAGCCCCTCGCCGGCATCTACCTCACGCAGGCGCACAGCAGGCTCGCGGCCTACGCTGCGGCCAAGCTGGGCTCCCCGGAATTGGCGGAATTGGCCTGGGAGAGCTTTGCCGAGGGCGGAGAGAACCTCAACCACGCAGAAGCTTTCACCCTGAAGAAGATCCGGCCGCCGCACGTGCTTCAGCCGGTCGATGAGGCTCCCACCGTCTCCACCAACGACACCGCCCAGTTCGGCCTGGCCGTCATTCAGAACCTGGCCCTGGTTGGTCAGCATCTGCCGGCGGCGGCCGATACGCCGCAAGAGGTCCCGGCGTCGTAAAGTCATGCTGCTTCGGGAGGCGGGCCTAGGAACTGGAGCGCGGATGCATGATCCGCATCTGGTCCCAGGTCCGCTCCGAAGCAGCGATGTTCTGGTTGGAGCGTTCCCGGTCCAAAGAGGCAAGCTCGACGGCGATCGCCTGGACCGCAGCCACCGCACCTGTCAACGATGGGAAGAACCCGGCGCCCTCAGTGGGCACCACGATCCTGTGGTCGGCATGCACGGCCACGGGCGATCCGGCGCTGTCCGTGATGGACACGATGGGCGTGCCCAGGTTGTGGGCGATGTCGACGGCCCGCATGGTGCTGTCATAAACCCGCCAAAGGCTGATGGCGATCACCAGGTCCTCTGCACCGAGCCGTGCAATGGCATTGGTGAGTGCGGCGACGTCGGCGTCCAGGAGCCGGACGTTGTAGCCGGCAATGATCGCGTTGTGCTCCAGGGCCTTGCCGGGGATCGCGTAACTACCGGCGGCAACGATGTAAGTTTGCCGTGCACCCGCGATCGCCTCCGCAATATTATGGAGAGTGTGGGCGTCCAATGTGCGCTCGAAATGCGCCAGATTCGCCCGGTCAGTGGATACCGCAGCCTGTGCAGGACTACTGATGTGGCCGTTGTGTTCGGCCGCAACCTCCACCGCGCTCAGGGATGCCAGGAAGCGTGACCTGAGCTCGAACTGGAAGTCAGCCCACCCCTTGAATCCCAGTGTTTGCGCGGTCCTTGTCACGGTGGAGGCGTTTGAAGCGGCCACTGCGGCAATGTCACTGACGGAGCCATAGGACGCAAGCCGGGGCTGGGATCGGAGGATGCCGATGACCTGCATTTGGCGCGCCGCGAGCTTCCGTCCTTGGACACGGCTGTCGAGCCACTCGGTCAACGTTGACGAGTCGAAATCTTCTTCCACCTATTGACCTACCTCACACTTTGGCCGTAACTTCGATACATCACTTCTGCACAGATCCGTGCATATTCCTAAAAATGTACAACTTGGCCCACTTTGGCAGGAATCACCATGTCTCTCACAGCACGCCTGGATCGTCTGGCTCTCAGTCGACCACACTACAAGCTTCTCCTCATCGGAGGCCTCGGCTACTCGTTCGACGGCATGGACGGGGCAGTGGTTGCTTTCCTGCTCCCGCGCATCCAGGAACTGTGGGGCCTCAGCACCGCCAGCCTCGGACTGGTAGGTTCGGCAGCCCCCTTCGGCTTCTTCTTCGGCGCGATCCTGTCCGGCTGGATGGGCGACCGCTTCGGCCGCAAGAAGGTCATGCTGTGGGCTCTCGCGTTCTACTGCCTCATGTCGATCATCGCGGCGATGGCCCCGAACTTCGAGATCTTCCTGATTGCACGGATCTTTGCAGGACTGGGCGCAGGCGCGGAAAGCGTGATCATCGCGCCGTTCCTGTCAGAGTTCATTCCCCCAAAGCGCCGCGGCTGGTTCATTGGAACCCTTGCCGGATTCTTCTCCTTCGGCTTTGTCGCCGCAGCATTGATTGGCCGGTTCGTGGTTCCCATGGGCGAGGACGGCTGGCGCTGGGCCCAGGTCATTACGGCAATCCCCATCCTCCTCCTGCTCTGGTGGCGCCGGGGACTGCCCGAATCACCCCGCTTCCTGATCAGCCGGGGGCGCGTCGCGGAGGCGACGGCGGTAGTGGAACGCTTCGAGCAGAGCGTTGTGAAAGCCACCGGCAAGGAACTCGCGCCCCTGGAACCCGGTACTGAAGAGATCACCAAGCACGAGCAGAAAATCAGCGTCTGGAATGCCCTGAAGTTCATGTGGTCCAAGGCGATGCGTCGCCGGACAGCGGTGATCTGGCTGATCTGGTTCGTGATTACGTTCTCCTACTACGGCTTCTTCTCCTGGATCCCCACCCTGCTGGTCGGCCGCGGCATCACGGTCACCAAGAGCTTCGAGTTCTCGATCCTGATCTACCTTGCACAGATCCCCGGGTACTTCTCCGCCGCCTGGTTGTGCGACCGGATCGACCGCAAGAACACCATCGCCCTCTACTTGGCGGGATCGGCCATCAGCGCCTTCTGGCTAAGCCAGTCCAACGATTCCGGCATGATCCTGCTGGCCGCCGCAACACTGTCCTTCTTCCTCAACGGCACCTACGCCGGCGTCTACGCCTACACCCCGGAGCTCTTCCCCACCTGGATGCGCGCTACGGGCGTTGGCCTGGCCAGTGCCGTTGGCCGCATCGGCAGCATCCTGGCACCATCCATCATCGGCATTTTCGCAGCCTCACTCGGCTTCGGCGGCGTGTTCACCATGACCACGGTGGTCCTGACCATCGGCGTCCTGGGCGTCGTGATCTTCGGAGCTTCCACGGCCGGTAAGTCCTTGGAGGACATCAACGCCCGCGCCGAGCATGACGCAGCGCCAGACAACCACGCAGGAACGGTCACCAAATGAGCTTCATGGAATCGGACACTACTTTCCAGCAGGCCTTCGATGCGCTGCAGCAGGACCCAGGCGTCGTCCTTTTTACCGCCCTTCAATGGATCCCCCAGCGCTCCAGCCTGAAGCGCCTCTTCACAAGCCACCCCGCAGAGTATCCGGTGGGCGGCGAAAAGACAGTTGAGATCTCCCCCGGGTGGCTCGGAACCGTCATCGAGGACAAGAAGCCGTTCCTCGCGGCAGACCTGGACGCGCTGAAGGAAGTCTTTGCCGACTCCGGGCTCATCCAACAACTCGGCTGCGGGGCCGTGATCAATGTGCCCGTCCTCGATCCGGACAGCAACGTGGTGGGCGTCCTTGCCCTCCTCGACGCAGAAGGCAAGTACACGCAGCAAAGCGTGGACACCGCCGTCGCCCTCGTCAACGCAAACCAGGCACAACTTATACAGGCCTTCGAAGCCCACCCCACTGAAGTCAAAGTCCCCGAATCCACTGAAGCACCTGCGAAGGACACCGTTTAACATGAGCACCACACCCCTCGTTATACGAAACGCCAGCGTCCTGGACGTCGACGCAGGCACGTACTCCACCGCCGACGTCGTCAGTGTTGACGGAAAGATCAGCAGCGTCGGGCCGAACGCCGACGCTCCGGAAGGTGCGCGGGTCATCGATGGCACCGGCAAGTTCCTGATCCCCGGCCTGATTGATGCCCACGTCCACGTCGTTGCTTCCAGCGCCGACTTCCGCTCCCTCACCTACACACCGGCGTCGTATGTCTATGCGCAAACCGCCCGCATCATGGGCGAGATGCTCCGCCGCGGCTTCACCACTGTCCGCGACCTCTCAGGTGCCGACTTTGGCCTGGCGATGGCCCAGGAAGAAGGACTCCTGGAGGGTCCGAAGATCCACTTCTGCGGCCACGCGCTGAGCCAGACCGGCGGCCACGGCGACATGCGCCTCCCCGGCGAAGACCATGACCCCAACGGCCGCGGCTGCTGCGGAATAGGTCGCGTGGCCGACGGCGTGGATGCCGTCCGCGCGGCCGCCAGGGACGAGATCCGCAAGGGCGCCCACCACATCAAGATCATGGCATCCGGCGGGGTCTCGTCACCTACTGACCGCATCGACTCCACCCAGTACTCCATGGAGGAAATGCGTGCAGCAGTGGAAGAAGCCCAGGCCGCAAACCGCTACGTCGCCGCCCACGCCTACACTGCACGCGCCATCAACCGCGCACTGGAAGCTGGTGTCCGCTCGATCGAACACGGCAACCTGCTGGACGACGAAAGCCTGAAGCTGTTCCTCGAAAAGGACGCCTTCCTGGTTCCCACCCTGGTCACCTACTGGGCGCTCAAGGAAGAGGGCAAGGAGTTTGGGCTCACGGAAGAAATGTGGGCCAAGGTGGACTCGGTGCTCACCAGCGGCCTCGAGGCAATCGCCCGCGCCCACGAGGCCGGCGTGAAAATGGCCTTCGGTTCCGACCTCCTGGGTGGCATGCACCGCCACCAGAATGAACAGTTCAGACTGCTGGGCAAGGTCCAGCCGGCCATTGATGCCATCCGTTCTGCAACCACGACGGCGGCCCTGCTGCTTGAGCGCGAAGGTGAACTTGGCGTGATCGCACCTGGCGCGGACGCGGACATGCTGATCCTGGATGCGGATCCGGTGGCAGATATTTCCGTGCTTGCCGACATCGCCGAGCATCTGGAACACCTCATCCAGAACGGCCGCGAGATCTCCTAGTTCCTGCGTCACCAGGGCCTGTCTTTACCCTCCAAAAAGCCCGATAATGTAAGTATGCTGATCAATATCGAGTCAAGGAGGAAGACATGACCACGAAAGTGAACAAGACAATCATGGTCAACGTTCCGATCAGTACGGCCTACAGGCAGTGGACCCAGTTCGAAGAATTCCCGCATTTCATGGGCGGAGTCGAACGGGTGACGCGGCTTGGCGATGACCGCCTGGAATGGGTCGCCGAAATCGCGGGCGTCCACCGCAAATGGGAAGCAAAGATCGTCCAGCAGGATGTCAACCGGGCCGTGGCATGGGCCGCCGTCGAGGGCGTCAAGAACGCAGGGTGGGTGGAGTTCAAGGAAGCCGGGCCCAGCCAGACGTCCCTGCACCTGTCGTTGGAATACGAACCCCACGGCGTCCTGGAATTCCTTGGGGACAAGTTGCACGTTGTTGAGAGGCAGGCTGAGTCAGACTTGAAGAAGTTCAAGGAGTACATCGAAAAGCAGGCACCGGAAACCGCGTCTACTGCCGGGACCACTACGGCCGCTCCGGCGACCGGGACCCCGACTCCGGCGACCGGCGCCGGAACCGCGGGCACCGCCGTCGAGCCTGACACCAGCGCAACGGACACGACGCCGATCGTAGATCCCGTCACCCATCCCTTCGACCAGACGAACGGGTTGGCCGACGACGACGGCGACTCGGACGGAACCGCGGAAAGCGATACCCGCAGCGCCGCGGAACGTGGCGACGGCGATGGACGAGGCGAAGGCTTCATCCCACCCATGGGCGGCCTGCCGGGACAGCGGTAGTCCAACCGACCACAAAGCCGCCCGGATCAACGCGACCCGGGCGGCTTTGTAGTTTGGGCTACTTCTTGCCGGTGTAGACGACGGCGGGCATCGCCGGAGCCTGCATGCCCTCACCGATGAAGAAGCTCGGGTGTGGCGGCTGGTTGTAGGCCACGTTCTCCCGTGCCACAGCTGTGCGGTAGACGGTATCGTGCATCAGCGTCCGGAGGCGGACGTCGGTGGGAGCCGTGGTGGTGTAGATCCGCAGCTCGGAGCTGTCCGTGGACGGCCACGCGATCTCTTCGCGCCAGTCGCCCAGGATGTCAGCCTGGATGGACGGGTTTCCCTTGGTGGTGTTGTTGCTGCGGGCACCCTCAGCGGTCAGGAGCCGGTCACTGGTTTCCGTTTCCCAGTTCCACTTGGAAATGGTGGGAACGCCGCGGGACACGGTGGCGTCGTAATCGTGGTCCACGATCTCACGCAGCAGGTCGCCATCCCACCAGGCCAGGAAGTTGGCGGCCGGGATCTTTTCGGCGATCAGCTCACCCTTGGCGGACATGAGCTGGCCCACCGGCGAGTCCCAAGCGGCGGAACCGCCCACGGCCCAGCCTTCCGCGCCTTCATACCGCGGATCAATATCGCCGGCAGCGCCGCGGCCCGTGTCCTTGATGGCCGGAATGCTCCACAGGACCTCACCGGTGGCGGCATCGCGGAAGGTCGCCCCGCGGTTGCCGCTCTGGCTCATGCTCTCGTGGACGGCGAACGTTTCCAGTCCCGGCCTGGACGGATCAAGATCGCCCGTATGTATAGCATCGCCATGACCGAGCTTAGTGTTGTACAACGGCTGGCCATTGTCGTCGATGGTCATGGAACCGAAGACGAACTCATCCTTGCCGTCCTGGTCTACGTCGGCTACGGACAGGTTGTGGTTGCCCTGCCCCTTGTACTCATCGCCCGCCTGGTTGGAGTCGAACGTCCAGCGCTTCTGGAGCTTGCCATTGACGAGGTCATAGGTGACCAGGACAGTGCGGGTGTAGTAGCCACGGCTGAACATCATGGAAGGGTGTTCCCCGTCGAGGTACGCCACTCCAGCCAGGAAGCGGTCCACCCGGTTGCCGTAGTTGTCGCCCCAGCTGGCTACCGTGCCGCGCTCGGGCTCGTAGGCCACGGTGTCCATGATGGTGCCGGCTTCCCCCTTGAAGACGGTAAGGAATTCGGGACCGGACAGGACGTAACCGGCGGTGTTGCGGAAGTCGGCGTCGGCGTTTCCAATCACGGTGCCGGCCGCATCCTTGGTGCCGTCGGCCGTCTTGAAGGCCACTTCGGCTTTGCCGTCGCCGTCGAAGTCGTAGGCCAGAACCTGCGTGTAGTGCGCACCGGCACGGATGTTGCGCCCCAAATCGATGCGCCACAGCTTGGTGCCGTCCAGTTTGTAGGCGTCCACGTACACGTTGCCCGTGTAGCCGGACTGGGAGTTGTCCTTGGCGTTGGACGGCGACCACGTCTGGATGACCTCATATTTGCCGTCGCCGTCGAGGTCCGCGACGGTCGCGTCGTTGGCCGAGTACGTGTACGGCTTGCCGTCCGGGGTCACTCCGTCGGCTGGCTTGTCCAGCTTGATGGCCAGGTAGTTCTTCGCCATTGGCGTCACGGCTTCGGTCAGCTTGTCCTGGCCCTGTCCGTTTCCGACGGTCTTGATGACATAGCTGGACTGTGCCGTGCCTGCGGGGTCCACGAACAGGGTGGCGTTGCGGATGGGCTCGGGAGTGATGTTAACGCCATCGCGCAGGATCTGGAAGCCGATGCTGTCCTTGTCCAGGCCCAGCATGCGCCAACTCACGGTGACACCCTGGTCCGTCAGGACTGCAACCGGCGCCCGGTCCAGGTTTTCCACTTGGCGCTTCAGCGGTGCTGCGTCTTTCGCGGCAGGCACGACGCCGGGAAGGCCGGCTTGCGCTGCCTGCGGGAGGTGGACGGGGGCTGCTTGGGCGAGTGGGACACCCGTCAGCGCGATGGCCGCGGCAGCGAGTGAAGCGGAGGCCGCGAGCGGGACTGCTTTCCACGCACGGCCACGGGAGGGGCGGTAGGAACATTTCGAGGGGTAGGCCAAAGAACATCTCCTTTGATGGGCGGCAGTGGGTCTGCACGCACTTTTTGGAACGTTTCACTCACACTGCAGGCAACGCCGGCCTGCTCAGGCGCCGATAGTGGGTTGTGCGAGAAAACGCTTTCCGCCCACAAGGTTTACCAGCGCCTCAACGGCCGGGTCAAGGGTTTGACAGGAAATGACTGTGAGGCAACGTGAGAAAATGTTCACGCTTGTGCGTCACCCGAGCGCCGGAACCCGCCCGGGAATCGCCGAGACGAGCTGGCGGGTGTAGTCCTCAGCGGGGTTCTCCAGCACGTCGATGGCACCTCCCATCTCCACGAGCTTGCCTGCCTGCATGACGGCCACCCGGTCCGAGATCTGTTGCACCACGGCAAGGTCGTGGGAAATGAACAGGTAGCTCAAAGCCTCCTGGACCTGCAGTTCCGCCAGTAGCGTGAGGATCTGTGCCTGCACGGAAACGTCCAAAGCGGACACTGCTTCGTCGAGCACCACCAGCTCCGGCTTCAGCGCCAAGGCACGGGCAATCGCGACGCGTTGCCGCTGCCCTCCGGAGAGTTCGGCCGGACGACGTCCCGCATAGTCCGCAGGGAGGTGAACCTCGTCCAACAAGGCCTCCACCCGGCGTTTCCGGTCAAGGGTAGATCCCTCCGCGAAAGCCCGGAGCGGCTCGGCAATGATGTCCTCCACAGTGAAACGTGGGTCCAGGGATGCGTAAGGACTTTGGAACACCACTTGGAACCGGCGCCGCAGTTGGCGCAGCTTCTCCCCCTTCGCGCTGGCCAGGTCCACGCCGTCGAACTCCACGGAACCGGAGGTCGGCTTGTCCAAACGCAGCAACAAACGGGCCACGGTGCTCTTTCCCGAGCCTGACTCCCCCACCAGCGCCAAGGTCTCGCCGCGGCGAATGTCCAGGGAGACATCGTCGACGGCTGTCAAGGTCCTGGCGCCACCGGCGGTCCGCGGCAGGCTGAACACTTTCCGGAGGGACTTCGCCTCCACCAGCGGCGAGTCGGGCACTGCGCCGCCGCCCGGCGGCGCGCCTGGGTCCGGAACCGAAACCGAAGGCCGCAACCGCCGGGGGTTGAGTCCCGGTGCCGCCGCGATGAGTTGCCGGGTGTAGCTGTGCTGCGGACTCCCCAGGACAGCGGCGGCGGACCCTTCCTCCACAATCTCGCCGCCGCGCATCACGATGATCCGGTCGGCACGATCGGCAGCGACGCCAAGGTCGTGCGTGATGAGCAGTACGGCCGTCCCCCGCTCGGCAGTAAGGGCTGCGATGTTGTCCAGGATCTGCCGCTGGACCGTGACGTCGAGGGCGCTGGTGGGTTCATCGGCGATGACCAGCTTCGGCCGCGCAGCAAACGCTGTGGCAATGAGCACACGCTGCCGCATGCCACCGGAGAACTGGTGCGGAAATTGACGTGCGCGGGTCGGGGCATCACGGATTCCGGACTCCTCAAGGAGCCGCACGGCACTGTGGCGTGCAGCCTTCCTGGGTTGGATCCGGTGGATGGTGAGCGCCTCTGCAACTTGGTCGCCTACACGTTGCAGCGGATCCAACGATGCCGTGGGGTCCTGCGGGATCAGCCCGATTTCCTTGCCTCGGACGCCCTGCCATTCCTTGCGCGTCAGCTTCGTCAGGTCGGTGCCGTCGAAGCTCACTGTGCCGGCGGAAACCCGGGCATTGCCGGGGAGCAGGTTGATAATGGACTGCGCCGTGGTGGTCTTCCCGGAACCGGACTCCCCCACAATGGCCACCACTTCCCCGGCGTTGACCTCGAAGCTGACACCGGCCACGGCTGTCCGGGGTGACCCGTCCACCAGATAGTCGATGCGGAGGTTCTCAACCGTCAGCAGTGCGGAGCTCATGCCCGGTTCCTTTCAGAGTTTTGGAAAGCATGCGAAATTCGGTTGGTGGACAGCACGACGGCGGCAATCACCACGCCCGGCAACGTCACCAGCCACCATGCGGCCACGAGGTAGTCGCGGCCTCCGGCCACGAGCGAACCCCATTCGGCGGCAGGCGGCGGAGCTCCGAAGCCAAGGAAGCTCAGGGAAGAGATGGACAGGACGGCCATGCCGAACTCCAGCGCGGACAGCGCCAGAACAGGGCCGGCAGCGTCGGGGAGGACATGTCGAAGCAGGATGGAATGCCACCGGACACCTGAGGACCTCGCGGCTTCCACGTACACAGCGGTGCTCACTCGGAGGGTTTCAGCCCGCATGATCCGGGCGAAGTTGGCCACGCTGGCAATACCGACCGCGATGGCGATGTTGATGGTCCCGAAGCCCAGCACTGTGATGAGTGCCAGCGAAAGCAGCAGGCTGGGGATGGCCAACAGCACGTCCATGACACGCATGATGGCGTCATCCACCCACCCCCTGGTGGAGCCGGCCAGCAAACCCAAGGCGGATCCCGCAACCAAGCCGACAGCTACCGCCACGGCCGTAGCAGCCAAGGACGTCGCCGAGCCGTGGACCACCCGGGAGAACAGGTCGCGTCCAAGGCTGTCGGTGCCGAACCAGTGATCGGCGGATGGCGGCTTGAGCCGGTCAGAGGGGACTCCAGTATCCGGCGGCCAGTGCGTGAAAGCCGTGGGAATCAACGCCCAAAGGATCACCAGCACCAGCACTGCGACGGACAGCACCAGCCCCGGCCTGGCCAGGAACGTGCGGCCCTTGGCAGCCCAGCCGGAAGTGGAAGCCCGGGGCCTGGCAGGCGGTCCCGGCTCCGGGATGACGGAGCCCGCGAGCGGATGCCCCGGTGCGGAGTCCCCCAGAGGCCGTGTCTCCCTCACAAGTTGCTGCGTCATGATGGTCCTCCTAGGCCTTGGCCCGCGCGGTGTTGATGCGCGGGTCCACGAGCGGATAGATCAGGTCAACGATCAAGCTGGTGATCACGAAGGTGGCAGCGGCCAGCACTACCAGCGTCTGCACCACCGGGATGTCCCTGCTGTTGACAGCCGTGACAGTGAGCCGCCCGATGCCTGCACGGGAGAACACTGTTTCGCTCACCACTGCACCAGCCAGTAGGTTTCCCACCAGGATTCCGAGCATGGTGAGCGTGGGGATGGCTGCGTTCCGGAGGGCATGGCCAAAGTTGATCAGCGCTTCGCTGCCGCCTTTTGCCCGGATCTGTTCGATGTACGGCTCGCCCAAGGTTTGGCGCAAGCTGCGCGTCAGCAGCTGGGCGATCACGGCTGACGTGGGTATCGCCAGAGTCAAGGCGGGAAGCACGAGGCTCTGGCCGCCGTCGTTCCCTATCGCCGGAAACAACCGCAACCTGAACGAGAAGAACTGGAGCAGCAGGAGCCCGATCCAGAAGGTCGGCACGGCGATACCCAGGGGTGGCAGGGAGGAGAATGCCTGGCGGATCCAGCGGTTGCGGCTGAAAGCCGCAACCACTGCCAAGGCACTGCCAAGAAGCACTGCCAGGGCGAAGCCCGCTACGGCCAACTTGATGGTCTCAGGCAGGACTTCCGCCACCGTTTGGGTGGCCGGAACGCCATTCTTGATGGACAACCCGAAATCCAGCTGGAGCGCCTTGAACAGGGCAATGATGTATTGCTCGTAAAGAGGCCTGTCCAGGCCATACTCCGCCCGCAGCTTCTCCACGAGTGCCGGATCCACCGCGTTCTGTTCGTCCCCGCTGGCCATGATGCTCACGGCGTCGCCGGGCAGCAGGTACAGGATCAGGAAGGACACGGTGTAGGCGGCCCACAGGACGAAGGCGCCCTGCAGGAGTCGTTGGCCGATGTAGCGGATCATGGGATTCCTACTTGCTCAGCCAGGCGTCGTAGAAGTCCAGGCGGCTGGAAGCTTCGAACGTGAGGCCCTTGACTTTGTCGCTGGCGGCAATGGTAGTGGACAGCTCATACAGCGGGATGGAGTGGGCGTCCTTGATCAGGATTTCCTGTGCTTCGTCCACCAGTTTCTGGCGTGCGTCCTTGTCCAGCGCCGCGGCCTGCTCGCCCAGGACATCGTCCACGGGCAGCTTCTCGCGGAGGTTGCTACCGCCACGGGCTGTGGTGGAGGCGAAGACGGTGCGGAGGACGTCCGGGTCGCTTCGGGTCAGGTTGCCGTAGGAGAAGTCATAGGTCTTGTCAGCCTGGGCAGCCGTCACGTCCGCGATGGTGGTGAACTTCAACTGCAGGTCCACGCCGATCACTTTGAGCTGCTGCTGCACGAGTTCCAGTACTTCCTTGGGCGACTGCCAGTAGGTGACCTTGAAGGACAGCTTCTCGCCGTTCTTTTCGCGGACCCCGTCCGCGCCAACCTTCCAGCCGGCATCGTCCAGCAGCTTCTTGGCGCCGTCGGGATCGTGCTTCAGAAGCTCGCTGTAGTCCTTGAAGTACGGAGTGGTGTGGGAGAGAACGCCCTTGGCAGGTTGGTCCGCTTCGGTCAGCAGGGTCTTGGTAATTTCCTCACGGTTGATGGCCTTGGAGATGGCCTGGCGGACGGCGGTTTCCTTGAGCTTCGGGTTGGACTGGTTGGCGTACAGGTTGTAGACGACACCCGGGTTGGCGCGCGTCTCATTCCAGAAACCGTTGCCGTTGAACAGGCTGATGTCAGCGGCGGAAATTGCCGCCGTGGCGTCGATCTGGCCGGACTGCAGGCTGCCTGTACGGTTACCCGCCTCCGGAATGATCTTGAAGGTGACAGTGTCCAGGTAGGCCTCGCCCTTGTTGCTGTTGGTGGCGGCGGGCCAGTTGTAACCGGCCCTGCGTTCCAAGGCAGCTTCCTTGTCTACGGTGTAGCTCTTCACGCTGAACGGGCCGGAGCCGGAGAACTTCCCGGCGCAACGGTCAGCTTCGGAAAGAGTTGCAGAGGCCGGGGACAACAGGCCGAGTGTGAACGTGGACGTTGCCTGGAGGAACTGCGCGTTCGGCTTGGAGAAGTCCACCACCACTGTTTGCGGATCCTTCACGGTGATCGCGCTGACGTCACTCAGGTAGGTGGAGCCCAGCGTGGCCTTGGCACCGAGTGCCTTGATCGCCTCGAAGTTGGTCTTCACG
This sequence comes from Paenarthrobacter nitroguajacolicus, assembly GCF_031455195.1. Lineage (GTDB taxonomy): Bacteria > Actinomycetota > Actinomycetes > Actinomycetales > Micrococcaceae > Arthrobacter > Arthrobacter nitroguajacolicus_D. The sequence goes on along the minus strand of NZ_JAVDSH010000005.1, from coordinate 329,581 downwards.
GATTGAGCGTCAATCGCTGTTCCGTCCGCGAACGTTGCACCGCTGCGGAGCGTGAACGTAAAGCTGGTGGCGTTCGCGTTGGTTTCGAACTTCTCGGCAAGCCACGGGACAATGTCGCCGGTCTTTGGGTCCTGCGACGTCAGCGACGCCACCGTTTGGCGGGCAATGGCGATGGCATCGTTATTGCCCACCTGCTGCGGGTCGATGCAACCACGGTCCACCGACACCGCGAAGTTCAGGTTCCCACCCGACACAGGTGTGGCGTCGGCACTTTGCTGCGTGCCGGCGTCGGCCCCTCCAGCGCAAGCTGAGGCGAGGAGCGCAACGGCTCCCAGGACGGCGACGACGGCGGCAGGTTTCCGCAGCGTGCGGGTTGCGGGACGGTTGGGGACGCTCATGCGACTTCTTCGCTTTCAGTGAGTTGGGTGCTGGTGAGTGATCCTCGGCGGGTCAGCGGGGCACGGAGGCCCAGGTTCTCGCGGAGGTTGGTGCCTTCGTATTCGGTGCGGTAGACGCCGCGGTCCTGCAGGCGGGGAACCAGCTCGTTGACGATGTCGTCCAGTCCGCCCGGGACGATCCACGGGGTGATGTTGAAACCATCAACGGCACCGGCATGGGCATATTCGGCGAGTTTGTCCGCAATGTCGTCATACGATCCCACCAGGCCACGGCCATTGAGCCGGGAACGTGCAGCCACGAACTGCCTGATCGAGTGGCCGTTTTCCTTGGCGTCCGCACGCCACTGGGCCGCGAGGTCCTTGGCGCTCTTCCCATGGAAGGCGTTGCCGCGGGTGGGGTTGGTGACGTCCACAACGGGGTCGATGTCCGGCAAAGGACCATCGGGGTCGTATTCGGTGAGGGTCCGTCCCCAGAACTGTTCAAGGTAGGCGATGGCCGTCTCCGGACCCACCTGCAGCGAGCGGACCCACTGGTGCTTTTCTTCCGCTTCTGCAGGCGTGGCACCCAGGATGAACTCCTGTCCAGGGAAGATCTTCACGTCATCCGCGGGGCGGCCGGCCTTGAGGGTACGGGCCACGATGTCGTCCCGGAATTTCTTGGCGTCTTCCAGTTCCGGATGTGCCGAGAAGATCACATCGGCATTCCTGACGGCGAAGTCCCGGCCGTCCGGCGAGTCGCCGGCCTGGAACAGGACGGGATGCTGCTGGCTGGAGCGCGGCAACCTGCCGGTGACTTCGACGTCGAAACTCTCATCCTGGCGCTTGACCGCGTTGATGGCGTCCTCGCGGAGCCAGCGTGGATCATTCCGGGACCCGGCGATTGCGCCGTCAGCCCAGGAATCCCAGATGGCCTTCGCTGTCTGGACGAACGCCTCGGCCCGGACATAGCGGTCCTCGTGCTTGAGGAACCCGCCCCGCCTGAAATTGGCACCGGTCCAGGCGTTGTCCGTGGTGACGATGTTCCATGCCGCACGGCCGCCGGACAGCAGGTCCAGGCTGGCCAAGCGGTGGGCAAGGTCCGCGGGATCGTTGTATGTAGTGTTCTGCGTTGCCACCAAACCGATGTTGGTGGTGATGGCTGCGAGCGCGGCGAGGGCGGTCTGCGCGTCGGGACGGCCGACGACATCGAGGTCGTGGATCTTCCCGAGGTGCTCCCTGAGGCGCAGCCCTTCACCGAGGAAGAAGGCGGAGAAGAGTCCGCGTTCAGCGGTTTGGGCTACCCGGCGGAACGACTCGAAGTCCGTTTGCGAGCCGCTGTGTGCGTCCTTCCAAACGGTGGTGTGGTTTACCCCTTGGAAAAAGACACCGAACTGGATCTGCCCGTTGCCTGCGATGCGGTGATGGTTGGTCATGGTTCTGCTCTCTGAATCTGGCTGATGGCCGTTGGCTCTTGTGGCGGGCGTCGGTCAGGCCGCGGCGAAGCGGTTTGCGGGACGGGGAAGCCCGAAGGTTTCACGGAGCGTGGTGTGCGGCAGCGGCGGCACCACCAGTCCTGAGCGATGCAGTTCCGGCAGGACCTTGGTGGCAAGTTCGGGGAGGTCCACGTCCAGGACTGCGGGCTTGAGGCGGACGCCGTCGGCTGATGCGAACAGCGTGGTGAGCAGTTCCACCAGTCCTTCAGCGCTGCCCACGTAGCGCGCGCCGCCCGTCCACTCCTCGTAGGAATCGAGCTCGGCCAAGCGGTCCTCCGCGGTTTGTCCACGGGAATCGAGGATGACGTCCAGCTCCACGAGTGTCCGCGGAGCCCCTGCCGTCGCAGCCGCTTGGGCGGCCCGGGGAAGATCGTCAACGGTGTCAGCAGACACCAAGGCAACATCAGCCTCGACGGCGGGAAGCAGCTCTGCGGGCGCGAACACCACCAGTTGGCCTTGAAGCGGGCGCGGAATGATGGACGGTCCCTTGACGGAGAAGCGTTCGCCTTCAAAGTCGGCGTAGTGCAGCTTGTCCCGATCCACATACCGTCCGGTGGAGACGTCGCGGATCACCGCGTCATCTTCCCAGGAGTCCCATAGGCGGTGGGCTGCCTGGACCACGTCGGCTGCTTCGCTGGTGACGTCGCCTTCGTTCAGTTGTACGCGTCCCACTGACAGGGCTTCCCTCTTCAGGTTTTCCGCGTTGACCAGCCATCCGGCCCTGCCCAAGGAGGAATAGTCCAGGCTGGCCAACTGGGTGGCCACGTGGAACGGCTCGGTAAAGATCGTTCCAGCCTCGGGCACCAGACCGATGGACCGGGTGATCGGAGCTGCGAAAGCTGCACGCTGGATCGCATCGATCCGGCCGGCGATTCCTGTGGTTCCCGGGTCCACCACCCGGGTGTCCTTGAAAGTAGCTATATGGAAGCCCGCGATATCCGCAGCTTGCACGGTCTCACGGATCCGCTGGCCCCCCAATAGTGCCTGCGGATCATGATGGGCCTTGCGCCACGACGCGGGGTGGGCCCCATCGCCGTCGAGCTCCAACGCGATGATGCGGGAGCGGAATTCGGGTACGGGTGTGGAAGGCATGATTCTCTCTTTCAGAGGCCGCACAGCGGCCGGGACGACATTCACTTGCCGCTCTTGCGGCCTGGTCTGTTTCCGGAGCACCCCGCCACGTAATGCCTGAGGGTTGCCGCAGCACGAGCCGGTCCTTGGCGTGCTGACTCTTGACCTGAACTTGAATCTAGGAGGCTGTCCAAAGAATGTACAAACCGCTGGACTCGCGGCGTCAACGCGGGAAATACCGCGTCAACGGGCTGCCAGAATCGTCATCTTCAGGCCGACGGGGGCGCCCTTGTGACGGTCCGTTTCGCCGCATTTCGCTGGATTTAGCCCGGTTGAGCGGGGTGACGGATCGGCTTTGGCCAAGGTACTGCGCTCCGTAGTGTCGTGCCATGCCGAAGCCTTCAGTTACTCCCCTGTCCGTCCTTGACCTGACTCCGGTCTCTGCCGGGCAGTCCCCCGGCGAGGCCCTGCGAAGCACCCTTGCTCTCGCTGCCGCTGCCGAGGCTTCCGGCTACTCGCGGTACTGGCTGGCCGAGCACCATCTCAACACCGGCGTTGCTGGTTCTGCCCCGCACATCCTCGCCGGGTTGGTTGCGTCTGCCACCAAAACCATCCGTGTCGGCACGGCGGCCACCCTGTTGGGCAATTACAGGCCGCTCCAGATTGCAGAGAGCATCGGCACTCTCGCTGCGGTGTTCCCGGACCGTGTGGACCTTGGCTTTGGCCGTTCCGGGCCGCCGAAGTCGCCCAGCGAACCGGCTCCCGGAGTAGTGACCCCGACGGACACACCCGGCGACCGCGTGGTTGACGGTTTGCTGATTCCTTCACCGCGGCCCATCTTCGGCGCCGTCCTCCCCAGGAAATTCCGTTTGCAAGGTGAACTGCTGGGCCGCTTCCCGGGAGACACCGACAACTTCGAGAACGACGTCCAGGACATCATCGGGTTCTTCACCGGCGGGTACCGCACCAGGCATGGCGAGGAAGTCACCGCGACGCCGGCCCTCGGGCAGTCGCCACAGTTCTGGATCCACGGTTCAACAGCGGGTCCCAGCGCCCGCCTCGCCGGCAAGTTGGGCCTTCCCTTCGGCGCAAATTATCACGTAGCACCGGCCGGCGTACTGGACTCCATTGCCGAATACCGGGCCCACTTTGAACCGTCTGCTTCCCTGCAGGAACCACAGGTGATCGTCTCGGCGGACGTGCTGGTGGCCCCGGACGAACACCAAGCACAGCGCCTCGCCCGCGGCTATGCCCAGTGGGTACACGGTATTCGCAGCGGACAGGGTGCCATCCCCTACCCCTCCCCGGAGGATGCCTTGGATCTGCCCTTGGACGCTGACGCCAAAGACCTTGTCAAAGACCGTGTGGACACCCGGCTGGTGGGCGACCCGCACCAGGTCAGGGACAAGCTTCGCACTCTGCAGCGGGCCACAGGCGCCCAGGAACTGCTCATCACCACCATTGCCCATGACCCCGCCGATCGGCAGAGCTCATACCAGTTGCTCGCCGAGGCCTGGGGTCTCTAGCTATCCGATTTTCCACCCACCACCAACAAAGGGAGCACCATGTCCATCGAAACCGCGGTACCGGAAAACGACGTGCAGGATACGCAGCTGATCACCGCCCAGGAAGCGGCCAAACTCATCGAAGAAGGCGCGCTGCTGATCGATGTCCGCAGCGAAGGCGGCCGCGCCAGCACCGGGGCCGTCCCCGGTGCCGTGGTGGTCAACCGCGAGCATGTGGAGGAGGACTTCAGCCCGGAGTCCGCCCACCGCCTGACCCAGGTCAGCGGTACGGACCAGAAGATCGTGGTGTTCTGCGGCTCCGTCAACGGTTCACGTCCCGTCGCGCAGAAGCTCCAGGTCCTCGGCTACGCCAACGCCGTCCACGTGGACGGCGGCTTCCCGGCCCTGCGCGACGCCGGCGTCCCCACCACCGGGCCGACCGCCCCGCCCGTCGAATCGGCCCCGCCTGTCGGATCCGCTCAGGCATCCACCGATTCGGTGGCCTCCGAACGCTGAGTACCTCCCGCCGTCGGACGTTCCGGCGTTTGCACTGCCGCCGTCGTCGCGGTTTCCTTTCCGGAAGCCACGACGGCGGCTCGTGCGTTTCTGCGGTCCCTTCCCTCGCGAAGCCAGTCGAGTCCGCCGGCGAGCAGTGCGACCCCCAGCAAAACGCAGCACATCACGATGCCTTGGTGGAAGGCGTCCTTGGAGGCTTGGCCGGTGGCCGCTCCGTGCGCTTGAAGGAACATGCCTGCGGCCGCAGCTGAGCACAGGGCCGCCGCGAAACGTTGGCTGAGCTGGTAGAAGCCTGCAGCCACCCCTGCGGCACCTGCGGGCGCATGGGCAAGCGTGAGTGTCTGGTTTGGCGCCACCACAAGGCCTGTTGCCACACCTTGGATAAGTCCGACGGCGGCCACCGCCAGAGCCGCCGTACCGCCGTCGAGCCCTTGCACGAAGAGGTCCTTGGCAATCAGGCAGGCCAGGCTGCCCACCAGCGCGTAGACGATCCCGGCGCGACCGTATCGGGCCAGGAAGCGCCAACTGAAGCTGGACGCCAACAGCATTCCTGCTGCTTGCGGCGCGAGGATCGCTGCGGCCGCCAACGGCGCCATCCCCGCCCCGGAGAGGAAGTAGAAGGCAGTCACGGCGGCCATTCCGGCACCGACGCCGAACTGGCAGAGCGCCACCACCGTACCCAAGGCGTAGCCCCTGGATTTCACCAAGGAGGCACTGAGCAACGGGGTTCGGCCGCGCCGGTGATAAAGGAGCTCCCAGCCAGCGAAGGCCAGAAGCGTCCCCGCACCGATCGCCAGCGATGTCACTGCAATGATGCCCGCACCGTAGATCGTGGGAATGAGCGAGGCGATCACCACTCCGCCGAGCAGCAAGGCACCCAGGACGTCGATGGAAGGTTTCGCTGTCCCGTTGTCGGGGTGTTTGCCGGCCGCCCTCGGGAGGAGCCGGAAGGCAAGCGGCACCAGGACCATCACCAAGGGAACGTTGGCGAGGAACAGGATCCTCCATCCGATCGAGGGGTCGCCCAGGGAAAGGACCACTCCGCCGAGCAGCGGTCCGCAGACCGCAGCGGAACCCCCGGCGGCAGCGTACGCACCGAGCGCTTTCGCGCGGTCGTGTCCGGAATATATGTCCTGCAGGAGGCCCAGCACCTGCGGGTTCAGGGTGCCGGCGCCGAGTCCTTGGAGGAGCCTGGCGATGATGACCAGCGATGGGTCCGTGGCCAGGCCACCCACCAAGCTGGATGCACCGAAAACAGCAATACCCGCAATGAAGAGCGTGCGCCGTCCCACGATGTCGCCCAGTCTGCCCGCGGGAACCAGCGCGACGCCGAACGCCAGCGAGTAGCTCGCCAGGATCCACTGCACGGACCCGGAATCGGCGTGCAGGGACGCAGACATAGCCGGTACCGCCAGCACGAACATTGACTGGTCCAGCAGCGTAATGAACCCTGCGCCCAAGCAAAGCCAGAGGGCGGAACGTTTAGCGTGGTTTCCGTGGCCCATGATGTGGACTCTAGGCGTGTTCCTGCTGGCTTTGGGTATCGCAAGTCACCCGGTTAAGGGGCGTGAATCCGGGTTACCGCCGGTGACTCCTATGTGACTCTTTGGGGCAAGCCCGGCATGGCTCAGGTCACGGAAGGACGCGGCGGGAAACGCTTTTTTGCGAGGGAATACCCGCGTCCTAGCGTGGGCGGCATGACCGTGTATGAATCAGTCCTGGATGCGATCGGCGGCACTCCCCTGCTTCGGCTGAAGCGGCTTGGCGCCGGTGCCCGGCCCCGCATCTACGCGAAGCTCGAGTTCCAGAACATCGGCGGGAGCGTGAAGGACCGCGCCGCTCTGGCCATGATCCGCGCCGCAGAAAGTGCCGGCCTCCTTGGCCCCGGCGGGACTGTGGTGGAGGGCACCAGCGGCAACACCGGCATCGGTCTGAGCTTGGTGGCTGCACAGTTGGGCTACCGCTCGGTGATCTTCGTACCCGCCGCCACTGCTGCGGAAAAGGTGCGGCTTCTGCGGGCCTTCGGTGCCGAAGTACATCTGGTGGCTGACTTCGTTCCTCGGTCCGATCCCGGTCACCTGGCCAACCGGGCCGCAGCTTTCGCGGCTGCCACTCCCGGGGCCTGGCTCGCGTTGCAGTACGACAACCCGGCCAACCCGCAAGCCCATCAGGAGAGCACGGGGCCGGAGATCTGGAGCGACACCCAGGGGTCGGTCACCCACTTTGTGGCGAGCGTCGGGACCGGCGGAACCATCTCCGGGACAGGGCGATTCCTGAAGCAAGCAAGCGACGGACGCGTGCAGGTCATTGCCGCAGACCCCGAGCACTCCCGCTACGGCGGCGGCAACGGATCGCTCAAATATACCGAAGGCGCCGGTCACCCCTTGCACCCGGCATCGGCGGAGGACATCTGGCCCGAAGCATTCGACACCGCACTGGTGGACAAATACATCAGCGTCAGCGATCGCGACGCCATCTTCACCGCCCGCCGTGCTGCCCGCGAGGAAGGCCTGTTGATCGGCGCCACCGGCGGCACCGCCCTGGCAGCAGCTTTGAACCTTGCCGCGGCCCTGGACGAGCAACACACCATCGTGGTGATCCTGCCCGACTCCGGACGGAATTATCTCTCCACCTACTTCGATGACGACTGGCTCATCTCGCTCGGCTTCCTGGAACCCACGACGCCGGAAGGAACCGTCCGTTCATTGCTCACCACCGCGCCTGCCGGAGTCCAGCTTCTGGCGAGCGGCCTGACGGCGGCGGAGGCCGCCGTCGAACTTCATGGGCGGGAGATGGCGCCGGACGATCCGGCGTTCTTGGTCCTGGACCGTGGCGAGACCTTTGGAACCGTCCATCCGCGTGAAGTGGTGGGAGTGGTGACCCTGCGTTCGTTGGGAACGGTTGAGCCCGCCGCCTTGGCACTCACCGCGGCCATCCCCCACCGCACGGTTGCCGCGGGGCTCCCGGCAAGCCTTGTACTTGCGGGGAACAGATCCGTGGGCCGAGGGTCGCCAGAAACAGCTGCAGAAGGGCAGGGGGCCGAGCAGGAGGTCATCGCGGTCCTGGTTGATGGCCGAATCGCCGCCACCGTCCCCTGACCCTCTCTCACCAAACCTCCCCCACCCCCAAACCCTCTCTCACAGGGCGGAACGTGAGAGAGGGAGCGTTGGCCTCAAGCCGGCGGAACGTGAGAGAGGGACAGCCCCAAACGGGCGGAACGTGAGAGAGGGTCAGGAGGCCGCGGCCAGGACCCGGGCCCGGGCGGCGGCTTGGCTTGCCCGGATCTCCTCGGCGGTGCGGCCCTGCTCCCGGTGCGCCACTTCCTGCTTCAGCTGCGGAATAACGTGCTGCCCGAACTCCAGGGCGTCCGGGACGAAGTCGTAGCCACGGAGGCCGAAGATCTCGAATCCGAGGTCGTGGTAGTCCAGGATCGCCTGGGTGACGGTGTCGTAGGAGCCAACCAACGCCGTCGCGCTTCCGCCCCCGCCACCTGCCGCTTTGGCGAGGGCCGTCCACAGCGCGCGGTCGTGGAGGTCCCCGCGCTCGGCTGCAGCGAGGAGTCGCTGGGTGCCGGCGGCCTCCGGCTTCTGGTTGTAGTGGCGGACTGGATCAATCACCTCACCGGCAGACCGCCGGGCCTCGAAGGTGCCCAGGATGGCGTGTGCTTTCTCCCACGCGAGCTCATCAGTTGGCGCAACAATGGGCCGGAACGCAATCTGCCAGCGCAGGGGATGAGTGCGTCCGAGGGCAGCGGCCCGAGCAAGGATCTGCTCCTGCTGCCCGGCAGCATCCGCCAACGGCTCCCCGAAGAGCGCATAGATATCGGCCTCCGCGGCACCCACGGACCAGGCAGCCTCGGAGGATCCGCCAAAGGAAATACCCGGGCGTTTCCCCGCAAAGGGCGCCAGACCAGAAGCGAAGTCTTCAAACCGGTAGTGCTCACTGTCCCAACTGAACGAATCACCGGACCATGCCCGCCGGACGATCTGCATGTATTCCTGCGTCCGGCCGTACCGGGCATCCTTGGCAAGGAAATCACCTTCGCGGGCTTGGTCCGCCTGGCTGCCGCCGGTGATGAAGTGCACGGTCAGTCGGCCTTGGGCGATGTGGTCGAGCGTCAGGAAGGAGCGCGCCGCGAACGTGGGGTGGGAAACGTTGGGCCGGTGCGCCAGCCGCAACTGAATTCGCTCGGTATGAGCGGCGACCCACGCTGCGTGGACTGAAGGGTCCTGGGTAGTGGAGTTGTAAGCGAACAGGACGTGGTCCCAGTTGTTGTCCTCATGGATCCTCGCGATACGGGCAGCGTACTGGGGATCGAAGAAGGGCGTGGTGGCTGGCGACGTCTCGGTGGAATCGTTGCCGGCACCCATGCCGAGGAATTCGATAGGCATTGTGGTTCTCCCTTAAAACGAGTTAGCGGCGGAGGATGCGCTGGGCCAGGAAGTTGCCCAGCAACTGCGCGGCCTGGACCATGACGATGATGATCAGGACGGTCACCAGGGTGACTTCCCAGTTGAACTGCTGGTAGCCGTACATGATGGCGAAGTTGCCCAAGCCACCGCCGCCGATGTACCCGGCCATGGCGGACATATCCACGATGGCGATGATCATGAACGTGTAGCCCAGGATCAGCGGCGCCAGCGACTCGGGAATCACCACGGACCACAGGATGTGCAGGCGGCTGTCACCCATGGCCCGGGCGGCTTCCACAACACCGGGATCGGATGCGACCAGGTTTTGTTCCACCACACGCCCAATGACGACGCCGGCCATGAGCGCCATGGGCAGGATCGCGGCCGTGGTGCCGATGGTGGTTCCCATGACGATCAGCGTCAGCGGGGCGATGGCCGTGATGAAGATGATGAACGGGATGGGCCGGATGATGTTGACCAGGAAGTTCAGGAAGGAGAACACGGCCTTGTTGGCGAACAGGTTGCCCGGCCGGGTGGCGTAGAGCGTGACCCCCAGCGCGAGCCCGGCAAGACCGCTGAGCAGGACCGTGATGACCACCATGTAGATGGTCTGTTGGAAGGATTCGCCCAGGACGGGCAGGAGGGTTGTCCAGTCGGTCATGGCTATTCTCCGGCGTTCGCGGGGACGGGCAGGTGCGGTACGGCACTATCGGCGGCGGCTGTCTGGCGTTCGACGGCGGTGACGTCGCCTAGGTCGGCGAGCGCGGCGTCAATGGCGTCGTCGCTGCCCGTGAGCTCATACGTGAGAGTGCCCAGAATCTTGTTCTGGATCTCCGTGACACCGCCGAACACGACGCTGGAGCCGACACCGTGTCGTTCAAAGGTGGCAGCAACCAAGGGAGTGGGCGCTGCCTCGGAGATACCGATGGAGACGAGCCGGCCCGGATGCGCAGCGGCGAGCCGGCTTACGGTGTCCGGTTCGGGGGTGCCGTGGACAGCTGTGGAGACGAAGCGCTGGGTGGAGTCGCTCTGCGGGTTGGCGAACACGGAGTACGTCGGCCCGGCTTCCACCACCTTGCCGGATTCCATCATCACCACGGTGTCGCAGATTTCCCGGACCACGTGCATCTCGTGAGTGATCACCACAACGGTGGTCCCCAGTTCCTTGTTGATACGCCGGAGCAGACGGAGGACGTCGCGGGTGGTTTCCGGGTCCAGTGCGCTGGTGGCTTCGTCGGCGAGAAGGATGTCCGGAGCGTTCGCCAGGGCGCGGGCGATGCCGACGCGTTGCTGCTGCCCGCCGGAAAGCCGCCGAGGGTAGGAGCCCGCCTTGTCAGCGATGCCCACGAACTCCAGGAGCTCGTCCACTCGTGGCTTGATTTTGTCCTTGGGCCAGCCGGCCACCTTGAGCGGGTAGGCGACGTTTCCGAACACGGTGCGGGACTTCAAGAGGTTGAACTGTTGGAAGATCATGCCGATGCCGGCGCGAACCTTCCGGAGTTCGCTTTCCGGGAGGGACGAGATGTCCTGGCCTTTGACGAAGACCTGCCCCTCCGTGGGACGCTCCAGCCCGTTGAGCAGCCGGACGAGGGTGGATTTGCCCGCTCCCGAGTATCCGACGATGCCCACGACGGTCCCCTCCTCCACGTCCAAGGTGACATGGTCGACGGCGCGTACCGGCTCCGTGGTCCTGTTGCCCGCGCGTTTGCTTCCTTGGGCGCGGTTGCCACCTTGGACCGGGAACAGTTTGCTGACGCCGCGCAGCGAAACGATCGCGCTCACCGGAGCCTCCTTTGGGGTTGTTTGGATGCCCATTCCAACAGCGCGCAAGCCTGCAGATCGAACCCGTGACCCCTTGTGACCTGCGGTTTCTTTCCTTGACGATGCGCGTCGGAGTGTTGCGGACGCGTTCGATTCCGACCGCCCGCGCTGCCTAGCGTGAGGCAGGGGAACACCCCGTACCTTCCATTCGCATCAATACCCTTTGTACGGAGAAGCATCATGAAGAACCGCCTGTTAGTTGCCGCCGTCGGCCTGATCGCCGCCCTATCGCTCTCGGCATGCGGGGGTGCTTCAAGTGGTTCCACGACGTCCGGGAACACCAAGGTAGTGATAGGCGTGGACGACGGCGCTGAAGAGCACTGGACCTTGTTGAAGAACAAGTTGAAGGACCAGGGCATCGACCTTGAGGTCAAGAACTTCACTGACGGTGCGCAGATCAACACGGCAACCCAGCAGGGCCAGGTGGACATCAACCTGTTCCAGCACCTGAAGTACCTGTCCCAGTTCAACGTCAACAGCAACGGCACCCTGGTTCCTGTTGGTGCCACAGCCGTCTACCCGCTGGCCTTGTACTCGGAGAAGTTCAAGTCCGTTGAGGAACTGCCCGCGGACGCCGAAGTTGCCATCCCGAACAACCCCACTAACCAGGCACGCGCCCTGCTGAACCTGCAGACCGCTGGCTTGCTGCAGCTCAAGGACGGCGGTAACTCGCTGTCCACCCCGGCTGAGATCACCTCCAGCAAGATCAAGGTGGTCCCGGTGGACAGCAACCAGACGGTCAACGCGCTCAAGGGCACCACGGATGCTGCCGTCGTCAACAACACCCAGGCCCAGAAAGGCGGACTGGGTGACGAGAAGATCATCTTCAAGGAAGACCTGAACTCGGAATCCCTGGCGCCGTACATCAACGGCTTCGTGGTGAAGGCCGACCGCAAGGACGATCCCACCTGGAAGAAGATCGTGGACGCCTATCACACGCCAGAGGTTGAGGCTTCGGTGACCAAACTGAACGACGGCAACCTTCAGTTCAAGGCGGACTGGACAGCGGCCAAGCTGCAGGAAGTCCTGACCGCTGAAGAACAGGCCATCAAGAAGGCCAAGTAGCACGTGAGGGGTGGCGGCCCTGCGCCACAGACCGTCGCCGCCCCTCAACCTTTCCTGACTCCGAACAGCACCGAACAGGCCCATGAACCAGACACTCGCCCGCGAACGCCAGCAGATCCACTTCTTCGCCTACCTTGTGGGCACCGGCATCCATTTGGCTTCATGGCGCCACGAAACGGCGTTTCCCCAAGCCAGCATCGACTTCGGGCACCAGGTAAAACTCGCCAGGACAGCCGAAGACGCCAAGTTCGATGCGATCTTCCTGGGCGACTCCCTGGCGATCGACGAGACGTCCAACCCGGGCATCCTCAACAGGTTCGACCCCATCGGCCTGGTCACGGCCCTTGGCGCGGTCACCAACAGGATCGGCCTCATCGCCACGTCCTCCACCTCTTATGACGAGCCCTTCAACTTTGCCCGGGCTGCCCTCACCGCGGACCACATCAGCGGTGGCCGCGTCGGCTGGAACATCGTCACCACGCGCGACCTCACCAACAGCACGGCCGGCAACTTCAGCGCCGATGAGCACTTCGACCACAGCCTCCGGTACCGACGCGCTGAAGAGTTCGTTGAGGTGACCCAAGGCCTCTGGAATTCCTGGGACACGGACGCCTTCCTCTATGACAAGGACAACGGCCGGTTCTTCGACCGCCACAAACTCCGCCGCCTGGAGTACAAGGGCGAGTTCTTCAAGGTTGCAGGTCCGCTCAACATTGGGCCATCACCGCAGCATTCCCCTTTGCTGGCCCAGGCGGGCACTTCCGTTCCAGGCCAACAGCTGGGAGCGCGCTTCGCCAACGCGCTTTTCGCTAGCCACCCGGATATCCCTCAGGCACGCCATTACCGGGATTCCGTAAGGGCCCAAGCAAAGGCGTTTGGCCGGAATCCCGACGAACTCTACGTCTACCAAGCCATCTCCCCTGTAGTGGCGGACACCCGCGACGAGGCCTTGGAACGCATCCGGGAGTTGGACAACCTGATCACCGACCAGCAGGTCCTGGACTTCCTGCAGGAGTATTTCGCGGGCCAGTTGGACTTCACCGGCCTCGCCGCTGACGCCACCGTGGCCCAGTCCGGCATTCCCACCATCGCACAGCCCCGGACCGATTTCCGTTCCGCCGGTGAACAGATCAGTGGACGTGAAGACGAGGTCACGCTCAAGGACCTCTACTCAATCCTCACGGGCGACAAACGGAACCACGACTTCATCGGCACCCCGCAGCACGTGGCCGACTCCTTGGAACGCTGGCACGCAGAAGGCGCAGCCGACGGCTTCAACCTCATGTTCTCGCTCCTCCCACAGGACCTGGAGCGCTTCGCCAAGGGCGTCATTCCGTTGCTCCAGGAACGCGGCCTGGCGCGCACTGAGTATGCGGGCACCACCCTGAAATCGCACCTCGGACTCGATCCGCAGCCGAAAGGACAACCATGACCACCACACCAACCGTCGCCGCCGCCACCCACGTGATCCGCCAGGCTCGCCCCGAGGAGTACGACGCCGTGGGGCGGCTGACGTACGAAGGCTTCGGTCATCATCTCCCAGGCGCGCATCAGCCTGACGAACAGCGGTTGGAGCTTCTGCTCGATTCCGCGGCGCGGGCCCGCGAAGGCGTGCTGCTGGTGGCCGAAGAGGTGGAAACCGGGCGTCTGGTGGGCACAGCCAGCCTGCTGCCCTTTGGCTCACACCTCAGCCGGCAGGCCGAAGAAGGCGAGGTGGAGTTGCGGCTGCTGGCTGTGCACCCGGACGCGCGCAGGACGGGCCTTGGCCAGAAACTCCTGGACGAATCCGCCCGCCTTGCCACCGCACGGGGTGCCGTGCGCGTGGTGCTGGACACCGCCGTCGACAATGAAGGGTCCCAGCGCCTTTACCGTCGCTTGGGCTATGTTCGTCGACCCGAGCGTGAGAAGGAGCGCCCTGCGCCAAAGGTGCAGCTGGTGGTCTACACGCTGGAGCTCCCGCCGGCATAAAGGAGGCACCGGCATCACCCCTACCGCCAGGCACTCCCGCGTTCCCAGGAGTAGCGTTCCAATGGAATGGTCCCCTAGGAAAAGGAACATCATGACTACCTGGCTCATCACAGGCTGCTCCACAGGACTCGGCCGGGCCCTGGCCCACGCCGTCCTCGCAAAAGGCGATAACGCAGTGGTTACCGCCCGCAACACCGATTCTCTGCAGGACCTCACCGCTGAATTCCCGAAGACGGCACTCGCCGTGTCGCTCGACGTCACCGATCAGTCCCAGGTGGACGCGGCGGTTCAGCAGGCCGCCGAGCGTTTCGGCGGCGTAGACGTCCTGGTCAACAACGCCGGTTACGGCTACCGCGCTGCCATCGAAGAAGGCGACGACGCCGACGTCCGCACACTTTTCGACACCAATGTGTTCGGCCCCGTAGCCATGATCAAGGCCGTCCTTCCGGGGATGCGTTCAAGGCGATCGGGCACAATCGTGAACATCTCCTCCATCGGCGCCCGGATCTGCCCGCCCGGATCGGGCTATTACTCCGCGTCCAAGGCCGCCCTGGAGGGAATCTCAGGTTCGCTCCACAAGGAACTCCAACCCCTCGGGATCTCCGTTACAGCTGTGGAACCGGGCGGGTTCCGGACCGATTTCGCCGGCCGCTCACTCACCCAGTCAGCCGAAGCAATCGCCGACTACGCTGACACAGCCGGGAAACGCCGCAAGGAAAACGACACCGTGCACGGCACCCAGCCGGGCGACCCGGACAAGGCTGCGCAGGTGATTATCAGCGCAGTGGAAGCCGAGCAGACCCCGGCTTTCCTGTTGCTCGGAGCGGACGCTGTCTATGCGTACGACGCCGTGGAGGAAGCCATGCGGGCAGAGGTTGACCGTTGGCGGGAACACAGTGCCAGCACCGGTTACACGGAGTAATGAGCAACGTGTAATCGGTCACACTTGGCCGGATTCGCTTGTCAATCACGGTACGCAACATGAACCATGAATGAGGGAATTCGTTTCCCATACAAGCTGAATCAGCAATCCTCACCGACGAGGATGCGGCCCCGGGCGAAGAAGCTTGGGGCTGATAACGGCCTGAGTGAAAGTACTGACAATGACGACACATACTGACTCCATCACGCTGAAAATCTGGGACAAGTCGGCCATCGACCACACCGTCGATGCCGCCATCCAGTCCCTCTCACACCGCGCCGCCGCCGAAAACTGCGGCATCGCAGTGACGCTCAGCGGACCGAAAACCTTCACGGTCAGCCTGAGCCGCTAAGCAGCCCACAGCAAACGCAAGAGGACGACGCCGGTACTTGCCGGCGTCGTCCTCTTGCGTTTAAGGCGCCTCCAGAGGTGCGCCAAAGAACGTACAAGTGGTCCCGGACCATGATTCGTGATGCCTCACGGGAAGTCCTGAGCAAACCTTGAGTTTTCCTTGACGCTTTGCCTGCGTGTTTCTTGCGTTGGCGTTGGAACTCTAAATGAGTCAACGCTTCAACGCTCGAACGGAGGGATCACAATGCTCACGGAAATCACGGTTAGTGCAGACGCACCGGACACGGATGCCACCCCGCGCGGATCCCACCGTGCCGCCGGCGGAGTAGTAACAGTCCTGGTCCCGGCCCACAACGAGTCGGCTGGCATCACTGAGACGCTGCTGTCCCTGAACAACCAGACCCGCCGCCCGGACCGCATCATCGTGGTGGCCGACAACTGCACCGACGACACCGAGACTCTCGCGCTTGCCCAGGGCGTCGAGGTCATGAGGACGGTCGGCAACAAGGACAAGAAGGCCGGTGCCCTGAACTTCGCGCTGAGCGAGTTGCTTCCGGACGCCGACCCTGAAGACCTGGTCCTGGTCCAGGATGCCGACTCGCAGTTGGCCCTCGACTTCATCGAAAACGCCACCGACAACCTGCTCACCGATGAACTGCTCGGCGCAGTTGGCGGCGTGTTCAGCGGCGGCCCCGGCGGCGGCTTCGTAGGACACCTGCAGCGTAACGAGTACGCCCGCTACGCCAGGGACGTCAAGCGCCTCCACGGCAAATGCCTGGTGGTGACCGGAACGGCTGCACTGTTCCGGGTCAAGACGTTGCGCGATGTGGTCGCAGCCCGTCTGGCGGGCACCCTCCCTCCAGGCAACGGCAAGGGCGGCGTCTACGACACGTCGGTCCTCACCGAAGACAACGAGCTCTCCTTCGCCCTGCTGACCCTCGGGTACCGCATCGCTTCGCCGTCCAACTGCACGCTGGTCACGGAGGTCATGCCTACATGGCGTGAACTCTGGGCGCAGCGGCTCCGCTGGAAGCGTGGCGCGGTGGAGAACTGCGTGCAGTACGGCTGGACCAAGGTGACTCGCGCCTACTGGGGACGCCAGTTCCTGTCGATGATCGGCGTCGTGGTGACCCTGGCTTACTTCGGCTCCATCATTTTTGCTTTGACCACCGGAATGGGCCTGAACCTCCAGCCATTCTGGATCGCAGTCACCGGCATCTTCGTCCTGGAGCGCATCGTCACACTGCGCTTCCGGGGCTGGAGGTACATGCTGCTGGCCGCAACCATGTACGAAACCGTCATCGATATCTTCCTCCAGGCCGTGCACGCCAAGGCCTACCTGGATGCAGCCCTCAACCGCAAGAAAGTTTGGTAATCACTGATGTACAACAACCCGGCAGGACCCGCAGCAGGCGCATTCGTAGGTGCCACAGGCTCAGGAACGCTCGCCATGACAGGCGCAGGTGATCTGTTCTGGTTCGCCCTGGCTGCCTTCGCAATGCTCGCCCTGGGCCTCGCCATCAAGAGGATCGTGCCAGTCCGTGCCGAGAAGAAGGCCTAGCCGCTTCTCCCCAAAGCCCAACAGGCCCGCAGGTGTGTCGCTTTCCCCCAGCGCGACACAACTGCGGGCCTGTTGTTTTAAAACTCAGGCCACAACCGCTGTGCTGGCGGATGTCTTGGCCGCCGTGGTGTAACCAGGATTGGTGCCGGTGACCTTCACACTCATCGTGTCGGCCTGGTCAGCGCTCACCAGCACGTAGGTTTTAGCCGTTGCCCCCGAAATCGCCACCCCTGACCGATACCACTGGTACGTCAGGGTGGTTCCTGAGGTCCAGGTGCCCGTATTGGCTGTCAGTGTGGAGCCCACGCTCAACGTCCCAGTGATGGTGGGAACAGGTGCCACCAGGGTGCCTGCGACAACTGTTGCCGTTGGCGCGGACTCCTTGGTGCTTGTTGCGTACCCGGCTTTGGTTCCGGTGACCCGGACAGTCAATTTTGTGCCTTGGTCTGCCGCAGCCAGGACGCGGGTTGCGTTGGTGGCGCCTGCAATCGCCGCTCCATTCCTGTACCACTGGTAAGTCAGTGCAGTGCCCGTGGTCCATGTTCCCGGCGCAGCCGTCAACGTTGAACCCACCGCTGCCGTTCCGGTCACCGTAGGAGTCGGGGCCGTCAGCGGGATGCCCGGGACAAAGGAGAAATCGCGGATGGTGACGGATTCCGGAGCAACACCTGCTGCGTCTCCTCCCCCACCGCCGGTCACCCAAAGGTTGAAGTGGATCTGTTCCTTGGCGGGAAGCGGAACCGTGGACCCCTGGAGGACGGTCCTTTTCAGCAGCGTCCCTGTGTAGCCCTCCCCTGCGAACGTCTCGAAAGTCAGCTTGCCCGGCTCCCACACCATCCTGTGCGTGAGAATCGGAGCGTTGGTGACATCGAAGGTGACAGTGTTATTGCCCTGCCCTGGAGGCTTGGTGGCATCGAACCAGTAGCCATGCCCCTGCGTTACCGGCCAGTTCTCGCCGTAAGCCGCTCCGCCACCCCACGCCGACGCTTCGCAAAGATCGATTTCGGTGTACCCGGGTTCCGCTGCGGGGTCGTACGTGAACAGGCAACCCCATACAACTTCCTTCTGCAGGGCGCTGACATCCTTCTCCACCGTGGTGCTGTAGGTGCCATAGCCAAATCCTTCACGGGTGGACTGGAACTCCGCCCCCTTGGGAGCGGTACCTGTGGGGTTGGTGATGGAGAGCTTGACGTACCCGTTGGCGTCAGGATTGCTCACATTGTTGGCGTCCCAGCTGGCGTTGTACATGGGCGCCCCACCCCAAAAACGCTTTTGCCAGTTGAATCCCTTCCACGCAAAACTGCCCACTGGCCCGGGATCATCAGCCATCGGCGTAGTATCCGCGGCACTTGAGGGGCCCATGCCCGTGAACATCGATAAACCTACCGCCGCAATGACGGCCAATCCCATTGCTTTTCTTCCCCCATGTGGAAGGAGCTTCACTGACAATGCCATAGCTGTGTCCTCCTGCTGATGCGCCCAGAAATGCCTCCGGCAATTGCCTGAGGCCGCCGTGACGTTCCACCCCCGAGGAACGTGCAACTCCTCGATTATCGATTAGGCAGGGTCCTGTCGGAAGCGAAATGGGCCAGCAAAATCGGCGTTACCACATCAATTGGATAACGGTGGGCCTTCGCACTGCCCCTGGCGCTGCATTCCGGGGCGACTCCGGCCGCGTCACGATCACTCGTTTGCCCGCACTAACAAAGTGACAGGACACATGCCTTGATGCAGAAAGACATGGACGTTAGATCGGAGACTCATCCAATGACAAGCAGCAGCGGTACCGCAGAGCCCGGCAACCTTATGCCCATCGAGGCCCCCGGTGAGCTGTCCTCCGCCAAAAATCAGACACCGCGTATCAGGAACACCCAAACCACTACATGCTGACCCCAAGCACAATCTCTCCAGAACAACCCATGAACGCGCAGGACCAACCCGAGGCACCCATGCTCCGGGTTCGGATCCGGAAGCAGTCCAGAACCGCGAAGCTGTTCAGGCATCCTTTGTGGGTTGCGGGGCTGGTGGGCTTGCTGGCCATGGTGTTCCGGGTAACCGGAGTGGAACGGGCCAACGACGTTTTCATCGACGAAGTAACCTACGCCGATTTGGCCAGGCAACTGGCGGCCGGACAAATACCCTCAACATCCGGCGCTCCCTTCTTCCTCCATCCTCCCGGATCCTATGCGCTCAACGCCTTGGTGATCCGGATCATGGGCCTCGACGGGCATCCGATGGACCTGGCCCTTCAACTGCGGTGGTTCAACGCGTTCCTGGGTGTGGGCACCGTTGTTGTCTGCTTCCTGCTGGTCCGCCGTTTGGTAGGGCTCGGGCCCGCGACAGTGGCCGGAATGATCCTGGCCAGCGACCCCTTTGTGCTCCGCATGGACGGGCGGTTGATGATGGAGACGCCCACTGGGTTGGCGGTCCTGTCCGGTTGGCTGCTGGTCCTGCTGCTGCTCAAGCGCGAACGGGGACGCCCCCGGCTGTGGCTTGAAATAGCTGCAGGACTGGTCTTTGGACTGGCAATCGTCATGAAAGACATGACGGCGGTTTTCACAGTGGTCCCACTGCTGGCCGGCGTAGCCTGGCGGCGAACAGTGCCTCCGCGGACTGCCCTGCGGATGGTTGTTTGTTCCGTGGTTCCGTACCTCATCTATTTGAGCCTGATCACTGCAGGTGGGCTGCTCCCCCAGTTCCTGGAACAAAAGTCCGTGGGTGTCCTAAGAATGGCGGGCGTGGTTCAGATGACTGGGTTCAATGCCGTCCCTGGCGTCGGCCTGGTGGATCGGCTTGTAGATCTGATGGGGCGGTTCGGCACAAGCTACGTGCTCCTGGGTCTGTCCATCGTGGCCGGCGGGCTGGCCGCGGCATCCCCGCTGGTGGAACGGCGCGTTATTGGCTTGTTCTCATTGATTACCGGCTTGGTGGGCGTCTACTCCGTGTTTTTCGGTGCCGCTGAAGAACAGTTCGGCTATTGCGTGGTGCTGGCGGCCTTGGTTTCAACGCCTGTGGCCGCAGTGATGGTCGTAACGTGGCGGCCCCGCCTGCGGGGTGTGGTCGCCGCCGTCGTGGTCGTCATGACGGGCCTGGGCCTGTTTCTGGGTGTTCAGGCAAGGTCGGTGGTTGACGACGGGCTTGTCCGTGCGCGGGCCTTCATGAATACGGAACTACCTGAGTCCGCAATAGTAGGGCTAACGTCCGTCACAGGTGAGTTCGCACTGTTGCCGCACCAGGGCTGGGAGGTTTTGCCGTCCTTGCAGTCGTTGCAGGACCGGAACGCGGAGTATGTCCTGACCCAGGGCAGGCAACTGGGGCAGGGTTACGGCTACGCGTCGCCGGCGTTCCTGGACTGGCTGCAGAACAATGCCCAGCCGGTCTTCACCTTCTCCGGGCCCACGTCCGGGGACACCGTCGTGTGGAAACTGGACCGCGACAAGCTGGACGCCGCCGTGGCCGGAGGGATGACACTGCCACCGGTGACCGGCGGATACCCATGAGGCGCGTTAGCCTCTTGACCTTCCTGGCGTTGGTGATCCTGGGCTCAACCGTTGGCTGTTCGGCCGGAACCGGGCGCGCCAGCCCTGCCCCGATGGCTTTCGGCGTCTTGGGTTCGAGCTGTTCGCCTGACAGGCTGGCCGCGCTGCGGACGGCCGGGGTGTCCGTGGTGGAGCTGCCACTGGCGTGGGACCGCTACGAGCCGGTCGAGGGCCGGGTGGATTCACGTTACGTTGCCGAGGTGCAGGCGCGATTGGACGCGTGTCGCCAGGCCGGCATGGGGGTGGTCCTGTCCCCGGGCCTTCACTACGCGCCCAACTGGGTCAGGCGCCTGGCCGGCGGTGTCTTGAAAGGCAGTTCCGGAGGCGTGGCCCGGCACGGCGGGGCGGAGTTGATCTTCAGTGCCGCAACACGGGACGCCGCCCAACGATACTTGGCCCGCGTCGCGTCGGACCTGGGGCTGGAGCACATTACGGCAATAAGGGTTGGTACGGACGCCAGCGGTGAGCTGGGATACCCGGGGCCCGAGGACGGCGGAAATGAAGGCGAGTTTTGGGCCTTCGGAGACGCTCCCCAACTCGGGATCGGATTGGCTGAAGGAGTGGTGCGCTCGCCCATGCCGGGTTGGGTTCCAGGCTCCCGGTCCTGGAACGGACGGGTGGTCACCCCCCAGCAGGTCCGGAACTGGTGGGACTGGTACGCGGGGTCCGCCGTGGACGCGGTGGTGTGGCAGGTGGGCGAGCTGCGGAAGCTCGGCTACGAAGGGCTGATTCACGTTCCGGTGGCGGGTCGGGGAGCTTTGCCTGCTGACGTGGTTCAAGCTGTCGACGGTCGCCTCGATGGGCGCGCCAACCCGGATGGCGCCCTGGAACGCGGTCTTGACTATGTTGCCCAGTTCGCCGTATTGGCGGCGTTGCCCGGTGTGGCTATCGACTTCACTGGCTTGGACGACGTCTCTGATGTGTGGGCACGCACGGCCGATCCACCGCAGGACCGCTGCCGCCCGGGTGACGAAACGGGTGTGGTCCGGGACGACGTTTCTGAGTGGTCGTCCCACAGATACACGAGCGCGTTGGCCCGACGCGCAGGGCTCGGGTTGGTTGGGGAAAATCCCGGCCCTCCCGATGCGCCGTTCACCGGTGGTTCGCCGTTCTCACACAGCCTTGCCGATCAGTTGAGGCTTGCGCCGGAGTACGCCGCAGAGTGTGGGATGACCATGTTCCTGTTCGGCTTCGAAGAGGACCTCTTCAGGGGGAAGAACCGCGCCGGAAACGGGGTAGGCGTAGATGACTACGGCAGGATGATCCAGCAGCTTCGGGCAGACGGACGATGACGCCGCCCATGGTCCGGGGCCACGCATCCGGTAGGCTCGTTTTCTGACCTTGGACGCCCTGGATGGTTCGAAGGGAAACATGGCAATTCGCAGCGCAGGCATACTTCTTTACCGGCAGCCCTTGTCTGGTCTGTTGGAACTATGGGTAGCCCACATGGGCGGCCCGTTCTGGTCACGGAAAGACCAGCACGCATGGTCCATTCCCAAGGGCGAATTTCCTGACGATGAAGACGCCCTAGAGGCAGCAAAACGGGAATTTACGGAAGAAATAGGTTCCCCTCCCCCATCCGTGGACTACGAATTATTGGGAGTTTTTCGCCAGCCCTCCGGCAAACTCATCACCGCTTTCGCCGCCGAAGCCGCGGAATTTCAACCGGACAAAATTGTCAGCAACACCTTTCCCATGGAGTGGCCAAAAGGCTCAGGGGACATCAAAAATTTCCCTGAGATTGATGACGCACGCTGGTTTGATGAAGCCACGGCCAGGACCAAGCTGGTCAAGGGGCAACTGCCCATCGTTGACGCGTTGGTCCGTCGGCTAGCGTTAAGGGGTGACGACTGAATACAGGTACGACGTCGAGGTGCTGCACCTTTTGGTGTCGCCGGCGCATGCCTACTTTGGCCGTGCCCGGGAGGGCGCCGCGGATGTCCCCACTGCTGATGCCGCACACGCCGAACTGGTCTCCGGCAAGGGGATTGTTGGAGACAGGTTCTTCGGCAAGGCCGCTCACATGGACGCCGCCGTAACCCTCTTCGCAGTTGAAGCGCTGGAGTCAATGGCAGCCGAACTCGACGCCGGGCCTTTCGATCCGTTGCTGACGCGCCGCAATGTTGTGCTCAGGGGTGCCGAGCTGGCGCCCTTGCTCGGCCACGAGTTCACATTGGAGTCCGGCGGTGATGCGGTGCGGTTGAAAGCCGGACGCCCGGCCCACCCCTGTGCTTGGATGGACGAAATGCTCGCCCCTGGGGCCCACAAAGCGATGCGCGGGCGTGGTGGTGTGCGATGCCAAGTGGTTTCCGGCGGCATGCTGAACCGTGGGGCGGCGGTTCTGGTTAGTCCGGTGCCTCTGGACCCAGCCAAGGCCGGAGACGCGAACGTGCTTCGACCGTCACGCCTGCCCTAGGGAGCACTCCGCGATCATCAGGTTGCTGTCTTTCCGGGTTTGTCCCGCATAGGGTGACCAGATGGGTACATTGAGCAGCAGGGTACAAGGAATGGCCGGGGCCACCTTTGCCGGCCTTTTCAGGGCCATCAAGGTCGCCCGCCCGCATCGCCCCATCCATCCGACGGGGATCCATCTGGTGGGAACGCTGAAGAGGGATCCGGGCCAGCGCAGGCCGTCGGGCATCCCGTGGCTGGATGGTTCAGGGACCAACCCGGTGAATGCGCGGCTGTCGCGCTCGATCGGATTGCCCGATGCCCTGCCGGACATCATTGGCCTGGCCATACGCTTCACGGAGCACGGCAAGCAGGCCGACATGTTGCTGGCTACCACCGGTCCCACAGGAATCGGCAGGTTCATCCTCCGGCTCCGACGCAACGCCGCATCCGCCGTGTTCTCCAGCATGATGCCCTACAAATCAATGTCCGGACCCGTCCTGATAGCAGCACGCACCATTGAAGGACCTGGGAAGTTGCCCGTGGAACCCAGGGCGTTCCGTGCCGCTCTTGGACGTGGGCCGTGGACACTGAAGCTCCATCACGCCAGCCCGCTGGGTCCTTGGTGCCGTCTTGGGACGTTGACGCTTACCGTGGCTGATCACGGCCAGGATTCCGACGAGCGTTTCGATCCCGTCCTCAACCCCCTCCCCGGCGCAGGGACGTACGACTGGACACGACGGCTCCGGGAACCGTCCTACGCCTTGGCCCGACAACGGGGCTGAGCCGCTGCCCCCAGGCCCCTAAACTTCGGCGGCCGGTGCTGCGAACTGCGCCTCATACAGCCTGGAATACGCTCCACCGGTGGCCAGCAGTTCCGAGTGGGTCCCCTGTTCCACGATCTGCCCGGCCTCCATGACCAGGATGAGGTCGGCGTCGCGGATGGTGGAGAGCCGGTGCGCAATCACAAAACTGGTCCGGTCCGAGCGCAGCGCATTCATGGCTTTCTGCACCAGCACCTCGGTGCGGGTATCCACTGAGCTGGTGGCTTCATCCAGGATCAAGACGGACGGCCGGGACAGGAAGGCACGCGCAATGGTCAGCAACTGCTTCTCACCTGCCGACACGTTGCCGCCCTCGTCATCGAGCAGGGTGTCGTAGCCTTCCGGGAGCGACCGCACGAATCGGTCGACGTACGTTGCCTGCGCGGCTTCAACGATCTCGGATTCGGAAGCGGTGGGCCGACCATAAGCGATGTTGTCTCGGATGGTCCCGCCAAACAGCCACGTATCCTGCAGCACCATGCCCATCCGCGAGCGCAGTTCCTGCCGTGAAAGGGATGCGATGTCCACGCCGTCCAAGGTGATCCGGCCGCCGTCGAGGTCGTAGAACCGCATCATGAGGTTCACCAGCGTTGTCTTGCCGGCACCGGTGGGCCCGACGATCGCGATGCTCTGCCCTGGCTCGGCGACCAGGCTGAGGTCCGTGATCAGTGGCTTGTCCGGCGAGTAGCGGAAGGACACGTTCTCGAACACGAGCCGTCCACGTGAGGGGCCCGAAGCGGAAGCTGCCGGCTCTTCGGACTCCTCCTCTTCATCGAGCAGGTCGAAGACGCGTTCGGCGGACGCAACACCGGATTGGAGCATGTTGGCCATGGACCCGAGCTGGGCCAGCGGCATGGTGAACTGCCGCGAGTATTGGATGAACGCCTGGACGTCGCCCAACTGCATGGCACCGGAAGCGACCTGGAGGCCACCGACGACGGCGATTCCCACATAGACGAGGTTGCCGATGAAGGTCATGGCGGGCATGATCAGCCCGCTAACGAACTGCGCTCCAAAGCTCGCCTGGTACAGCTCTGAGTTCTTCGCGCGGAACTTCTCCTGGACCTCGTTCTGGCGTCCGAACACCTTCACCAACGCGTGGCCCGTGTAGGTTTCTTCGATCTGGCCGTTCAGTTCGCCGGTGTTTTTCCACTGGGCCACGAACATCTTCTGGGACCGTTTGGCGATCAGAAGGGTTGTCCCCAGCGTGAGCGGGATGGTCACCAGGGCAATCAGTGCCAGCAGCGGCGAGAGGACGAACATCATCACCAGCACGCCCAGCACAGTGAGTAAGGACGAGACTACTTGGCTGATGGATTGCTGCAGGCTTTGGGAGATGTTGTCCACATCGTTGGTTACCCGGCTGAGCAGCTCGCCGCGCTGGATGGAGTCGAAGTACCGGAGCGGCAGCCGGTGGATTTTCGCTTCGATCCGCTCACGCAGCCGGTAGACGGTCCGCTGGACCACACCGTTGAGGACGTACGCCTGCATCCAACCGAACGCGGAGGCCAGGACGTACAGGGCCAGCGCCCAGAGCAGCACGGAGGACAGCGCACCGAAGTCGATTCCGACGCCGGGCGTGAGGGTCATGGCGCTGAGCATGTCGGCTTTGCTGCCCTCGCCTGAGGCGCGGAGCCTGTCGATCACTTCGGCTTTGGTTACGCCTGCGGGCAACTGCTTGGAGACGACGCCGGCAAAGATCAGGTTGGTGCCTTCGCCAAGCAGCCGGGGTCCGATCACGGACAGGGCGACGCTGACTACGGCGAACACCAGGACCAAGGTCAGCCACAACCGCTCCGGACGCAGTGTCCCCAAAAGGCGCCGGGCGGAAGCGCTGAAGTTGGATGCTTTCTCGGCCGGAACGTTCATCCCGGCGAAGGGACCGCCGCGTCCAGGACCCATGGCTGGGCGTTGGGGTCCACGGGTGACGGTGCTCATGCTGCTTCCTCCGATGCGAGCTGGGACGACACGATTTCGCGGTAGGTTTCGGAGGACTCCAACAACTCATCGTGCGTTCCCTGCCCCACGATCCTGCCGTCGTCGAGCACCAGGATCTGGTCCGCGTCGGCGATGCTGGACACGCGTTGGGCGATGATCACCAGGGTGGCGCCGTTGGTGTGCCGTTTGAGGGCTTGTCGCAGCCGGGCGTCCGTTGCGGTGTCCAACGAGGAGAACGAGTCGTCGAAGATGTACAGTTCGGGCTGCTTCACCAATGCCCGCGCAATCGCGAGCCGCTGGCGCTGCCCACCGGAAACGTTGGTTCCACCCTGGGAGATGGCTGCGTCGAGGCCACCTTCCATTTCTTCGACGAAGTCACGTGCCTGCGCTACAGACAATGCCTGCCACATCTCCTCCTCGGTAGCGTCGGGCTTGCCGTATTGGAGGTTACTGCGGACTGTTCCGGAGAACAGGTACGGCCGTTGCGGCACCAGGCCGATATGTCCCCATAATTTGTCGGGGTGCAGGTCGCGGACGTCCACGCCATCCATTCGTACGGATCCGCTGGTGGCATCGAAAAGGCGCGGCATGAGGTTCACCAGGGTGGTCTTGCCGGCGCCGGTGCTGCCGATGATCGCGGTGGTCTGCCCCGCGAAGGCCGTGAAGGTGACGCCGCTCAGCACGGGTTGCTCGGCACCCGGGTACGCGAATCCGACGTCGTGCATGGCCAGTTCGCCCCGCCGGATACCGGCGGCAACAGGGTTCGACGGCGGCTGGACACTTGAGGCGGTATCGAGCACCTCACCTATCCGGTCGGCGGAGACGGACGCCCGCGGAATCATCACGGCCATGAACGTGGCCATCATGACGGACATGAGGATCTGCATCAGGTAGCTCAGGAAGGCAATCAGGGTGCCCACCTGCATGGAACCGTCCTCGATCCTGAAGGACCCGAACCAGATCACCGCCACACTGGAGACGTTCATGACCAGCATGACCACCGGGAACATGAGCGACATCAAACGGCCCGCCCGCAGCGCCACGTCAGTGACGTCGTCGTTGGCTTTGCCGAAACGGGAGGTCTCCATGTCTTCGCGCACGAAGGCCCGGACCACGCGGATGCCGGTGAGTTGCTCTCGCAGGACCCGGTTTACGGCGTCGATCCTGACCTGCATTTTGCGGAACAGCGGCACCATCCGTGTGACGATCAGGCCGACAGCCACCAGCAGCACCGGCACGCACACCGCAATCAGCCACGACAGCTGGGCGTCCTGCCGGACGGCCATGATCACGCCGCCGATGCTCAGCATGGGGGCGGCGACCATCAGCGTGCAGGACATGAGGACCAACTGCTGGATCTGCTGGACGTCGTTGGTGGAGCGTGTGATCAGGGACGGCGCCCCGAACCTGGTGACCTCTTGCTCGGAGAACTCGCCGACCCGGCTGAAAATCGCGTCGCGGACGTCGCGCCCCATCCCCATGGCCGCTTTCGCGCCGAAGTACACGGCCACCACGGCGCACGCAATCTGCAGCAGGGTGATCAGCAGCATGAGCCCGCCCATGCGCATGATGTAGTCGGTATCGCCGGTGGCGACACCGTGATCGATGATGTCGGCGTTGAGCGTCGGTAGGTACAGGGAGGCGATGGACTGCGCCAACTGGAAGACGACGACGGCGATCAAAAGCCGCTGATGCGGCCGCAGGAACCGGACAAGGACCTTCCAAAGCATGAGATCTCCAAGCAGACGCCGTGTGAACCGAAGGCCAGTTTACGTCTGGTTGCCGCGGGCAACTAGGGGCAATCGTGTGTCAGGGCTTGAGTCGTAGCTTTCGCGCCTTCTTGCCGCTCTGCAGGTACAGCTGCTCTGTTGCATCGGCCGCATTGCGTTCCAGCGCGTGGAGCACGCCGTAGGTAAACGCCACGCTCCCAACGTCCGAAGCCGAGCCCAGTTTCAGCAGCTCCTCGCGGGCCATGGCACTGTCCTGGTGCTCGCCGAGGATCGACTGGACCTTGTGAGCCGCGTCCTCCACTTTGCCGGCGCGCTTGCCGTGCACGCTTGCTACAGCCGCGGCAGCGAAGCGAAGCTTCTTGGCGGCCTTGCGGACCTCATGGAACGCCTTGTCGCGTTGAGGCCCGACGGCGGAACCCACCGCGGCGTCGTGGCGTTTGCCGAGCCGTTGGGCGGCTTTGTTGACGAGCTTGGCGGTTGTTTTGCCAGCTGGACGGCTCCCCTTGGGAGCGACGGGCGGGGCTTGGATGAACGCCTCGAGGTGTTCAAGCAGCCGGTAATAACGTGGACTGTCCAGGCGCTCCCGGATAGCCGACAACGCCGTGTCCGCCCTGACCTGCATGAGCTGGTCGAGTTCATCCTGCACCGGTCCCAACACCAGCTTGGGCGGCAACTCATCCAGCGCAAGACGCAGCCGTTCATGCAAGACCTCTGTATCCCGGTAGCGGCCCAGCGTCTCGGCGAGGGATTTCAGTTCTGATTCGAGCCCGTCGACTGCCTCCGGATCGAAAAGCTTCCGGTAGCTGTGCAGCACGGAGCGGATGCGCCGGATCAGGGAGCGCATTTGGTGCACTGCATCGTCCCGGTCCTGCCGAACGTGGGCGTCCTGAAGGAGCAGTTCTGCCATTTGTGCGTCCAGGTACTCCAGTACCGGAGTCACCGCCGGGGCCTTGCCGCTGGAGGATTTCCTTGCCGCTTCCCGGGGTGCGGGCCATGAATCGCCCAGGGCCGTGGCCAACTTGGAGACTCGGGTGCTGGGCTTCGCCCCGACGTCTGCCAACTGTCCGGCAAGAGCCTCCTGCAAGGCACTCTCCTGGCCATCAGTTGCGGCCAACTCCAGCTCCCACTCGCGCCACTTCGACTCACGGGGCCCGTCGACAACGACGTGGGCGCGTACCTGGTCATCGACAAAGTCGGCAAGGCGTTCGCCGCCTTCGCCATACAGGGCGAAGCTGGTGCGTTCGGTACTCAGGGTCGCGACAGGGGCCAGCGGCCGACCACAGGTGTAGGCAAGCACGCGCTCCAGGAGTTCATCAGGGATGGCATCCACGGAGCCCAGGGGTGCCTGGATTTCTGTCCTGTTGCCAGGGCTATGCGGAAGTTTGAGGTGCCACCCGGCGTCGGTACCGCCGGTACGGCGGCGCAGCGTTATCCCGCGGGCGGCCAGGGCCAGCTGGCTGGTGTCGAAGTAAACGGCTTCCAGGTGATGGACCGCGGGCTCACCAACTCTCCCGACGCCATCGATGGATCCCAGATCCGGGAGCGGCGAGGAATCATCGGCGTCGAATTTCCGCTCAGTCTCGATGTTGCTGGACGCTGCCATGTACCCCGTGCTCCTCTGCCGTTTCAGCTCCCGGATAAGCCGCGAGGGCCGGCCCGTATAAGTGGCCGGCCCTCTTTGGAGCTATCTATTTGGTGCTGTTACCAGTGTGAACGAGTCCGCAGCGCCGCGCTAGATGTCTACCGAGCGGGGGCGGGTGGGATCCAGCGTTCCTTCGCCTGTGTCATCCACGTCGCCGCCAGACACCGTCCCACGCCAGGCACCGGTTTCGTGACCCTGGGCCTCAATGAACTTCTTGAACTTGTCCAGGTCCGCACCAACACGCAGGCTGTCCACCCCAAGGGCCGAACCAGCCTTTTCAGTGAGGCTCTCCGGCTCCCACACGATCTCGACCGAGACCCGGGTCCTGGCAGGTTCGAGCGACTCGAAGCTCACCGTACCGCCGTTGCGGGGGCCGTCCACGCTGGCCCAACTGACCAAGGTGTCCGGGACCTGTTCCACGATCTGCGCGTTGTAATCGCGCTTTACACCGCCCACGTTGGTTGAGAAGTGGAGGCCCGTTTCGTCGATCTGCTCAACGGCATCCACCCCGTTCATGAACTCGGGGAACGTCTCGAACTGCGTCCATTGGTTGTAGGCGACGGATACGGGGACGTCTACTTCGATTGACTTATTCACAGTGGCCATAGGTGACTGCTCCTTCGATCGTGTCTCGGGTGCTTAGTGCGGGTGGTGCCAGTGGCACGCCAGCCGGCTGGCT
Organism: Paenarthrobacter nitroguajacolicus; assembly: GCF_031455195.1. GTDB lineage: Bacteria > Actinomycetota > Actinomycetes > Actinomycetales > Micrococcaceae > Arthrobacter > Arthrobacter nitroguajacolicus_D. The sequence goes on along the minus strand of NZ_JAVDSH010000005.1, from coordinate 299,776 downwards.
GCTTAACCGGAGGCGCGCCTGCTTAAGCGCGCCAGCTGGAGTTTTTAGCCGGCGTCGAAATCTTCTTCGTCATCGTCATTCGGAGACTCCTCTTGGGGGAGGTCGTTGCCGCTGCCGTCCGGCAAGTCATCGTCGTTGCCGTCCGGCTGCAAGGACTGCTCGGCGTGCGACTGTTCTTCAGTCCCGCCGAAGCGACCAGCGCCCGGCTCCCCTGAGCTGTCCGAGTCTTCGGGGTCCAAGTGGCTGAGGTTCGGCGCACCGGTGGCGAACGTTTCGCCGTCAGGGCTGTCTTGGCTCAAACCGGCTTCAGAGAGGTCTTCTTCCACGCGGGGCTGTGCCTGCCCTCCGCCGGATTCCTGCTCCGCGGTGGGGGTGCCGTAGCCTCCCACTTCCTCTTCCGGCGTGGCGTTCTGCTTGTCCATGCGACCTGTCCTTTCCAAAAGCGGTGAACGTGTATATGGAACTCTTCGAACCCCTAAGGGCGTTCTGTGGCATGTCCATGCCCTACTACCAAACTAATCAGCAAACTTAGCATTTGCAAACAGCGACTACCTTGGCAGCGTTGATTCGTACGCCGTGAACTCGGAGCGCAGCCTCACGCCGTCGGGACCCATCACCGCGATGTCCTCCCACAACACCAGGAACGATCCCCGATGCCGCCATCGCAGCAGCTGTGCCACGGGCCAAGGCTGAGACAGGTCCTGCCGCTCATACCCGAGGAACGACGTCGCCGTCCGGGGACTCACCACGATGCCCACCATCCGGGCACGGCTCAAGAGCTGCGCCGGTGCAGCGTCCAGGGCGAACCTGACGTCCGACACCTCACCCAACCGTTCGCCATTGCTGTCCATGACGGCCCTGCCCAGAATGTCATTCAGGATCATGCCGGCCTCCTGGAATTTTCGCGATGACCTGGTCCCGCATCCACCGCTCAACCCAGGAGGCATCGAGTGAATTGGCTCGGACTCCCAGCGAAACCACCGTATCCACGCCAGCCACCATGTCCCACGGGATCCTGATGAACCGGCTCGACGGCGGCCTGCCGCCAAAGATCCGCGTGCCCAGGACCGGCCCCGTCAGCAATCCCGTGATGTGGGGAGCCTCGGCTCCTTCGGGGATGGGTTCATCAGGTGCGGGGCCGCTCAACTCCACATCGTCAACCGTGGTGACGGGTACGCCGTCGACGTCCAGTATTTGCCGGTCCAGCAAGTGCAGCTGGGCATCCAGCACCAAGCCGGCCGGGCGCGGCGCGGGCTTGATGTCCTGAGCCGGAATCGGCTTCGCTTTGCTCATGCCCCTGCTCCCGTCGCAATCATGAGGGGGATGGCCGCCACAGAGGCCACCAGGATGATGACCAGGTAAATGAGGGCCACAATGTTCACAGCCCGGCCGTTGACGTGCTTGCCCATGTACTGGGGATCGTTCGCCACGATCAGGATGGGCAGGTAGGTCAGCGGCAACGCGATCGCGGAAAACACCACGGAATATTCGGTGACCAGGATAGGGTCCACACCGGTGGCCAGGACAGCGACACCCGCCAGCAGGACCACGATCATGGCCACGTGGAAGCGGGCCGCCTCCGTCGGGCGCCGGAACTTACCCCAGGACCAACCGAAGAACTGGGCCAGCGTGTACCCGCTGGACAGGGTCGTTTCCAGCGCAGCACCGAAGGTCGCGGCGACAACGCCGAGGATCAGGACAGCCAGAGCCAGTTGCCCGCCCGCCTGGATTACCGGCAGGGCCACCTGCGACAGCGTCGTCACGCTGATTCCGGCCGGCAGGAGGACGACGGCGGCGCAGGCCGCTATGGCGAGGGACAGGAACCCTCCCAGTGGGAAGCCCAACAGGACGTTGATCCGCGATTGCACCAGGTCCTTGACCTTCCAGCGCTCCTCTACGGCACCGGAGGAGAAGAAGAACACTTCGTACGGTGTCATGGCTGCTCCGAACAAGGCAATGGCGTAGTACCAGTACACGCCGGAGCCCTCCTCCGAGGGGATTGAGGGGTTCAGCGCCTGGGAGGCGAGCGAACCCCAGTCCGGCTTGAGGAGGAAGAGCGCTACGGCGAAGACCACCAGGGACAGGCCTACAAGCCCTGTCACGTTTTCCATGATGCTGAACTTCACCCGCCATATCACCAGCCATACCGCGATCAGGGCGAACGGAACCCACAGCATGTACGAAACGCCGCTGGCCAATTGGAGGGCCAAGGCAATCCCGCCGATCTCCGCAGTGACAGTCATGAGGTTGATCAGGAAGGATGCGGTGAGATTGGCAAGGCCCGCCCGCGGTCCCATGCGCTCCCGAATCACCTCGAAGGTGGCCCGTCCAGACACGGCGGCGACCCGTCCCGACATATTGGCGAAGAGGCAAATTCCCACCACGCCAACCACAACCACCCAAGCCAGCGAGAGTCCAAAGCGGGAGCCAACGACGGCGTTGGTCACAAGATCCCCGATGTCGACAAAGCCCCCGATCGCTGTCAGGATGCCGAGTGCAACACCGAGGAGCCGTTTCACTGGATGCCGGCCTTGGTCATGAGTTCGTCAAGTTGTTCAGTAGCCGTTCGGAGTTCACCCTGGACCGCCGGGAGCTGGACACTTCCTGCGAGGTTCTTGCCGCCGTCGGGGGCTGAAGTGGGGGCCGCCAAGGCATCACGGGCGTGTATCAGCGACCGGGAGATAGTGGAGAAGCACGCCAGCATGCTGTCCCGCAGCGACTGCTCCTCCTGCGTTTTCGCACCGAAGCTTTCCAGCTCGTCGGTAGCAGATTGCATACCCTTCAGCATGTCGTCCGCAGTAGTAGTCCCTGCTGCCGCCGTCGCACGCTCCTGGAGCCTCAGGTCCACCGCAAGTGAGGCGGTCCGGACAGCTGAGGCGGCTTCCTTCGCGGGGCCTTTAAGTGCATCCGTTGAAGGGCTTTGGGCGCAACCGGTGATCATTCCGCCCAGGAAGATCAGGGCGGCCAGGGTTGCTGCCAAAAACTTCCCGCGCCGGATCATGACGGCTTCGGAATCTCACACCCGCCCTGGGGGTCCAGGCCGGTGTAGTTCAGTGGCCCCGCGGCAATGTTGAGCGCAATGGTTGAGAACTGGGAGCACTGGGCGGGTGGCGTGCCGTAGTAACCCCGCTGGCCCGCAGCTACCGCTCCGATAACCAGCCAAACCACTACCAGCAGGCCGATGATTGAACCGATCCGCATAACAACCTCAATCGCTGAGTTGGCTGCCCCGCCGCAGTCAAAGGTTACGAGTGCGGCCGCAGCCGGAATTTCTTCCGCCCGCGGCCGCAAAAGCCCACTGTCAGTCCGTGGGATTGGTTTCGGTGGTCAAACCGCGGTTGTCCGCAGTCTGCTCATCCTTTTCCTCTGCCGGCCCCGGCGGATTTGCTGATTCGCTGGGTCCAGCATCAACGGCATCCTCTGGAGCTTCCTCGGGACCGTCGCTGACCGGCACCTGCCCACCGGTTCCGGGCACGCCCGGGTCCCTGGGAACGGGGCGCCCGGGCGTAGTAGTTCCATCGCGAACCTGGGCATAGCCGGCAACTTCGCTTGGATCAGTTGTCATACGCGAGACCGGCCCCGGCCCAGCACCCATCCAATGAGGGCCAGCACCAGCAGGATAATTCCTACCCACAGCAGGAAACTGAGGGCTTGGTTAAATCCACCGACGAGAAGCAAGATGATCGCAATTACGCCAGCGATTATCAGGAGTGTGTTCATTGAGCTACGCATCCCTTCAATAAATGTTTGTCTATTCAGGAAGGCGTCCGCTGGTACCCCCGAAGGAGCGCCACCCATGCCAACGGGCACCGATCGGAGAAATTCATCTCCTTATCGCTTACGTACCCTCCCGGAAAAGAGTTCAAACAGAACAATTGGCCGGAAGGAGCACGTTCACAGCATCATGATAGGCGTGCAATGACGTCCAGCGAAGTAGTTGCTCAGGAAACTTAGTAACCTTTTGATGAAAACGCTCCGAGAGCACGGCTGATCTCCCGGGCGGTTCCTGCTGCAGCCTCGCCGTACTCCTGGTACTTGGCGGGAACAATCCTGCTTGAGGGCCCTGAAATGGAAATGGATCCGGCCGCCACGCCGCCCGGTCCCAGCAGCGGGACACCGATCGAGGTGATGCCGGTACTGAGCCCCTGCTCGTTGATGGAGTACCCGCGGGCCCTGGTGTCCACGATCATCGCCCGGAGCTGGGCCGGGTCCACAACGGTTTGCGGAGTCAGCGCTTCCAGCGGACCAGCCAGGTACTCCTCTACGAAGGCTTCATCGGCTGCCGACAGGTACGCCATGCCGGTGGAGGAAGCGTGCATGGGCAAACGTGAGCCCAACGGGAGGAATGCCCTGAGGACGTGCGGGGTATCCAGGCGTTCGATGATGAGCATGTAGCCGCGGTCAGGTACCGCCAGGTGCACTGTTTCGGTGGTGTCCAGCTGCAGCGCGTTGAGTGGGCCCATGGCGGCGTCACGGATGACTGAGCCGCTGCTTCCACGGCTGGCCACGGCAAACGCGTGATTGGTCAGGACCCATTTGCCGGCCTGGGCTTCGGACTGCGAAACCCACCCCAATTCGCCCAGCGTCCTCAGCACGCGGAGCACCGTGGCCTTGGGAACATCCACCTCCCGGCTCAGTTCGGACAAACCCGCCGGCTGGTTGTCGGAGACCGCTTCAAGCACCCGGATTGCTGTGACCACACTCTGCGTACTCATCCACTCTCCCGCTTGACGGCCTTTTCCCTGTCCTCTACATTACAGGCGACTTCCCAAAATGAACCGTTGGTTCATCCAGTGAACCGAAGAAGTTTGATTGGAGAACGGGCTATGGAATTACAGATCGCGGCTCTCGCCATCTTTGTGGGCGTGTTCGTACTGGCCACACTGCGCAAGGTGCACATCGGCGTGCTCATGTTCGCAGCGGCAGCAGGTGTCGGCGTATGGATGGCAGGGATGACCATCGACAAGGTCGTGGCGGGATTCCCCATCGGGATCCTGGTCCTGCTGGTTGGCGTCACCTATTTCTTCGCGATCGCCCAAGCGAACGGGACCATCGACGTGATCATTGAGCGGGCCATTGCCAAAGTTGGTGACCGGGCATTCTTCCTGCCGCTGGCCTTCTTCGCGCTGACCATTGGCATTTCGGCCATGGGTTCGCCCCTGGCCGGATTGGTCATGGCGCCCATTGGGATGCCGCTGGCCAAACGGTACGGCATCGACCGCATGCTGATGGGGATCGCCATCGGCTCAGGCCTCAGCGCTGGAGGATTCGCCCCCACCAGCTTGTTCGGCATCGTCACCTATGGCACGGCACGCGCAGCGGGAATCGACCTCGATCCGCTGGTTCTCTTCACCGTGGCACTTGGCACCAACCTGGCTCTCGTAGCTGCCGCCTACGTCCTCTTCGGCGGCTTCAAGCTGCTCAACACCCGCACCACGGACGGTTTTGGCACAGCTGTGCCACGCTTCAGCAAAGAACGCCCGACGCCGTCACACCCCTTTGAGCGCGACGGCAACATCGCGCGGGGCAAGCAAGCGGCGCAACAAACCATCCAGGTCCTGGACGGACCGCGGACGGAGGCACCGGCGTCGGGCCCTCAACTCAACCGCAACCAGGTCATCACAGTGATCTGCATGGCGGGTTTGGTCCTCACCGTCATCCTCATGTCTGTCCTGGGCGCCAGCCCGGACATCGGCGTCCTGTGCTTCGCCTTCGCCTCGGTCCTCACCCTGTGCGATCCGCAGTCCGGCAAGCCGGCCGTAGCCAAGATCGACTGGTCCACGGTCCTGCTGGTGGGCGGGATCATCACGTTCGTCGGAGTGCTTCAGACCATGGGAGCGGTCACCCTGCTCGGCGAAGCAGCCGGCGCCGTCGGAACCCCGCTCCTGGCCGCGCTGGTGATCTGCGCGATCGGCGGCCTCGTGTCCGCGTTCGCTTCAACCACCGGCATGCTCGCGGCCCTTGTGCCGCTTGCCCTGCCGCTGGTGGCCTCCGGCGACATCGCCGGGTGGGCAGTCATCGCGGCGCTGGGCGTGTGTTCGTCCATCGTGGACGTTTCGCCGTTCTCCACTGTTGGCGCCACGTTCGTGGCCACCGTCGACGCCGATGAACGCCCCCGCATCACCACCCTCCTCACCCGGTGGGGACTGTCCATGGTGGTGGTCGGCCCGCTCCTGCTGGTGGGCGCCCTGGTGCTGCCCTCCAGCCTCTAAATCCGCTCCAACGTTAGGTACACAACCATGCTCAAACCACTCCGCGGAATCACCGTGATCGACCTCAGCCGGGCCCTCGCCGGGCCCTACTGCACAGCGCTCCTGGCCGATATGGGTGCCAGGATCATCAAAGTGGAAAGCGTCAACGGGGGTGACACCGCCCGCCAATGGCCGCCATTCCAGGACGGGCACAGCCTCTATTTCGAGTCCGTCAACCGCAACAAAGCATCCGTGTGCCTGGACTTCTATTCGACCGAGGGCCGCGACATCCTCGCCGGCCTGATCGCCGATGCCGATGTCCTGGTGGAGAACTTCAAACCCGGCACCCTGGACAAGATGGGCTTCACTGCCGCGCGGCTGGAGGAACTCAACCCTGGCCTCGTGCTGGGGTCCGTCAGTGGGTTCGGGAACACCGGGCCCCTCAAGGACGACGCCGGGCTGGACCAGGTCATCCAGGGAATGTCGGGGCTGATGTCCGTCACGGGGCCCGGACCCGGGAAAGCTTATCGCGTAGGTCTTCCCATCGTGGACATCACCTCGGGGATGGTTTGCGCGTTCGGCATCGTTTCAGCGCTCTTGGGCGCACGGAACGGTGAACGCCCCGGCCGGGTGTCCACCTCACTGCTGGAAACCGCGCTGAACCTGTCCGCATTCCAGGGACAGAAAGCCCTAAGCCTAGGCGAAGCAGCCACACCGCAAGGCAACAACCACCCCGTCATCGCGCCTTACGGCACGTTTGCCACCGCCACGGAATCCATCAACATCGCCGTGGGCAGCGACAAGCAATGGCGGGCGTTCTGCGGGTTGCTCGGTGCTGCCTCGGCCGTGGACGATCCCCGTTTTGCCACCGGAGCGGATCGTTCCGCGAACCGGGATCAGCTGACGGAGCTCATTGAGTCCTCGCTCGTCACAAGGCCCGCTTCCGAATGGGTTCCGCAGATCAGCCAGGCGGGCATCCCCTGCGGACCCATCTACAACTACACACAGGCGCTGGCAACGGAACAAGTAGCCGCGTTGAAGCTCGTTCAGCGCCGCCATCGGCAGGACGGCTCCGAGCTTCCCCTCCTGCGCGGGCCGCTGAGCCTGGACGGCGAAGCCAGCGAAATCCATGCCGCGCCACCACTTCTGGGCGAGCACACAGCGGAGGTTCTGATGGAACTTGGAATGACGCACGACGACGTGTCCCGGCTTGAGCGTGAGGGTCGCGTTGTGTGCGGGCCGGCATTTCGGGCTTCCGCAGAAGCGGGAGCGCGTTCATGAGCATCGCTTCCGAGGTGCGCACCGGCCGCCTTTCCGTTTCAGTTGCCGGCGGTGTGGCGACAGTGGAGATCTCCAACCTTGCCCAGCGCAACGCCCTGACCAAAGCCATGTGCTTGGAGTTCCAGGAACTCATGCCGCAGCTGGACTCCGATCCTGATGTTTCGGTAGTGGTGCTGCGCGGCGCCGGGGACACGTTCTGTGCCGGCGCGTCCATCAGTGAACTCTCCTCCGTCCTCACCGACCCCCAACCTAACGGCCCCACGGTGGACCACCTCAGCCGCGCCGATTCCGCCATTGCTTCCGTGTCGAAGCCAACACTCGCCCTGGTGGACGGCGCGTGCATGGGTGGTGGCTGGCAGATTGCAGCTGCATGCGACTTCGTCATCGCCAACGAACGAGCTGTCATTGGGCTGACCCCGGCGAAGATCGGCATCATCTATCCCCGCCCCGGTTTGGAACGGTTGGTGCGGCTAGTGGGCCACGCCAATGCAAAGTACATACTCCTCACCGGACAGACGTTCAGCGCCACTGAAGCCAAGGCACTGGGGTTGGTGGCCGACGTCGTACCCTCAGAGTCCTTTGAAGAGAAGTGCGCAGCACTTATCAATACGCTGCGCAGCCGATCCCGTTTCTCCATGCACGCGATGAAGCGGCTGGTGGATTGTGAGGGGGCAACGGGCAAATCGGTGGTGGACCAGGAATGGGCCGATGCCTGGGCTGCGATGCCTGCCAGCCCGGACATGGAGATCGGCATCAACGCGTTCCTGAACCGCCAGCTACCTCAGTTCCAGTGGCGGCCTATGGAGTGATCTACGCCGCATCGCGGGACAATACCTCCCCTCGTTTCGTTGGACAGGAAACGAGGGGAGGCCTCATGCTCATTGTTCTGACAGGAATCGACGGTTCTGGAAAGACGACGGCGGCCCACGCCTTGGTCGATTCGGCCCGCGCCGAGGGACGGAACGCCCTGCTGCTCAGTAACCACGCCGGCCGGAGGCATTTATCGCTTCTTTCCGCGAGATTGAACTTGCACCTGCAGCCTTGGTTTGCCGATTTTGTTGAGACCGGCATTCGAGTTTTCAACGTGCTGATAAATCACGCCCGCGCCTCGTCTGCCGCTCGAAAGTTCGACGGGCTGGTGGTGATGGACCGCCACCTTCACTGCCAACTCGCGTTGCGCCAAGCCAACGGATTGGGTCGCGGCCGTTTGATTCCGTGGCTGCTGGGGAAGCTTCCCGCTCCGGACCTCATGATCCACTTCGACGTCGATCCGCGTGTTGCCCACGACCGCGTCATGGCTCGCGGCACCGACAAGGAATCCCTCGCCGATCTCCAGGCATTCCGGGCGGCTTACCGATCGCTCCCTGAATTCGACGAATTCCTGGTGGTGGACGCGAACGGTACGCCCGATGACGTGCTGGCCCGGCTCAACCGGGCGATGGCCGCCGCTGAGCCAGCCCGGGTTTGAGCCGTCTCTTGACTTGCGTTCCGCCCGGCGCCGGGTAGGCTCGCACCACGTCGGCGAAGGGACGCCGGCAACGTTCCTTTGGGGGATCTTCATGAGCTACAAAACGCGGCGCAGTCTTCTGGTCTTCATCTTTGGATTCGGGACGTACGCCATCCTGCTGCGGCCGGTGGGTTTTATCTACGCGTTGCTTATTGGCTTAGTTGTCGCCGCGGCGGCCGTCTATCTTGACCGTTATATCCGGGCGAAGCGCGCCACAAAACGCCCGGCTCCGGGAGGGACAGATGACAGAACCGGACAGCGCTAGCCAGGCTCAGCTGATCTCCGCCGCGACCATCGGCCATGGCTCCAAAAGAGTCATCGCTGGCGTCATTGGCAGGATGTGCCTGTTCAGCAGCCGCGGCAGTTCTTGCCCGTTCCCACAGCTCACGGTCATCATGATTCCCGCGGGCGCATCAGGGGTGGATTGAGTACCGCACGCGTGGGCTGACCCGCCGTCGGGCGCGCCGCGGGGGCGAGCCGGAAAAGCGCAGCCGGCCTGCCGGCGTCGCCCGCTGTCATTCGGCCGGTTTCCTCGAGGAATCCGGGCGTCCCTGTCGCCTTTCGATGGAAATTCCGCGGGTCCAGGCGCGTACCCCAGACCGCCTCATAGACGGCGCGAAGCTGGGCGATGGTGAACTCCTCGCCGCAGAAGGCCGCTCCGAGGGGTGAATATTCCAGCTTCGACTTGGCCCGCTCCAACGCGTCTTCGAGGATCTGTGCATGGTCGAAAGCGAGCTGCAACTCCCCGCTCTGGATATCCCGAACCGGATACCAGGCCGCCTGTTCGGCGTCGCTGCCCGCCGCCAAAACGGGAAAGTCGGGCGCAAGCAGCAGGTGGGCGACGGTCAGGATGTCACCGCGGGGGTCGCGCCCTTTCGGACCATAACTCCCCAATTGCTCAAGGTGCCCGGGCAGATGCTCGACGCCGGTCTCCTCCGCGAGTTCCCGGCCCGCCGCTTCCTGCAAGTCCTCCCCCGCCAGAACGAAGCCACCGGGAAGCGCCAGTTTGCCGCGATATGGCTCGATGAGTCGGGTGATCAGCAGGACGTTCAGCTCTCCGTTGCGAACGGTAAGGGCGACGACGTCGACGGTCACCGGGAAGCGCTGGGGCGCCGGGTGGGATTCAGGCATGCATCAATCGTAGGTAATTATCGTCATGTTGACAATAATGCCGCGCCGGCTCTACAGTCGAGTTATCGTCAAGTTGACGAGAAAAAAATTAAGGAGCGAACATCATGGCCACCATCAAGCGCTACCCCTGGATCAGCCACTTCCTCGGCAGCCCCACCGGCTACGTCGTGCACCTGCAGAAGGGTGCAGTCAAGCACCAAGGAGTGGGCCAGGCGTTCTTCTTCCGTCCCGCCAACTCAGTACTCAGCGAGGTTCCCGTGGACGATCAGGAGCTCCCCACTCTTTTCCACGCCATCACCCGCGACCACCAGGACGTCAGTGTCCAGGCAAACGTGACCTACCGCTTCATCGACCCCGTGGCAGTTTCCACCCGCCTCGACTTCGGGCTGCAGACCGCAGGCAAGGCGCCGGCCACCGGACGCGAGCAAGTTTCGACGATCATCGGCCAGCTCTGCCAGAGCCACGCAATCGACCAGATCGCCACAACCACGCTCGCCGAGGCCCTGGAACGCGGAGTCAGCCAACTCCGCCTGGTGCTCACCGACGCACTGCGGGCCGATGCACGGCTCCAATCCACAGGTATCGAGATCCTCGGTGTCCAGGTCCTCGCGGTTCGCCCCGAATCCGACGTCGAACGCGCCCTGCAGACCCCGGTGCGCGAACAACTCCAGGCCGAAGCGGACCGGGCGGTTTACGAAAGGCGAGCGGTCGCCGTCGAACGTGAACGCACCATTTCCGAGAACGAGATGGCCAGCCAGATCGAACTGGCCGTCCGCCGCGAGAACCTGGTGGCGCAAGAGGGCGCCAACGCCCGCCGCGCCGCCGAAGAAAAGGCCGCAGCCGGGCTCATCGAAGCCCAAGGGTCAGCCGAGCGAAAGGGCATCGGCGCCGCAGCGGAAGCAAACCAGATCCGCCTGGTTGGCGAAGCTGCCGCAGCCCGCGAAGCCGCCACGATGGAGGTGTACCGCGGTATGGAACAGGCCACCCTGCTGGCCCTCGCGCTCAAGGACGCCGCCGGCAGCCTCCCGAACATCGGGAATCTCACCATCACCCCGGACCTGCTCAGCGGAGCACTCGCCGGGCTGTTCAAGGAACCCGCAGCCACCGCCGAAATCACCAAGTAAGGACCCACCATGGCAACCCCGCGCATCGTCCTCGTCCACCGGCGAACCGAACTGCAGGAACTCCTGGACCGGCACGCCACCCGCGGGCAGGCGGAGTTCTTCCTGAGCACCCGGGGCCGCAGCATCCAGGACGTACAGGACCGGCACGAGCGTCTAACCAACGCCCTGGCAACTATCAGGGCTTCCGTACCGTCGGATTGGCGCCAAGCCGAAGTGGAACGCGCCGACCTCAGCCGGTTCCTGCTGACCGCCGAGGACATCATCGCCGTGGTGGGGCAGGACGGATTGGTGGCCAACGTGGCCAAGTACCTGAACGGCCAGCCGGTCATCGGCGTCGATCCCGAGCCGTGCGCCAACCCCGGCGTCCTGGTCCGGCACACCCCGGCAGCCGCCGCCGCGCTGCTGCGCACCGGAGACCCGGGGCGGCTGCGCTGCCAGGACCTCACCACCGTGACAGCAACGCTCGACGACGGTCAGCAGCTTTCGGCGCTCAACGAAGTTTTCGTCGGGCACGCCTCGCATCAGTCGGCGAAATACACCCTCTCTGTACCCAGTTTCACCCAAGCAGGCGGACAGACTGAGCGGCAGTCGTCGTCGGGCCTTATTGTCTCCACCGGCACGGGCGCCACGGGCTGGTGCGCATCGATCGCTTTGGAGCGCGGCGGACGTGCCTTGCCGGCGCCCACTGATCCACGGCTCGCCTGGTTCGTGCGGGAAGCGTGGCCGTCCCCGGTTACGGGTGCTTCGCTCACCGAAGGGGTACTGGAAGCCGGCGAGGTCCTCCGGATCACCGTGGCATCCGACCAGTTGGTGGTGTTCGGGGACGGGATGGAGGACGACCGGTTGACGGCGTCCTGGGGGCAGGAGATCACGGTCCAGCTGGGACAGCGGCCGCTGCGGCTGGTTGTTTGAGCAGCAGCGTTGTCTCAAAGGTTTGGGGCGACATGCGGCACAGACTCCTTGCAGCATGAGCGGGCGATTTTCCACTGATCTTCGCAACAGGTTTGCCGCGAACCTTCGTGGTGACGGGCAGCGTGAAGATCCGCCGCTACTTGCTGGGGGGGACGTGTAGCGTTTAGGGCACCCTCACCGGGCAGTTTTGCGGGCGGGTCTTACGGGAATCGGGAGGCCCCCGAACGTAGGGAGTGCCGACGCGCGCCGAGTGAGTCTGAACGGCGGCCGGTGGAGGACCGCCTATCGGGCAGTATCAGGACTTGCCCAGCCATATCTTGAGAGGCGGCGGTTTGGAACATTGACCGATACTTAGCTACATGTATACTCTTATTCAAGTATCTAAGTATGGAGGAGCTAGCGATGTTGCAAATCAAGTTGGGGCACAAGCAGAACGTACAGAACGACCCCTTGGGACGTCACTGGGTGGGGGCTGAACCAAACATGAGCGAGCGTGATGCGTGGGAAGCCGGCCGCGGATGTTGGGTGATGAAAGCCAGCAGGGCCATCGAGGAGGATGAAGTGCGCATCGTAGATCCCGCTGGCATCATTCTTGCAGTCGCAACCATGCGGGGCCTGATCAAGCACGGCAATCGACTGGAGGTTGTAGGTGACCTACTGGAAGGCGATCCAAGGGTCGGAACCGAAGTCGAGCTGAGCAAGTCCCAAAACCCTATCTCTTACCACCAAAGCTGATCTTCACGACGGGGGCCGGCAACCCTCCGCCCCCGTCGATACCGTCCGATCAAGGGATGTCGGTGCTAGCACTCACCCACCCGTAAAGAAGGAAAAATGGCTAGAAAGAATTTCGACGTCGAAGTTCCCGATGGACAACATCTCGGGTTCTCCCGAGACACTGACGGAGCATATCGTGCGCATCTCTTTGATAATGAAACGAATGATCTCGTTGGTCATGCTGAGCTGTTCGAAACCGACGAGGACAGCGCCCGTGAGCCGTATGTTGAGTACGTATACGTTTCAGAACCAGCCTCGGGCGAGAGGCGGGAGCTCACAGACGATGAATTGGCCGAGTTACTCGGGGCCCTGGTGGGTCTAGGAATCATCGTGGCGGCGGTTGCAGCGGAGGCGGCCCCGCACGTGAAGAAGTGGTGGCAGGACACAGCCGTGCCAGGCATTAGATCGGCTAGAAACAAAGCTGTTCGGACGTTATCTGCTCCCTGGAAAAACGTGGCCACGAAATGGAAAGCGACCCCGCCTAATGCTTCCCAAGTGATCCTCCCCGATGCCGAGGCAGCCCTACACACGCCGTCAACTGAACTGGAAGTCGCCTTCCAAAAATATCGGGCCTCTATGGGCAGCACCGAGGCAAGGGAACGTTTCGTCTCTGCGCTCCTCGCACGAGCATTCAGCGACGAGCAAATGAGACTACTGCGGAATGTCCGCATCGAAGACGATGCTGGCCCGGCTGATTTACGGACAGCAGTGGAGACGCTTACACCGCAGCAGGTGGGTGAGACCATCACTCTTATGATTGAGAAGAACCCATCCCTACTCACTCAGGCCTCACTTATCGAGTTGAGGACGATCCTCGGAGGGAACCAGGTCGATGGTCGTTCCACGCCCCTGATTCTGGGCTTGTCGCCTCTGAAAGGTGAACGCGAATCGTCTTAGGCCTTGAGACTTGAGATTCTAATCAGCGATGGTTTGAGGGTGATCGTCTATTTTCGGCATTCAGCGCCTCGCAGCATGGCGCTGCTTTACCTACTGAGCGAGGTGTCTCTCGGCTCGGGAGCGCCTCGCTGCGCCAGAACATCGGCCCTCGCTCGGGCACTTACGCCGCTAGCCCAACCATAGAAATGGCGACCATAAAGGCGGTGGCTCTCCGGAGCCTCCAAGCGTCCGTTGAAGGATGATTCAGCGGGCATGTGGAAGGGTGGACTATGGCGTTTAGGGCGGAAGAAGAGCACGCGAGAATCGTGCTCGAAGGCCAGCTCGGAGTGGAATTCCAACACCACGACGACGGATCCAAACCGAAAATGCCCGACCTTCTATCTCTGGACGGGAACCACGTGGCGGAAGTGATTACGACCGCTCCGTACGCCATCCGTGAGGCACAACAAAGCCTAGACCCGATGCCGCACGCGACGCTGCCCCACTGCGTATGGGTGATCCTGCCATACAGGATCGTGGGAGGCGCCACCAAAGCCGTGCGCAACAAAATCAAGGCAGATGTCCTGCGGTGGACGGCGAAGCCCGGGTGTAAAAATCATTGGTCATCGCGCGACGAACTTGAGTTGCGCCCAGGCGTCGATCCCCAACCGGTCCTCGGCCTTCGGGCTTACGACGATGGCGTCAAAGTGCTGTGCGTTCAACGCTGTCAGCATACGCACGCTGAGTCTCATCAGATCCAGTGGTCTATCGTGCACGAACCCTCCCCTGTTGATCCATGGGATTTGATTCGGCAATCGCTGCACATCGTTGACAAGGAGCAGCGCGGTGGGGTGCAGGCCCTGGCCACGAAGTTGAACGGGTACCCGAACAAGCATCTGGTGATGTACCCGTTCGGTCCGCCAGGGAATTTGACTGCAGCCTTCAGCCGCTATGTGCCCCCGTCGAATTCGCACGACCTCAGGCCGCCGCAATTGAACCCGCCGCTGGCCGACATCCACGTTTGGCTCCTATACCGGTACGAGAACCGCGATGTCGTAGAGGGACTTCATGTCTGCAGCGGCCACTGGGCGAAATTCGGGACGACGTTCCCGAAGCCGGACGTCCCGTCCTCCCCGCTCCGGCGACTCCACTACAAGGATGCCTAGGCTGCATCATCCCGCGCGACTGCCAGCTAGCTGGTTGGCCGTGATGTACGAATAGGGATCGGTTTACGCGCACGGGCCACTTCTGGACTTCTCAGCCGCTACCCGTGCACTGCACTAATCCTCGCGCCCTTTAGGGCTTTGAGTGTTGCTCCCCTAGAGTGCGGTGCCAGTACTGGCCGTCGATGCTCATAGAACGGAGTATTTGGTCTGGCCGAGGTGGTTCCGGCCAGATCTCCAGCAGATACCAGTCGAGGAGTTGTTCGGTGAACTCACCTTCAGCGCCCTCGTCTCGTCCCTTTTCGCTGGCCCGGAGCCGATATGTGCCCGGGAGGATCGCGTCCAGAGTGCCGCTGGTTTCAGCCGCCCAGGAGCTCCATTTCAACTTTCTTCCTGCGGGGAGAGTGAAAGATACTTCGACGATGTCCTCCCACAGCGCGTCGTCAGTGGCGTCCGGGGGCCGCTCTTCCATAAGGATGATGCGAAGAGAAGAGCCACCTGAGCGGCGGCCAAAGTGAACGTACAGTCCCGCAGGGTCGGACGCGCCAATTAGGCCATTGACTTGCCCCTTGAAGAACTGTTCGAAGATTCCATTGAAACCAACACCGTCAGCGAACTCCTCGCCCCAAGTGAGATCGAACTGACCGTAGTCAGTATGAACGACCTGCTCGAAAAGAACGCTGTACATGCCGCCAGCATAGTGCGACCTGCTGCGCTCCGGTTGGCGGCATAGCCCGCCTGGAATCGTGAGTTCGTTAGTGCCCGGTGAAGGATCCGCTTGCGGGCTTTGGGTGATGTTGGTGAGCCGATGTGGACAATAAGCGTAAGCTTCCCTTCCAACTCCAGCGCACTCTTTCGCCTTGGCGTTGCTACTGTAACGAGGTGTCTACTCGCGTTGAGCAGTTCCTGTCCCACCTCGACCGTATAAGCGGCGGGATCGAGCCGCGGTACATCCCGGTTGAAACCAGTCATCCTGGTTTGCCTGGTGTGACTGTTGTCGTCTACGACGACGTTCCTGAACCCGAAATGCTCACGGGGATCACCTACGGTGTCAGCTTGGTTGACCATCCCCATTGGCGCTTCGGCAAGCCCGAACTCTCCGGCGCTGAGCGCCTGGGATCGATACTTGCCGCACAATCAGGTGATCCATTGCTGTACGGAAGTCGGTATGTACCTAAGAACGCTCAGAAGGGCCCCCGTGGCAATTCCGTAGCCGATCACCAACGCGGCCAGGGCTAGGCCCCGCCCCTTCTGGTGCTTCAGTTTGATCTGGTTCAATGAAACGTGCCCGGCACCCACAGCGAAAGTGGCCAGGCCACCAAGAGCCAGGGCTACGATCGCCAGTTTGTTTACTGTTTGGCTGGAAAGCGGTACCTGCGTTGTTGAAGAACTCACAATACCCCCGTTTCGTAAGTGTCAACTGAGTGTAGCCAGTCAGAGGCTGAGATAGACGGTTTCCTTCGAGTTATCGATGAAAGTCACCTCGATTGGGACCCGTTGATCGGAAGAGTTTGTTATTTCGGCACCGGGCAGCCAAAACGCGAACTGACCTTTGGACACCGTTGCTTCGATCCGTTTTCCCGCTGCGCTGGTGTAAACGATCGCAGTGACTTCTGCTCCCACTCGACCAGCGGCCATGGACAGAGGCTTGTTGGAGATGACACCTGTCCCCAGTTCTGTGGCCCTGACGCCACGGGCCGATAGGGATTCGCCAGGGAAGGGTTTTCCTATGGATCCGAATGATCCCCTGTTGAACCATGGAGCCGAGGCATCTGTGGTGCAGGTTGCTTCAAAACCGTCGGCTCCTGTGAGGACCACAGTTGTCCAGGCACCTCGTCGCTCGGCGATCGCGACGTCGGCCACGGCCAGATCGTCCGAGTACATACCACCGCCTACGCTTTCGCGTGATCGGAGGCAGTCGGAAACAGCGTCATCCCGTTCGGTCCCGCTGAGCTGACCCGGCGCGGCAGTCCACGTTGCAAAGGCGGGGTCTCCCCCGGAAAGCGCCGGAACAAAGATGAGGGCAGCCGTTGCTGCGACCGTAGATCCAGCCAGCGCCAGCGTTTTCCAACGCCGGCCGGGGCGTGGGACCGCCGGCAAGACAGAAACGCTGGGTTTGGTTTCAAGAATTTGACGAAGGTCCTTCTCTCGTCGACCCGGATCAGAAGCCGGGCTCTGCTCAGCTGCATCCATGGACAAGAGGATCTCGGCAATGTGCTGGTTGTTTTTCATGGTGTCGATGCCTTTTCTGAAAGCGTCGGGAGAGGCGTGGCATGAGCCTGGTGCGGGGAATGTTCCAGCAGGAGCCTCAAAGCTCGCCGGGCTCGGGTGAGGCGCAATCGAAAGGCCACTGGCGAGATTCCGACGACACGAGCTGCTTGGGGCGCGGCCAGGTTTTCAAATACGGCGAGCCCAAGGGTTTCCTGATGGACCTCCGAAAGGAGCGCCCAAGCCCTGCTTAGGTCAACCCGGCTGCTGACCAGGTCAGCGTGGGAATCCGAAGGGGATTCCATCGACGCTTCAGCCAGACGGACCCCCAGCGCCTGCTGCCGCTGTTCACTGCGACGGGCATTCAGCAACAGATTGCGTGCGATTCCAAAGATCCATGCTCGGGCGTCATCCTGGTTCCCCGGTACTTCCTGGAACCGCCGCCAAACGATCAGAAATGCCTCCGCCACTACGTCCTCGGCATTCGCCGGATCTGTTCGGCGTTGAACGAATTTCAGGAGGTCGGCGTATGCGGACTCATATAGAAACCGAAAGGCCCGTTGGCTGTCAGCGGCTCTCGATGGGAAGCTCATACCCTGTACCTGTCCGCCACATACCCAAGTGTGTCGCAGCTGTGGCGGAATTCTTGATTCCCACGCGCCCGCAATACTCCCATCGCCGCGCCAAGGCAACCGTTGTTCCCCGCAAAACCCCGGGGTAGGGTGACCGGACCGTCCAACCACATCATCGTCTGGGAAATTCTGGGAGACACCATGACACATGTGAGACGTCAGCTGGCTGCTGTCACGGCAGCCTTGGCACTGACCGTGACCAGCGGAGCGATGGCCAGTCCAGCCCTCGCCGATCCCCGCCAAACCGACAAAGTCCCTACGGTCACGGGCTACGGCGGGGCTGTCAGCACCGTGGATCCTGAAGCCTCGGCGGCGGCCATCGAAGTGCTCCGGAAGGGAGGCAACGCGGCCGACGCAGCTGTCGCCGCAGCGGCCACCCTCGGCGTCACCGAACCTTACAGCGCAGGCATTGGCGGTGGTGGCTACTTTGTCTACTACGACGCCAAGACCAAGCAGGTTGGCACCATCGACGGCCGTGAAACTGCCCCGGCCGGCATCACCAACGATGCGTTCATCGACCCCGCCACCAAGAAGCCCTACAACTTCACCCCGGAACTGGTCACCAGCGGTGTCTCGGTGGGGGTCCCCGGCACTGCCGCAACGTGGGAGCAAGCGCTGAAGCGCTGGGGCACCATGGACTTGGGCGATGCCCTGAAACCGGCCATCAAGGTAGCTACCCGCGGTTTCGTGGTGGACAGCACCTTCCGCAAGCAGACACTCGATAACAAGCTCCGCTTCAATGCCTTCACCTCCACCCAGGACCTGTTCCTTCCCGGTGGCGACGCTCCCGCCGTCGGAAGCGTGTTCCAGAACCACGATCTCGCGGCGACGTACAAGCTGCTCGCCAAAGAGGGCGCTGACGCCTTCTATCGCGGTGCACTTGCCGAAGAAATCGCCAAAACCGTCCAGGCTCCCCCGAAGACCACGGACACAACACTTCCCGTCCCGGTTGGCTCAATGACCGCCAAGGACCTGGCGAACTACAAAGTAGAGAACCAGGACGCTACCAAGGTGCAGTACCGGGGATACGACGTCTACGGCATGGCCCCCTCCAGCAGCGGCGGCACCACGGTGGGCGAAGCGTTGAACATCCTGGAGAACTACAACCTCAAGGACATGCAGCCGGTGGACGCCCTGCATCACTACATCGAGGCCAGTTCGCTTGCCTACGCTGATCGTGGTGCCTACGTGGGCGATCCCAACTTCGTCAATGTCCCCACACAGACCCTGCTGAGTGACGTGTTCGCTAAAGAACGTGCCTGCGAAATCGGTCCGACGGCGGCCAAGAAGCCAGTGGCCCCAGGCAACATAGAAACGTACGACGGCGTGTGCCCGTCTTCTGCGGCGCCGCTCGCCGATGAGACGGATACAGAGAACATTTCGACGACGAACATGACTGTCGCCGACAAGTGGGGCAACGTGGTGGAGTACACGCTGACGATCGAACAGACCGGTGGTTCCGGAATTGTTGTGCCCGGCCGTGGTTTCCTGCTGAACAACGAATTGACCGATTTCAGCACGGAATATAAAGCCACTGACCCGAACCGAATCGAAGCGGGCAAGCGTCCCCGGTCGTCGATGTCGCCCACCATCATCCTGAAGGACGGCGATCCGTTCCTGGCCCTCGGCTCCCCCGGCGGTTCCACCATCATCACTACGGTCTTGCAAACCATCCTGAACCGGGTGGACCTGGGAATGACGGTATCCGAAGCTCTTGCTGCGCCGCGCGCTGCACCCAGGAACGGCACAACCGTAACGTCCGAACCCGCCTTCATCGCCAAGTATGGCGACGCGCTGAAGTCCTTGGGCCACCAGCTGGTTCCTGCAGGTGACGGCCTCACATCAGATCCGGAAATCGGTGCTGCGACAGCAATCGAGTTCAACAAGGATGGATCAACAACAGCTGCTGCGGAGCCGGTTCGTCGAGGCGGCGGTTCAGCGATGGTGGTCAAAGCTACGAAGGGGCGCTGAGGTTGGCCCGTGGCTCAAGGACGGCGGTTGTTCTTGAGCTCCCGGCTGAACCTCCACGCCATCACCAGCGAGGCGGCCGCGATGATGACTCCGGAAACCGTGGACCACCACGCCTGCTGGGTGTTGGACACGAAAATGGAGACGGCGTAGGCCGCCAGTACTAACGATAGGAGCAGCCAGACCAGGGGTTTTCGATTCACAATGCATTCCTTAATATGTGGTGATTCTTCAGGCCAGGTCACGCTTCACGAACACCGTGAATGCTGCCGCTGCCACCAGTACAAGCCAGCCTGCGGCTCCGCAGAAAGCCCCCGACGCCGGTATGTTGACAGCCGCTTGTTGGGCCCAGTCGGCGGCCAGCGCGGGGAAGAAGAACGTCCCCATTGGGTGTAAGGGGTCGGGCAGCAACCCGGGCAGGGCCACGCTGAGCGGAACCGCAAAGAGGCTGAGCAGGTGGTTCCGGAGGAGGGAGCCAAGGGCGAAGCCCCAGAGAGCCCCCATGGCGGCTGCCCCCGCAAAGGCCAGGACCATGCTCGGAGAGAGCGTCCCGGCAACCTTGAGAACTGCCGAAGCGAAACCGAAGGCCAAGCCAATAGCGGCCCCAGCAAGGAGGGCGGCCGCCGCCGTCGAGAGTGCGCGTCCGAGGAACGCCGGTCTCCGCTGGAACAACAAGACCCGGCGGTTGAGGCTGCCTGCCCGGTAGTCAGAGGTGAAGGAGAACGACCCAGCCACCGCGGAAACTGTCAGCACCAACGAGGTCACCGCTTCCAGTAGGGCTGTGGACATGCCAGGTGTTTCCGCTCCGGCCCCGTCAGTGCCTGCAACAAGCAGTATTCCGAGGAGTCCCAAAGCCAACGCAGCGCTGATGGCCGAGCCCTTCCATAACCACGGCCGCCGGAGGTCCGAGCGAAGGGCCGCTGCCAAACCAACCACTACAGTTCCCTCCTCCGAACCACCCACAGCGCCCCTACGCCAGCAATGAGCGTCCAGGCAACGAATATAAGGAACGCCGCTACGGGCTCCAGCAAACCTTCCATCGGCAGAGACACCACACCTGCCAGAGCCCCGGAAGGAAGCCAGCGCGCAACCTCGGGAGCATTGGCCATCAAGGGCAGCTCAATGGCGAGTGGAATGAGCAAGGTGAGAATCGTCGTCGCGTAGTAGTGCTGGATGATCCAACCGAGGGAGCATCCCCAAAGCGCACCGAGGCTGGACGCAAGGACGACGGCGCCAAAGGCGCCCAGTGATTCAGGCGCCAGCAACTGCTCCCGGGTAGTCGGCGCCAGGGCGAACACCACGCTGCCGCCCCACACCACGATTCCTGCGAGCGCGGTACCCATTCCAACAGCGAGCGCTGCAACGTATTTGGCCCTGAACACGCTCATCGCACCCGAGGCCACCACGCTGCGTCGAATCGTCCCGTAGTACGACTCCCGGGTGACCAGGTAACTCCCGGCAAACGTGGCCACGGGGGCAATGCTGGCAGCGACGGCCCAGAAGATCCCAACGTTGTCCGCGGCCTGGAGCCGATCCGAGTTTTGGGGCCAGCCGAGGAAGTTGGCAACGAACCATGGCACCAGGCCGCTGAAGGCCAGGATGCCCAGGACTGAGTACCCGCTGAAGTACCGGAGGAGTTCCGAACGGAGACCGCAGAGCAGGCTGTTCATTCGGCCGCCGACCCGAGAATGGCGAAGTACGCGGATTCCAAGCTGCCGCCGCCCATGGCCTTCGCTTCGTCCAGGGACCCGCGGAATAGCGTTCTTTGCTTGAGAATGACTACCTCGTCAGCCACCTGTTCCAGTTCCATGAGTTGGTGGCTGGAAACGAGCGCGCTGCCTCCATCGGCAGCGAAATCGCGCAGGAACCATCGGAGCCACTGGATGCCTTCGGGGTCCAGCCCGTTGGCGGGTTCGTCGAGGACAAGGAGCTGGGGGCTGCCGACAAGGGCGGACGCAATCCCGAGGCGTTGCCGCATGCCCAACGAGTAGTCCCGGACCCTCCGGCCTGCGTCGGCGACAAGATCCACCTGATCGAGGACGCGGTCCACGCTTTCGCGGTCAACTCCTGCCGCGAGTTGGCAGATCTGCAGGTGGCGCCGTCCGGTGAGCCCGGGCTCCACATCCATCCCCTCCAGGTACACCCCCACCTTCGTGGCGGGACGACGCAGCGTCCGGTAGTCGGAGCCGAACACCGTCGCCCTGCCGGAGGTCGGTTCCAAGAGCCCGGTCAGGCCAGCGAGCGCCGTGCTTTTCCCCGCCCCGTTGGGGCCGATCAGGCCCACGACAGTGCCGGCCCGAACGTCGAACGTCAGGTCTTCGACGGCGAATCTCGAGCCTCGTTTCTTGCTGAAATGATCAAAGCTGGCATGAATCGTCACGATCGCCCTTTCAACGCATCGACGGAATGGGCGGGCCACAACGGCGATGTCGTAACCGAGTCCCACAGCCACTCCCCCAGGCTTGATTGCTGTTGGCTGGTGACTTCCGCACGTCCTGAGGAGGAAAGATTGGTCCCTGATTCCAAGCGCGCCGGGAAGGCGAGGACGGGAAGGCTGCCGCCTTCCAGCGCTACGGGAACCAGTGTTTCCAGCGGTGCCATGGATTTCGACGGCGGCTGCTCGCCCACGGTGGCCCGCCCCAGGTTCTCGTGAATGATCATTCCCTGCGATTGCAAGGTGACGTGATCCCCCGGTGAGAGCGCATAGGCCGAGCCTTCGAGCGGGACCACGATGCTCAATTGGCCATCGTGATAGGTGTACCCGGCTACCGTCACTGGCCGCACCGGAATGATGGCCAGGAGCAAGCCAGCGACCAGAAACCCCAGCAGCGCAACGAGGATCCGCCGCCACAGGGCACTTCCGTTCCTGGCCGCTGTGCTGAAAAACCGGTACACACTTTTGGCCGCCATTCCTACCAGCAGGCAAAGAACCAGGAGAACAACCACGTGCCCCGGGTATCCGAGCTGCAGGAAGATCGGCATGAGTCGCTGGAACCCGACCAGCATGAAAACGATCCCGGAGATGAAGCAAGCGAGCCCGAACCACGGCAGGAGGCCTTGGCTCCTGAAGGTCGTCTGAGAGCCGAGAACGCGGGAGCCAACGATCTCGCCCAGCGCGTTCAGCGATTTCTTCCGGAGGTGGGGGATGTCCACGGCGGACATCAACGCGACGTAGCCATCCAGTTTGATGAAAGGAAAAAGGTTCAGGACTGCCACCGCGTAGCAGATCAGGCCGTACAGGACTGCCGCGTCCTTCACGGATGACTCAGGAAGAAGGGTTTGGAGAGTCAAGGCGATACTGCCAAGCGCAACGTGTACCAAGGGCCCCGCGAGGGCAACCAGTACTCGTTGTTTTCGTGAGCTCAACCGCCACCCGTCTGTAACGTCGCAGAAGAACGCGGGCGACAGGTAGAACAGCATGATCCCGATGCGTCGCGGTGTTCCGCCAAAGTAGCTGAGGGCCATCCCGTGCCCCAGCTCATGCAAAAGCGTGGACACAAACATGGCGCCAACAACGTACAGGTACGCTTCAACGGGAAGTGGCGAGGCGAGGACCCGCCACAGTTGCGGTCCCGCTATCGCGGCGCCTATCAAGCCTCCCAGCAGCAACAACAAAGCAACGACGGCCGCAGAAGGTCGCATCATCGCGGCGACCACCGGTCGAAGTGCCTGCAGCAGCGGGGCCGGGTTGAACAGCGTGAACTGTAAGGTCAGCGGCGCCCGGAACTGGACCCGTCGTGCCTCTGCCGGCCGCGCGCCGGCGTCGAACATTCCGGTGTGCGCGAGCTGACGCACAATTCCCATGACGTCCGCGGATGTCCACGGCGATCCCAGGCGGACGGCAACCTGCGCCGGGTCTTTATGGCCGTCCACCACTTTGAGGACATGGGCGACGTCGGCAGAGACCCGCGCTTTCGGCACACCGTTCACGGCAACAATCCACGGGCCGCCCTCCTTTAGCGGTTCGTCGATGGAGGCCGTGGGGGCGAGTTGGACCGGCCATTCCACAGTGGTTCCGGCTTTTGCTGCGCGGTTCATATCAAGGGATGCGGGGTAGAGGCCGTACCGGACAGACCTTTGGTTTCGTCCATCGACAAGGGGACCGTACCGGGGCAGATGACCTTGCCGGCCACCCAGCCCATATCCCGGATGGCTTCCGGGAGCCGGTGGGTGAGGCTGACCCACAAGGTCGGGATGTCCCTCCCCTCCAAGTGATTTACCAGGGCGTCGACGCTGGCTACCGGCTGACAGGCAGGCAGCGGAGACGGCGTGAATGTACTGACCCACTGAAGCAACTCGTAGATGGCGGGTTCGGTGGTCCAGAACTCAGCGCGTGATTCGTCGTCGGTAACTGCCAGCACGGGAACAGCAGCCTGTGTGCGGGCAAGGAAGAGCTCCCGTATCTGCAGTCCTTCCTGCAGGGCTCCCCGCAGCGCTGCTACGGGGTCCGGCGAAGCTTTCAACCCGACGGCGCCGAACGGCCTTGGTCCGGAGGGGTTGGTAACGATACAAACCGCTGTCTCCAAAGGGCCGCCATGCTGAGGAACGAACGCGAGCGTAGGCTCCACCCCAGCTGCGCGGGCGGTGGCGAGAAGCGCTACCAAGCTTCGGTTGCCGCGCGCATCCTGCAGACCGGCGACGTCGAAGAGGTGGAGCGGCGTCCTGTTACGCCAAGCGGAAAGGAAGGCATCACGCTCCAGAACTTCAGCAATCCCCGCAGCCTGGGCAAAACTTTCGGACGGACCCGAAGCGGCGCCATTCGGGGACGGATCGAAGAACGTGTCCCACGGATTGAGCCCCGCGAGCCCGGGACCGTAATCCACCAGCGGAGCCGGAACATAGGTCACTTTTTGCGTCAGGAGGTCAGTAGCTCGGTACCAAGGGAAATCGAACGCCAACGCCGACGCTCGACCCAGCCCGGCCGTGACGAAATCAAGGCGCTGCTCGTCGCTGCCTGGCCGGGCACGAAGGTGCTCGTCATCGGTCTGAGCGGGTACCAGGGCGAAACGCTCCACAGCCTCCCCGGCGCCCCTGGTCAAGGAGGCGCGTTTGGTGACATCAAAAGCGCCGACGGCGGATGCGAACCCTGGCTGGGAGGCCCGCGCTTGTGCGAGCACCCCCACGGTTCGCCACAAGCCGACGTCGTTCGGCACATACACGGAAGCCTCGGACACCAACCCTGAGGATGGGTCCAGCGTGCGGACGGGATCGAGGCTCATGCTGCGCACACCCACAGCTCAATGTCGTTTAGGCGGGAACTGCGGGACGCGATCCGAACCGGACGGCGTTCCCGGATGGTGAGCCCCTGGCCCACGATTTCCTCCGCGATGAGGTCGTTGCTGACGAAGGCAACCTCGCTGGTGTAGGCGGAGGACCGGTAGGTGCCGCCCTCGTTGAAGCTGACGTGGATCATGGTCACATGCCGTGCCCCATTAACAGGATCACGGCTTTCGGCGGTGATCAGGAATGAGTCTTCCCCGAACGCAGAGATGGTGGTGTCGCCGTCGTCGTCTGCTGCTTGGTGGCTGTCAGCGTTCAGGACGGTCAGCAGGAAGACGCCGTCCGGCGTCAGGCAGTCACGGACGCGGCGGAAGAGCTCACGCCGGGTGGACCCATCCAGGAGGGTGATGGAACTGGCACCGAGAACCACGCAACCGTACCCGCCGTCGAGCTCAAAGCGGGACATGTCCGCCTCCACCAAGTCCACCCGAACCTCCCTGGGATTGAAGGCCCGGCTGGCTACCCTGGCCTGAAGTAGTGCGAGCATTTCCGGTGAAGAGTCGACGGCGGTCAGCGGGCGTCCCAGCGTGAGGAGGGGCCGGGTGATCCGGCCCGAACCCGAAGCCAATTCGAGGATAGGACCGGACGTTTTGCGAGCCGCGGCCAGGATCTCGGGAAGCTCGGTGAGGTCGTTGGCGGTGATCCGGTCGTAGAGGCGGGACCCGGAAACACTGTATAAATCCTCGGGCGGATCGAGGTGTCCGAGCACGCGCAGGATGGCGTCGGCAGTCTTGTCGGGAGCGGTTTTCATCAACTGTGTCCTCCGGAAGTTGGTTGGGCCGGGAGCGCACGCGGGTGGCGACGGAACGGAACACCACCCGCGTGCACTGGCTAGGTGGCGGCGATGCCGACGACGATGCCGGCGATGATGATGACGTCACCG
This sequence comes from Paenarthrobacter nitroguajacolicus, assembly GCF_031455195.1. Classification (GTDB taxonomy): domain Bacteria; phylum Actinomycetota; class Actinomycetes; order Actinomycetales; family Micrococcaceae; genus Arthrobacter; species Arthrobacter nitroguajacolicus_D. The sequence continues at coordinate 273,846 of NZ_JAVDSH010000005.1, read as the reverse complement.
ACCCGGATGTACCACGGTGTATCGTCCGGGGTGTCGAGGTTCTCGAGCTCTTCGATGGACAGCTGGAGGTTCGAGGTTGCGATCATTGGCTCCTCCTTTCTCTTCTTTGTTTGTCTGTTCGGTGCTTGCCGTTTTTGGGCCGTGGCTGGCTTAGGTGATGCTGACGGCGATGATGCCGATGGCGACTCCCTGGGTGACTCCGATGAACCAGTTGTTGAAGTCCGGGGTATCCATCGACTCGATCTCCTGGATGGAGATGTTGAGCTGATCCTGCATGTGCGTTCACCTCCTCTCGGCGCAGAGTGGCCTGCGGGCGTGCTTTTCCGCTGTGAGGCCGATCAGGTGATCGCGACCGCGATCCCCACCAAAGCCAGGCCTGCTGAGATTCCCTTGATGCGCTCGTCCCAGTCATCCGGGACGTCCATGGGTTCAAGTTCCTGGATGCTGAGGTCCAGGGGCTTGACTGCTGTGCTGATGTTCATGTGCTTCACCCCCTCTCCCCTGCCACTCGTAGTTGGCCCACTGGGCTTGGCAAGTTTTGGGCTGCTGCCGCCGTCCGGGTTGCTGCCGCCGCTCCGGCGAGCACGTGCTGCACCTGAACGGCGTCGATTCCGCGCAGCATGGGCAGCGCCCCACCCCAGTTCTGGACGGTTGCGTCGGCGGTTCGCGACTCCGTGTCTTTGCTGATTGCGCCAAGCCCGGCTATGCCCCACCGCGACATCAACTCATCGATGCCTCCGCCGGGACTGGGGTCAAGCGAAGGCTCAACGTCCCTCACCACGGCCCACAGCTCGTGGAGGCGGGCTTTGTCTCCCCATGCTGCTGCTCCGCTGGCGATCTCCCGCCAGATGGGACCGATTACTGACGCCGTCGCCGCCATCTTCCGTTCGCCGGTGACGTAGGCAAGCTCGTTGGCGACGTACCAATGTTTCGCGCCATAAGGGTTGCGTCCCATCAGCGCCCAACCGGTGTGGGTCTCCATGCTGAGGCGGCCCGCAGCCAGCCGCAGCTCCGGGGAATCGCCCCGGAGCAGGCGTTGGCTCAGCCGGATGATCCGTTGGATGAGCGAGTAGCCGTCGTCGTCGAACATGTTCGCGGTGCTGCCGATCATGGTTCCAGCCACCCGAAGGAACGCTTCCAGTAGGCCCTCGAAGACCATCGCCGTCGGCAGGGTGGCGAGGTGGCCGGCGTCGAGCATTGCGGTGTCACCCGCCAGGCGGCGGGAGACGATCAAACGGCGCCCGACGGCGGTGTCCAGGCACGCTACGCCGCTGACTTCCGCGCCGGTCCCCACGGTGGACGGCATAAGAATGGTCTTGGGGCGTTCCTTGGTTGTGGTGACTGGAGGCAGGACCAGGAGTCCCGAGCGTTTAGCGTGCCGTTCCGCGAAAATGGGCAGGCTCGGGTCAGCCGTGAAAAGGGCGGCGAGTTTCACGGCGTCCAGAACCGACCCGCCTCCCAGTCCAACAACGGTTTGGAGTCCGTTCTCGCGAATGAAAGTACCCACGACGCGCAGGGTGCCCACATCGACGGGTCTGGCCGTGAGTTCCAGGACCGGAACACCCTTGAGATCACCGGCCAGGAGTTTGTCCCGATGCTGCGGCAGTGCTTTGTCCACCACCAGGCCTGTCCGGCCGCGGGTAATTCCATCGATGTACTTGGGCGACATTCCTGCGTCCAACACCACGCAGCGCGTCTTCCACAGGTGGTCCGCGATCATGCGAACACTCCGTCGAAGTGTGCTGTGGTGAGGCCAGCTTTGATCGCAGTCCTGAGCTCCTGGAAGTTCTCCTCGGTGTAAACAAGAGCCGGCAAGAGCTGAATCCGGCCTGGTCCGGGCTGCACGATGGCGCCCGCATGGTGGATGCGTTTGACTACGGCGAGGACTCCCTCGGCTGAGAGGGGCAAGCCGTTGTTGGACAAAAGCTTGAGGCCCCGCATGCAGCCCCGGCCGGAGGAGTTGCCCACGCCCTTGGTGCGCTGGAGTTCAGTGATGAGTGTGTCCAGGCCACGTGAAACGCCTTTGTTGAGAGTCCTGAAGTCGAGCCTCCGCATTTCGTCGATAGTGCCCAGGATCGCGGCGCACGTTGCCGGGGTTCCTGCCTGGGTCTCGCCGTGGACAAAGACGGCCTCGTTCTTGTCAAAGGTTTCGGTGACCTTTTGGCCGATGAGCAGTGCGGCGCATGCGCTGGTGCCGTTGGTCAGGCCTTTGGACGTGATGATGACGTCCGGCTGCTCCGCCCACTCATCCGACGCGAACCAGCCGCCCACCCGGCCGAATCCGGTGGCAACCTCGTCCGCCACCAGGAGGAAGCCGTGCTGCTTTCTGTGCTTCATGACTTCTTCCAGGAAGTCGTCCGGCACTGCTTCCGCGCCCGATCCGAGGACCGGTTCCACAATGACGGCTGCGATCCTGTGGCCTTCGCGGTTCATCAGTTGGGTCAGTTCCCTGCCGTCGTCGAACGCTATGTGGCGGATGTTCCTTTGATCCACTGAGTACATGGCCTGCCCGAGTTCGTCGCCGCTGAGAGCCTGGCTTCCATATGTGAGCCCGTGGTAGCTGCCTTTGAGGCCGACAATGAGTTTCCGCTCCGGCTGTCCTTCGAGGACGAAGTGCTGGCGGGCGAGCTTCATCGCGGCGTCGTTGGCAGCGCCGCCGGAGGTGGAAAACACGACACGATGAAAGGCGTGCTTTGGCAGGCCCAGGAGGGCTGTGGAGGCATCAATGGCTTGGCGATGGGCCGAACGGAAGAGCGGCAAATACGACGCTGCTTGGAGTTCCGTACTGATGTTCGCGGCAATGTGCTGATTGCCGTAGCCCAGGTTGGCATTCCAGAGTCCGCTCTTGGCACACAGCCTCCGCCGCCCATCCTCAAAGGTGACGTGAACGCCGTCGGCCTTCACTGCAGTAAAGCTGTCCGCAGCGAAATCATGCTGGGTGGTCAGGGGAACCCAGAGCGGCAACTGTGTGCGAGGTGTGGGGAGAATGGGTACAACGGTCATCGGTTCGCACCAATGACGTCGATGCCAAGCTGCTCAAAGCGTGCCAGGACAGCTCGTGCGGATTCCTCAGCGATCGAGACCGATACTTTGAGCTGCGGCGCTGTCCTGATGGCCGCTGCTTTGACATCCCGCAGGTTGGAGACGGCCTCGATGATCACGGCTGCATCCGGTCCAAGTTTGAAGAGACGGCCCGTCTTGGTGTCCAAAAGGGTGTGGTCCAGGCCCCTTGTGAGGATGAAGGGAGCCTGTGGTGACGGAAGGTGGTCGCTTGGTGCTGCACCGTAAAGGCTCGTGCCAAATCCCACCAGCTTGGTGGTGGGGCGCTCCTCACGGGGAATGAACTTCCACGCGTCCAAGGCGGCCAAGTAGCGGGGTATCCAAGGTTTGGCAGCCAAGGAATCCTGGATGTCCCACGGGTAGTAAACAGCGGCCACCGCCGACTCCGGACGGAGCATGATGGCCCGTATCTTGAGATCCGCCAGGTGATCACCCACCTTGCCGATCCTGGTTCCGTATGGTCCGCTGAGGACAGATCCGTCCCTTGTGATGTGGAGCCTGGACAGCAGCAGGTTGTTCTTCTGGGTCCCGGCCAGCAGTCCGCGTTCCGCCAGCACCGCGTTGACCTCGGTCAGTTGCGGGACGAAGTGGCCCGAGCTGCGGGCTTCGTCAGCATCGTCGAAGAAGGCTTGCCAGTCCTCTTTAGTGGTGATCCTGACGACGGTTACGCCCACCAGGTTCACGAACGGGATGGCTATGTAATCCTGGATCTCGAGGCTGAGTGTGCCGTCCACCAGGAGCTCTTCACCGGCGGCGTCGAATGATCCGCTGACCGGGACAATACCGCGGTCATCCTTGTCGCCATTGCAGACGAGGATGGTGGAGCCTTCAGCGGCGAGGGACTTGGCGTAGCCCGTATGCTCGGGATTCTCTACGAAAATGACATGACCCGGAATGCGACCCGGAATGCCGGTGATCCACTGATCCGTGGCGGCGGCAATGCTTTGTTGCTGACTCAGCTTCAATTCCCCAACCCCAATGTTGTCCACGTTTTTCTGGAGCGGCCGCCGTGTTTTACCGCGGGCTCGTTCTTTGAAGGACACTATGGGCGGGCTGGAGGGCCACAGGGCAGTATGCGGGAACTAGGTGGTGAAGAGGCCCGTTTTGGCCGGAATTTAGGGGTACCTAGGTGCTGAATCGAGGGTATCTAGGTGGTGAAAGGTGGGGTGGTTCGGGCGGGGCGGCGCGTCATCGGTCGCCTAGTTTCCGCTCGACTTCCGCGCCTTGCGGTGTTTCAAACATCGCCAAGAGGCCACGGGAGAGAAAGATGAAGGACACGCGTGCACCGCCGTCGACGTTCCACCGCGCTGTGGGACCGCTCTTGGAATCCAGCAGTGTGGGCTTCCCCCACCGCCCTTCGCCCTCGCGGACCATGAGAGTGAAGGCGTCGCCGAGGAGCTCCGTCAGTGGGGACGTGATCTCCCGGGTGGTGTCAGAAGCCTGCAGGCTGAGCTCCATCATGCGGTCCTTGTATGGGACGGTCATGACGTCCGGGATGGTGAAGTTGGAAACCGTGTCCATTAAATACGGCGTACCGCCGTCCACCTCGATGGTCCAGCCAAACCGCTCGACGGCACGTTGTTGCGTCTCATCCTCTGTCAGGGGCCATGGCGCAGCAATCCAGAAGTCCATGATGTCGCAAAGTTCGGCTGGTTCCATGATTTTCAAGATCGTGCTCCTTTAGGCTTCATTCGCTTGAGACCCAGACCAGGAACTGCCAGCGAACCGGCGCCCGGGTCCATACGCTCCACTTTCTCCGCTGACCACGTCTCTCCTGCCGGCATCTGCTCCGCCTCGCGCCAGGCGCGGTAGCAAAGATCCTCCGGGCTGTTGATGCGATACGACTGGCGCAGGGCCGCGACACAGCGATCCGCGAGCGCTTTGTACTCAGCGGTCAATGCCGGAAGGGCGAGTTCAGATGTCCAATTGGGTTGTTCCACCACCGGAGCTTTCCACTCATTGTCTTTCAGCACAGACTCTCCTGCGTCGGTCACAACTTCCACTCCCGGGGCCTCGGCGTAGAGTCTGTCCGACTCACGTGCGAACTGTACGTATCTCCTTGGGTCCGCGGCCGATGCGACAACCAGGATGTCCCGGTCCGAGGTGCTGCGGAAAGTGGTGGCGAGCCTGTCCCGGAAGGCATCCCAGGCTTGCCTTCCGCCGTCGTCCTTTACCGCTGCCGCCCAAGGTGTGGGAATGGCAGTTCGGTGAGTTGTGATGCGCAGCTCCGCGTCATCGAGCGGGATTTCCTTCCTCCACTCACCACGATCCACCTGCCGGAACCCCGCAGCCTGCGCCTGCGAGTTGTTCGTCCACGCCTGGACCGGATCTGAAGGAACTTGGAGCGCAAAGGTGATGCCGCGATAAGTGCCCTGATACGTGAGCGTGAAGCACTCCAATTCCAAAGGATCACCCTGGGCTATCCGCTTCACATATTGGCCGTACTCGTTTCGGGTGAAGCCTGCAATTGCCTCATCGGTCCGCAACTCCCACCCCTGGCCTTTTCGGCTCAGGGGAAGTTCGACGCCGTCAAAAATCGCGTAGGTTCCTTGCAACATTTCCGTCATCCTGATCCCCTAGTTCAAGCCGCGGCGCTTCTTTGCCGGACGCGAATTTTCAGTGTAAATGACGGGACCGATGTTATTGACATGCGACTATCAATTGCTTGGACCTGTCACCGGCCAACGAGTAGCCTGCCTTATGGAGTCATTCATGTGGGCTAAAGCCCCTACAGAAAAGCCGGATAAAACCAAGGTCGCTGTGCTGCTGCCGGGGTCAGGGTATCCAGTAGAAGGCCCGGTCCTTTTCTGGATCGGGGAAATGCTGGGATCGCTCGGTTGGCACGTTCAAGCCGTCCGGTGGACTCCCGATGATTCGCCTCATGCTGACCCGCACTCATTTATGGCCAGGGCCGTCGAAAGCGCCTTCGCTTCCTCTCCGGATGCCCACCAGAGGTTGATTGTTGCCAAGTCATTCAGCACGTTGAGCATTCCGTGGGCAGAAAACAACAACGTGCCGGGTATCTGGCTGACGCCGCTGCTTACGGATTCCCTTGTCCGCAGCACGATTGCGGCGACAACCAAAGAGGACCTCTTTGTTGGCGGTTCGCTGGACAAGCTGTGGGACGGCGGACGGAAGTCCGAGCGTTGCGGGACATTCCTGGAGGTGCCGGGGGCCGATCATTCTTTGCAGATTCCGGACGATTGGCGGGCTTCGCAGAAGGCACAGGGTGAGGTGTTTGACCGAATCGATAAATTTGTCTCGTCGCTCACCCTGGTATCAGGAACCGCTTGATTGTTCATAGGGAACGGCAACAACTTGAACGTCGTCTTCATAAAGGATCGCGCCGGGATCAGCAGAGTAGAACGCATCGCAGGGGATGTCGTGGCGACGCAGAAGATCGGAATAGAAACCTATTCTGTCTATCAGGTGTGTAGCTGAGAGCTTGAACCAGGCCTGTGCGTGCGGGGATGCATAGAGCGATGCCTCAGGCGTGGCGTATGCAGCGTCGTAGAAGTCGTTGGCGCTGCGCCAAAAGCCCCAATCTTCCGGACTGAGACGGCCTTCCTTCGCCAGTCTGTTCGCTAAGGCGAAGATCCCAAGGTATCGGCCCTTGGGATCAGGCGTAGTCGACTGGTAGCGCACAAAGCGTTGTTCCATGCTGCCTAGCCAACCAGCAGACTGCAGCCGGACGCAACGAAGCCCCAGCGAGCCTGCATAAAACGGACTCGCCGGGGCTTCGTTTCGAACCCCTACAGAACCGTCGCCCGCGAAAGTGACAGGTTCTTGGTCTCACGGAAGAACAGGACCACAACCACCGCTGACACCAAGGCCATGCCCATCAGGTAGAACGCCGGAGCCAACGGAGTTCCAAAGCCCGCTACCAAGCCGGTTGCCACGAATGGGGCCGTCCCACCGAACAGGACATAGGCCAGCGTGTAGCCAATCGCAGATCCCGAAGCGCGGACCGATGACGGGAACATCTCCACCAGTGCCGGCACGTTGGACGTTCCGATCACCGCGACCAGGGCGCCCAGGACACTCGTTCCTAGGATCGCGAAACCGAGACCCAGCGGCATGATGGAGAACGCTGGAATGGTCATCACCACGAAACCAACACACGCAACCAGCAGCATCTTCTTCCGACCATGCCGATCGCTCAAACGGGCGGCCAGCGGGCAGACGGCCGTGTACACCAGCATCGTGATCACGCTCGTGATCATCGACTCTGCCGAGGAGTATCCAAGGCTCGATGTCATGTACGCAATCATGTAACTGCTCATCAGGTAGTAGGCGATCGCGTTGGTGATGCTGTAGCCGAAGAGGGTGAAGATCTGGCGCGAACACATCCGAATGGCATCACCCAAAGGCCGCTTAGCCACTTCACCCTTATTTTCCAGGCCGCGGAACACAGGGGTGTCGTCAACCCTGGACCGGATGTACAGGCCAATGAGTCCCAGCGGTGCCGCGAGCAGGAACGGGATCCGCCAGCCCCAAGCTTGAAGGTCTGCAGTGCTCAACGTCGCGGTAATTGCAGCACCCAGCAACGCACCGGCAACCGAGGCCAGCCCAACAGTCGCCGGGATGATGCTGGCGTAGGTGGCCCGCTTACCTTCCGGAGCATATTCGACAATGAAGGCTGAGGACCCTGTGTACTCGCCGCCCGTTGTGAAGCCCTGCACCGCACGGAAGACGAACAGCAGGATCGGCGCCCACACACCGATCACCGCGAACGTCGGCAGGATACCGATGCAGAACGTTGCCGCACTCATGATCAAGACGCACAACCCGAGCATCTTGTTCCGGCCAATTCGGTCGCCGTAGCGTCCAAAGAAAGCTGCCCCGAGCGGCCTGGCGATGAAGCCGCCGGCGAAGATCGCCCACACGGCCAGAAGTGACGCCGTCGTTGAGTAATCCGGGAAGAAGAGCTTCGCGATGGTGACGGACATGACCGCATAGGCCGCGGAGTCGAACCATTCGACGAAATTTCCGACGGCGGCTGCCGCGGCAACGCGCTTGAGGCTCCGGCGCGGGGACGCCTCGGTTTCGGCGGCGGAATTCTGGGTCACAGCATTCATGATGACTGTCCTTCACGGAGATGGTGCGGGAGTTCGCGGAGCTGGGCCCGCTGGACTTTTCCGGTGGCCGACTTGGGCAGCGCGGAGACGTATTCGATGAACCGCGGGTACGCAAACCGGGAGAAGTTCTCCTTGACGTGCGCCACGATGGTTTCGCTCAGTTCCGCTCCCCCAGCGTGACCGGGCATCAGTTCGATCCAGGCTTTGATGGACTGGCCACGGAGCTCGTCAGGCACACCCGTCACTGACACGTCCCGCACGGGATCGAGCTCACGAATGACTGCCTCCAACTCATAGGGTCCAACCCGGTATCCGGACGTTTTGATGACGTCGTCGGTCCTCCCCAGGAACCAGAAATAGCCGTCCTCATCCGCGTAGGCCTGGTCCTTCGTGTGGTACCAATCGCCTCCGAACGCGGTAGCGGACGCCTCCGGCACGTTCCAGTATCCCAAGGGAAATTGAGGGTTGGACCGCGCACGGAGGCAAACCTCGCCGGTCTCGCCAGGGGCCACTTCCTGCTCATTTTCGTCCAATAACCGGACTTCCCAGCCAGGAAGTGGGCGCCCCATGGACCCCGGCTTCACCGGCACGTCGGGGTAATTGCCCAGCAGGGGGTAGGACTCTGTGGAACCGTAGTAATCGAGCAGGGTCACGCCGTACTGTGCTTCGAACCATGCGATCAAGTCCGACGTCAGCGGCTCGTTGGACGAACAAACCGTCCGCAGGGACAGCGGGAAGCGGGCGCCGGCGTCGGGCACGTCTTCGCGCATCTTGCGCAGGAACGTCGGGTTGACCAGCGCGCTGGTGACGCGGTGGCGGCTCATGCTGTCCAGCAGGGCCGCCGGGTCGAAGCCGCCGGTTGGCCGGAACACCAGGTGCGTGGCGCCGAGCCGGAGCGGGCCCATGAGCTTGGCCAGCGACCAGGCCCAATCCCCCGCGCCGTAGAACACGTCGCCGTCGCCAAGCTGGTGGCAGTACTCGAATTCGTTGTGGCCAAGAAGCGTCCGGTGCGCGTGGACGATTCCTTTCGCGCGGCCGGTGGTGCCCGAGGTGTAGAAGATCAGGGCTGGGTCGTCGGCTTTCGTTTCGACGTTCTGGAAGTCTGTGGGCGCATCTTTGACGGCCGGGCTGTCGATGTCGATGAACGTGCCCTCGTAGCCCTCAAAGAGATGCTTCGCCGAGTCCTCGGCGATGATCACCGACGCGCCGCTGTCCTCCAGCCGGAACCGGATCGGCTCAGCCGCCCACAGCAGGGACATCGTGACCAGGATGGCTCCGGTCCGGAGCACGCCGAGGTACGCGGCCGGGGTGTCGGAGCGCTGCGGGAGCAAGACGGCAACCCGGTCACCCTTCCTGATGCCGGCCTGTTGGAGAGTCGCGGCGATCTGCCGGGAACGGTCCTGGATCTCGCCCCAGCTCACCTCACGTTGACCTTCGACGGCGGACTCCAGGATGAGTGCGCGCTTGTCCCTTGGGTGCTGGTCGGCGACGTCGACGGCCATGTTGTAGAGTTCCGGCACCTCCCAGCGGTGGCTGTTCCGGAGTTCGGTGTAGCGGTCTTGGGTTGCTGTTTTCATGTTGTTTTCCCGTCCGATCAGCGGCGGCCGGCGAGGAAGCGGGCCATTTCGCGCTGCGGTTCGCCGGTGCCGTATGCCTCGCGGTGCACGCGTTTGGCTTCTGCCATGGCGTCGGTGAGGTCGTCGTCTTCGAGGCTGCGCAGTCGGTTCTTGGTCAGACGGACTGCACCCGGAGGAAGGAGGCTCAAGCGAGCGGCGAGGTCCTTCGCGTAAGCCAGCACGCCGCCGTCGTCCGCCAAGTAGTTGAGGAGGCCGAGACGCTGAGCCTCGGCAGCGTCCACCAGCTCGCCGGTGAGGACGAACTGGGAGGTCTTGGACTTGCCCAGGATGCTCCACATGGCCCAGATCCCGGTGATGCTGGGGATACCGGAGAGGACTTCCGGCTGGCCCATGCGGACTTTGGAGTCACCGACGCGGAGGTCGGCGAGGAGCGAGTACTGGAAACCGGAGCCGGCGGCAACGCCGTTGACCGCGGCGATGGTGATCTGGTCGAGGTTGCGTACGGCGCGGTAGAGGCGGTCGAAGCCGTCGATCCAGGCCTCGGCGGACTCGTGATCCTCGGGGTTCATGGATGCAGTCTCGGCCAGGTCCTGCCCGGCGCAGAACGCGCGGCCGCTGCCGGTGAGGATGACCGTGCGGACTTCATCGTTGCCCTTGAGGCCTTCCAGGTAGTCGATGAGTTCGCTGCGCATGGCCTCGGTCCAGGCGTTAAGCTTCTCCGGGCGGTTCAGGGTGATGGTGGCGATGGGTCCGTTTTGTTCGAAGAGGACGTCCTGGGACATTGGGGAATTTCCTTTGGCTCGTTGGGGCTTCTTGATTCCCATCTGACCACCGGCGAATGTGACCCGTCTAACATCAATATCTACTCGCCCTGATACCAAACTGATATGGTGCGCGGATGGATCTCCACCATCTCAAGTACTTCGTGGTGCTCTCCGAGGAGCTGCATTTCGGGCGCGCGGCGCAGCGTTTGCACATGGCCCAACCGCCACTTTCGCAACGGATAAAGGACCTGGAGAAAGAGCTCGGGGTTCAGCTGTTTCATCGCAGGCGCACCGGCGTGGAGCTGTCTGAAGCCGGGGCTTTGCTGTTGGAGCATGCGCGTGGGGTACTGGATCACGTGGCGATGGCGCAGGAGTCGATGCGGCGGATCCGGCCTGGCGCGTCAGGCGTGCTGCAGGTGGCGGTACCGCCGGACACGAACCCGGTTGCCCTGTCCACGATGGTTTCATCGTTCGCTGCGTCTGCGCCCGACGTTCTGCTGAACCTGCATGAGCTCACCACCGTTGAGCAGGTTGAGCGACTGCGCGACGGCGAACTGGACGTTGCGGTGGTGCGCCACCCGTTGAGCAGCGTGGGTTTCGAGTCGGGGCCTTTGTATTCGCGGGCGCTGGGAGTGGTGCTGAACGCGGCGCACCCGCTGGCTTCTGCTACTTCCGTGCGCTTAGGCGAATTGGCGGGGAGCCCGCTGATCATCTTCCCCCGGCACATGGCGCCCACGCTGTACGACTCGTTCCTGCACACGTGCCGGGATGCCGGGTATCTTCCCGCGGCTATTGTTCATGCCCGGAACCAGCACTTCACCCACGGGCTGATCATGGCCGGCCGCGGCGTGCACTTCAATGAGGAGCCGTGGACTCCGTTGCCCGCGGGTATTGTGTGGCGGCCGCTGGTCGGCGACCCGCTGGCGTGGCGAACGTCGGCGTTGTGGTTGAAGAGTAGGCGGTCAGCGGAGACGGACGCGTTCGTTGCTGCTGTGGGTGCGGGGCTGGCGGCGGGCGGGCACGGGTGATTTACTGCCGGGGCTGACTTTGGCTTAATCGGCGACCAGCTATTCAGTTGGAACGGCGACCTTCAAAAGTTGCGCTCCGGTCGGCGTGTACGACACCGATTTGGACCGATGGCGAAGGGCAACGAAGAAATACATCTCCACGGCCGTTTGCCCGACCCTCCACATGGCGGAGGTCATTCCGGGTTCCGCATTCGTCTCATCCATTGGGGGACCATATTTGGCCTCTGTGGACGTTGGGAGGTGTGCCAGATTCGCAACAGTGGCCGGGAATGTCCATGACATAGAATCGCGGTGAGGCGAAGCTTAAGGCCGAAATTCCGGCACCGCTGTTGGGGGGAGAGGTCAGAATGTTCGGTTCGAAGAAGAAGCTCAACGACCTTATGGAGCAGCTGAGGCCGGACCTCAGTCGGGAGTCGCTCGGCGTCGGCACCAATTTCCCGGGCGTCGCCCCGAACCCGGTCCTCAGCGGTGAAGCGCGGAAGCGCAATGCGGAACTGCGCAATGGAACGCTGGCGCTTGGTGTTCTCGTCGACTGGCGGGAGGTCAACAGCAACCCGCGCGTTGTCCTGATGCTCGACGTGGAAACAGCCGACGGTGTCTCCTTTCGTGGCATCGCAGACGAAAGCCTAACGATCACCGCTCTCACCCGACTCGCCCCAGGACAGACTTTGCCAGTGCGCTACCGCCCAGCAGTCATGGACCACTACGTGGCCCTTGCCCCGGACGCGGACCCCGTCGATGTGCAGCAGCTTTCTGACTTGATCGCGAGCCGCAAGCGAACCTGACTCAAAGCCGCAAAGGGACGCGGAGCCACGTTGGATAGCGAACTTCCCCCGTCTCAAGCCAGCGGCGCCCGCACGTTAGTGACCGATAGTGTTATCTCAGCTGGGGACCACCCGGCCGTAAAAGTAGACCCAATGGGGGAACAAATTGAAGAAGTTTGCGCTGCAGAGCGTAGCAATATCGGCGCTGGCAATGATGGCACTGACCGGATGCGGCGGGTCAACGGGCTCGACTGATGCCGCTTCGCCCGAAGCCACGGCGTCGCCGACGCCCACCGCCGCCAAGCAGTACACCAACGACGAGCTCGTTGAACTGGTCAAGCAGATCAAGCCGAAGTCCGGCAAAGAATTGACAGTCGCCTCCAGCGATGAACTCGCCCAGGAGAACCCCATGAAAGCGCTCATGAGCATGTTCACCGTCGAACCCGCTGAGTGCAAGGACCTTGCAACGCTGGGCGGCAGTGAGACCCTCGCCGGTTCAACCACGGCAGCGGGCGCCGATCTGGACGCTACATCAGGGGTCATGACCATGGTGACCCTGACGTCCGGGCTCGATAAGCAGAAGCTACAGGACAGCATCGATAAGAGCGGTGTCCAGGCAGAGAAGTGCTCGAAGATGACGCTGTCTATGTCCGGTCAATCGATGAACGTCTCCACTGCAAAGTTCGACGGCATCAACACGGTCCCCGGAACTGTGGCCTACAAGACCGAAATGTCCACAGCCAGCGGCGCGGCACAAACCACCTACATGGCCTACGCCATCAAGGAGGGCGTGCTGATCTCCGCTACGGCGTCCGGCAAGGGCGCTGATGCCAACGGCGTTGCCACGGCCAGCGACCTCATGGAGCAGGCCGCAGCACTGATCAAATAGCAGTCCTGCACGTGCAGGGGCCGTGACCACCGAAGGTCGCGGCCCCTGCGCTCTGGGGATTAACCCACGACGCCGGCACTCGCCTTTCGCGGTGTCCCCGCCAGACGCTTTAGAGCAGTGCCGCAACCTTTTGGGCGGTCGCTTTGGCCGATCCCGGATTCTGGCCGGTGACAAGGTTGCCGTCGGCGATGGCGTAGGAGACGAACGGCAGCAGTGCCTTCTCATAGAGTGCCCCGCGTTCTTTCATCTCCTCCTCGGCGTTGTACGGCACCAGCTTGTCGACCCGAGCCAACACTTCTTCCTGCCACGCGAAGCCAGTCACTTTCCGGCCCTGGACCAGAAGGCTGCCGTCCGAAAGCCTGGTGTTGAGCAGGCCGCAGTACCCGTGGCAAACCGACGACACGATGCCACCCTGTTCCCAGATTTCGCGGGTGATCCTCTGCAACCCTTCGCTGTCAGGGAAGTCGTACATCACCGCATGGCCGCCGGTGAAGTAGATGGCGTCGTAGTCGGCCGCGTTGATGCTCGCCGGACTGGCGGTGTTTTCAAGAAGGGCCATCCGAGCTGGGTCGTTGTGCCACGATTTGGCCGCCTTGTCGTAGCTGGGGAACTTCAGTGAACGTGGTTCCAAAGGTGCAGCTCCGCCTTGCGGGCTGACTATGTCCTGTTCGAAACCGTGCGCCTCGAAGACCTCCCAGGCGTGAACCAGTTCGGACAGCCACAGGCCGGTCTGGTGTGAAGGATCCTCGTAGTGGCTGACATTGGTGACGACGTGAAGGATGCGTTTTGTCATGCTCGTTCTCCTGGACGTGTGACGGGATCGGGACTAGCTACGGCAGTGTTGGCATTGAGCGCGAAGATCGCCCCAACCGCCGACTTCACGCGGGCTGTAACGTCGTCGCTGGTTTGAGGCCGTAACTTGCCGTCGAGATGAAGGAAGGCCAGGCCATGCGCCATGCTCCACAGCGCGATGGATAGGTTGGAGTTGTTGGCGCCCGGGAAAAGGCGCTCGATCGCTTGGTTCAACATCCCGTGGAGCTGCTCCGAGGCCAGCACGCGTTCACTGTCCTCCTCATCGCATTCGTTGCCGAACATCAACCGGAACACGGCCGGCCGCCTCAACGCGAAGCCAACATAGGTGACTCCGAGTGCCGTGATCACACCCTCAGGCTCCGCGGGATCCGCCAAGACAGCCAACGCAGCCTCGAGGTCCGCTCGGAGATCCCTGAAACCCTCAACCGCAACCGCACTGTCGAGCGCTTCGCGGTCCGCGAAGTGCCGGTACGGCGCGGTGGGCGACACTCCTGCGCGGCGGGCGACAGCCCGCAGGGAGAATGGCTCACCCGCTTCGAGACTCTCGATCGCAGCTGCCAGCAAGGCGGCTCGAAGGTCACCATGGTGGTAGTTCTTAGTCGATGTTGACACTGCTAACTTTGCCTCCTACGCTGATGTAAGCAGTGCAAACATACCGCATTGCGATTCCCATGTCATCCCATCAGCGGAGGTTGAAATGCAGACCATTCTGGGCGCGAACGGCCAGATCGCCGTGGAACTCGCCCGCGAGCTACACCGCGCCTACACCGAGGACCTGCGGCTGGTGAGCCGCAACCCACGCAAGGTGAGCGAGTCCGACGTCGTCATAAGTGCGGACCTGCTCGACGCCGGGCAGACGGCTGCCGCTGTTGGGGGCAGCGACATCGTGTATTTCACCGCGGGGCTGCCGGCGAAGACTGAACTATGGGAGGCGCAGTTCCCTACGATGCTCCAGAATGCGCTGGATGCGGCTCGGACAGCCGGCGCCAAGTTCGTCTATTTCGACAACACCTACATGTACCCCCAGGACGACCGCATCCAGACCGAAGAGACCCCCTTCGTTCCCAACGGACGGAAGGGAAAGGTCCGCGCGGCTATGGCGTCCATGGTGCTTGAGGAGATGGCCCGGGGCGACATTCCCGTCCTCATCGCCCGCGCTCCCGAGTTCTACGGGCCCGGCCGGACGCAGAGCTTCACCAACACCCTGATCATTGACCCTCTCAAGTCGGGCAAGAAGCCCCGCGTCCCGGTGCGGGCCGACCGAGTGCGCACGCTCATCTGGACCCCGGACGCGAGCCGCGCCCTTGCGCTTCTGGGCAATACGCCGGACGCCTATGGGCAGACGTGGCACCTTCCGGTGGCTGCAGAGCGGCCGACCTACCGGGAATTCGCCACCATGGCCGCCAAAGAATTCGGCCAGGAACCCGGCTACATCGTCGTTCCCCGATGGGTCCTCAGCGCAGCCGGGCTGTTCTCGCCGCAGGTACGGGAACTAAGGGAACTTCTGCCGCGGTACGAGCACGACAACCGTTTTGACTCCACGAAGTTCACGACGCGCTTCCCTGAGTTCGCAGTGACCTCCTACCGCGATGGACTCGCTCTTATACACGCGGAAGCCAGCGTAGTTCCGGCTAACTGACGGCAACCCGTTCAGGAACCTCAGTCACGGTGCTTCTGTTCCGCGCTGATTCTTCGACGGCGGCCAGTACCCGCTGGATCTGCAGCCCGTCATCGAACGACGGCGACAGCTCGTTTCCGTCGCGAACGGCAAGGAGGAAGTCGCGGACCTGGTGCGTGAAGGTGTGCTCCCAACCGATGATGTGCCCCTGCGGCCACCACGCCGCAGCGTAAGGGTGCTCGGGCTCGTTGACCAGGATCCGCCGGAAGCCCTGCTCCCGCACGGGAAGCGTGGCATCCAGGAAACCGAGCTCGTTCAGGTTCTCCAGATCAAACGTCAAAGACCCCAACGATCCATAGATTTCGATTTTCAAAGAGTTCTTCTGCCCGGTAGCCACTCGTGACGCTTCTACCGACGCGCTGAGGCCGCCGGTCAGGCCCAAAGTGGCCCACGCGGCGTCGTCGACTGTCACTTTCTCCAGCCCAGCGGCACCGGGGCGCTCGGCCACGAAAGTCCGCAACGTTCCGGTCACCTCCGTGACGGTTTGGCCCGTGAGGTGCTGGACCTGGTCGATGGCGTGGGAGGCGATATCGCCCAGCGCCCCGGAGCCGGCCGTCTCCTTGCGGAGCCGCCAACTCATGGGGGTTTCGACGTCGGAAAGCCAGTCCTGCAGGTAGGCGGCACGGACGTGCCGCACGGTTCCGAGACGCCCTTCGGCAATCAGTTCGCGGGCCAATGCGAGTGCAGGGACGCGGCGGTAGTTGAAACCGATCATCGACTGCACACCCCGGCCCCGCGCCGACACTGCGGCGGTAGCCATCAACTCGGCCTCCTCCAGAGTGTTGGCGAGCGGCTTCTCCACGAGCACATGCTTCCCGGCAGCCAGAGCTTCCAGAGCGATCTCCGCGTGCATCCAGCCCGTTGCGCAGATGTCCACAATGTCGATGTCGTCCCGCGCAATCACGGAACGCCAGTCCGTGGCTGACTCGGCCCAGCCATACTTGGCAGCGGCCTCGCTCACCGCCAAGGCATCCCGGCCAACCAGCACTTTCTGCTCGACGGCCGGGACGTCGAAGAAGCTGGCCACGTTCCGCCACGCGTTCGAGTGGGCCTTCCCCATGAAGGCGTAACCGATGGCAGCCACGCCCAACGGACGGCCACTAGGAAGAGGAGTGTTCATCGTCTCTAAGCCTCGAACCAGCCCCGCGAAGGGTTGGAAACCTCGGGCGCTTCGCGGAAGACGCCGGGCTGGGCCACCCAGCCGACACCGTTGGCGATGACCTTCTGGATCTGTGGCTGGTGGTACACCGGGTATTCCTGGTCGCCGGGGCTGAAGTAGAAGATCCGGCCCTTGCCGCGCGAGAACGTCACGCCGGAGCGGAACACCTCTCCCCCGGTGAACGAGCTGATGAAGATCAGGTCGTCGGGCTCGGGAATGTCGAACAGTTCGCCGTACATTTCCTGCTGCGGAATCACAATCGGGCTCTCGATACCTGCCGCGATGGGGTGCGACGGCTTGACCGTCCACACCAGCTCGCGTTCGCCCTCGTTGCGCCACTTCAGCGAGCAGGTGGTACCCAGCAACCGGGTGAAGATCTTGGCGAAGTGCCCGGAATGGAGCACCACCAGTCCCATTCCGCCGAGCACATGCCGCTGCACGCGCTCCACCACTTCCTCCGCGACTTCCCCATGGGCGATGTGCCCCCACCAGAGCAGCACGTCGGTCTGCTCCAGCACCTCTTCAGAAAGGCCGTGCTCGGGATCGGCGAGTGTCGCCGTCGTGATTTCGGAGTCCGGGTAGAAGCCGCGCAGCCCGGCGGCGATGGCGCCGTGGATCCCTTCGGGGTACATCTCGCCAATGGTTGCAGGCTCGTTGCGGGCCTCGTGGACAGCTTCGTTCCAGACGACAATCTTCAATTTCGCATCAGACATTTCAGAGCACCACTTCACGTTGTTCGAGGGCGGATTTGTAGCAGGCGTCGAGCACCAGGGCACGGCTGAGGGCGAGCGAACCGTCGTGGCTTCCCCACACAGTCTCGCCGCCGCGCACAGCGGCGACGAAGTCGTCGACGACGGCCTGGTGGGCTCTGCCGGGTTCGGCCACCACTTCGAAGTCGGCGTTTTCGCCGTCCTTCTCGGTGAAGACGTGGACGTCCGCGACCGGGTTCTCGGAGGCGCCGACCGAGCGCAAGTCCGCGCCGCCGTCGGTCCCGTAAACGGTGAAGTCCATGAGGTCCCGCTCGTCGCGGTACGTGGCCCAGCCCGCTTCCAGGATCAAGGTACCGCCGCCTTCCAGCCGGATGAACGCGGAGGCGAAGTCTTCCACTTCAAACTTATGACTGGAGTTCGAAGCTGTGTAGCGGGCGTTGCCGCCGAGTCCGCGTGGGCCGAGTTCGGAATGGGTCGACGCGGAAACAGCCAGAACCTTGGGCTCACCGAGGAGGTGCAGCGAATAGTCCAGGACGTGCACGCCGATGTCAGCCAGCGGTCCGCCGCCGGCGAGCTCCGGGTTGGTGAACCAACTGCCCAGCATCGGAATACCTTGGCGCCGGAGCCACGATGCCTTGGCGTAGTACGGGCGACCCAGCGTCCCGGCGTCGATTACTTCCTTGAGCGCCTGGATGTCGCCGCGGCGGCGGTGGTTGAACGCAACGTCAAGGACGCGGCCAGCCTTGCGGGCGGCGTCCACCATCTGTTGACCTTCGACGGCGTTGCGCGCCAACGGCTTTTCGCTCAGCACGTGCAGTCCCCGCTCAAGCGAAGCAATCGCGATGGGCGCATGCAGGAACGTCGGCACGGCGACGCTGACGGCGTCGAGGCCTTCGAGCTCGATCATGTCTTCCCAGCGGGCGAAGGCGTGGGGAATGCTGTACTCCTCCTTCAGCTGGGCAAGAAGATCAGCTTCCATGCCGGCGACGGCGACAATCTCGACGCCGTCGATATTGCTGTACGCCTTGAGGTGCTGCTGGCCGGCCCAACCGATGCCCACAACTCCTACTTTGAGGGTTGCGGACGGGGCCTGCTGCTGAATGCTCACGTTGTTCCTGTTCTTTCTGTGGTTACTAGGTTTGGGGTCAGCCCTTGACGGCGCCGGCCGTCATGCCCGAAACGATGCGCTTCTGGCACACGAGCACCAGGATCACGAGCGGGACGGTGATGATCACCGACGCCGCGCTGATGGTGCCCAGGGGTTGGTCGAACTCGCTGGTGCCGCTGAAGAAGGCAATCGCGACCGGCACGGGCCGGGCTTCGGGCGAGGTGGTCAGCGTGACGGCCAGGAGGAATTCGTTCCAGACCGAGATGAACACCAGGATCGCCGTCGTCGCCAAGCCGGGCACCGCTAGCGGCAGGATCACCTTGCGGAAGGCCACAAACGGTGTGGCGCCATCCATATACGCGGATTCCTCAAGCTCACGCGGGATCTCCTTGAAGAACGACGTCAGCGTGTAAATCGCCAGCGGCAACGCAAACGTCAGCTTCGGAATGATGAGGCCAAGCAACGTGTCGTACAGGCCGATTTCGCGCCAGATGGAGAACATCGGCGCCGCGATGGCGATGGCCGGGAACGTGGTGACCGAGAGGATCAGCGTCAGGATCATCGCCTTGCGGCGCATCTTCAGCCGGGCCAGCGCATAGGCGGCGAAGGACGCGAACACCAGCGCCACGGTTGTAGTCACGACGGCGATAATCACCGAGTTGCGCAAGGCCAGGAGGAACTCGGGGTTCTGGAAGACCACCAGATAGTTCTCGAGGGTCGGCTGGCTCGGGAAGAGCTCGCCTTGGGACAGGCTCGCTCCCTTCTTAAGGGACGTGTTCACCAGCCAGTAGAACGGGATGAGCGAAAAGGCCATGACGGCCACCACGAACACCCACACCAAGGGATGCAGTTTCGATTCCCCACGCAAGCGACGCTTCGGCGCCTTGGGGCGCGTGGCGAGTTCCGCCGTCGGGCGTTCTGCAGTCAGCGTGCTCATTGTTCCTCCTTCGCGACGTCGCGGATGTTGCCGCCAGCGAAGCGGACGTAGATGACCGAGACCACCATGACGGTGAGGAAGGTCAGGATGGACAGCGCCGAGCCTTCGCCCACCAACCGGTTTTCGCGCAGTTGCGTGTAGGCGAGCATGGACATGGATTCGGTGCCGTTGGCGCCGCGGGTGAGGACGAACGGCAGGTCGAAGACGCGGAGGGCATCCATGGTGCGGAAGATCGCGGCGAGGACGATTGCCGGGCGTAGGAGCGGCAGGGTGATGTTCACGAAGGTCTGCCATTTGCTGGCGCCGTCGAGTTCCGCGGCTTCGTACGTTTCGGCGGAGATGACCTGCAGGCCGGCCAGGATGATGAGCGCCGCGAAGGGCGTGGTCTTCCAGACGTCGGCCATGACGATCACGGCCATCGCATAGCCGTGCTCACCGAGCCAGACGACGTCGCCGCCCGGCAGCCCCAATGCGGAGAGGATGTTGGTGACCAGGCCCATGTTGGGCTGGAACATCGTTTGCCAGGTGATGGCGCTGACCACGGTGATGATGGCGTACGGCAGCAAAACCACGGTGCGCAGGACGGCGCGGCCCTTGAACGCGAGGTTGAGCAGCAGCGCCATGGCTGTACCGAGGACGAGTTCCAAGCTGACCGAGAGGCCCGCAAAGAGGAACGTCTGGCCGAACGCAGCCCACCACTCCCGGCTTGCCAGGGCGTTGATGTAGTTTTCCAGGCCGACAAAACGGGAGAGGCCTGCGGTGCGGACGCTGTACTGGTTCAGCGAGAGCCAGATGGCATAGCCGATGGGGACCGCCGCAACCAGCGCCATGATGACCAGCGACGGCGCGGTCATGCGGAACGCGAGCTTGCGCTCGGCGCGGTCGCGGCCGCTTGTTTTTGCTGGGCCGCGGCTTGCCGGGATTGTTTTGATGGCCATAGCTAGAAGCTCGCCTTGGCGGTGGTGATTTCGTCAGCCATCTTCTTCACGGCGTCCTCGGTGGAGGCGGTGCCGGAGAGGACGGCATAGACGTTCTTGTAGATCGCCTGGCTGATCTGCGGGTAGACCGGGGAGATCGGGCGCGGCTTGGCACCCTTCACGGAGGCGAGGAGTTCCGTGGCGAACGGCATCTTCTGGAGCACCGCGGCATCAGAGTAGGCAGCTTCGTTGACCGGTGCCTGGGAGTAGTCCATAGCCACGTGCTTCTGCCAGTCCGGGCTGGTGGCGAAGTCGATGAACGCGACAGCCCCGGACTGGTTGGTGGAGTGGGCCGAGATCGCCAGGTTCCAGCCGCCCAGCACGCCGGAAGCCTTGCCGCCTTCCCATGCCGGCAACGGCGCGACGCCGAAGGTGGACGCCAGCGGTGTCGCGTTGAGCAGGCGGTAAACGTGCGGCCAGTTGCGCTGGTATCCGAAGTCGCCGGACTCGTACGCGAGGCGGGCCGGGTCTTCGTTGTAGGTGAGGACGGCGCGGTCGGCTGAGCCGTTCTTGAGTCCGTCGCTCATGAAGTTGAGGACGTCGCGGGTTTCCTTGGAGTCGATCTTCACCTCGCCCTGGTCGTTGAGGACTTCGCCGCCTGCACTGTAGAGCATTTCGAGGAAGTTCACCGTGAGGCCCTCGTACTGCTTACCCTGGTAGACGAAGCCGTTGCCGGGAGCCTTCGCGGCTTCTGCGTAGAGCTGCTGCCAGGACTCGGGCTTGGCTACTTTGTCCTTCTGGTAGTAGATCAGCCCAGCATTGGTGAAGAACGGCGAGCCCCAGTATTTGTCCTGGTACTTGGTGGTTTCCACAGTGGAGGGAATGAGCCGGTCCTTGTTGGCTTCCACCAGCTTGGTCTGGTCCAGCAGCCAGCCCTGGGAGGCGAACTCGGAGGTCCAGATGACGTCCGTGACGAAGAGGTCGCACTCTGTGGACTTGCCCTCAAGCCGCTGCACGATCTGCGTGCGGGCTTCATCCGTGGTGGCGCCGATCTCCGTGTACTTGGCCGTGACTTTGCCATTCGCTTTGGTGAACGCCTCCGCCGTGCCCTTGTAGATGCCGCTCGCGTCCTTGACGCCGCAGATGTTCACAGCGCCGCTGGCATTAGCGCCCGACGCCGGATCGGCAGCTGCCGCTTGTTCCGCACCTTGGGGTGCGGCTCCCCCGCCGCATGCGCTGAGGAGGAGGGCTGCGGCCATCGCGGTGGCCGCTAGCGTCGTGCGGTTTCGTGGGGCTTTGTTCTGACTCTGGAGCGGGAAAGCAGGTCGGTTCAAGTCCACAAGTGGCTCCTTTGGGGTCTGTGGGCGGTGGCATTCAGTACGCGTTTTGGCTGTCCCGCATGCTGAGGGTGGCTTCTTTGCCGGTGGTTCTTTTTGATCCGTGGAATCGATTCCAAATGTATTCAAAAGAATCGGCCTTGCGGCCGTGGAATCGATTCCAAAGTAGTGTGACAGGGACCACGGAGGGCTGTCAACCCTCTTTATTTGGTGGAGTCTCGGATGACGAGTTCGTGCGCGAGGAAGGTTCTTCCCTGGCGATGAGCGCCTGGCACTGTCATGCGGTCGAGGAGTTCAGCGAAGGCGACTCGGCCCATTTCGTAGGCCGGTTGTCTTACCGTGGTCAGCTCTGGGACGCACATCTCTGCTTGGGCCGAGTCGTCGAAACCTGCCACGGCGATGTCTTGTGGAACTCGGAGTCCGGCATCCGTGAGTTCCCGAACGCAACCGGCGGCGACGACGTCGGTTCCGCAGAAAACGGCGTCCGGGCGGTCTTTTGCTTTGAGAAGCTTCCTGGCGAGCGTACGGCCGGCGTGGAAGCCGAAGTTGCCTTCGCCGAACAGGATCTGGTCGGGTTCCAGGCCTTGCTCCGTGAGCGCTTGGCGGAAGCCCTCTTCCCGGAGCCGGCCCGAGCGGGCTCCCCTATGGGCGAGCATGGCCAGCTTCTTGGCGCCCGTGTCCATCAGGTGCTTGGTGATGTCGTAGGCGGCCTGGCGGTCATCGATGGACACCCCGAAAGCGGCCTCGGCGTCGACGATTTCACAGACCTGGATCACGCTCAGTTGCTCAGCGACCGTGTTGACGTCGTCGTCCGGCATTGTTGGCGAAAAGATGACGAGTCCGTCCACAGATCCGTTCCGCAGCATGTCGACCAGTTGCTGTTCGCGATCCAGATCGCCGTCAGTGGCTGCGATGAGGCTGACGTAGCCCGAGTCAGCTGCAGCATCGCCGACACCTCGGAAGACTTCGCTGATGACGAGCGAGTCTAGGTTCTTGGCCAGCGCAAGAACGCGCATTGTCCGGTCTCTTCGAAGATCCCGCGCGGAGGCCAATGGGCGATAGCTGAGCTGACGGATGGCCGCGTTGACCTTTTCCTTGGCCGCCTCGCTTACAGCCGAGCTCCCGTTCAAGACGCGCGAAACCGTACCCACGGACACACCCGCCGTTTTGGCGACGTCCTGCACTGTCGGCCGAGCCATTATTTGTCCTTCCGCGAGCAGCGACGATGGTCCTCGCCGCCGTGCCCTTGCCCACTCTATCGACTGGAATGCCGGCTTCTGATCTTCATCCAACACTGACAACCGATCCAACTACTCCACACGGAGGAATCCAGGGCGGCTATTCGCACGAGTCGAAATAGCCAGCACGTTAGTCCTCCAAAGCGCAAGCAGATCCGACACGGCCGACAAACCAACGAGGTAGATGCATGCTCGCCCTACGGCTTTAGCCCTGCACTAGATCAAAGAGACAACTCAGTATTGTTTGAGGAGGCACGAGCGCCGTCCAGAAGCAGACGAACCAATTCATCTATGTTCGAACTTGGATTGTCGTCCGGATGAGACTTTCCGTCTCGTTCATGCATTACCCGATTACCTTGGGAGCGTTTCTCAGCGATTTCAAATTGACCCACCAGCTTTGTCCAGTCGATCGACTTATCCGTCGCTCCAGATTTCATACGCCACTTGGTCACAATATCCTTCGTCTCAGCAAAAGCAGAATGATCCACTAGGTGCAGAAGAAGCCAGATTTCGAAACATGGATTGCTGATAGCCATGGAGACACCTTGTCGTTGAGCAAGTTCCATGGCCGCCGGCAACTTTGCATGACGATCTACGTCCACTGCCACCCATGTAGCATCATATCCACCGGATTCACCAAAGGCAGATACTTCTTTGTCTCGTAGTTCGACTGCCTTCTGAACCAATCGTTGTGGATCCACCTTTCCCGGAACGCACTTTACACTGACACCAAAAGAATTCAATTGAGTTCTGACGAACTCAAAGTACTGCGGTTCACTTACTTCACCTTCAGTGACTATCAAGACTTTTAGGTACTGGGGCCGGGAGCCCGCCCGCCTGGGTCTATTACTGGTCGGCTTACCAAAACTTCGCCTAGACACTAGCTGATCGCCTCCGCGTAGCCTTTGTCCGACGGGATTAGAGGCAACCCTCCAAACCTGCCTGACATGTAACCGCGGCGCAAGTTCTCATTCGGTCGCGGCTTGAAGTCACTGAATGCCGTCAAGTTTGTGGATCCGAAGTCGTCCTTCTGAGTGACCCATACTTGATCTCGATCCAGGCTCCCCGGCGTCGATCCCCCAGGATCTAGCAGTGAGGCCTCGTGTGTTGTGAAAATGATCTGCGCCTGAAGGGGATTCGTTGCGGGACTCTGGAAGAGCCTGACGAGTTCAGCTACAAGTAAAGGATGCAAGCTGGTATCGATCTCGTCGAAAACGCAGACGCCACCCGTTGTCAGCGCATCCAAAACGGCTTCGCCGTGCGAGAGAAGGGCCTGTGTACCTGTCGACTCGACTTCGAGCGGCAACCTATGAACACCTTCGCCGGCTTGATGCTCAAAGGAGAGTACGTATTTAGTATCCGCTTCCCATTGATCGAGGATGGTGTCAGCTCGCTTCTCACTCATTCCACTTGCAACGAGCTGGCCTCTTATTTCCTTACGCTGCTCGGGTGTCTGATCATTTACTTCAATATGCACACCCCTGATGCCAGTGTCACTGGCTCTTAAGATCTCCGTAAGCTGTCCAGCAAACTTCTTATCCTTAAACATGCGTGTAGAAAGTTTGCTGTGGGCATGTTCGTAGCCAGATGAGTTATAGATCAGCACATTGTCGATGAGATGCTCAAAAACCCTAGTCATCAGTTCATGAGCGTCGCTCGCTGCCGCCGAAAGGAACAGCGCATTTGGTCGGGTCCTTTTTGCTATTGAGTTATTCTGTCCCTTTAATGAACGACCAAATGTCCAAGATCCTTCATCGTTAACACCGCGCTCAAAAAGAACTGTGGGCTTTGCAGACTTGTAAACATAAAGCCACTCAGCCACGAACTCACTATCGTTGACACTGAAGCCATATTGGTACCTATCGCCATTCATAGCGAACTCCACCTCAAGCTCGGTGGGTTCATTGCGAGAGCCTAGATCAAGGAGGAACGGAGTGCGATCTATAGCTTCACCCGGCTCCCAGCCTTGCGACTTGCGGATACACCTCAGGAGGAATCGAAGCGCCTCGATAAAGGAGGTCTTTCCGGAAGCATTCGCTCCGTAAATAGAAACCACCGGGGTGACCAATCGATCCCACGCCTCGTATCCCACCCCGAGCTTCTCCGGTAAGGCAGGTCGCGTGCGTCTCAGGTTAAGTTCCTGGGGATCACGGATTGATCTGAAGTTTTTAACGCGTAGAGCGAGCAACATGAGGGCTCCTTGGGTTTCCTAGATGCACTCAGAGTGCACTCAAAGTATACGTCTCGTCGGAATCTTTACAAGATTCCACCTTTCAGTGTCGATTAGGAGCATCAAGCCAGCCCACTCAAGAGGACCCCCAGGCTCGGGCGCCGCAGCCCTCAAGGGATTGCCGCCTAGACCGGCACGCAGACTGGGGACTTCTTAGACAAGAATCTGGTATCCCAAACCCCCACCTCCCCACCCACCCCCTTGACTCCCACCCCCACCTTCCCTAAACTTTTCATAAAGCAGAATCTAAATTCCACAAAGCGGAAACTGAAGCCAAGCAACAAGGCAGCAGCAAGCATCCGGAAGATAGATCAAAGCCCCTCCTCGGAAGGACCTACGATGACGTACACAGTGAACTGCTCCATCCTCCTGACGGAGCTGCCCTTGCTCGAGCGCCCCGCCGCCGCGAAGGCAGCCGGTTTTGACGCCGTCGAGTTCTGGTGGCCCTTCGAGACCTCCGTCCCCACCGACGCACAAGTAAGCGAATTCGAGAACGCCATCAAGGACGCAGGCGTTCAGCTCACGGGCCTGAACTTCAACGCTGGCAACATGCCCGGCGGCGACCGCGGCCTGGTTTCCTGGAAGGGACGTTGCTCCGAGTTCAAGGACAACATCGACGTCGTAGCCGGCATCGGTGAGCGCCTCGGCTGCAAGGCCTTCAACGCCCTCTACGGCAACCGCCAGGACGAGTTCACCCCTGAAGAGCAGGACGAACTCGCCGCCAAGAACCTCGCCGCAGCAGCGGAAGGCGTCGCCCGCATCGGCGGCACCGTCCTCCTCGAACCGGTCAGCGGCGCACCCAAGTACCCGCTCCTCACCGCCGAAGACGCACTCAAGGTCATCGCCCGCGTCAAGGCAGAATCCGGCGCACAAAACATCAAGCTCCTCGCCGACTTCTACCACCTGGCAGTCAACGGCGACGACGTCGAATCCGTCATCGAGAACCACGCCAAGGACTTCGGCCACATCCAGATCGCCGACAACCCCGGCCGCGGGGCTCCCGGAACCGGCACGCTCCCCCTCGGCGAATGGATCGCCCGCAGCCGCGAACTCGGCTACGACGGCTACATCGGCCTCGAGTACAAGGAACCGCAGGAATCGGCTTTCAGCTGGGCCATCCGCCAGCGCGCCAACGCCAACTAGCAAACGACGGCGCCACCCGCCTAAGCGGCTGACTCGCCATCCAGCACACCTGAGCTAAAAAGACTTTCAAGAAAGAGAACCACAATGAGCAACGTTGCAGTCATCGGCCTCGGAATCATGGGTCTCCCCATGGCCATCAACCTCGTCAAGGCCGGCCACACGGTCACCGGTTTCAACCGCAGCCAGGACAAGATCGACAAGCTCGTCTCCGAGGGCGGCCAGGGTGCTACCAGCATCGCGGACGCAGTCAAGGACGCCGACGTCGTCATCACTATGGTCCCGGACTCCCCCGATGTTGAGGGTGTTGTCAGCGGCAAGGACGGCGTCTTCGCCAACGCGAAGAAGGGCACCATCTGGATCGACGCATCCAGCATCCGCCCGGACGTCGCCAAGCGCCTCTCGGACGATGCAGTTGCAGCCGGCATCCGCCCGCTTGACGCCCCTGTATCCGGTGGCGAGCAGGGCGCAATCGACGCCGTCCTGTCCATCATGGTCGGCGGCGAAGCTGCAGACTTCGAGGCAGCACAGGATGTCCTCAACGCAGTGGGCAAGACCATCGTCCACGTCGGCCCGTCCGGCTCCGGCCAGACCGTCAAGGCAGCCAACCAGCTGATCGTGGCCGTCAACATCCAGGTTCTCGGCGAGGCCATCGCCTTCCTTGAGGCCTACGGCGTAGACACCGACGCAGCGCTGAAGGTCCTGGGCGGCGGCTTGGCCGGCTCCAAGGTCCTCGACCAGAAGGGTCAGAAGATGCTGGACCGCAACTTCGACCCCGGCTTCCGCCTGGCCCTCCACCACAAGGACCTCGGCATCGTCACCTCCGCAGCCCGCGAAGCCAACGTCTCCGTCCCGCTCGGCGCAGTCGTCGCCCAGCTCGTCGCCGCAACCGTCAACCAGGGCGACGGCGGCCTCGACCACTCGGGCCTCTTCAAGCAGGTCCTCCAGCTCAGCGGCCGGAAGTAAGCCCAGAGGCACCAAGCAACGAAAAGCAGGGAACCCGCCGTCGTACCTAAACGACGGCGGCTCCCTCACCACACCCAAAAACACCACAGACTTCGCCCGTAAGGGCAAAAAACAAGGAGTACACCATGGCTAAGATGCGCACCGTTGACGCGGCAGTCGCCATCCTGGAAAAGGAAGGCGCCACCGAGGCTTTCGGCCTGCCAGGCGCAGCGATCAACCCCTTCTATTCCGCAATGCGTGCCCACGGCGGCATCCGCCACACGCTGGCCCGCCACGTTGAAGGCGCCAGCCACATGGCTGACGGCTACAGCCGCGCAGCTGATGGCAACATCGGCATCTGCATCGGCACGTCGGGCCCCGCCGGCACGGACATGATCACCGGCCTGTACGCAGCATGGGCAGATTCCATCCCCATGCTCTGCATCACCGGCCAGGCACCCGTTGCCAAGCTGCACAAGGAAGACTTCCAGGCCGTGGACATCGAGTCCATCGCCAAGCCGTTGACCAAGTTCGCCATGACCATCCTGGAGCCGGGCCAGGTTCCCGGCGCGTTCCAGAAGGCGTTCCAGCTGATGCGTTCGGGTCGCCCGGGCCCGGTTCTGCTGGACCTGCCCATCGACGTTCAGATGGCCGAGATCGAGTTCGACATCGACGCCTACGAGCCCCTGCCGGTGGAGAAGCCCAAGGCTTCCCGCAAGCAGCTGGAAAAGGCTTTGGACCTGCTGACCGCAGCCCAGCACCCGCTGATCGTTGCCGGTGGCGGCATCATCAACGCCGGCGCTTCGGCCCAGCTGGTTGAGCTGGCTGAGATCCTGAACGTTCCGGTTATCCCCACGCTGATGGGCTGGGGCGCCATCCCGGACGACCACCAGCTGATGGCCGGCATGGTTGGCCTGCAGACCTCGCACCGCTACGGCAACGAGACGTTCCTGCAGAGCGACTTCGTGATCGGCATCGGCAACCGTTGGGCCAACCGCCACACCGGCGGTCTGGACACCTACACGGCCGGCCGTAAGTTCGTTCACATCGATATTGAGCCGACCCAGATCGGTCGCGTTTTCTCGCCGGATTTGGGCATCACGTCCGACGCCGGTGCGGCGCTGGACGGTCTGTTGGAGCTGGCTCGCGAACGCCAGGCCGCCAAGACCCTGCCGGACTACTCAGGCTGGGTTGCCGAGTGCCAGGAGCGCAAGGGCTCCCTGCACCGCAAGACCAACTTCGACAACGTGCCCATCAAGCCGCAGCGCGTGTACCAGGAGATGAACAAGGCATTCGGCCGCGACACCACCTACGTGTCCACCATTGGCCTCTCGCAGATCGCCGGCGCACAGATGCTGCACGTGTTCGGTGCCCGCAAGTGGATCAACGCTGGCCAGGCCGGCCCGCTGGGTTGGACCGGTCCCGCTGCCCTGGGCGTGGTTCGTGGAACCCCGGACGCCACCGTTGTTGCCCTGTCCGGTGACTACGACTTCCAGTTCATGATCGAGGAACTGGCCGTTGGCGCACAGTTCAACCTGCCGTACATCCACGTTGTGGTGAACAACAGCTACCTGGGCCTGATCCGTCAGAGCCAGCGCGGCTTCAACATGGAACAGAACGTTTCCCTGGCCTTCGAGAACATCAACAGCCCGGAGACCAACGGCTACGGCGTTGACCACATCAAGGTTGCCGAGGGCTTGGGCGTCAAGGCCATCCGCGTTGAGGACCCGAACGATCTGCCTGCCGCTTTCGACAAGGCCAAGGCACTGATGGGCGAGTTCAAGGTTCCCGTGGTGGTTGAAGTGATCCTGGAAAAGATCACCAACATCTCCATGGGCGTTGAGATCAACGGCGTGAACGAGTTCGAAGAGCTGGCAGAAACCGCGGCGGACGCACCCACCGCGATCCTGACCAAAGCGTAAGTAACAGTAAAAGAAAGGAGGCACCGGAATGCGTGTTGTCATCGCCCCGGACAAATTCAAGGGCTCGCTGTCCGCGCCCGACGTCGCCAAGCACCTGGCAACAGGCCTGCAGGTGGGGTTCGGCCAAGGCATTGAAGCAACACGCATTCCGGTGGCCGACGGCGGCGAAGGAACCATCGACGCCGCCATCGGCTCCGGCTTCACCCGCCGGACCACCACCGTCACCGGCCCGCTCGGCGAGCCAGTAAAGGCCGACTTCGCGGTGCGGGACCAGGAAGCTGTCATCGAAATGGCGGCGGCTTCCGGTCTCGCCCTCCTCCCGGACGGCCCCACGTCTGAAACAGCCAGGACCGCAACCAGCATCGGCACGGGCGAACTCATTCGGGCCGCGCTGGACCTCGGCTGCCGCAAGATCATCCTGGGTGTCGGCGGCAGCGCCAACACCGACGCCGGCGCGGGAGTCCTGCAGGGCCTCGGCGCCGTCTTCCTGGACGAGAACGGCAACGAGCTCCCCGGCGGCGGTGCCGCCTTGGCACAGCTGAATAGCATCGACTTCTCCAACTTCGACGTCCGCGTCGAAGCCACGGAGTTCGTGTTGGCGTCCGACGTCGACAATCCCCTTTTGGGGGCCAGCGGTGCCCCAGCCATCTTCGGTCCGCAGAAGGGCGCGACGCCGGACGACGTCACCTCGCTCGATGCGGCACTGAGCCACTTCGTCGACGTCCTCGCAGCAACCACCGGGCAGCATGCCAAGTACGCCGCCAAGGCAGAAGGCGCTGGAGCGGCAGGCGGCGTTGGCTACATTGCCATAGCGGCCCTGAAGGCAGAGCGACGGCCGGGTATCGACGTCGTGCTTGAATTCACGGAACTGGAAGAACGGCTCAAGGGCGCCGATCTGGTGATCACCGGAGAAGGCAGCCTGGATGAGCAAAGCCTTCTCGGCAAGACGCCCATGGGTGTCTCACGCGCCGCGCAAAGGAACGGCGTTCCCGTGATCGCAGTGTGCGGCCGGAGTACCCTGAGCCGGGAACAACTCACGGATGCCGGCTTCCATACGGTCCACGCACTGACCGATCTGGAAAAAGATGTCCAAAAATGTATCGCTGAAGCAGGTCCGTTGCTTGAACAATTAGGTAGGCACATAGGCGTGTACCTGGCAGAACGGACCGAAAACAAGGAGTACCTCAATGTCTGAAGCAATCGGCGCCTATGACCTCGTTATCCGGGGCCAGCGCATCCTGACCACCGCAGGCCTCGCAGCACGCGAAGTTGGCATCCGCGACGGCGTCATCGTCGCCATCGAACCCCTGGGCAACGGCCTGACGGGCGACGAGGTCATCGAACTCGCAGACGACGAAACCCTCATCCCCGGCTTGGTGGACACCCACGTCCACGTCAACGAGCCCGGCCGTACCGAGTGGGAAGGCTTCGCCTCCGCCACCCGTGCCGCAGCTGCCGGTGGCGTCACCACCATCATCGACATGCCGCTGAACTCCATCCCGCCCACCACCACCGTGGACGGCCTGGAGCAAAAGCGCGTAGTCGCCAAGGACCAGGCGTTCGTGGACGTCGGTTTCTGGGGCGGTGCCATCCCTGGCAACAAGAGCGACCTCCGCCCGCTGCACGACGAAGGCGTCTTCGGCTTCAAGTGCTTCCTCCTGCACTCAGGCGTGGACGAGTTCCCGCACCTGGACGCGGATGAGATGGAAGAGGACATGAAGGAACTCAAGTCCTTCGACTCCCTCATGATCGTGCACGCCGAGGACTCCCACGCTATTGACCGCGCCCCGCACCCAGGCGGCGACCACTACGAAACCTTCCTGGCTTCCCGCCCCCGCGGCGCCGAGAACAAGGCAATCGCCGAGGTCATCGAGCGCGCCCGCTGGACCGGCGCCCGCGCCCACATCCTGCACCTCTCCTCCTCCGACGCGCTGCCGATGATCGCCTCAGCAAAGCGCGACGGCGTCAACCTCACCGTTGAGACGTGCCCGCACTACCTGACGCTCATGGCCGAAGAAATCCCCGACGGCGCCACGGCCTACAAGTGCTGCCCGCCGATCCGCGAAGCCTCCAACCGCGAGCTCCTCTGGAAGGGCCTGCAGGACGGCACCATCGACTGCATTGTCTCGGACCACTCCCCCTCCACGCTGGACCTCAAGGACCTGGAGAACGGCGACTTCGCTGTTGCCTGGGGTGGCGTTTCCTCGCTGCAGCTGGGCCTGTCCCTGATCTGGACCGAAGCCCGCCACCGCGGCATCCCGCTGGAGCAGGTCGTGTCCTGGATGGCCGAGAAGCCCGCCGCCCTGGCCCGCCTGCACAACAAGGGCCAGCTCGCCTTGGGCTACGACGCCGACTTCTCCATCTTCGCCCCGGACGAAGCCTTCGTTGTGGACGTCACCAAGCTCAAGCACAAGAACCCGATCACGCCGTACGACGGCCGTCCGCTGGCCGGCGTCGTCCGCAAGACTTACCTGCGCGGAACCCCGATCGACGGCCAGAACCCCGGCGGCAAGCTGCTCCGCCGCGGCAACGTTTAGGTCAACCGCCATGGCAGTCAATGCCTACGGGCCGCCGCCGTCGCGAGGACCCGCAGCACGCGGGTCCTCCGCACGGCGGCCCGGCCAGAACCCTCGGAGCCTCAACGATCGCAACGGCCTGACAGCTCACGGCCTCGCGCTCTGGGTCAACCCGGCCGAGGGCGACGAGATCGATCCTGAGGTCTGGGAACGGGCAGCACGCCTTGTGCTGGCCCGTGCCATGAAACTTGCCCCGGAGGCGGAAGTCCGCATCTGGCCCGCCCCCGGGGCAGAGCACTCCGGCGTCGGCGACACTTCCTGGGGCGGCACTCCGCAGGAAGCCGCCGACGCCGGTACCAAGTCGGCGGCGACCGTGACACTCGCGGACGCCCTCGCGGAGGCGCGTTCGGAAGCCGCTTCCGACGGCGGCGACGGCGCCTCAGCGGGCGGCAGCACCGCCGTCGAGCCCGTAACGTTGGCCAGCCGCCGCAGCCAACTTGCGGTGGACCTGGCCGCTGAAGTAGTCCTGCTGGATGGGGAGCCCGTTTCCTTTACTGGCATGGAATACAAGCTGCTGCGCTACCTCGTGGTGAACTGCTCCCGGGCCATTGCACGTGAAGAATTGCAACGCTTCCTGGAGTCATTTGACCTCCCCGGCGCGGCATTTCGCTCGATCGACGTTTATGTTGGAAGGGTGCGGCGGAAGCTAGGCTCCGCCCGACACACCGTCGCCACCGTCCGTGGTGGCGGCTACCAGTTCGTGCCAGGGCCTTATGCCACAGTGCGCGGACCTGCGGAATACAGCATCTGATTTCGCTGTTCTACTTCATTGACTTCGTTCTTTGAATGATCGCTGTTGTTTGAAATGACCGCCGGTGCACACCGGTTGAATGTAAAGGATCGCCATGACCCAGAAACTCCTCGTCGGAACGCAAGCACCTGATTTCGCGCTTCTCGACGCCGACGGCACCAAGGTCTCGCTGTCCGACTACCGCGGACGCAACGTCATTGTGTACTTCTACCCCAAAGCAGCCACCCCCGGCTGCACCACCGAGGCTTGCGACTTCCGCGACAACCTCGCCAGCCTGCAGGGCAACGGCTACGACGTCATCGGGATCTCCCCCGACGGCCCCGAGGCCCTCGCAAAGTTCACCGGCGAATTCGCGCTGACCTTCCCGCTGCTCTCCGACGAAGACCACAAGGTTGCCCTGGCCTACGGTGCCTGGGGCGAGAAGCTGGTAGACGGCGAAATCGTCGAGGGCATCGTCCGCTCCACCGTTGTCCTGGATGGCGAAGGCACAGTCCAGCTCGCCCAGTACCAGGTTTCTGCGCAGGGCCACGTCCAGGCGCTGAAGGAAGAGCTGGGCGTCTAACCCTCTCTCACATCCCGCCTGCTTGAGGGAATCCCTCTCTCACATAACTGCACAAATCATGTAACGCCCGCTCACTTTTGTGAGCGGGCGTTTCATATGTCGTGACTAAACGTGACAAATACCCAGCCGCATTAGTTAATGGAGCCATGGCCTCAACCTCGTCTCCACGCCACGCTGTAGTCGTCGAAGATGACGCCGACATCCGCGGGCTCCTCGTTCTCATCCTCGAGCAGCTCGACTTCGTGGTGACAGAGGCACCCGATGGCCTTTCCGGCGTCGAGGCCGTCCGGTCCACCAACGCCGAACTGGTGACGCTGGACATCAACCTCCCCGACATCGACGGCATGGAAGTCTGCCGCCGGCTGCGGGAATTCTCGGACGCCTACGTCCTGATGCTCACAGCCCGCGCAGATGAGATCGACCGGCTCAACGGCCTGGACACGGGCGCCGATGATTACATCAGCAAGCCCTTCAGTCCCAAAGAAGTCCAGGCCCGCATCCGCGCGCTGTTCCGTCGGGCGCGCACCCCTGCCGCTCCCGCCGAGGATCAGCGCCAAGCCGATGAACTTGAACGGGCGGCCGTGGTCCAACAGAGCCTCCTCCCCCGGGAGACGGTCCGCGTTGAGGGTTACGACGTCGCTGGTGCCTTCCGCCCGACCCGAAGCGTTGGTGGGGACTTCTACGACTGGTACCAGACCCACGACGGCATGCACCTGACGTTCGCCGACGCCATGGGCAAGGGAATGGGCGCGGCATTGATCGCAGCGACCGTCCGGGCCGTGATGAGGTCGGTTGCGGACACGCCGGCGATTGCTGACGCGTTCGGCTCGGCCAGCGCCACTATCACGTCGGACCTGGACCAGTCCGGCTCATTCGTCACCATGTTCCACGCACGGCTGGACGCTGCCTCCGGAAGGCTCAGCTATATCGACGCCGGTCACGGCCTTGCGCTGCACGTTCCGGCGGAAGGGACGGCTCAGCGGCTGGTCTCAGCCGGTCCGCCGGTGGGAATTCTCGACGACCAGCTGTGGCCGGCCGCGGAACTTGAGCTGGAGCCCGGAGATTCCCTGGTGATCGTCAGCGACGGGGTGCTCGATGCTCACGCCTCCCTTGAAGAATTCCTGGTGAACGTCGAAAAGGTGACACGTAACGGAGCTACCTCGGACGAGGTCTGCGCCGCCCTTCTGGAGTTGGCACCCGCCGACACTGCAGAAGATGACGTGACCGCCGTCGTCGTTCGCCGTAAACACTGAGCCACATTAAAGGGGGGATTGTGACACGTTTCTGGACCCGGCTTCTGGTTGTCCTCACGGTCATTTTGGGCGTCAACTATGTGGCCTGGCGGTGGTTGGCTTCGCTGAACTGGGATGCATGGTGGATCGCCGTTCCGTTGGTCATTGCCGAGACGTACAGCCTGATCGACGTGATGCTTTTCGGCTTGACGGTGTGGAACCTCAAGATCCGCAAGCCGCCTCCCCCGCCGCCCGCCGACGCCACCGTCGACGTCTTCATCACCACCTACAACGAGCCCCTGGACCTGGTCCTGACCACGGCCTTGGCCGCCAAGGACATCCGGTGGCCGCATAGCACCTGGATTCTCGACGACGGCAATCGCCCCGAGATGCGCGAACTCGCCGAATCGAACGGGATCGGCTACGTGACCCGCGGTGCGGACTGGACACCGGACATGCCGCGGCACGCCAAAGCAGGAAACCTCAACAACGCGCTCATGGTCACCTCGGGCGAGTACTTGCTCATCCTCGACGCCGACCAGATCCCGGAACCGGACATCCTGGACAAAACGCTGGGCTACTTCAACGATGATCGCGTAGCACTCGTCCAAACGCCGCAGTATTTCATCAACGTCCCCGCGGACGATCCCCTGGGCAGCCAGGCTCCCCTGTTCTACGGCCCCATCCAGCAAGGCAAGGACGGCTGGAACGCTGCGTTCTTCTGTGGCTCCAACGCGATCCTGCGCCGTGAAGCCCTCATGCAACTGGGTTTGGTGGGCTACGTCAAAGCCACCGAGAAGAGTGTCCGTCGGGCATTGAACGCCTCCCGTTCGGCCATCAAGAAGGCGCGCCGTTCAGAGGAGGCCCGTAACCCGCTGGTGGAGCAGATGCTCAACGAGGTGGAAGCTGCCACCAATACGGCCCAGCAAGAACTCGATGCACGCGTGTCCCTCAGCGAGATCACGTACCGCGTGCGCCGCAAAGTGGACGAAGCCGTACGCACCCTGGTCGCCGCGGACTTCTCCGCACTGCAGTCCGACCTCGAAGAAATCGCGGCGATGGAACTCGCCCACGTCGGCGAGTCCGGCGTGACAACTGTGGCGAGTGACGCCGTCGACCGCATGTCCGGGCGCGACTGGTCGCCCCTGGGCGCGCTCGAATCGGTCCACGCCGTGCTGGACGCCATCTCCGTGGAGCGCACCGACGAAGCGCAGCCGATCATGCCGCTGGCCACCATCTCGGTCACCGAAGACATGGCAACGGCAATGCGCATCCACGGGCTCGGCTGGAAGAGCGTGTACCACCACGAAATCCTCGCCAACGGACTCGCGCCCGAGGACCTCAAAACCATGCTCACCCAGCGACTCCGCTGGGCGCAGGGCACCATGCAGGTCCTCCTTCGCGAAAATCCGCTGGTCCAGCCCCGGCTCTCCTGGGGACAACGGCTCATGTACTTCTCCACCATGTGGAGCTACCTGAGCGGGTTTGCGGCCGTGGTCTATTTCGCTGCGCCGATCATTTACCTGACGCTCGGCATCCTCCCGGTCAGCAGCCTCAGCTACGACTTCTTCATCCGCTTCATCCCGTTCATGGTGGTCAACCAGCTGCTGTTCGTGGTGGCCGGGCATGGCATCCCCACGTGGCGCGGGCAGCAGTACAGCCTTGCGCTGTTCCCCACCTGGATCAAGGCATGCACGACGGCTGCCCGGAACGTCTGGTTCGGGCGTCCCCTCGGGTTCGCGGTCACCCCCAAGGCCCGCCAGAGTGGCGGACCGAGTTGGAGCCTGATCCGGCCACAGATCATCGTGGCTGTCCTGCTGGCCGTGGCGTTGGTGGTGGGCATCGCCCGCCTGCTGACCGGGCTTTCCGAACCGTTGGGCACGTTGGTGAACGTGGCGTGGGTGGCGTTCGATCTGGTGGTCCTGAGCGTCCTGGTGAAGGCAGTTTTGTACAAGGGTTTCGTGCCTGAGGATGTTGGGCGGCAGCGCCCGGAGGAAAGGAATGCAGATGCAGTTTAGCTATGAGGTCAAGGACTCCTACGCCGAAGTTAAGAGCGTGGGCCGTTTGAACATGGTGGCCGCGCCCAAACTCCGCGAAGTGGTAGCCGAGGTGGTGGCCGGAGGCTCAAGCCGGGTGGTGGTGAACCTGGCTGAAACCGACTTCATGGATTCGTCCGGGCTGGGCGCACTCATCGGTTGCCTCAAAGCAGCGCGCCAGGCCGGCGGAGACCTCCGCATCGCCGGGGTCCAACCGCAGGTGAAGATGGTCCTCGAGTTGACCAACATGGACCGCGTGCTCACGGCCTACCCTTCGGCTGAGGAAGCTTTCGGCGATGACTGACGTGATCGCCCGCCGGGGCTACCGTGGCCAGTCCAACGACGAAGCGATCGAGTCCATCCACAACGAACTGGACGCCTTGTGGGACGACGCATCCTTCGTGCCGGACATGGACCGGATGACCTTCGCCACCGCCGTAATCGAAGCCGCCGCCAACATCGTGCAGCACGCCCTGCCGGCTGCGGAGAAGCCCGTGGAGATCGACGTCGACATCAGCGTCCGGCCCAGCAGGCTGGTGGCCAGGGTCAGCGCTTTCAACGCCCGCGAGCCCTTCGCCGACGACATGCAGGCCAGTATGCCCGGCGAGGACGCGGAGTCCGGACGTGGGTTGGCACTCATCGAAGCCCTGGTGACCACGGTGACGTTCGAGCGCCAGGACGGCACCAACACCTGGATCCTCACCCGCAACACCTGACCCTCCCTCACATCCCACCCCCTTCCCGCCAACCCTCCCTCACCTCCCACCCCCTTCCGCCCAACCCTCTCTCACCTCCCACCCCCTTCCCGCCAACCCTCCCTCACATCCCACGGGTTGTTCTCCCCATCGCCATACCCAAGCCGGCGTGAAAGCATTCGGTGAGAACCGCCGTCGGGCGCTCAACGAACTGGGGATCCTATGAACCGCCGTCTGGACCGAAAACCTTGGGCGCTGGCTGCTGCACTGTTGATGGCGACCGTTGCTGCGGGATGCACCACCACCCCCGACGGTCCCACCCGGGAACCGAGCAGCGCGCCTCCCGTCACCGCCAGTCCGGCTCCCCTGGCCGAGAGCGCCGACAAGTACGATTCGCTGCGCGCCGACCTCGTTGCCGCGCTGGAGAAACAGATGCCGGACATCACTTGGTCCGCGGATGATCCGGCACGCATGAGCCGCGTTCAAGACGGCAGGTGCGTGTTTTCCCCGCAGAGTATGAAAAGCAGCGCGGACATTGTGGAGCGTTCAAGGAACTTCGAAGAGGTCTTTACTGCCGCCGATCCCGTCCTCAAGAAGCACGGATTCCCAGCATTTGACGGCACTGACCCAGTCCCGGGCGGCTGGGTGGTCACCCGGAGCACTGACGGCGTCGGCGCCACTGTCACCATCGAATCGAAGAGCCCGGCCTACCTGCGGATCACCGCGCCGGTGGCGTCCGAACGCTGCGATACCAACGAACTGGCAGGGGGGGACAAATAATGCCGGGATTTTACGGTGCTGACATTGAACAGTTGCGGGCTCTCGCCAAGACGATGTCCAGACACTCAGAAAGAATGACCTCGTTGTCCCTTGAGCTGGGCAACCTCATCACCAACGCCCGCTGGGATGGTCGCGACGCCGCGACATTTCGGGCTTCCTGGAACTCCGAGCACCGGCCAATGCTGAAAAGGATCTCTGCCGAGCTGCACAATCAAGCACGTGAGCTGGAGCGCAATGCGGACCAGCAAGACACCAGCAGCTCCGGTGCCTCCGGTTCGGACGGCTCAGGCAAGGGCGACTCCAACCCACCCGGCGACCCCGGGCCCCTGAACCCGGACGCGCCCGACGTCGATGTTCCCGGCGATGTTCGAAAGGACCCCGACGCCGGTGACCCCAGCGACATCCGTCAGGGCCAGATCGGTGACTGCTGGCTACTTGCCGGAATCGGTTCGGTGGCCCAGGAATTGGAGCGCCAAGGCAAGCTGGACGAATTCCTCGAGTCGCACATGCGACCAGTCGGCGACCCGCCCACGCACTGGGTTGTCACCCTGTACGAGGACGGCGAACCCGTGGAAGTGACTGTGGAGGCCAAGTCCACGGAGGGCGGGGTCCGCGGGGCCGACGGCGAGCCGAACTGGCTGTCCATCTACGAGCGCGCTGCCGCTGAACACCGGGGCGGCTCCTACGATGACATTGATGGCGGCTACAGCAACGAAGCCATGGAACTGATGACCGGTAAGTCCGCGGATAAGGACGGGGAACTGAACCTGGACGAAATCGAGGACAAACTTTCGGACGGCAAAGCGGTCTCGGTAGGCACCGAAGATGTGAAAGACGACGACTTCGACTGGTTCTGGGAATCTGAAGAGGTCAACCGCACAGATGTGGTCCCCAACCACGCGTACATGGTGGTGGATGTGAAAACCAACGACGACGGCCAGAAGGTCATCGTGCTGGCCAACCCGTGGGGGCCTTCAGGCGGTTACATGGAGGGCGACAGCGACCACAAGTCCGGAACGCTGGAACTGACCGAAGATGAGTACAAGGAAAACTTCGATTCCGTGTACTCCGTGGATGTGAAGTAGGGATGGCCGTGGAACAGCTGGTAACCGTGAAACAAGGAATGCAGCCAACCTTCGACGGCGTGAAAGTTGGCGTGGTGAAGATCGGCATCGCCGAAGGAGCCCCTGCAGTACAGTTCTGGATCCGGACGGCAGAGCAGGAACGGAAGCAGGCCTTCCGGGAGGGCCAGTCCGTCACCCTCCCCGGAGCGGGGATTCTCACCGTCACCGGCATCCATCCCGACGACGACTCGGCCCTCGCCTCGGTGACGTTAAAGTACGACACCGGGATGTGAGAGAGCGTCACGCCCAAACAGGCGGAACGTGAGAGAGCGTCAGGCCCAAACAGGCGGAACGTGAGAGAGCGTCACGCCCAAACAGCCGGAACGTGAGAGAGCGTCAGGCCCAAACAGGCGGAACGTGAGAGAGCGTCAGGCTTTGGCGAGCGCCTCCTTCAGCGCGCCCAGCACCAGTGTCACCGACGCACTGTTGGCGTTGGGGCCCATCATGCCGATCCGCCATACCGTGTCCGCGTATTCCCCCACCCCCGAGCCAATTTCCATACTGAAGTGCTCCAAAAGGTAGGCGCGTACGGCAGCCGAGTTCACGCCGTCGGGCACTTTGACGGTGGTGAGGCTCGGCAACCGGGAACCTTCGGCGGCGAACAGTTCCAGCCCCATCCCCTGCAGCCCGTTCTGCAACGCGTCACCAGCGGCGCGATGCCGGGCCTGCACAACGTCCAGCCCTTCGGCGAGGATACGGTCCAGCGCAGCTTCGAGGCCGGCGATCATGGTGACCGGCGCTGTGTGGTGGTAGGTCCGGGCACCACTGGCCGCGCCGACGTAGCCACCGAGCAGCCCAATATCCAGGTACCAGGAGCGCGGGTCCTTAACGCGGCGTTCGAACGCGCGGTCGGACACCGTGAACGGCGACAATCCCGGCGGGACGCCTAAGCACTTCTGCGTGCCCGCGTATCCGACGTCGATCCCCCAGTCGTCTGCCAGGAGCTCCAACCCGCCGATCGATGTGACAGCGTCCGTAATCAGTAGAGCGTCGCCCTTTCCGGCGCCGAGTGCGGCGATGTCGGAGAGCACGCCTACGGATGTCTCAGCGTGGACCGCCGCGATCACTTTCGGATGAGGGTGTGCCGAGAGGACCCGGTCAGCATCCACGGGCTGCCCCCATTCGTGGTCGACGCGGACCACTGCTGCCCCGCACCGCCGGGCGACCTCGCACATCCGTACCCCAAAAAGTCCGTTAACAGCGATGACTGCCACGTCGCCGTCGGACACGGTGTTCACGAAAGCCGCTTCCATCCCGCCGGAACCGGTAGCGCTCAACGGAAGCGTGCGCGCGTTGGAGGTGCCCCACACTGTCCGGAGGCCCTCGCAGGTGTGGTCCAGCCGCTCAATGAACACTGGGTCCAGGTGGCCTAGCACGGGGTACGCCAAGGCGGCCATGGCTTCGGGGTAGCAATTGCTCGGGCCGGGACCGAACAGGAACCTGGACGTCAGAATGTCTGGCATGTGGAACTCCTTCAGCTGGTAGTGGTCATTCTGCCCCAGCGTGGTGGGAGGCGCGAACCGCACCTGCCGTGGAGCCGGAATTGGCCGATCGGAGCTGGTCGGCACCCCAAATGGCCAGCGCTCCGAACGCGAACGCCGCCCCCAGCATGCTGGCACCGGCCCAGCCCCACGCGGCGTAAACGGGCGCCACCGTCGCGGCCCCAGCGGCGCTGCCCACGGAGTAGAACACCATGTAGCTGCCGATGATGCTGCTGGCCGACTCCTCGGCCCCCGCAACAATCAGCGTTTGGCTGCTGACGTGGATGGCCTGCACGGCGGCGTCGAGCACGACGATTCCGACGACGAACCACTGCAGCGACGACTCTCCCAACCACAACGCGATCCACGAGCCAAGCAGTGCGATTAAGCCCGCACCGGTGACGCGTTGGCCCCAACCCCGGTCTGCCGCTGCTCCGGCCTTTGACGCGGCCAGTATCCCCGCCAGGCCGGCCAGCCCAAAGAGTCCAATGACGCCGGGCGGCAGGTCCCAG
The DNA here is from genome assembly GCF_031455195.1 of Paenarthrobacter nitroguajacolicus. Taxonomy (GTDB): domain Bacteria; phylum Actinomycetota; class Actinomycetes; order Actinomycetales; family Micrococcaceae; genus Arthrobacter; species Arthrobacter nitroguajacolicus_D. The sequence goes on along the minus strand of NZ_JAVDSH010000005.1, from coordinate 232,803 downwards.
CCGGGGCCACCCAGCAGCAGTGACATCCCGCTCCACAGCACGCCGAAGGACGCGAAAAGAAGCATGGTGATCAGGGCCCGGGTCCGAAAAACGGGATTGCTGCGGGTGAGGACCACAACCGACTGGACTGCCTGCCGGTAGCTGACGCCGCCTCGATCCGGCCGGTCCTGGGGCAACGCCCTGAAAAGGGCTGCGGAGAGGATCACCGCAACCGAAGCCGCCAGGATATAGACCGACCTCCAGCCCCACGCATCCGTCAAGCCACCCGCTACGGTCCGCGCAAGGATAATGCCACTCACGACGCCGGCAGTTACGGTACCGATGTTGCGCCCCCTTTGGTCCGGGCTACTGGATGCGGCGGTGAACGCCACGATGGTCTGCACCACGGACGAGGCACCTCCCAGGAGAACGAATCCAAGGAGCAAGAGGGTGGGCGATGACGCAAAGGTGACTGTGCATGCTCCCACGGCACTGGCCCCGACTTGAAGGGCCATCAGCTTTCGGCGATCGGTTACGTCTCCCAGTGGAACCAAAAGAACCAGCCCCACTAAGTACCCGGCTTGGGCTGAGGCCACAATCCAGCCGATGCCTGCCACCGGTATCCCGACGTCCGAGCCAATGACTTCGAGGAGCGGCTGCCCGTAGTAGAGGTTGGACACCATGAACCCGGCAGCGACTGCGAGCAGCAAGAGTAATCCAGGGCTTAGGCCCTGTGCAGATTTTGTGGCGTTGCCCATGGGGCTTACCTCTTTCGCTTGGTTTCGATATGCAACCAAACGAGCGTATGGCAGAATGGTTTCATGTTGCAACCAACCGATGTGGACTGGACAGATCCCGAGTGCCCTGTCGCCAGGACGACCGACCTTGTTGGCGACAAATGGACCCTGCTGATCATCAGGGATTCGCTGGATGGCAAACGTCGCTTCTCCGAGTTTGAGAAGTCCCTGGGCGTCGCGAAGAACATCCTTTCGGACCGGCTTCGACTCCTGGTTGACAGAGGCATCCTGACGCGGATCCCCAACCCCCGCGGCACGCGGAGCGAGTATGAGCTCACTGATGCGGGGCGCGACCTCTTCACGCTGATCCTGAGCCTTCGGCAATGGGGCGAACGCAACGCTTTCGGTCCCGACGAAAGGCACTCAGTCCTCATCGACACGTCGACCGGACAGCCAGTCCCGCAGCTTCACCCCTTCGGATCCGGCGGAAAGGAACTCGACCCCCAAGAAGCCCAGGTGGTCAAGGTGGGCCAGCAGCTTCCCTGAACGCATCCCCAGGATCGCCCAAGGTGAAAATGCTAAGGTTGCTCACCAATGCGGAGGCCGCCACGGATAGGGGACAAGAGTGACGACTGAAGGGCAGAAGCAGCCAGAAGCCGGCGTCCAGGGCGAAGTAAGCCAGGACCGCTTCGTTGCGGGCCAGGATCTGACGCGCTGGAAATCCCCGATCGGGCGCACCTTGGCCAGGGGCGCCGAGTGGATCACCAGGCTCCTCGGCCCCTATGCAGCGCTCATCATCACGCTGGGGCTGGGACTTGCTGTTGCATTGTCGCTGGCGTTGGCTTTCGGCGAAGTTTACGAGTCCGTCACGGAAGCTGACGGCGTTGCGGGCCTGGACCATCCCGTACTTGATGCAGCCAAGACGGTCCGATCCCCTGCTTTGGATGTTGCGATCACCGCGTACACAAATATCGGCGGCACCGTGGGCATGCCCATCATTGCCGTGGTGATCATGATTTTCCTGGCCTCGCGAAGGAAGTCCTGGACACCGGTCATCCTGATGCTTGCCGCCGGGCTCGGCTCACTGCTCATCACCGTCCTCGGTAAGCCACTCTTTGGCCGCACCCGGCCGGACCTTGCCGACGCCATCCCGCCCTACGAGCACTCGCCCTCCTTTCCCAGCGGACACTCCCTGAACTCACTGGTGATCGCGGGCATCGTGGCGTACCTGGTCATCCTGAGGCTCAAGACCCTGCGCGCGCGGGTGATCACCGTGGCGGTGGCGGCAGCATTTGCCATCACCATGGGCCTGAGCCGCGTCTACCTCGGCCACCACTGGCTGACCGACGTCCTGGCAGCCTGGGCTATTGGCATCTCGTGGTTGGCGCTGGTCATCACGGCCCATCGCCTCTATCTGACTGTGCGTACGAGGCGTCACGCCGCGGTAGTCTCTTGACACCGAGCCGATCTCTCCGCTTAACTAAATTACGTATGCTGAAATAACAGTTCCATGATGCGGAAGCAGAAGTACAGTGCTTCCTCCTGCTGACAAGCAGGGGTTCCGCATAGCCCACACCATGGATGCCAGCATTTGCCTGAGGATGACAAGCATGGAGCTTGCAGTATTCAACAGCCTTGACCGGGACGAGGCCATCAAGACCCTGACGCCTTGCCTGGATATCAGCCGCTGGGTTGAAACAACCGTCGACGCCCGCCCCTTCGCAAGCGTGGAGGAGTTGCTGGCCCACGCCAACAAAGCCGCCGAACCCTTCACCCCAGCCGAAGTGGAGTCCGCCATGGCTCACCACCCCCGGATCGGCGAACGCCCCAAGGCGCAAACCACCGAGGCTGCCATGTCGCGTTCGGAGCAGGCCGGAGTGGACCCCGGCGACAACCAAACAACAGCAGCCCTGGCCGAAGGAAACCGCGCCTACGAGGAGAAATTCGGCAGGGTTTTCCTGATCCGTGCCGCCGGCCGCAGCGCCGAGGAAATCCTCAACACGTTGCAGGAACGCCTCACCCACACCCCCGAAGAAGAAGACACAATAGTGGCTGGCCAGCTGCGGGAGATCGCACTGCTGCGCCTCTCCGGACTGGTCAGCGAAGGAGTCAACGCATGAGCGTTTCGCAGGTTACAACGCATATCCTCGACACCGGTTCCGGCCGCCCGGCGGCAGGTGTCGCCGTCGTACTTTACGTCCGCGAGGGTGACGACTGGACCCTGGTGGCGAAGGGCGAAACGGACGCCGACGGCCGTATCAAGACCCTCGGCCCCGAGCGGATCCCCGGCGGAGCCTACCGGCTGAACTTCGCCACGGGCGCCTACTACGAAGGCCTCGGCACCGAGACGTTCTTCCCGGAAGTGGACTTAAACTTCACGGTCTCCGACGCCGGCGAGCACTATCACGTACCCCTGCTGCTGAGCCCCTTCGCGTTCTCGACGTACCGCGGCAGCTAACCCACCCCGCCGAGTTGACAGTTAATGCCAATGTTCACCAAGAACATTGGCATTAACTGTCGTATCGGCGGGAAACGGTAGGCTTTAACGCATGGCTTCAGAGGACACCACCCCCAACTCCGCCCGCCGCGAAATCACTGTTCGCCGGGCACCCAAGTTCGTACCCTTCATGATTCTGGGCGCGGTGGTGGGCGCAATCGTGGCCGCGATCATCGCCTACGGCCGCCCGGCCGACCCCGCCTTCGACGCCAGCACAGTCTTTGGTTTCTTCCTGATCGTCTGCGCCGGCGGCGGCGTCATCCTGTTCTCGATCCTCGCCCTGGTCCTGGACCGCATCAGCGTCAAGCGTTCACAGCGCGCCGTGGTGGAAGCCGTTCCGGATTCGGTCCCGGATGAAGGCCCAGAGCACGACGACGTCCGCTAGGCCAGGCGTTAAGACCCACCTTTCGCGGGGGAGGCACTGTGAGACGTGTCGCATTTTGCCCGTATCGGCGCTGTTCGCGGGGTCACATAGGCTGCGGGGGGACCTACCACGGCCACAACATGAGACAATCGACCAGTGGCACGTGGCGACGGAAAACTTTCTCATGATCTTCTCCCTGGCGAAAAAGGCCCCCAGGACGCTTGTGGCGTCTTCGGGGTTTGGGCTCCCGGTGAAGAAGTAGCAAAACTCACCTATTACGGGCTGTATGCGCTGCAGCACCGCGGACAAGAATCGGCTGGTATCGCTACCAGTGACGGCAAGCGCATCAATGTCTATAAAGACATGGGCCTTGTGTCCCAGGTCTTCGACGAGACAACCCTTAACACCCTGACCGGACATTTGGCCGTTGGCCACTGCCGGTACTCGACCACCGGTGCAAGCCACTGGGCCAACGCGCAGCCAACCCTGGGTGCGACCGCAACCGGCACGGTTGCTCTGGCCCACAACGGCAACCTGACCAACACCGCTGAACTCCGGGAAATGATCCTTGAGCGCAACGATGGCCAGCTGACCGGTGAGATGAAGCAGGGCAACACCTCTGACACCGCCCTGGTGACCGCACTCCTTGAGGGTGAAGAGGGCAAGACCCTGGAGCAGACCGCACTGGAGCTGCTGCCCAAGATCAAGGGTGGCTTCTGCTTCGTCTTCATGGACGAGGGAACCCTCTACGCAGCCCGCGACACGTACGGCATCCGCCCGCTGTGCCTGGGCCGCCTGGACCGTGGCTGGGTGGTCGCTTCCGAGCAGGCCGGCCTTGCCACCGTTGGTGCGAGCTTCATCCGCGAGATCGAACCCGGCGAATTCATTGCCATCGACGAGGACGGCGTACGTTCGCAGCGCTTCGCTGAGGCGACCCCCGCCGGCTGCGTCTTCGAATACGTCTACCTCGCCCGCCCGGACGCTGCCATTGCCGGCCGCTCCGTGTACGAGGCCCGCGTGGAGATGGGCCGCCAACTGGCCCGCGAAAACACGCACGAGGCGGATCTGGTCATCCCCGTTCCGGAATCGGGTACCCCTGCGGCTGTTGGTTACGCCGAACAGTCGGGCATCCCGTTCGCCCACGGCTTCGTCAAGAACGCCTACGTTGGCCGTACCTTTATCCAGCCCTCGCAGACCCTGCGCCAGCTGGGTATCCGCCTGAAGCTCAACGCCTTGGAATCGGTGATCCGTGGCAAGCGCATTGTGGTGGTGGATGACTCGATCGTCCGCGGCAACACGCAGCGCGCAATCGTCCGGATGCTCCGCGAAGCCGGCGCTGCAGCGGTGCACGTGAAGATCTCCTCCCCGCCGGTTCAGTGGCCCTGCTTCTATGGCATCGATTTCGCGTCCCGCGCGGAGCTGATCGCCAACGGCGCAACCATCGAGGAGATTTCGCAGGCCATCGGCGCTGACTCGCTGGCATACATCTCCGAGGATGGCATGATCGGCGCCACCCAGCAGCCGCGCGAACGCCTGTGCACGGCCTGCTTTACGGGCAAGTACCCGATTGAGCTGCCACATGCGGACAAGCTGGGCAAGAACCTGCTGGAGCGCACGGACCTGGGCGGTCTGGAACCGGCCGCTGAGTCCGAGTCCGTGGACGACTCCGAGGACCCGGCCGAGAAGCCCGGTGCCACAGGCTGCGATCCGGGACCCGACGCCGAATTCGAAAACCTCCTTACCGACGCTGATCGTTTGACCGACGCCGACAAGAAAGAGTCTGTATGACCTCCGCAACCCCCGCCGCTGAAAACAACGCCGGCATCACCTACGCTTCAGCCGGTGTCGACGTCGAAGCGGGAGACCGCGCCGTCGAACTCATGAAGGATGCCGTCAAGGCGACCCACAACAATTCGGTGATTGGCGGCGTCGGCGGTTTCGCTGGCCTGTATGACGTCTCGAAGCTGCTGACCTACAAGAAGCCGCTGCTCGCCACGTCCACTGACGGCGTGGGCACGAAGGTTGCCATCGCCCAGGCCATGGACATCCACGACACCATCGGTTTCGACCTGGTGGGCATGGTTGTGGACGACATCGTGGTGGTTGGTGCTGAGCCGCTGTACATGACCGACTACATCGCCTGCGGCAAGGTTGTCCCGGAGCGCATCGCCGACATCGTGCGCGGTATCGCGGCTGCGTGTTCTGTAGCCGGCACCGCCCTTGTGGGCGGCGAAACCGCTGAGCACCCTGGCCTCCTGGGTGAGCACGAGTACGACGTTGCCGGTGCCGCTACCGGTGTTGTCGAAGCCGATGCCCTGCTTGGCCCGGACCGCGTCCGCGCCGGCGACGTCGTGATCGGCATGGCATCCTCCGGACTCCACTCCAACGGCTACTCCCTGGTCCGTCGCGTCATCAACCACGCTGGTTGGGCCTTGGACCGCCAGGTTTCCGAGCTCGGCCGCACGCTGGGCGAAGAGCTCCTGGAGCCGACCCGTGTCTACGCAGCCGACTGCCTGGACCTTGCACGTACCTTCCCCCTCACTGGTGGTGGCGCAGTTCACGGCTTCAGCCACGTGACCGGTGGTGGCTTGGCCGCCAACCTGGCGCGCGTCCTCCCGCAGGGCCTCGTGGCCACGGTTGACCGCAACACCTGGGAACTGCCTGCCATTTTCAAGCTGGTTTCCGAGCTCGGCAACGTTCCCCTGGCCGACCTGGAGCGCACCCTGAACCTCGGCGTGGGCATGATCGCCATTGTGTCCCCCGAAGTTGCCGACGCTGCTGTTGCCCGCCTCAACGACCGCGGACTGCCGTCGTGGGTCATGGGTACGGTCTCCGCTGACTCGGATTCGATCGACAAGACCGGCCCGGATTACGTCCAGGGTGCCAAGGGTGTCGACGGCGGCGCTGTCCGTTTGGTGAACGCGTACGCCTAAGCGGCCTCCTGTCGTTTTCCCCGCTTCCCCAACTAGGGGACAGATAAGGTCGCTATGAGCGTTCATAGCGACCTTATCTGTCCCCTAGTTGGGTGACACCACCTGGATCAGGCTCAGCACGCCGCTCTGGGGGTCCCGGATGGTGGCCAGTGAGCCAGGCTCGGTGTTGTCCTCAGGCTCCACCAGCACCTCTCCCCCGGCGGCTACCGCAGCGTCGACAGCCCGGCGCACGTCCGCGACACCGAAATAGACCTGCCAGCCAGGATCGTCGCCCTCGTCGGCGGGAACAATGCCGGCCACCTCGTCACCGTTGACCATCAGCGTGCTGTAGCTGCCGCCGTCGTCCTGGGGGTATTCGGTGACCTCATGCCCGAAAAGCTGCTGGAAGAACCCGACGGCGGCCTGCGGCTCAGGCGTCAACAGCTCGGCCCAGGCCAACGCGCCGGGCTCATTGAAGAGGTGGCTGCCAATGTGGGTACCGGCCTGCCAGACACCAGTGGTTCCGCCGCCAGGGGGTTCAATGAACGCCAACACCCCTGTATCCGCGACGTGCTCCGGTCCGAACTGGAGCTTCCCGCCGGCATGAACGGCGTCCTCCCCGATTTCCTCCGTGTCCGTGGCTGCGATGTAGATGTTCCACTGACCGTGTGTCCCGGCGGACTCCTGGAGGGGGTTCTGCGGGGCGATGACTGCCACGAGGTGCTCCCCAGCGAAGGCCTGGGAGTAGCTCCGGCCGTCCGGAGTCGGCAGGTCCTTATAGCTCCACCCGAAAATATGCTGGTAGAACTCCTTTGCCGCCGCCACGTCCCTGGTTTGCAGGTCGGCCCAGCACGGCTCGCCGTTGGCGTAGTGCTTCCGGACGGTCACGCTGCCACCCCCGTCATGATGCTGAACGCTGCCCCTGCAGGGTCCATGAGCACTGCCATGCGTCCTATGCCCGGCACGTCGAACGCTGGGGCGATCACATGGCTACCCAGTTCCACCGCCCGGTCCACTCCGGCGTCCACGTTCGCCACGGCGAAGTAGGTCATCCAGAAGGGCGAAAGACCCTCGATGGGCAGGGTGAGGGCGCCGGCGATTCGTTTTCCGTCCACCAGCAGGCTGGTGTACTCCTGCAGGTCACCCGCGGGCTCGGTCCGGCTGTCGCACCCGGTCACGGCCTCGTAGAACGCCACCGCCTTCGGGACGTTGTTGGTTTGGAGTTCGTTCCAGATCATGGTGCCGGGCTCGTTCACAAGACCCGATCCAGCATGGTTTTTGGCCTCCCAAAAACCGATCTGGGCTCCTGTGGGGTCTGTGGCGAAAAACATGCGGCCGCTGCCGTTGGGGACCGATTCGGGCTGCGAAAGCAACGATCCTCCGGCGGCTTCCACGCTCCGGGCGGTGGCGTCAGCAGAATCCACGGCGAGGTAATTCGCCCAGTAGGACGGCATCCCCGGTGGCGCGTCCAGGGATTGCTGCATCAGGCCTGCAACGAATCGGCCTTTAAGCTTCGCCATGTAGTACGTCATGCCGTTCCCGGCATCCCGGGCCTCCAGCTCCCAGCCGAAAAGGTCGCGGTAGAACTTGGTGGACACGTCGATGTCATTGGAGGACAGGTCCACCCAACACGGTGTCCCCTGCTTGTAGCTATCGACCTCCGGCATGGTTCTCCCTTTCGATGCACCCGACCTCAAGACTACGCAGAAAAGGGCCCCCAGGGTACGCCAATGAACGGCGCGCCCTGAGGGGCCCTTATCAAAAGATTTACGGCATCCGAAGATGCGCGATGACCTTGATGTACGACGGCGGTCCGCAACTCAGTGCCAGGGGCACCTGTTGGTCACGACAGCTATCCGATACGGCGGGTGTCTACCTCGTCGTCATCGTCTTCCGCGTACTTGTCCTCATAGGCCGAATAGTCCGGCTCGGGGGGATCTTCGGGGAAGTGGCTCTTTACACGACTGGACGGACCCGTGAGCTCCCGCTCAAGTGCCGAATAGTCAGTGTTCGGGGAGTAGTACTTAATGTCCCGAGCCTGCTTGGTAGCTTTTGCCTTTTGACGGCCGCGCCCCATGGCGTGACCCCCTTTTGTACTTGGACCGGAGGTGGTCACCTTGGCTATCGGTGAGGCCCCGGAATGTTTGGTCAATTTGTCGTATGTCTAGATTACATGCTTTCGGAGGTGCCTGCGTGCCAACACAACGCGGCGGCACAGCCAACCACAAGCAAAACCAAGGCTGGACACCTCCAACAAGGGCGAAAATTCGGTAGAGTCTGCCTCAATGCGACCCCAGAGCAGGAAGGCACTCACCGGAATATGAGCCAGGACAACACCCCACCACGTGACGGTTCACCACGCGAACAGGGCGAGGACGCGGTGGAACCGAATGCGCCGGGCCAGGAACCTCCCGCTGCACCGTGGGCCCCGCCTTCCGGTCTGCAGCCCGACCCTGCACCCGAAATGGATCCCGACTTCGTACCCAATCCCGGCGAACAGCCGGACCCCGCGGCCCCGCCGACGGACGGCCAGGCACCGAGCTACCCCAGTGCGTATCCGGGGCAGCAACCGAATGGGTCCGAAGAGTGGCAGCCCGAGCAGCACGGTGATCCGGTCAAGCGGCAGCGGCTGGTCATTGGCGGGATCGTCGTAGGCGTCCTGGTGCTCATCGGCGTGGTGATCTGGGTGCTGCTCAACCTGCTTGGCACCCGCCCGGAAGCGGCAACCACCAGCCCCAGTGCCACAGCAACACCCGGCCCTCTCCCCCGTGATGCCGAGGCCAAGGATTTCCAAGTGGGAGACTGCTTTGCCGACTTCGACCCCAATGCTTCCAAAGCGCGGGCCGTGGCGTGTGATACCGAGCACTCGGCCCAACTCGGCGCTGTTTTCACTTACGCCGGAGACGAGTCGTTCCCCGGAACCAATGCGTTGCGTGACAAGGGCCGCGAAGTGTGCCGGACAGTGAAGCTCAACAAGGCGGCCGACAACTACGTGCTGCTTCAGCAGAACGTCTACCCAAGCACCACCAGCTGGGATCGTGGCGACCGCCGCGTTGATTGCTTCATCGTTGTGGATTCCGGCAACACCATCAAGGAAGACCTCCTCGAAAAGTAGCTGCCGGGTCCCCTACTTCCTGCGGACCGTCAGGCCGGCACCCACCGGCATTCCGCCGTCGGGCCCTGTCAGCGCCTCAAAGCCCTCAATGGTGAGTTCGTCCAGGTCCGCGGCAGTGTCCACCAGCACGGTGTCACCATCGCTGATCTCCCCTGCAAGGATCTCCTTGGCGAGCCGGTCGCCGATCTCGCGCTGGACAAGCCTGCGGAGCGGGCGTGCGCCGTACGCGGGGTCGTAGCCGGACATAGCCAACCACGCACGCGCGCCGTCGGTGACTTCCAGGCTCAGGCGGCGATCGCGAAGGCGGTTGCCCAGCTCTGCCACATGCAGTTCAACAATCCGGGCCAGTTCCTCAACGGACAGCGGATCGAACAGGACGATTTCATCCAGGCGGTTCAGGAACTCAGGCTTGAAGGATGCCTGCACCACGGCCATGACCGCTTCCCGTTTGGCCCTTGCGTCCAGTGACTGGTCCACCAGGAACTGGCTTCCGGAGTTGGACGTCAGCACCAGGATGGTGTTGCGGAAGTCCACGGTGCGGCCCTGGCCGTCGGTGAGGCGACCGTCGTCGAGCACCTGCAGAAGGATGTCGAAGACCTCGGGGTGGGCCTTCTCCACTTCGTCCAGCAGCACCACCGAGTAGGGGCGGCGGCGAACAGCCTCGGTCAGCTGGCCGCCTTCCTCGTAGCCCACGTATCCCGGAGGGGCACCCACCAGCCGCGCTACAGCATGCTTCTCGCTGTACTCGGACATGTCGATCCGGATCATGGCGCGCTCATCATCAAAGAGGAAGTCTGCCAGCGCTTTGGCCAGCTCCGTCTTACCGACGCCCGTGGGGCCCAGGAACAGGAACGAACCCGTGGGCCGGTTGGGATCGCTAATGCCTGCGCGGGCCCGGCGGACGGCGTCAGACACGGCCTGCACAGCCTTGCTTTGGCCGATCAGGCGCTTCCCGAGTTCCTCTTCCATGTGGAGGAGCTTCTGCGATTCCCCTTGGAGCATGCGCCCCGCCGGGATGCCCGTCCACGCGGAGATGACCTCGGCGATGTCGTCCGCGGTCACCTCCTCGGCCACCATGAGTTCCGGCTTGTTGTCGGCACTGGTGCGGGCTTCTTCTTCGGCCGCGGCACTCAGCTCCCGTTCCAGGGCGGGCAGCTCTCCGTAGAGAATGCGCGACGCCGATTCCAGGTCGCCTTCGCGCTGCGACTTGTCCGCGGCGGAACGCAACTCGTCGATCTTGGCTTTGAGGTCACCAACGCGATTCAGGCCCGCTTTCTCGGCCTCCCAGCGAGCATTGAGGGCGCTGAGCTCCTCTTTCTTATCGGCCATGTCGGCACGCAGCGCAGCCAACCGCTCCACCGAGGCCGGGTCGGTCTCCTTCTGGAGCGCCAGTTCCTCCATGGTCAAACGGTCGACGGCGCGGCGGAGCTGGTCGATCTCTTCCGGCGCGGAATCGATCTCCATGCGGAGCCGGGACGCGGCCTCGTCCACAAGGTCGATTGCCTTGTCCGGCAGCTGCCTGCCAGAGATGTAACGGTTGGACAGGGTGGCCGCAGCCACGAGTGCGGAGTCGGCAATGGCTACCTTGTGGTGCGCCTCGTAGCGTTCCTTCAAGCCACGAAGAATGCCGATGGTGTCCTCGACACTGGGCTCACCGACGTAGACCTGCTGGAAGCGGCGTTCCAAGGCCGGGTCCTTTTCGATGTTCTCGCGATACTCATCCAGGGTGGTGGCACCAATCAGGCGCAGTTCCCCACGGGCAAGCATGGGCTTGAGCATGTTGCCGGCGTCCATGGCACTCTCGCCGGTAGCCCCGGCACCTACGACTGTGTGGATTTCGTCGATGAACGTGACGATCTGGCCGTTGGAGTTCTTGATTTCCTCAAGGACAGCCTTCAGCCGCTCCTCGAACTCGCCACGGTACTTGGCCCCGGCCACCATGGAAGCGAGGTCCAGTGCGATCAGGGTCTTACCGCGCAGGCTTTCCGGGACGTCACCGGCCACCATGCGTTGGGCCAGGCCCTCCACGACCGCCGTCTTACCGACACCGGGCTCGCCGATCAGCACCGGGTTGTTCTTGGTGCGGCGGCTCAGGACCTGGATGACGCGGCGAATCTCGCTGTCGCGCCCAATGACCGGATCCAGCTTGCCGGACCGGGCCACTGCCGTGAGGTCGGTACCGAACTTCTCCAAGGCCTGGAACGTGTTTTCTGGGTCCGGCGAGTTGACGTTCCTATCGCCACGGACACCCGGCAAGGCGGCAAGCAGCGCCTCATGGGAGGCACCGGCGTCGCGCAGTAATTTCCCGACGGCGTCACTTCCGGCCGAGAGCCCCAGCAGCAAGTGCTCGGTTGAGACAAAGGAGTCACCGAGTTTGTCGGCCTCGCCTTGGGCGGCCTGGATGGCCTGCATGGACTGGCGGGAGAGTTGCGCCTGCTGGACCGAACTGCCCGAGGACGACGGCAGCGCCTTGATGGCAGAGCTTGCCTGGACGCTGACGGCATCCGGGTCCGCACCCGTGGCACGCAGGAGCGCCACCGCGACGCCTTCGCGCTGGTCCATCAGTGCTTTGAGCAAGTGTGCGGGCTCGAGCTGCGGATTACCCGCGGTTGAGGCGTTCATGGCGGCCGCAGAAAGGGCCTCCTGGCTTTTGGTAGTGAATTTGACGTCCAAAGAGTGCACCCTTTCTGGTGAGACCGATTCTTTCAAGTTGAGTGTACTACGCTCAACTTTGAAATATGGGGCCTTGTGTTCCATGTTTGCCCACGGCGAAACCAGTGTCCAGAGCCTTCGGGTTGGGGAGGCGCTTAGGCTGGGGGCATGGACACTATCTCCAGCGCGGAGGAACTCGAAGAACTCATTGGACGCCCCTTGGATCGCGTACGGAAGAAGGTGCGGCGCCAGCTCAGCGCTTTCGACCGGCAATGGCTCGCCGCGAGCCCCTTCTGCGTGATCTCCACTACCGATGCCCAGGGCCGCGTGGATGCCTCACCCAAGGGTGACCCCGCCGGCTTCATCCACGTCCTGGACGACAACACCATCGCCATCCCCGAACGACCGGGCAACAAGCTCGCCTTCGGCTTCCACAACATCCTGGAGAACCCCAACGTCGGCATCCTTTCTGTCGTCCCGGGGCGCACCGACACCTTGCGGATCAACGGGACCGCGCGCATCGTCAGCGACGCAGACTTCTTTGAACACATGGTGGTCAAGGGGCACCGCCCACGGGCCGCCGTCGTGGTGACCGTGGAGGAAGTGTTCACGCACTGCGGCAAGGCGTTCATGCGCAGCGGACTCTGGCAGCCCGAAACCTGGGAGAGCGGCGATTTGCCGAGCATTGCCGTGCTCGCGAAGACCTACACCCAGCCCGAAGCCCCGCTGGAGGAACTGGAGTCCTACTACGGACCGTCCTACGCCGACGGAATGTACCGGGACTGACCCGTCACGCCGGGTAAACCGACACCAGCGCGGACTTGACCACGAACCGCACGTCCATTCCTGGCACAAGGCCGAGGTCTGCCGACGCCGCGGGCGTGATATCGGCGGACAAGGCTTGGGCTAACGCGCCCGCGCTGGCCCGGACGCGGATCTGGTCTCCGTGCCGCTCAAGGTCCGTGACGGTGACGGGGAACGCGTTGCGCGGACTCCCGTGGACGTCGCCCAAAAAGACAGAAACGCTCGATGGCGGGAAGGCCGCCACACCAGCTTGGCCGGGCAAAGGTGACCAGTCGGGATCGTGCTGGCCGGCGAAAACCTGGCCATCCGGCGTCGTAATTCCGTCCTTGGCGATGGTCCCGGAGATGAGGTTCAGGCCCGCGAGTCCGGCGGCAAACTGGCTTCTGGGGCGTTCCAGGACTTGGCGCGTGGGTCCTTGTTCGGCGATGCGGCCCTTTTCAACGACGATTACGCGATGGGCCAGCATGTAGGCGTCCAGGACATCGTGCGTGACGATGATGGCCTTCCGATCCTTCAGCACCCGCTTGAGCACGCGGCGGAGTAACGGTGCCGCGTGGATGTCCAGCGCCGCCATGGGTTCGTCGAGGAGGAGGAGCTCGGGCTCGGCAGCCAACGCACGGGCCACGGCGATCCGCTGCGCCTGCCCGCCGGACAGTTGGGCGGGTTTTCGATGGGCAAGCGGCAGGGCGTCCACCTCCGTCAGCCAATGTTGGGCCGCTTCCCGAGCAGCCGCTTTGGATGCTCCGGCACTGCGGGGACCGAAAGCCACGTTGTCCAGCGCGTTCAGGTGCGGGAAAAGCAGCGCCTCCTGGGCCAGCAACGCAGTCCCGCGCTGGTGCGGTGGGCTCCAATGGTGGGAGCCGCCGTCGAGGTTGAACAGTTCTTTATCGCCGATCCGTGCGGCCCCGGAGTCCGGGCGCAGCAGCCCCGCGATCACTCCCAACAGAGTGGACTTGCCCGCCCCGTTAGGACCAAGGATGGCCACTGTTTCGCCATCGCGGAGGCTCAGGGACATGTCGAAATTTCTGGCGCCGAGACTGGCCTGCAGCTCGAAGCTCATGGCTGGACCGCCACAGGTGCACTGCTCCGGCGGGCACCATAGCTGAGCCCCACCACCGTAACTGCCACCGCCACCAGGACCAAGGACAGCGCGACGGCGGCATCGGCGTCGGATTCCCGTTGCAGGTAGATTTCCAGCGGTAGCGTCCGGGTGACCCCTTCAAGGCTCCCAGCGAAGGTCAGCGTGGCCCCAAACTCACCCAGGCTCCGCGCGAACGACAATACAGCCCCGGATGCCAGCCCTGGCAGGACCAGGGGAAGGGTGACCCTCCGGAGAACCGTGGTGGGCCGGGCACCGAGCGTCGCAGCAACGGCTTCAAACCTGTTTCCGGCCGATCGCAGGGCACCCTCCAAACTGACCACCAGGAACGGCAAGGCCACGAACGTCTGAGCCAGAACCACTGCGGTAGTGGAAAACGCGATCTGGATACCGGCCACTTCCAGCGACTTCCCCAGGAGGCCCTGCCGCCCGAACGTGTACAGCAGCGCTATGCCTCCGACGACGGGTGGCAGCACCAGCGGCAACAGCACGAATGAGCGGAGGAGCCTCTGTCCGGGGAACTCGCCGCGGGCCAGCACCAACGCCAACGGGACACCCAGCACGGCGCAAAGGACGGTGCTGGCCGCCGAGGTTCGCAAGCTCAACCCCAGCGCGGCCAGCGACGAATCGGACGTGATGAGCGGGATGAACTGTGGCCAGTTCACTTTGGCCACCATGGCGACCAACGGAAGGACCACCAGCAGTCCGCCCACGGCTGCGACGGCATAGATCCAGCGTGGAATGCCTTGGTAGCCGGTGGCGGTCTTCATGGTCTCCTCAAAGTGGTGCGGCTCGGTGCTTAGGGCGCGCCGAATCCGGCGTTACCCAGTACCTTCTTACCCGCCTCGCTGGTCACCGAGCCGATAAATGCCGCGGCCAGTTCCTTGTTCTGGCTGGAGTTTACCGTGGCTATGGGATAGGTATTGACCGCCTTGTCCGACTCCGGGAAGGCGATGCCCTTGACCTTGTCTCCGGCGCCCTTGACGTCCGTGACGTAGACCAGCCCCGCATCGGCCTCGCCCGAGGTGACTTTGCCCAGGACATCGGTCACCGATGACTCTTCGCTGACCGGGCTCAGCGAGATTCCCGTGGCCTTCTCCACGGTGTCCGTCGCCGCGCCGCAGGGAACCTGGCTGGCACACGTCACAACCTTTACGCCGGGCTTGGCGAGGTCCGCAAATGAAGAGATCGACGCCGGGTTGCTGGGCGGGACGGCGATCTCCAGGACATTGGTTGCGAAGTTCGTTGCGGTACCGTCCAGCAGCTTGGCGTCGGAAAGCTTGGTCATGTTCTTGGTATCGGCCGAGGCGAACACGTCCGCTGGCGCCCCTTGGGTGATCTGGGTGACCAGGTCCGAGGAACCGGCGAAGCTCAGCGTCACCTTGGTGCCGGGGTTCTGGGCTTCGAAGTCCTTGGCCAGCTGGGTGAAGGTGGACTTGAGGGAAGCCGCAGCGAAGACGGTCACTGTTCCGCTCAGCTGGGACGTGTTGCTGTTGCTCGATGGTGCGGCTGCGGGGGCGGTAGTGCCGCAGGCTGTCAGGGCGCTGGCCAATCCCACAGCGACAGCCGCGGCCACAATGCCCTTCTTCATGTGTGCCCTCATATGATGCTCTTTCCCTGCGGAGTTTCGATAATGACGGTGGTGGCCTTAACGACGGCGGTAGCCACGGATCCGAGTTCCAGCCCGAGCTCCCGGACGGCCTCGCTGCTCATGAGCGACACAACCCGGAAGGGACCGCATTGAAGCTCGACCTGGGCCATGACCTTGTCGGTGGTAATCCCCGTAACCAAGCCGACGAAGCGGTTCCGCGCTGAACTTCCATTGCCGGCGCGGTCGTCCGGGAGATGGGACTGGTCCCTTGCAAGCGTGGCCAGCTCAAGCCCATCCACTGCCAAACGGCCTCCCCCGTCTTTCTGCGGCGTCAGCGTCCCGTTCTCGGTCCAACGCCTCACGGTGTCGTCACTGACGCCGAGGAAACGGGCAGCTTCGGAAATTCGTATTTGCGGCATGAAATGAGTCTAGTTCCGCATGTACGGTTTCCAAGCCTTGATTGTTCCGCAAACGAAATATGACACGTCACCGCGCCCACCCCCGAGGGCGGCAGTCCGCCGTCGAACCCTAGCCCGTCGGCGGTCCCCAGCCGTACCCTGTTGTTGGGTTCACTGCGCTCCTTCCCAGTTGCCGTGAATAGCACGGGCACAGACGCCCGTTTTCCGGGACGGCAAGCACGGCGGTAGACGTCCTGATGGCCGGCAACTGGGAAGGATCGTTTCGGTACACTTTGGCCATGGCCATCTACGTCGATCCACCACTCTGGCCGGCCCACGGGACCGTGTTCTCGCACCTCGTTTCAGACAAATCGCTGACTGAGCTCCACGCGTTCGCGGCCGCTGCCGGAGTACCGGAGCGGGCCTTCGACGGCGACCACTACGACGTTCCCGAACGCCGTTATGACGACCTCGTCGCAGCCGGCGCCATCCCCGTGGAAGCACGGATCCTGGTCCGCAAACTCATCGCCAGCGGGCTCCGCATCCCCGCCCGTGAGCGGAGCAAGGCATTGACCGTACCGCTGATGGAGCGTTGGAACAGCATTTACCCCGGCCACGAAACCCTGGGACTTGAGCTGCTGGAACGCTGGGGAGAGGACGGCCGGAAGTACCACAGCCGCACCCACCTGCTAGCGGTCCTCGAAGCCTTGGACACCCTCACCGAGCCTGCCCTCCCCGCCCGGACGGTATCCTTGGCCGCTTGGTTCCATGATGCCGTCTACGAAGGCGTGGCAGGCCAGGATGAGGAAGAATCCGCCCTCCTGGCCGAGGCCCGACTGTCCGAGGCAGGCTTGGCTCCCGACGACGTGGCTGAAGTTGCGCGGCTCGTCCGGCTCACCTCCACGCACGATCCCGAACCCGGCGACCACGCCGGCGCCCTCCTCTGCGACGCCGACCTCTCCGTACTCGGTGGTGACGAAGAATCCTACGCACGCTACCTGGCCGCCGTCCGCGAGGACTACGCCTACGTCAGCGACGACGACTTCGCGAAGGGTCGCGTCGCCGTCGTACGCCACCTGCTGGGCTTGGAGCCGTTGTTCCACGGCGAACGCGCCAAGGCGCTGTGGCTCGAAGCAGCCCACCGGAACCTCACCAGCGAACTTGGGTGAACAGCGTGCTGAGCGAACCCGGGGCGCCGCAACGTCAACTGCCGTACTCGGTACGGTTCGAATGGGGGCTCGACGGCGCCCGGTCGGTTGTTCCGGGAGCTGACCTTGCGATAGTGGTTGACGTCCTGTCATTCACCACGTGCGTCAGCGTCGCCGTGGATCGAGGGGCACTGGTTTTTCCCTACCCTCAGCGGGATGCGGGGGCCAGCGAGTTCGCCGCCCATCACAGGGCTGCGTTGGCGGGGGCGCGGGGGTCGGAGGGCCTCAGCTTGTCCCCCGCAAGCCTTCTCTCTGCCCACCTGCTGGACCGCGTGGTGCTGCCCTCACCCAATGGTTCGGCGATCAGCCATGAGCTCGCGGTCTCGGCCCGGCAGGTGGTGGCGGTGTCGCTTCGCAACGCCGCCGCGACAGCCGACTGGGTCCACTCCACCCTGCCCGAGGGCGCAGTCATCGCCGTGATCGCAGCGGGTGAGAAGTGGGCCCATGGGGCACTGCGGCCGGCTTTGGAAGACCAGCTCGGAGCCGGCGCGTTCATTGCGGGGCTCGCAGCGGCCGGGCGGCACAATTTCTCCCCGGAGGCGGCAGCGGCGGCGGCGGCTTTTGACGCTGCAGAACCGCAGCTCGCAGCTGTTCTGCGTGGGTGCTCCAGTGGGAGGGAACTCATGGATGCCGGTTACGCGGACGACGTCGAGATCGCCGCCGGGCTGGACGCCAGCACTACTGTGGCCCTCCTGAGGGACGGGGCTTTTCAAGGCGTCTAAGCTATAAGGTATGACCTCCTACCTCC
Organism: Paenarthrobacter nitroguajacolicus; assembly: GCF_031455195.1. Taxonomy (GTDB): domain Bacteria; phylum Actinomycetota; class Actinomycetes; order Actinomycetales; family Micrococcaceae; genus Arthrobacter; species Arthrobacter nitroguajacolicus_D. The sequence continues at coordinate 214,699 of NZ_JAVDSH010000005.1, read as the reverse complement.
ACCCATCACAGGGCCATCCTCCACTCGCGGAACCGTCGATTGAGCATGTCCTGGCTGTCCGTGGGGTGGGTGGATACCGCAAGTACCGCATCCCGGCACTCGCCGTGAGCACCGGGGGAACGGTGTTGGCCGCCTACGACGGGCGGCCAAACCTGGACGACCTTCCCAACCCCATCGACCTCCTCCTGCGCCGCAGCTACGACAACGGGAACACGTGGGGCCCGCAACAGGTGGTCCGCACGGGATCGGGGCTCCAGGGCTTCGGTGATCCAAGCTTGTTGGTAGATGCCCAGACAGGCCGTATTTTCATGTTCCACGCGGCGGGAACGCATGCGGGATTTTTCGAAGCGGTCCCTGGCCTGGAACCCGAGGACGACATCCAGCACGCCGATCTCAGCTACTCAGACGACGACGGCGACACCTGGCAGCACCGCCGGCTCACCGCCCAGCTCAAAACAGGCGGGATCACCGGGCTGTTCGCGGCCGCAGGACAGGGAATCCAGATGCATACCGGTCCCTACAAGGGCCGCCTGGTTCAGCAGTTCGTATTGTTGGTGGACGGCTCCATCATGGCAGCCTCCGCGTTCAGCGACGACCACGGGGAAAACTGGACCCTGGGAGAGTTGATCGGCCCTGGCCTTTCAGGCATAGGACCCAACGAAAACAAGGTTGTGTGCCTTGACGACGGCCGGCTGCTCCTCCACTCGCGGGCTACGCCCCACCGCTTGTCTGGCGTGTCGAAGGACGGCGGGCTTTCCTGGAGTCCGCTCCGGCCCGTCGCGGACCTGCCGGACCCCAGCGACAACGGCTCCCTCGCCCGCTTTGACGGACTTCCATCCGTGGCTTCCTTCGCCGAGGCAGGAACTTCACAGCCAGACACCTCCCGATGGCTGATCGCGAGCAACAACCAGGACCCGCATCTTCGCCGAAATACGGTGCTGAGCCTCTCCCCGGACAACGGCGCCACGTGGCCCGCGAAGCTGATGGTGTGCCCCGGAAGCTCGGCGTACTCGACCGTTACCCGGCTACCCGACGGAAATGTGGGCGTGCTCTACGAGCGGCAAGGGTATCGGGAGATTGTTTTCGCTTCGATCCCCGCCGGGCAACTGACGCAGCAGCTGGCTGGCTGGCCGGGTCCGGCAGGCGCCCGCGCTTTGGCAGCCGCCCAGGCTCCCGCGGCCGCTCAGGCTCCCGCGGCCGCTACGGAAACGGGCGGCCTGGTCTTCCACATGGAACTGCGCTCCATCACTCCCGGTCGTCCCGCTGTCTGGCAGAATGCCGGCGACTTTCATGTGGTCCCTTCCAACAGTGACGGCCAATGGGACGTCCAAACGTGGAAAGAAATCGGCCAGGGCTATACGGACCAGGACCAGGTTTTGGGCACACGAGAAGCCCAGGACCTGAACTACGGCGCCATCATCCCCGGCTATAAGGCCGGGGACATCCTCGCCTTTACCGGACGGGTGGGCAACGTCGGCACACAGGCGGCTACCGGCGTCGAGCTTCTTGGCCCGCACGGCAACGCGGACGATTTCCCGGCCACGACCCTGCCGCCAGGCGGGCACGCACTGTACTTCACACCGACATACACCATCACCGATTCGGACCTTCGCCGGGAAACGCTGGACCTCGTCTTCGCCGTAGAGGCCGACGGCGGGTCCGGACCTGCTGCGGGCACGGTGCGCTTGGAGCGGACGTTCAGTTTCGATCTGCGCACCGGCGCCGTGGAGGTGTCCTAGCGGTAGGTGCTGACGAACGGCTGGTTGGTGGGCACGATCTGCTTGCCAAGCGGCATCAGCGAAACCGGGATCAACTTCAGGTTGGCGATCGCCAGCGGGATTCCGATGATGGTGATCGCCATGGCGAAGGCCGTAAGCACGTGGCCGATGGCAATCCAAATACCCGCAACCAGCAACCAGATGACGTTTCCGAGGAGCGCGAATACCCCTGCGCCACCGGGCTTCTCAACCACCATCTGCCCGAAAGGCCAAAGGCAGAAGGCGCCGATCCGGAACGAGGCGATGCCCCAGGGTATGGTCACGATCAGCACGCAACAAATAATGCCGGCTGCGAAATAGCCCAGGGCCAGCCAGAACCCACCGAAGACAAGCCAAATGACGTTAAGGATCGTTTTCATAGTCCTCATTCTCCCCTGCGGGTCAGACAAAACACCTAGGGGTCTGCCCTGAATCTTCCCTGACTCATAACGCGCTTATTGCGCGGCGCCGCCCGGCCGGAGCCTAGGCCAGCAGTTCATCCAGTTTGTCGAAGGACGTACCCCAGCCTTCGCGGGTCATCTCAACCCAATCCTCGGAAGCGAACGGGCTTTGCGTCAGGTGCATCCTTGTTCGGCCATTGAGGTCCTCAAACTCGAGACGCATTTCCTCGAATTCGTGATCGGCGTCGGGGGCCGCCTTCGCCGTGGAAACCAGAAGTGCAGGAGCATCCAACTCCTTGATGACGGCCTCGATCGGGGCTTCCTGCCTGCCATTCTCGTCCGTCCACCCCATCACTACCTGCCAGGCACCGCCGACCCTGGGTTCGATGATGATCTTCTCGCGCGGAGCATCCACGTCCACCGGCCCGAACCACTGCGTGAGCAGATCCGGGTTCATCCAGGCCTCAAAGACTTTCTCACGGGGAGCATCGAACTCGCGGATCATGGTCAAGGTGAAGTGTTCCGTGCTCATTGGGTGGCTCCTGGATTCCGTGTTTTCGGCGGTGGACCTGCTGTTGGAGCGAGTCTAGGGGGTGGCAGTGACATCTTGGATGCCCTGCATGCGGGGGTCAGGCTTTGGCGGCTTCAACGAACGCGCGGATCTTCGCCAGATCCTTCACGCCCCGCGAAGCCTCAACACCCGAGGAAACGTCCACACCCCATGCGCCGGCCGCGGTCGCAGCGAAGGCCACGTTTCCGGGCTCAAGGCCGCCAGCCAGCAGCCACTTCCTGCCATCAAGCCCCTTCTCCTGCACGGACGCATAGTCCCATGCCTCTCCTGACCCCGGAACTGCGGCATCGACCAGGAACACTTCTTCGCCCAGATCAGCGAACTCGTCCTGGCCCGCCCCCATGGTGACGGCCCGGATGAGCCGCATCCCGGCGTCGTGCACTGTGGTGACGTCCTCGGCGGTCCGGTGACCGTGCAGTTGGACCCAGTCGAGCCCGGCGGCGCGGGCAATTTCCACAGCATCAGCGGCAGACTCGTGGCGGAACACCCCAACGGCCTTGACCGAAGAAGGGACCAACGGCAACAGAACGCGCACTTGGTCGGGGTTGACTTCGCGGGGGCTGGCGGTCAGCACAAACCCAACTGCGTCCGCACCGGCGTCGACGGCTTCACGGACAGACTCGGGCGTGCTCAGACCGCACACTTTGACGAACATTCCCGCGCCTCCAGCCATTCTCACAACGTTTTCCACATATGACGTTAGCAAGCCGAATCGTCAACGAAGAAGCGCTGTCCACCACTAGGCTGGTCGAATGGAGATCATCCGCTTTGCCGACATCCGTCCTGAACCGTGGCGCAACGGAGGCGGGGTGACGCGCGAGCTCGCCAGCCATCCGAAGGCCGCTTCGGCACAGGACGGTGCGTGGGATTGGCGCGTCAGCATCGCCGACGTCGCGAAAGCCGGCGAGTTCTCCACCTTTCCGGGCATGGAGCGGGTCATCACCATCATCGACGGCGAACTGCTGCTCCTTACGGTCGACGGCTCCGAGCACCCGCTGGAGAAGTACAGGCCGTTCCGGTTCTCGGGCGAGGCCGCGTCCGCGGCGACGCTTCCCACCGGCGACATCCGGGACCTCAACGTCATAGCCCGCACCGACGCTTTCAAGGGTTACACGTCCATTGTCGAAATTTCCAAGAAGCGTGCGCATCCTGTCTTCGAGGGCCAGTTGGCTGTCTTGTTGGAGGGCAAGGCCACCGTTGCTCCCGGCGCCGCTGCAGAGGAAGAGTCCGACGGCGACGCCCCGGCAACCGCCACCAGCGAACCTGTCGAGTTGTCCCGCTACGACACCGTAGTGGGCTCGGACTCACGCAGCCCGGAGATCTCGGGCAGGGGCTTCGTAGCAGTCATCTCTATCGACCACGTCGAACCGTAACTGGTGACGTTAACCACCAGAAGTGGCCACCCTGCGCGGGAGTTGCTAGCCTGAAATGAAGGTTCCGCTCTGGAACCTCCGGACGACGGTTCAGTACCCGGCACGCGACAAGACTGGCCAAAGGAAATGTCATGTCGTGGTTAATTCTCATTTTCTCCGGTGCGCTTGAGGCCGTCTGGGCCGCAGCACTCCACCGTTCCAAGGGCTTCCGTAAACCCATCCCAACTGCTGTGTTCCTTGTGTCCGTGATTGCCAGCATGGCCGGACTCGCGATCGCCATGCAGTCCATTCCCACAGGCACCGCCTACGCGGTGTGGGTTGGTGTTGGCGTCGTGCTGACAGCGACGTACGCCATGGTCACCAAGGTCGAACGCGCGACGACGGCCCGGCTGCTCCTGCTCGCCGGCATAGGCGCATGCGTTGTCGGCCTGAAGGTGGTGGCATAGCCATGACCGCGAACACTGGAAACATCAGGAACTCCGGCACTTCCGGAATCTTCTGGGTCATACTCCTGGCATCGGCCCTCCTCGAAGCCGTGTGGGCCACAGCCTTGGGCCTCTCCAACGGTTTCACGCAACCGGCGCCCACCGTGGTCTTCGCTGTTACAGCAGTTCTGAGCATGCTGGGACTGGGCATTGCAGTGAAGCGTATTCCCCTCGGTACGGCCTACGCAGTGTGGGTTGGCATCGGCGCAGCTCTGACCGTGGGCTGGGCCATGATTACCGGCGTGGAGTCCGCGAGCCCGCTGAAGCTGCTCTTCATCGCGGGCATCGTAGGCTGTGCCGCTGGTTTGAAGGCCCTGCCTACCGAGAGGCCGCAGCCCGCCGGCGAGTAGCGACCACTGCGGGGTGGAACGTAATCCATTTCGATGCCTCGCTGCGCATTAGACGTCTCCTACCATCGAATGCGCAGCAAACCATCGAATCGGGCAGGGCATCAGCCCCCCGCCGGAATACCTTCGGCCGTCACCGGGTTCACGCTTTCAAGAGCACCCCCACGCATTGGAGACGTTCATGACTGCAGTTCAACTAGGCGATGGCCTCACGGTCAGCCCCCTCGGTTTCGGCGGAATGGCCCTTACCCCTGTCTATGGCGGAATCGACCCCGAGGAAGGCCTGCAAACACTCAGGCATGCCGTAGACGCCGGCATCACATTCATCGACACCGCAGATGTGTATGGCGCGGGCAGCAACGAGGAACTCGTGGGCAGGCTTTTGAAAGGGCGCCGCGACGAAATCCAGGTTGCCACCAAGTTTGGAATTGAGGGCAACCCCGCGGACGGGTACACGGGAGTCCGCGGGGATGCGCCCTACATCAGGCAAGCGGCGGAAGCGAGCCTCCGCCGCCTGGACACTGACGTGATTGACCTCTACTACATGCACCGCCGCGACCTCCGCGTTCCGATAGTGGAAACCGTGGAGGCCATGGCAGAGCTTGTTCGTGAGGGCAAGGTCCGGCACCTTGGACTGTCCGAAGTGACAGCCGAGGAACTCAGGCAGGCCAACGCTGTCCATCCCATTGCCGCGGTCCAGAGTGAATGGTCAATCTGGAGCAGGGATGTTGAACTCAACGTTGTTCCAGCAGCCAAGGAGCTTGGCGTTGGGTTCGTGCCGTATTCGCCGCTGGGCCGGGGATTCCTCACCGGCACCATCAACTCAAGCGACCTGGGCGAGAACGACTTCCGCCACAAGATCCCCCGTTTTGGCAACGAGGCCCTGGATGCGAACCAGGCCGTAGTGGCCGCGGTTCGCGAGGTAGCCAGTGGGCTGGATGCAACTCCGGCCCAAGTAGCCCTGGCTTGGCTGTTCGCCCAAGGTCAGCGCCTTGGGATTTCCGTGGTTCCCATCCCCGGCACGCGCAAAACGCATCGGATCGACGAGAACCTGGGGGCGCTGTCCCTGCAACTGGGGACAGCACAACTTGAGGTGCTCGACCAGGCCGCGGCCGCCGTCGTGGGTTCGCGTTCCGCCGACCCCAACTGGGTGTCGCAGGGTCGCGAGGCAACAACGTAGGCTGAACCGATGGATTCGCTTATTCACTCATCCCGTGACGTCACCATCCGCAGCATTTCGGTCAGCGAGATGAACAACAACGTGTATCTGTTGACGTCCAAGTCCACGGGTACGCAGGTGTTGATCGATGCCGCCGACGACCTTCCGGCCATTCAGCAGCTTCTGGAGGACGGCGCCACTGATTCGTCGGCCGCTACCAAACTGGCGAGGATCGCCACCACCCATCAGCACTGGGACCACGTCCGTGCCCTGGCTGACTTGGTGGAAGCCACCGGGGCAACCACCTCAGCAGGAGCGGACGACGCCGATGCGTTGCCAGTTCCGGTGGATGTCCGCCTTGGCCACGGGGACGTGGAGCGGTTCGACGGCTTTGAGCTCACGGCAGTCCACTTGCGTGGACACACCCCGGGCTCGATCGCTTTCGTTTACCAGGATCCGGACGGGCCGGCCCACATTTTCAGTGGAGACTCGCTGTTTCCGGGAGGCGTCGGCAACACACAGAAAGATCCTGCACGCTTCACTTCTCTGTTGAACGACGTGTCGGAACGACTGTTCGACGCCTATCCGGACGAAACTCTGGTGCACCCCGGCCATGGATTGCCCACGACCCTCGGAGCCGAGCGGCCACACCTTGAGGAGTGGCGCGCCCGAGGCTGGTAACTTGCGGGGCCTGCTCTGCGTCCTAAACCTCAGGAATAGCGCGCAGAGCGGGCCTCACAATGGGAGGTTAGCGGCCGCGACGCTCGTTCGAGGCCGGAGCAGAAGCACGACGCGGGCCGTTGCGTGCCGGACGACCTGCGCCCGAGCCACCGCGACCGGAGTTGCCGGAAGCACCCGAACCGTAGGATCCACTGGACGTGGCACCCGTAGCGGAAGACCAAACGGCCTTGTTTCCGCCAGTGCGCGTCGAGGTGGTGGACGCCGTGCGCGGAGCCGAGGCTGAGCGCTGGCCGGTAGCCGGACGACCGCTGCGACCGTTCTGACCCTGCGAGCCGGGAACGTCATTGCGGTGAGTTGCACCCGACTTGCCGCGACCGCGTGAGCTGCGGGCGACGTCGTCGTTTGCTGCTGCGCGGCGATCCGCACGGTTGGTGTCCGTGCGAACCGGCTCAGCAGCAACCTTGCCGCGTCCATTACGACCGCCACGGCCACCAGCGGTGGGTGCAGCCTGCGTGGAACGGCGTGCGCGCTTGCGCTGTGCGTTGGCCCCGGTGGAGGTGCCGCCACCCTGCGGGGCTTTCGCCGCGAGGAGGGCTGCACGGGTGCGGGGATCGACCTTGTCGGCAATGTCGCCCACAAGCTCGGCTACCAGCGGCGAGTTGGCGGTAACGCGTTCAAACGAAACATCAACGCCGGCAGCCTTCATGAGCTTCTTGACGTCGCTCTGCTGCTCGGGAAGCGTCAGCGTGACCACGGTGCCATCGGAACCGGCGCGGGCCGTACGGCCGGAGCGGTGCAGGTATGCCTTGTGCTCTGTGGGCGGGTCCACGTGGATGACGAGTTCGACGTCGTCAACGTGCACGCCACGGGCTGCGACATCGGTAGCCACCAGGACGCGGACGTCACCGTTGGAGAACTCCGCAAGGTTGCGGTCGCGGGCGTTCTGCGACAGGTTGCCGTGAAGGTCGACGGCGGGGATGCCGGCGTCGGTGAGGGTCTTGGCAAGCTTGCGGGCGTGGTGCTTGGTCCGCATGAAGAGGACGCGGCGTCCGGCGCCGGAGGCCAGTTCAACGATGAGCTGCTTCTTGACGGTCTGGTCGTTGACCACCAGGACGTGGTGTTCCATGGTGGTGACAGCGGCCTGGGGGTCGTCCACAGAGTGCGTCAGCGGGTTGGACAGGTAACGGTTGACCAGCTTGTCAACACCGTTGTCCAGCGTCGCGGAGAAGAGCAGGCGCTGACCCTGGGTGGGGGTCATGTCCATGAGCTTCTTGACTACGGGGAGGAAGCCGAGGTCGGCCATGTGGTCGGCCTCGTCCAGCACGGTGACCTCAACGGCTTCGAGAGTCAGGATGCGCTGGCGAATCAGGTCTTCGAGGCGGCCCGGGCAGGCGATGACGATGTCGACGCCGGCGCGCAGCGCCTTTTCCTGGCGTGCCTGGGAGATGCCGCCGTAGATGACCGTGGTGTTCAGGCCCATGGCCTTGGCCAACGGCTCGATGGTGGCGTTGATCTGGGTTGCCAGTTCACGGGTGGGTGCAAGGACCAGGCCCATGGGGCGGCCCGGCTTGCGGAAATGCTTTGCTTCGCGCTCGGCCAAGCGGGCCACGAGCGGGATGGCGAAAGCGATGGTCTTACCGGAACCGGTGCGGCCACGGCCCAGCACGTCGCGACCTGCGAGGGTGTCCGGGAGGGTCTTCACCTGGATGGGGAATGCCTCTTCGATGCCGTCTGCGGCCAGGGATTCAGCAATGGGCTTGGGCGTGCCAAGGGCAGCAAAAGTAGTCATAAACTTCATGTCTTTCGGGCGGTGTCCAGTTGCGGACATCGGCCCCCGACGCCGGTTGGGCCAGGGGTTCGCCGAGGAAAAGTCAGGTGGTCTACCGATTCGCTTCAACAGCGGTGGCCGGGACCAAATAGAACGCGTTCATCGACGCAGGATGTGCCTCTCACATGAAAAATGCCCCGCCGCGTAGCCTTTCAGGCCACCTGCTTCAGGGCGTCACCGCACATCAAGTAAACCCATCTTAGCAGTGATTCGTCGGCTCCCTCGCATCGGGGCAGGTCAGGGGTGCGTTGCGAGGCCTGCTCAACAGGGTTCGCGGACGGAATACCGTGCAGAGCAGGCCCAACAACGCGTCAGGGGTGCGTTGCGAGGCCTGCTCAACAGGGTTCGCGGACGGAATACCCTGCAGAGCAGGCCCAACAACAGGTCAGGGGCGCGTGAGTTCGGCTTGGGGGTCGGCGGGTTGGGGGTCGCCAGCGCCCCGGGCGTCGGAGGAGCCTGAGCGGGCAGCGACCCGCGGCGCCATGACAACCCCGACGACGGCGATCACCGCCGTCAGCGTGAAGACGGCAGCGAAGGGGCTGGCTGAGAACGCCGCGAAGACCAGTCCGGTGGCGGCGAGGGAGAGGGCACCCCCGAGCGAATCGGAGATGGACATGGCCGCGCTGTTGAAGCCCTGGTTCTCCGGCGTGGAGAGGGCCAGGGTCATCACGCTAAGCCGTGGGTACATGAGCCCCATCCCGCCACCGGCAAGGATCCAACCCACAATAGCCGCGGCTGCGGGAAGGGCGAACGCCGCCGTTGCCAGGGTCGAAAGAATGGCGACCAGGACCAGCGAGGCACCGATCTTAATGGCGAGGTCGTCAGCCAAGCGGCCGCCAAGCCGGCCTTGGATCGCCGACGCCCCCGCCCACGCGAGCGCAGCACCGGTCAGTGTGAGGCCCGCGAATGTGGGCGTGAAGGCGTACCGCTCTGTCAACAGGTACGGCAGGTACACCTCGGCACCGAAAAACCCGGCCGATGCCAGCCCACGAACCAGGATCACACTGGGCAATCCCCGGCGGGCGGTGAGGGTCCCCTGCGGCACCAAAGGTCGTAAGGCCACCAACGCAAGGACAAGCGCGACGGCGGCAATCACCCCGCCGATGCCCGGCACCCCTGCGGACAAGTTCAGTCCCAGGACGGCGACGGCCGCCAGGGCTGCCCATCCCATGCGTCCGAAGGCCCACGGAACCGGGTCCGCAGGGGGTTCGGAGTTCATTCCGCGTACTGCGGGAACCACCATCAACAACGCCGGCACCACCAGGCCCACCACGCCAAGGAACACCCAGTGCCAGCTGCTCAGTTGGGCGACTACTCCTGCAGCGAATGGGCCAATCAGGGAAGGAACCACCCAGGACGCCGCGAAGGCCGCGAAGATTTTGGGGTGCAGGGAAGGCGGGTAAACGCGCGCCACCAACACGTATAGTGCCACAGTCATAGCGCCGCCGCCGAGGCCCTGTACCAGCCGGCCAAGCACCAGGATCTCCATGGCCCCCGCGGTCCCGGCAATGAGGAGGCCGAGGACAAAAAGCGCCACCGAGGAGTACAGCGGCGCCGCCGGACCACGACGGTCAGACCAGTTTCCCGCGCCAACCATGCCCATCACACCGGTAGCCAGCGGCCCAGCGAAAGCGAGCGCGTAGAGGGCGGCTCCGTCCAGGTCCCGGCTCACGAGCGGCATGATGGTGGTCACCGCCAGGGACTCGAACGCGCTGAGGAAAACAAGCGCGCAAGCCCCCACGGTGGCAAGCAGGTATGGACGGCGGAGTATCCCGGCCGTTGGGGTGTCAGTGGTCATGCACGCTACCCTAGAACCTCAACTAATGTTGAGGTCAATCCAGCACACCCTTTCCCGGAGCAACACATGACACCCGTTGAGACGCACCGGCCCCTCAGCATCGGCGAGCTTTCCGAACGAAGCGGAGTGTCGCCGTCGGCCCTGCACTTTTATGAACGCAACGGACTCATCCACGCCGAGCGGACCGCCGGAAACCAGCGGCGGTACCGGCGCGATACGCTCCGACGGGTTGCGTTCATCAAGACGTCCCAGCGTGTAGGGCTGCCACTGAAGGACATCCTCGAGGCGTTGGATTCGCTGCCGGAGGGCCGCACCCCCACCAGGCACGACTGGGCCAAGCTGTCGCTGCGCTGGCGGAAAGAACTGGACGAACGGATCGCGGCCCTTCAACACCTGCGCAACGATCTGGATGGCTGCATCGGCTGTGGCTGCCTCAGCCTGAAGTCGTGCACGCTGCAGAACCCGTCCGATGAACTCGGCGCTTCCGGCACGGGAGCGCAGCGCTGGAGTCAGCTGGTCAAACCAGAGCCGTCATAACATTCCAACCAACACCTGCCCGCTGCCTGGGCTGATAGCCGCCATAAAGAGTTCCTGGGTAAAGCCACAGGACGCCTGCCGAGTCCCGGGCCAGAATGTCCGGCAGGTCATCGCCGTCGAAGTCGCCGGGTGTGGCCATCGCCGTCATGACGTTCCACTCAAGGCCCACCAGCAGCCGGAAGGGCACCCACCCGCCCGAGTTATCCCCCTGATACAGCCACAGGGTTCCCCACTTGTCCCGGGCGACTACGTCACGTCCTTGCTGGTGTGTATCGCCCGGACCCAGGATGGCGGTCATGTCGTTCCAACCTGTTCCTACCTTGGTTCTCGGAAGCAAGGCCCCTCTACCGGTACCCGGGTAGAGCCAGAGATCACCTTGGGCATCGCGCGCCAGAACGTCGCCGTGACCGTCACCGTTGAAGTCGCCGGGGGTCACGACGGCGGTCATCACGTTCCAGCCACCGCCCACCTTTGAGCGTGGCAGCCAGTCAGAGCGACCGTTCCCCGGGTACAGCCACAGATCACCTGCTTGATCCCGGGCAAGAACGTCCGATGACCCATCGCCGTTGAAGTCGCCGGGGGTCATGATCAAGTTCATGGTGTTCCAACCGGTTCCAACCCGCGAGCGGGGAAGCCAGTCACCCCGGCCATTGCCGGGATACAGCCACAACTCACCTGCGGTATCGCGGGCGAGGACGTCAGTACGGCCATCGGAGTTATAGTCCTTCCAAATATTCGCCGACCGCGGAGTGGGAATCACCCAGAGGTAGTTCCCTTGATCCGCCGGCGCCACATATCCCTTTTCCCCGTTCGGAAGAACTGTCAGCAGACCCTGCAGGTAGTCCCCCTGAGGGGAAATATGCCTTGCCACTACAAGCGTCGGGACGTTGACCACCATGATGTAGGAGCTGACGACGAAGAGACGCGAACCATCGTGGCTCAACCGGACCGTAAAGGCTCCCAGGTTCATGGTCGGCGGTCCCAAGGGTTGAAGATCCACCGTTGTCAGCGAATTGCGTTGGAGATCGATTTCCGCCAACGAATACTCGTCACCAGTCTGGTCAACGGTGAAGGCACGGGACCCGTCGGGAGTAAAGATCGGGGCTGTGGCCACGGCGCGCGTCGGAATTTCACCGATCACAGCACTCTTGAGCGCCGACACCACGGCGATGCCGCCATCGCCCTTGGGGTAATACAAATGACTTCCGTCTGGAGATATAGCCCCCTCCATCGGAGCACCGCCCAAGGGAATTTTGCTTCCTACGGTGCCCGTCGAGGTGGCTATGACTGTGACGGACCGGTCGGTGGCGCTGAGGATGTAGATCTTGTCCCCGGCCGGCGCCACAAGGATCTGTGAAGGGTCGTGGCCCACAGGAATTGTCATGCGGATTCGTGCCGTAGCAACGTCGATAACGGCAATGGAGCCGAGAGGGGACGCAGACACGGCGGCATACACGGAGGAGCCATCAGGTGAGACGGCCATACCCCGCACAGGGCCTTCCATTGGTATGACGGTTGGCTCTTTCCACGGAACGGTAACGAGAGTCACGCCGTACTTCTGCTGTTGGCTCGTGGCGAGAAAGACTCTCAAACCGTCAGGACTGACCACCATGGAAGACACGTTTCCCACTTTGAGGGTCGCCGAGACCTGGTCCGTGGGCACGTTTATGACAGTGAAGTCACCTTTTTCGGACGCCGCGAAGAGCCGTGAGCTATCCGCGCTGGGTTCTACGAATCGGGGGCTGGTCACATCAATCTTCACAGGATCAAGATTCGGAACAGCGGCCGCACGCAACGCGTCCTTGTCACTGGTCCAAGCCTGGGCAGGCACTGCTGCAGCCGGGAGTCCGGACGCCAAAAGTCCGCCGACCGCCAAGACACCCACGATTCCCGTCCGTCCGCGGAACCAACGCAATTTTCGCCTAAGAAACATCATGAATCCCCCGGTTCATGCGCCGCGAGACCAACAGGGGCGCTGTCCACCTGAGGCTAGCCACCATCGAACCAAAAAACCATACCTTGGGGTAGCTTGCCGATTCGGCAACAGGCGTTGCCTTGGGGACGCGGCTCACGGCACGCTTGTCCCATGACCGAAAACCTGCACGACGCCGGCACCCACCAGCACGGCGAACACACCCATGATGGCGCCCAACAGACCGGGCTCAACCTCCACGAAGACGCTGACAATGCCGTGGACATGTGGGACGGCATGTACCGGGAGCGGGCGAAAATCTGGAGCGGGAACCCCAACCCTCTGTTGGTTGCCGAGGTCACGGACATGCTGCCGGGCAAGGCCTTGGATCTGGGCTCCGGAGAGGGCGGGGACGCGATCTGGTTGGCAGCGCAAGGCTGGACCGTCACGGCACTGGACGTGTCCGCCGTCGCGCTTGAACGGGCAGCCGCCCACGCAGCGGAAACCGAGTACGCAAACAGGATCACCTGGCAGCAGCAGGACCTCACGGAATGGGATCCGGAGCCGGAATTTGATCTGGTGTCAGCCCATTTCCTGCATTCCCCCCTGTTGCCGTGGCAGGACTCCGCGGTAAAGGCCGCGGCTGCTGTGGCGCCCGGCGGAACGCTGTTAATCGTGGGGCACCACCCGCAGGGGCTGCCGGAGTGGAGCCATCACCACGATTCCGGCATGTTCTTCACCCCGGAGCAACTGGCCGCGGAGCTCGGCATGGGCAACAGCGACAGCTGGCAGGTAGAGGTGCTGGACGAAAGGAAGCGCGCAGTGTCGGGGCCCAACGGCGAAGCCGGAACTACCTTGGACGCCGTCCTCAAGGCCACCAAACTGGGCCCGGCGCGTAACTGACGACGAAGCCAGCGGGCTAAACACCGTCCGGAAGCAGCTCTCCATACGGCGGGACCACTGTTCCGGTGGCGGTGGAGTCCGGGTTGAGCATCCAACCGACACGCTTTGCCGTGTTCAACATGACCACGCTTTCCACCAATTCAATGCCTGGAATCCGCTGTTGGATGATGAGCTCCAATTCCATGACATCGGCCAATGAACGCAGCCACATGATCATGGTGAAGTTGGTGCGGCCTGTGGTCGATGCAGAAAACCGGGTGTTCCTGATGGCCCGGAGTTCGGTAGCCGCTGCTTCATGCTCTCCCGCTGGAACGTTCGCGAACCATTGCACCGTGACGGGGAAGCCGGAGAACTGCTGGGCGATTTCGCAGCGGAAGGACAGCATCCGGCTGGCCAGCACACGGCCGAGTTGTCGCTGGACGGTTGCTGGATTCCGGCCCAAAGCCCGGGCGATTTCCGCAGCGGTAGCGCGGCCGTCGCGGGCGAGGAACGGGATGAGTGCCAAGTGGCTTTCCGGGAGTGGGACCACGATCGCATCCTGCGCCGAGGGGTTGGCGGACTCGGGTCCGGCGAGAGCCCGGAGTGCCTGCTGCTCCGCCTTGGTGAGGACATTGAGCCGCCAGGCATAGCCGCTCGTGTGGATCCGGGTGCAGAGGGCCGTTTGGTATTTGGTGAGCCCCTGGATTTCCTTGAGCTTGGGCAGCAGCAGCGTACTGAACTGTTCCAGGTCCTGGGTGATGACGGTGAGCGTAAGATCCCGGTTGCTCGCCGCCTCTTCCACGGTGATGACCTCGGGGAGTTGGGCAACGGCGGCAGTGACAAGGGGCCTGAGGTGCATTTCGCAGTCGATGTCCACCATGGCCAGGCACATGTCCTTCGGATCACCCATGAGGTGGGCCGTGGTCCAGGCCGCACCGGCCGCCCTGAGACGCTCCCATCGGGCGGCCAGAGTGGTGCCGTGCACGCCCAGTACCTGACCGGCGTCGGACCAGCTGATCCGGGGCGAGATCTGTAGTGCGTTGACCAGGCGCAGGTCTTCCTCGCTGAGTTCCATGAGTCCATTATCCAGAGACGCTGCATGATTGCTGCAAAAGACAGCCCTCTTGTGCATATTTTCAGATGTTTCAGAGCATGTGAATCACGTCACCTCACAATGGCATAAGGAACCCGCCCCCAAGCAACCCAGGAGCACAAATGACCATCGTGGCCGACGCCAAGGAACTGCAGGACGACATCGTTCGACTCCGTCACGACCTCCACCGCGAGCCCGAAATCGGCCTGCAGCTTCCCCGCACGCAGGAGAAGGTGCTCAAGGCGCTGGACGGGCTGCCGTACGAGATCACCCTCGGCAAGGAAACGACGTCGGTCACCGCGGTTCTGCGGGGCGGCGCCGCGCACGCTTCAGCCGAGAAGCCCGTGGTCCTGCTGCGCGCCGACATGGACGGGCTTCCCGTGCAGGAACGCACGGGCGTGGACTACACCTCCCGTATTGAGGGTGCAATGCACGCCTGCGGCCACGACCTCCACACCTCCATGCTTGCCGGCGCAGCCACAATTCTCGCGGAGCGGCGTGACCAGTTGGCCGGCGACGTCATCCTCATGTTCCAGCCCGGCGAAGAAGGCTTCGATGGGGCCAGCTACATGATCAAGGAAGGCGTCCTGGACGCAGCCGGCCGTCGCGCGGACACCGCCTACGGAATGCACGTCTTCTCCTCCCTGGAACCGCACGGGCAGTTCGTCACCAAGCCCGGCGTCATGCTCAGTTCCTCCGACGGGCTGGTGGTGACGGTCTTGGGCGCGGGTGGCCATGGCTCAGCACCATACTCAGCAAAGGACCCGGTCACGGCAGCGGCCGAGATGGTCACCGCGCTCCAGGTGATGGTCACGCGACAGTTCAACATGTTCGATCCCGTCGTCCTGACCGTCGGCGTCCTGCACGCTGGCACCAAGCGGAACGTCATCCCCGAAACTGCCCGCATCGAGGCCACCATCAGGACCTTCTCCGAGGCGTCCCGGCAGAAGATGATGCAAGCAGTACCCCGGCTGCTCCAGGGAATCGCCGCAGCCCATGGCTTGGAGGTGGACGTGCACTACCAGGAGGAATACCCCCTCACCATCAACAACGACGACGAAACCACCACCGCGGAGAACGTCATCGCCGAAATGTTCGGCGAATCCCGGCACACCCGGATGGCCACTCCCCTCAGCGGCTCCGAAGATTTCTCCCGCGTCCTCGCTGAAGTTCCCGGCACCTTCGTGGGGCTCAGCGCCGTTGCCCCCGGCACCGACCACACGACGTCGCCTTTCAACCACTCGCCCTACGCAATGTTCGACGACGGCGTCCTCACCGACGGTGCCGCGCTGTATGCCGAACTTGCCGTGTCCCGCATCGCTGCCCTCGCCGGCAACTGACTCCCAGCCCCTCCCCATCTTGGAGAATGACATGACCGCTACCGTAGGAACGACCCCCGAGGTCAAAGTCCACAAGTCCCATGTGCGAACACTGGTCGGAACCGGCATTGGCAACGCCGTCGAATGGTACGACTGGGCCATTTACGCCACGTTCTCGCCATTCATCGCGAGCGCCCTGTTCAGCCAGGCGGACCCCACGTCGGCCGTGCTGTCCACCTTGGCGATCTTCGCCGTCGGGTTCGTTGCCCGTCCGTTCGGCGGTTTCGTGTTCGGCTGGATCGGCGACCGGATCGGCCGTAAAACATCCATGACCTTCGCTGTGGCGTTGGGCGCGGTGGGCAGCCTCATGATCGGTATCGCGCCGACGTTCGCCGCTGTGGGCGCTTTCGCTTCGGTGATGCTGCTGGTGGCCCGGCTCATCCAGGGCCTCGCCCACGGCGGTGAGTTGCCGTCGTCGCAAACGTATTTGTCCGAAATGGCGCCGAAGGAAAAGCGCGGCTTCTGGGCCACCCTGATCTACACTTCGGGCACTGCCGGAATTCTGGCAGGCACACTGCTGGGCGCTATCCTCACCGCTGTCCTGAGCAAGGAAGAGATGAGTGCCTGGGGTTGGCGGATCCCGTTCCTTGTCGGTGGCGCGCTGGGTGTCTACGCCCTGGTCATGCGGGCCAAGATGAAGGAAACCGAAGCGTTCGAGGCCGAGGCTCCCAAGGAGAGGCGCCTGCCGATCTGGCCGCAGATCGTCAAGTACCGCAAGCAGGCGTTGCAGGTCATCGGCCTCACGGTTGGCCTGACCGTTGTGTACTACATCTGGGGCGTCGTCGCTCCGAGCTACGCTGCAACTTCGTTGAAGATGGACCGGGGTGAAGCCCTTTGGGCCGGTGTGATCGCCAACGTCGTTTTCATCGCGGCCCTGCCGTTCTGGGGCAAGTTGTCCGACCGTATCGGGAGGAAGCCGGTGATCATCGCGTCTGCGGCCGGCGCCGCTCTGCTGCACTTCCCGATGACGTGGCTGCTCAAGGACTCGCCGTGGCAGCTCGCGGTGTCCATGTCCGTGATGCTGTTCTTCATCGCCGGCAGTGCTGCGATCGTTCCGGCCGTCTACGCGGAACTGTTCCCGACCCACATCCGCACCATCGGCGTCGGCGTCCCGTACTCCATCTGCGTCGCTGCGTTCGGTGGCACGGCTCCGTACCTGCAGACGTGGCTCGGCAGCATCGGCCAGGCTCAGCTGTTCAACGTGTACGCGGTGATCCTGTTGCTGGTGGGCATCGTGTTCGCCTTCACCATCCCGGAGACGAAGGGCAAGGACCTCACCGTCTGAGTTCTCTTTCGTTGCGAGGCCCGCTCTGCGTTCTTCCCTGAGGTTTTGGGACGCAGAGCGGGCCTCACAACGTTAAACGAAGCGATCGCGGCCGGCCCGGTATCCGAAGAACGCGGCCAGGGATCCGACCACCAGGAACAGGACCCCGGCCGCTTCAAACCCGCCCGTTGCCTGATGAAGTTGCCCCACCATCAAGGTGCCAACAGATCCCACTCCGTAACCCACGCCCTGCATCATCCCCGATAAATGCGCGGCGGTGTGGGCGTCGCGGGTGCGGACCATGATCATGGTGAGTGCCACGGCGGTGAGCGATCCCTGCCCCAGGCCGTTCAGCCCGGTCCAGGCCCAGATCAGCTCGGTGGGGCCAAAGATGGTCAGCGCAAAACCACCACCCGTCATGAGGGCAACCACCATGTTGATGATCCGCTGGTCCTTGAAACGCGTGGCCAAGGCCGGGGCAAACAACGAGCCAAGCATCTGGAGCACGATCGACACCGACACGATCAGCCCGGCCGTTCCGCCGTCGATCCCCCGGTCGCGCAGGATAGGCGCCATCCACGCGAACACGCTGAACGACATCATGGCCTGCAACACCATGAACAGCGTGACCTGCCAGGCCACGGCTGAACGCCACACATTCACGCCACCGCGAACGGCCTGATGCTTTACCGACGGCTGGCGGATGGCGAGCGGCAGGAAAAGCAAAAGCACGATGGCGGCCGGCACCGCCCAGAACCACAGCGCCGATGTCCAGTGGCCGGTTGCCGCAAACACCGGATACGTGAAGCCCGCGCCAAGGGCGGCGGATGCGCAGATCGCCGTTGTGTAGAGGCCGCCCATAAGTCCCAGTCGGTGCGGGAAGTCGCGCTTCACTACGCCGGGAAGGAGGACGTTGCAGAGCGCAATAGCCGCTCCGCAGGCGGCGGTTCCGGCGATAAGCGTGGGAAGGTGGCCCGCGCTTTCTGTGTCAACCGGGCGCAGGAGCAGCCCGAGCGTGAGTACAACCATCGCGCCCAGCAGCACCCGCTCAGCGCCGAACCTGCGGGCGAGGATGGGCGCCAGTGGTGCGAAGACGCCCAACAAGGTGACGGGGACGGTGGTGAGGACCACCAGCGACCAGCCCGGCAGGCCGACGTCGGACGTAATCTCCGGAAGCACGGCGGAGAAACTCGAGAAGACCGTCCGCAGGTTCAGTCCGATAAGCACCAGGCAAATACCGAGGTAAACGAGGCCCCTCCTGCCACGAAGCTGCGTGGGGTCCGCCGGTGGTTCCTCGTCGATTTCCGCGTCAACTGCGATTGAAGGTGGGGCCGGGGGCAGGGCCGAATCCTTGGGGTAGCCGGGCGTCTTCGAGGAGGTCACACGTCCTATTCTGTCAGCCGCTTGACGTGGATTGCCTCATGAGCCAATTGCGACCAGTGCGCGGCTTATCTACATGCGCTTGACTGCAGCTGCCCGGAAGACGGCTTCTCAAGAATCGAGTCACTCCTGGTATTCCTCACCCAGGAAGGGACCAACCCCAGCGGGCGATCAGCACACTCAGGGTGGGCGAGGTGCCTTCTAACGCCCTCCTCGTTCGAGGTCTGCGAGTTCGGACTCAAGTTGCTGGGTGAGGTTGCGGAGGCGCCGGACATGTTCTTGGGAAATCCGCCCCGGCTGGGTGGTGACTTGCGCATCGACGTCAAAGACAGTGTTGGGGCTGTGCCAAACGTTAAACCATTCCAGTCCGTGGCCCAGCGCGTCGCGGGTCACACCTTGGAGCAGGAGCAGCGGTTCTCCGGCGTTGACATTCAGCGTTCGGGCAAGGTCATGATCCGAAGACACGGCCTGCACCTGGCGGGGGCCACCGGCTGGCTGGTAGCCATGGTCCCGCATCAGACCTAGAAGGGATGCGTTTTCTAGCAATTCCGCAGTGAAATGGGGAAAGAAGTCGCGCGGGACCCACGTTCTCATGAAGGCGACGGGCAGGTCACCAAGGTAGCGTACCCGCTCGATTTGCCAGGTATTGGTGGTGCCAAGGGCGTCTATGCCCGCTTGGGGCGGTTCGGAAGGTTCGACGCTGATGACATGTGTACGAAGACGCTGGCCATGCGCCGCGGCTTGCTCGTCCAGGCCGCCCGCGCGCTGCACATGGCGTCGGAGCACTGGTGTCGAGGCCACTACGCTGCCCCGGCCGCGCTGACGCCGGATCAGTCCAAGGTCAGAAAGGCCGGACAAAGCTTGGCGCACTACGCTGCGGGAAACCCCGAACTGCCTTTGCAGCTCCTCTTCAGTGGGCAATGAAGATCCCGGGGACAGTGCCATGTCCACGATCTGACGGTGCAGGATGTCCCGGATCTGAGCGTGGAGAGGACCGCCGCCGTCCCGGTTCAGTGGGCTGATGCGTCCCACCGGCTCCGCCGCTGCTTCTGCCGATTCCAAACTCACGTTGACTCCTTTGCCGCTGTGCAATCTTAGCCCTGAACCTTCGGTGCGCGATGGGGGGCGAAAGAACATCTGGTCTTGACGTGATCTACGCCACCTATTATTGTACGTATCAAAGGTACGTACAACTTCGATCAACGGAATCACCGAGGATGCCGTGAATGCGAAGTCCGAATTACCTGCTTGAGCCCGCACTGGAGCGTAAGCGAAATGAGAGTACCTGCAGATGACAGTCGGATACGTAAGTTTCAAAATCCCCCGAATTGGAGAGTCCATGCGCGACCCGCGCTCGGTGCGTTGCACCTACTACCTTGAGTCCGAGATTGACCCGGAGAAGGCGGCAGCCATCATGGCCGGCGAACAATCCAGCGGTACCTTCCTCCCGGTCCCGGGCGAGTCCGCCCGGATCCGGGAGCGGCACGCCGCGCGGATCTCGGCTGTCCAGGCGATTGGCTTCTGCCGCCCTTCGCTGCCGTCCCGGGCAAATCCGGAGAAGGTCCGCGCTGCCTTGGTTACCGTTGACTTCCCGATGGAGAATGTCGGCACAGACTTGGCCACTTTGCAGACGGCCATCGCAGGGAACCTCTTCGAGTTGGGCGATCTTTACGCGTGCCGGCTTCAAGACATTCAGCTGCCTGAAGACTTCGTTGCCGCCCATCCCGGGCCGGCATTCGGTATCGAGGGCACTCGCAAGCTCATCAGCGATGTCCAGGGCGTCATGGTTGGCACCATCGTCAAGCCCAACGTAGGACTTTCCGAGGATGAATTCCGGCTCGTGGTCCGTGATCTGGCCATGGCCTCCATCGATCTGATCAAGGACGATGAGCTCATGACTGATCCGGCGTACCTTCCGTTGGAACGCCGGATCGCCGTCGCCACGGAAGAGATCCGCGCTGCCGAACAGCTCACAGGCCACGCCACCATGTATGCGTTCAACATCACCGGTGACCTCGCCGGACTGCGAAAGCGCCACGACCTGGTGGTTGAAGCCGGCGGCCGCTGCGTAATGCTGAACATCCCAGTGATGGGAATGCCTGCACTGGCGTTGTTGCGCAGCTTCACGGAGGTCCCCATCCACGGCCACCGGGCGGGGTTGGCAGCTTCCATGAGGTCCAAAGCCTTGGGCATGGATTACCGGGTCTGGCAGCAGATGGCCCGTTTGGCCGGCGCAGACCACCTTCATGCAAGCGGTCTGGGCAGCAAGTTCTATGAGCTCGACGAAGAGGTCGCCTCCAACATCCGCAGCCTGCTTGAACCACTCGGGCAAACCATTGCACCGCTTCCCGTGTTGTCCTCGGGGCAGAACGTCACCACCCCAGGCCCGACATTCGAGGCAGTTGGTTCGACAGACCTGATGATGCTCGCCGGCGGCGGCGTCGCAGCGCACCCGGACGGACCGGCAGCCGGAGTGCGGAGCCTCCGCCAGGCATGGGAGGCAGCCGTGGACGGCGTGACACTGCACAACGCAGCAGAAAAACTCGCCCACACCGGGGACGCCGCTCTCCTGCACGCAGTCCAGACCTTCGGGAAAGGGGCCTGACATGACCGCCTTCGGTTTCGTCGCCGACGACCTCACCGGGGCAGCCGATGTCCTCGCCCAGGCCCACCGCTACGGGCTTGAAGCTGCGCTTGTCATCGGGGACGCCCCATTGCCCACTGACACTGACGTCGTCGGGTTCGCCGGGCCGGCACGTTCGCTGTCCGGAGCTGCTTTCGACAACTTGGTCACCCGTGACCTCGCAGGTATCGCGGCATTGAACCTGGAAGTGCTGCTCTACAAGGTTTGCTCCACATTCGACAGCTCGCCCACCGTCGGCAGCATAGGCCGTGGGATCCAGCTGCTCCATGAGCAGTTCCCGCTGCACGGACCCGTCCCAGTCGTACCTGCCCAGCCCGCCTTTGGCAGGTACACCGCGTTCAGCAATCACTATGCAACCTACGCCGGGAAGATCTACCGGCTGGACCGCCACCCGGTCATGTCCCGTCATCCATCAACGCCCATGTCCGAAGCGGACCTGCGCCAGGTACTGGCCCAACAACTCGGCGGTCCCGAAACCCCTGAAGCTATTCATCTTCCCGCTTACGAAGACGGCACCTTCAAGGACGCATGGGCGGACCGGAGTCGGGAACACGGCGCGAAGGCCTTCGTGGTCGACGCCGTGAACGAACATCACATGGACGCCGTCGCGGAAGCCCTCACCCGGGAAGAACACGGTCACGGTCCCTCGATCGTGGTCGGATCCGGGGGGATCATGGCAGCGCTGGCAAGGTCGGTCTCAGACCACGCCCCACGCACCCCCGGACCGCAGAACCCCGCGGGACCTGTGCTGGCGATCAGCGCCTCGGCCTCCAGCACGACAGCCGAGCAGATCAACGACGCAATCTCGAACGGCTGGGTGGACGTCCCGGTTCCTGCTGAGCTCCTCCACCGCGATGACGCCGCCCAGGTCCAGGTCCTCGATGAACGCGTTTCAGCCGCCCTACGGACAGGACGAAACGTCGTCGTTCACACCACCCGCGGTGCGGCAGACCCCCGCTACGGTACAGGCACACCAGTGGACGCCGGCTACGTCGGCACCCTGATCGGCGGCATCGCCGCCAGGATGGCCACCGCAGGGCTCACCCGTGACATCGCGGTCTGCGGTGGCGATACCTCCAGCCATGCACTTATTGCCATGGGCGTCCGCCAACTCCGGGTCTCCGACCAGTTCGTCACCGCCGGCCCCGTCCTCCTGGCCGATAGCGCATCGGCCGTCAGCGGATCCCGACTGCTGCTCAAGGGCGGACAGGTGGGACCCATCGACATCCTGCGTCGCTTCGCCGGCCAGCTTCCCAGCTAGCACTCCACATAATTTCCTCCACGCATCACCAGAACCAACGAAAGGCGGCCCCCATGCGGGCAGTAGTCAAAAGCGCAGCCGAGCGAGGCGTCACATACGTCACCGACGCTGGAGATCCCAAGGCAACAGAAGGCTCAGTCGTCATCGAAGTCGGCGCGGCCTCCCTGTGCGGCACAGACCGCGAACTCTACGAATGGACCCCCTCCGCCCAGGCATTCAACCTCAACCTCCCGGTCATCCTCGGCCACGAAGGCGCAGGAACCATCGTGGAGGTCGGCGCAGGCGTCACCGGGCTCAAAGTCGGTGACCAAGTTGCGCTGGAAAGCCATCTGACCTGCGGCCAGTGCTTCCCCTGCCGCACCGGAGACGCCCACACCTGCGAACGCACCGGAATCCTCGGCATGCACATCGACGGCGTCTTCGCCGAATACGCCGCCGTCCCGCAGGACATCTGCGTCAAGCTCCCCACCGGCCTGTCACTCGAATCCGGGGCCCTCCTTGAGGCCGCCGGCGTAGCCGTCCATGCGATCCAGCGCGCCAACTACTCCGTCGCGGGCCGGGCAGTACTAGTCAGCGGCGCGGGCCCGGTGGGCCTCGTCGTAGTGAATCTGGCACTGCTCATGGGCGCCTCCCACGTCATCGCCGTAGATCCCAACCCCTACCGCCGCGCCCAAGCCGAAAAGCTCGGGGCGACCGCCCTGCACCCCAACGACGGCATCATTGAACGCTGCCGCGAACTCACCGGCCGCCGGGGCGGATTCGACGTTGCCTTCGAATGCTCCGGCGCGCCCGGCACCCTGGCCACTCTTTTCGAAGCCGTCCGCCGGGAAGCCACCGTCATCACCGTCGGTCACCCCAGCCGCCCGGCTGAAGTCGACATTGCTGCCTACATCAATAAGAAGGGCATCACCCTTCGCGGAATCTTCGGCCGCCGGCTATGGGAAACCTGGGAACAGAGCCTGCTGCTGCTGGACTCCGGCAAGCTCGAACTCGATTGGCTCATCACCCACCGCAAGAAGCTCAGCGAAATCGACGAAGCAGTGGAGCTCCTCACCGGAGACGCCTGCAAAGTCCTGCTCATCCCCGGCCTCGGCTAACCCCACAAACAACGGAACTGACAACCCCAACTGCAGTTCCCACCGTTCAGCTATTCATAGGAGAAATCAATGTCGATTCCCATCAAGAAAGCTCTGGAGAAGGTTCCTGGCGGCATGATGCTGGTGCCGCTTGGCATCGGCGCCGTCATACACACCCTCGCCCCGGACGCTGGCAAATTCTTTGGATCCTTCACAGGAGCCTTCTTTACCGGCCTGGCACCGCTGCTGGCTGTGTTCTTCGTCTGCCTCGGCGCAACCCTAGAGGTAAAGTCCACGCCCTACATCCTCAAGAAGGGCGGCGTGCTCCTCGGCTCAAAAATTCTCTTCGCCGTCCTCATCGGCGTCATCGCAGGCCGCTTCCTTGGCGAAGCACCCATAGAACACGGAGTCCTCGCCGGCCTGTCAACCCTGGCGCTCGTCGCAGCCCTGAACGACACCAACGGTGGGCTTTACATCTCCCTGATGGGCCAGTTCGGGCGCAAACGCGATGCAGGCGCATACTCCATCCTGTCCCTGGAATCAGGGCCCTTCCTGACGATGGTCACCCTGGGCATCGCCGGTCTCGCCGCGTTCCCCTGGCAGGCCTTGGTGGGCGCCATTCTTCCCCTCGCCCTGGGCATGCTCCTGGGAAACCTAGACAAGAACATGCGCCACCTTCTGGCTCCGCTGGTACCGGCGATGGTGCCGTTCCTGGGCCTGGCTCTCGGTCTGACCATCAACCTCAACGCCGTTGTCGAAGCCGGCCTGCTCGGAATCGCCCTTGGCCTGTTCGTGGTCTTCGTCGGCGGAGCAGTGCTGCTCCTGGCCGACAAACTCACCGGCGGCGACGGCGTCGCGGGCCTCGCAGCAGCAACCACAGCCGGCAACGCGGCCCTGGTTCCGGCAATCATCGCCACGGCCAACCCGGTCTACGCCCCGGCAGCAGAACACGCCACCGTCCTGGTCGCAGCATCAGTTGTCGTCACCGCCGTGCTCTGCCCGATCGTCACCTCAGCGTGGGCAAAGAGGGTCCAGAAAAGGGCTGGAGCCGAGGAGAACGAGGAAGGATCACCCGAAAACGATATGACCATCCCCAAACACGCAGCAGAGCCTCAAAGCTGAACTACCAACTCTATTCAGGGTCAGGGGCGGGGCATCCCACCAGGGGAATGCCCCGCCTCTTTGCCTGACTCCGGAAATGAGCCCACTGTGCCCCAAGACCGTCAAGGTGGAGGCCACTTGTATTGAGTCAGCGGGCACCTGGAAGAAGGCGAGACCCCATTCGCCAGACGCTGGCCAGCAGGTCGGCTGAAGCGCTGATCGTGGTGGTTCCGTCCTGGAACAGTGCGGGACCAAAGTATTCTGGAAGCGATGAGTGAAACCCCAGATTCCCCTCGACCAGTCACGCCCGGCACCCAGGCCTCCTTCGGAACCTACGGCGGCCGCCCGGTCAGCTTTGTGCGCCGAGGCACCCGCTTGCAGGGCCGTAGGCAAGCCGCATGGGAAGAGCACGCCGAACGCTGGGCCATCCAGGTTCCCCGCCACGTCGCCAACACGTCAGTGCACCCGGACTACACGTTCGACGCCGAGGCCGTCTTCGGACGGAAGGCTCCGTTGATTGTGGAGATCGGTTCGGGACTGGGTGATGCGGTGGTTCACGCAGCCGAGCAAAACCCCGATAAGGACTTCCTCGCCGTCGAGGTCTACACGCCAGGACTGGCCAACACCATCATCAAGATCAACAGCCGCGGGTTGACCAACGTGCGCGTGGTGGAAGCCAACGCTCCCGAGGTCCTTGAGTCGATGCTCCCGGAGGGTTCGGTCAGCGAGCTGTGGGTGTTCTTCCCGGATCCATGGCATAAGGCCCGTCACCACAAGCGCCGGCTGATCCAGCCGGCTTTCGCCTCGGTTGCCGCAAAGGCACTCGAAAAGGGCGGATACTGGCGCATCGCCACCGACTGGTCCAACTACGCCGTGCACGTCCGCGAAGTCCTGGCAGGTTCAAAGGAATTCGAGAACATGCACGAAGGCGAGCGCAGCGGCGAGGAGAGCCCGCTGACGCAAGTGTGGCAGTCCGGCGTCGAGTCCGTGGTGGGCGGCGCGCCCGTCAGGGAAGGCCGCGCGCCGGTAAGTACCGAGCACACCGGCCCTAATGAGGGAGTCGACCAGGAAGGTGGCTGGGCTCCGCGCTTTGAGGGCCGCATCCGGACGAGCTTCGAGAACAAAGCCCACGAGGCCGGGCGCATGATCTTCGACCTCACCTACCGCAAGATCTAGCCGAAGGACCTTTGGGGGAACCATGAGCTACCAGCCACCGATCGACTACTACCAACAACCCGAACGCACCGGCAACCGCGGCCTGGGTGCCGGCATCACGAGCATCATCGCTGCCGTGCTCTCGCCCATCGCGGCAGTAGTCAGCATTCCCCTGGGCATTGCAGCCGTCGCCTCGGCTATGAGCGGCTACAACCAGGGCAACGACGCCTGGTGGTTTGGTGCGCTGATCCTGGCGGGGGTTGCGGTACTGCTGGCCGTCGTTGCTGTGGCCTGCGGACTGATCGCTGTGTTCCGGGCCGGGCGCATGAACGCCGGGCGCATCACTGGCATCATCGGTCTGGCAGTCATGGCGGTCAACATCTTTGGTGTGGTCTTCATGGTTTTCCTTGTGCTCGGCGCAGGGCAGGGGAACTGATATGCCGCAGGTCCGCGCCGAGCGTCTCATTCGCCTCGATCCCGAAACGGCTTTTGCCCTCTCACAAACCACCGGTGCCTTCCGGCTCAAGTGGGATCCGTTCATCTCGGCGCAGAGCTTGCTGGACGGCGCCCAGTCCGCGGGGAAAGGAGTGCGGACCAGGACGGTTTCCCGCATGGGCCTGAGAATGGTCAGCGAATATGTCTCCTACACGCCGCCCCGCAACGTGGGCATGACCATGGTCTCCGGGCCCTGGTTCTTCGAGAACTTCGGCGGCGGTTGGCGGTTCACAGCGGACGACGGCGGCACCCGGGCAGTCTGGAAGTACACCTTTTCATGCCGCCCGGCGTTGCTGAAGCCAGTGGCAGAGCGGATCGGCGGCTGGCTGCTGGGCCGCGAAATCGAGCGACGCATCGAGGCGTTCGCCAGGGCCTGCGAGGATCCTGCCCTCGTGGCAGACCTCCGATCGCAGGGCGCCCCGGAGCACTAACCCTTACGGCACCGAAATTGATGCGACCGTCTTCTCGGCGTCGTCGCGTAACTCAACACCGGCGATGCCCGCCAACTGCACCGGGGTGGCACCGGTGATCTTGATCCGGCCGCTTGGTGTTGCTGTCCAACCGCAGGTCCGTTCCTCAGCACCGTCCCGGCCTTTCACCCACAAATAGAGGGTGCCTTCAAGCGGCATGCTCCGGCCCTCCACCTCAAGCTCGGTGCCCCAGGTCTTCTTCACCATGCCCACCGTCAGTTGCAATCCGCTGTCCGACTGGACTGAGTAGCTCGCATCAGGCTTCGGTGCCTGGTTCAACAGCGGCCCGGCGAAGAACCCGACTGCCAGGCAAGCAGCGGCGACTGCACCCACCAAAGCTGCCCACCGCCGTCGTGATTTCCGCCTGCGGACGGACAAATCAACAAGGACCTTCTCCGGAAGCACCTCGGGCAGGGGTTCCAGCGGCGCGAGGGCGCTGGCACCCCCGGCTGCGGTGAGGGCGATAGCGTCGGCCGCCGGGACGGCGTCGAGCAATGCGGGGAGGCTTTCCAGTTCCTCCAGCTCGCGACGGCAGTCCGCGCAATTGGCCAGGTGGTCCCGGAAGGCCGCCTCCTCCTCGGGGTCGAGCCCGCCCAAAAGGTAGGCGCCCAGCAATTGGTGGACGGAGTTGCCATTCATCGTTCCACCCCCATTTCGTCAAGGATTGTTCGGAGGGCTTTCACAGCGTAGAAAGCCCGGGACTTCACGGTTCCCGCCGGGATGTTCAGCTGCAGCGCTGCCTCGCTGACGGTGAACCGCTGGTAGTGCAGTGCCACCAGGACCTCGCGGTGTTCATGGCTGAGCCGGAGCAGGGCCTCCTCCATCAGGACCCGGTTCAGCAACTCATCCACGCGTTCTGTGGCCGCATGGTCCGGGAGATCATGCTCACCGGTTTCGGCAGGTCGCCGCTGCGCCTTCCGATAATTGTCGATGATGACGTTGCGGGCCGTGCGGAAGAGATAGCTGCGGAGGCTGCCCGTGATTTGCGGCGCGTGCTGCCACACCTTCAGGATGGTCTCCTGCACTACATCGTCTGCTTGATGGGCGTCCGGGGTGCAGCTGAGCACAAAGCGCTTCAGGGCCGTGCCGTGGTCACGGTAGATGGCAGCCACCACGTCCTCATCCAGCGGCATCTCCACCCCTTTCCCGTTGCCCCTTCGCCCATAAGACGCCTGCTGTGCAGAAAAGGTTCAGTCCTGTGAACCATTCTTCCCCCATCTGCGTCGTAGGGGTTAGCGCCGACTCATCCCGGCCGGCCAAGCAAAGGAGCTAGAGATGACTACACGACTCAGCCTTGGAATCGGAGCGTTGGTATTGAGCGCTGCGCTGGCGGGATGTGGGGGAAGCCCGGGAACCACCACGTCGTCCGCTCCCCCGCCTGCTTCGTCCGCGGCGCCCACGTCCGCTGCTGCTTCGCCGAGCTCAGCGTCCGCCTCAGCCATGGCCGCTGCGGAGATGAAGGTCGCCTCGTCCAGTGCCGGCCAGATCGTGGTGGACAGCAAAGGCATGAGCCTCTACTTCTTCACCAAGGACGTCAAGGACTCAGGCAAGAGCGCCTGCGTCGACGCTTGCCTGACTGCGTGGCCGATTTTCACCACGACGTCGGACGCTCCCACCGTTGAAGGCGTCACCGGAACCGTGGGAACCATTACGTCCCCGGACGGCAAGAAGCACGTGACCCTCAACGGCATGCCGCTCTACTACTACGCCAAAGACAAGGCTCCTGGGGACGTGACCGGCCAAGGCGTGGGCAGTGTCTGGTACCTGGTCAGCCCTACGGGTGAGATGGTCAAGGGCGCTGCGGCCTCCGGTTACTGAGTTCTTGGGACGTCGAGATCGCGGGAATCGTGCGAGACCGCGGGAGCTTACCCCCAGGTCCCGCATCGTTCCAGCGAATTCGGGGTCCGTTAGACTGCAGGCTACTCATTGGGGAGGGAATATGGCACGCAACGGCACCAAGAATCCGCCCAGCCCGGCGTTCCTTGTCATGCAGGAAGTCGCTTGGGCCCTGGGCTTCGTCGCCATGGTCATCAACGCCACGGAAGGTGGCCTCGACTGGATCTGGATGGGCGTACTCGCCTTCTGGCAAGCGACAATCATCTGGGGATTCCTCCAGCTGCGCCGCACGAAAACTACCTAAACCCAGTCCATCGGATCCACACCTTAGGTAAAACGGTGGCTGGGCGGCCGGCATCCGGAAGCGTGCGTCAAAGCGACGAAGGAGCAGCATGCGGAGGATGCCGGCCGGCCGGCCGAACATAGGGACTACTTACGCGTCAGCGAACTCGTCGGACTCCTCGAACTCCACGGCGGCGATGATTTCCTTCGTCTCGGGGTGGATCATGAAGGCCTCGTCGTCGTCTTCCACCATGATGTAGTCGCCGTGGTCGGTGGTGAAGTGCCAGGCGAGGGTGGTGACGCCGTCGTGCTGGTAGTTGGGGTCGCCCATGGTGATCTTTTCCAGGGCGTACCCTGCGACGTCGCACAGTTCGCGGATGATGACTTCGAACTCGGGGGCGTTGGCGAGGGCTTCTTCCTCGGCTTCAGCCTGACGCTCGGCAAGGTCCGGGATCTGTGCGACGCGTTCGGCGATGTGTGCCTCGATGTCTTCGTCCGAGAGCACCAGCAGTTCGGACTGGTCCCGGAGGTATGCGGCGTTGAGGTCGATGATGTCTTCCTCTTCGAGGAGGGCTTCGAACTCGCCGTCCAGCTCGTCAAGGAGCGCGACAGCGGGAAGCGGGGCTTCGGTCTCGTCCAGTTCGCCGTCGAGGTAGGCCTCGGCTTCGTCCTCGCTCAAGGCATCGAACGCCGACGCTGTGCGGTTGAACAAGTCAAGGTGGCGTACGGCACCCATTTCCGAAAGCCCCGCGCGCACGTACCCGTCCACTTCTTCGCGCTCCGGTGCGGTGAAGACGTACTGGGCGAAGCCGCCGGACAGCGCCTGGGTCAGGTAGAAATCCACGAAATAGCTGTTGAGTGCAGCGGTGGCGATTTCGTCGCTGTTCAGGAGTTCCTGGTACATCTGGTTCACGACGTTGACGTTGGAATCCACAACATCCGCATTGCCTGCTTCGAAGCTGGTCTTGTTCAGGACGACGGGGTACTCGTTGGTAGTCATGGGGAATCCTCACTGCTGAAAGCTGATGGTGCTCCGGACTCTTTCAACGTACGCGTGGGAGCTCCGCCGCAATCGAGGTTGAGGTTAACGGAGGGCGAAGTTTGGGAGCCGTTTTCTGCTGACTAAGATTGAGCAGATAACCTCCTGCCGAAAGTAGCCCGACGCATGCCGTCCCACACAGACGAAACCTGGGAACTGGCCATTCAGACTCCTGCCATTAACGACCGCTCCCTGGCGGCCGGATTGGCCTATGCCATGGGCAGCCGAGTGAGCGGGATTTCTTTCGACGCGGCTACGGGCCTCCTGATGGGCAAGGTCCGCGGCACGGGCCCACAGCCCTATTCGACGTCGGCGAAACTGGTCCGCAAACCCAGCGGCTGGAGCTGCACGGTAGGTATCTGCAGCTGCCCGGTCCGCAAGGATTGCAAGCACGTCGCCGCGTTGCTCTTCACTGCCGAGGATCACCCCACCATCCGCGCGCAGCTCCTTTCCCAGGCACCGGGCATCCAGACATCGCGCCTGGGTTCGGGCCAGCAGGGCGGCACCGCCCGTCCGGCGTGGGAACAGGCACTCAACAGGCTCATCGCGAAACCCGGCACGGCCCCGAGCGCGGCCGGCATTCCGCTCGCGCTGCAGTTCGAAGTGGAAGAGCCCGCCGCCCACTTCTCCTATACAGGCCGCCGCGACCCCATGCGCAGCGTCCGCCAGCTCAAGGCCCGCCCCGTCATGATGGGCGCCAAGGGCAAGTGGATTCGAGGCGACGTCTCCTGGAACAACCTCAGCTACGTCAGTTTCCGGCGCGAATTCAACGAAATACAGGTGGAATGGCTTCAGACTTTCCTGGCTGCGCATGGCTCCAGCAATGGCCGCCAGCAGCCGTCGGGCGCCATGTGGCTGAGCCTCAACGACTTCGCCGCCAAGAACCTCTGGACCCTCCTTTCCGACGCCACCAAAGCCGGCATCCCACTCATTCATTCAGCTGGGTCTGAGCCTGTCCGCGTCGAGACGCAACCCGCCGTCGTCGGACTCAGTTTGGCGCGCTTGGACGCGGACGGAACCGAAACAACGCACGACGGCGGCCTGCAGCTTGCGCCGTCCGTCACCGTGGGTGGGGAGCCTGTTGACGCCGCGTCTGTGGGCTTCCTGGGCAAGCCAGCCAACGGGATTTTCTTCACGCATTCGGGCGCCACCCTGCCGGGCGTGCCGCAGCAGAATAACCTGATCACCTTGGCCCCGATCGAGGGCGATGTCAGCGATGAGCTCCTGGAGTTCGTCACCGATGGCCAAACGCTTCAGATTCCTGCCGAGGATGAGAGCCGCTTCCTGACCTCGTTCTACCCGAAGCTGCGCCAGTCCACACCGGTCCAGGCCGCGGACGAATCGGTGGAACTGCCCACGCTGGCTGTCCCCACGCTGTCCCTGCTGGCCAACTACGGCAACGACCATAAGGTCCGGCTGCACTGGGAGTGGCACTACAAATCCGGGACCTTGGTCACGGCCCAACCGCTCTGGCGGCACCCGGATGACCGCGGCTACCGCGATGATCCCGAGGAAGCCCGGATACTGGAATCGCTGGGCCGTCCATGGGATGTCGTGGCTGCGTTGGCGGAGTCGGCAACGGGTGGTTGGGGTGCTCCGCGACTGGCTGCCTCGGTGGAACTAGGCGGTTTGGACACGCTGGCGTTCACCGAAGAGGTACTTCCGGCACTGCGGGAACTGCCCGACGTCGTGGTGGAAACCTCCGGTGACATCGCCGATTACCGCGAGGCCGCCGAAGCTCCCGTTGTGTCGATTTCCACGAAGGAAACAGCAAGCGGCGACTGGTTCGACCTCGGCATCGTGATCACGCTCGAGGGCGAACCCGTTTCCTTTGCCGCGGTGTTCTCCGCCCTCGCCGCCGGCATGAGCCGTATGCTGCTGCCCAGCGGCGCCTACTTCTCGCTTGACCTGCCCGAGCTCCACCAGTTGCGCGCCTTGATCGACGAAGCGCGCTCCCTGCAGGACAACCCGGACAACAAGGACGGCACCCTGCAGATCAGCCGATTCCAGGCGGGGCTATGGGACGAGCTGGCGCAGCTCGGGATTGTGGACGAGCAAGCCGCCGCGTGGCGCGAAGCTGTGGGCGGACTGCTCGACGACGGCGTGACCGGGCTGCCGCTGCCGGCCAGCCTTAACGCTGAGCTGCGTCCGTATCAGCTCGAAGGATTCAACTGGCTGAGCTTCCTGTACAAGCACAGCCTCGGTGGCGTGCTCGCTGACGACATGGGCCTGGGTAAAACCGTGCAAGCGATCGCGCTGATGTGCGCGGCCAAGGACCTGGCCGCGGAGACCGTTGCTGCCGCGCAGGGTGATTCTGCTGAGGTGAATCCGCGCGCTCCTTTCCTGGTGGTCGCACCAACAAGTGTCGTCAGCAACTGGGCTCTGGAAGCACAACGGTTCGCCCCTGGCCTGGTGGTGCGGACCGTCGGTGAAACCTTTGCCAAGAGCGGCCTGTCACCGGTGGACGCGTTGGCGGGTGCCGACGTCGTCATTACCTCATATGCACTGTTCCGGATCGATTACGATGCCTACGCGTCGTTCCAGTGGGCCGGACTGATGCTGGATGAGGCGCAGTTCGTGAAGAACCACCAGTCCAAGGCCTACCAGTGCGCACGCAAGCTGCCGGCCCGTTTCAAGCTGGCCATCACGGGCACGCCCCTGGAGAACAACCTCATGGAGTTCTGGGCCCTGACCTCCATTGTGGCGCCGGGGTTGTTCCCCAGCCCCAAACGGTTCGCCGAGAACTACCAAAAGCCCGTGGAAAAGAACGGCGACTCCGCGCAATTGGGCAAGCTCCGGCGTCGTGTCCGTCCGCTCATGATGCGCCGCACCAAAGAACAGGTCATCAAGGATTTGCCGCCCAAGCAGGAGCAGATCCTGGAGGTCGTGCTGAACCCGCGGCATCAGAAGGTCTACCAGACCCACTTGCAGCGCGAACGGCAGAAAATCCTTGGCCTGATCGACGATGTGAACAAGAACCGCTTCACGATCTTCCAGTCCTTGACGTTGCTGCGGCAGCTGAGCCTGGATGCGTCGTTGGTGGACTCTTCGCTGTCCGGCGTTCGGTCGTCCAAACTTGATGTGTTGTTCGAACAGCTGGAAGACATCATTTCCGAAGGCCACCGGACCTTGATTTTCAGCCAGTTCACGGGCTTCCTCGGCAAGGTCCGCGACCGTATGGACGCTGAGGGCATTGAGTACTGCTACCTCGATGGCAGCACCCGGAACCGTGGCGATGTTGTCAGCGAGTTCAAGAACGGGTCCGCCCCGGTGTTCCTGATTTCGTTGAAGGCCGGCGGGTTTGGGCTCAACCTGACCGAGGCAGACTACGTGTTCCTGCTGGATCCGTGGTGGAACCCGGCATCAGAGGCACAGGCCGTGGACCGCACGCACCGCATTGGGCAGGCGCGGAACGTGATGGTCTACCGACTGGTTGCCAAGGACACCATCGAGGAAAAGGTTATGGCTTTGAAGGCCAAGAAATCGCAACTGTTCGCGGATGTGATGGAAGGCGATGCTCTTGCCGGTGGCTCGTTGACGGCGGAGGACCTGGCGGCGCTGTTCGCGGAGTGATCTCCCGGTCAGTCGTCCAGCCGAACCCCGCGCAGCAACAGCATGGTTCCGCCGACGGCAACCGCGGAGGCCAGGAACACCCCTGCCGCTCCAAGACCTACCGCCACCACCCCGATGGCACTGGGGAGGACCACCTGGCCCACCCTGTTTCCCGCGAGCCTCAAAGCAAGCGCGCGCCCACGTTGGCCTTCGGGCGCCTGGGCTGAGAGCCAGGACATGGTCAGTGGTTGGCCGATACCCAGCCCGAGGCCGAGGAATGCCATGACCACAAACAGCAGCCACTCGGGCATCGGAATGGCGGCCACAGCAAGGGCCACGGTTGATATGGCCAGGCTCAGGATCAGCAGTTTCATGCGCCCCAGTTTTCGGGTCACGCTGCCGAGTCCCAGCCGGGAAATCATGGAGAACACCGCCCGGACGGTCAGCATCAGGCCCACGGTGGCCGCAGTTAGGCCGCGTTCGGCGCCGAGTGCAGGCAGATAGACCACTGTCAGGTCCACTACTGCCAGGACGGTGGCGCTGGTGGCCAACGCGCGGACGACGCCGGGAGTCCGGAGAAGGGCCAGTGAACTGCCCTTGGTACCCGTGCCCTTGGCTGTCCGCCTGCCCCGGCTGACCTTCGAAGAGATCACGAACGTGGTCAGGAACATCACCAAGCTCATGGCGGTCGCGAGGAGGAAGATCGCCTGCGTGTTCGGTCGAACGGAAGCACCGCCCACCACGGAAATGGCCAACGGTCCAAGGGCTTGGCCCAAAGATGCGGCGAAGGTCAGGTACCCGAAGGCAGAATCCAGACGCGACGATGCAGCGTTGTTCGCGACCACCGCCTGCTGACCCACCACGCAAGCCAGCTGGCCTGCGCCCAACAGCGCCGTTCCAGCCACCAGCGCGGGGACTGACGTCCCCCAAAACAACAGAAAAGCCGAACAACCCAGCACGACGGCGGCTCCGATCGCCATGAGCCGACGCTCACCAAGGCGGTCCACCAGTCCGCCGATGGGCAGGGCGAGCAGCAAGGGAAACACTGCGTAGCTGGCGGCGAGAAGGCCAAGGGCGAACCCGGGAACATCCAATTCGAGTGCGCGGTACGTGGTAGCCGGGCGGACCAGGAATGTGACGGCTTGGATGAGCGCCGAATGGACCAGGAGTGCGGTGGACGAGCGCCGTCCGAGTTCGCCGATCATTCGATGACGAGGCCGGAGGCGGAAATGACCCGCAAGGTCTCCTCCCGCGCGCCGATCACGTGGTCAAAGGCAACCTTTGCTGCCTTTTCCGCGTCCTTGGAACCGATCGCCTCAACCAGGAGCCGGTGATTGGCGAGTGCTTCGTGGCGGCGTTCGGGAGCGTTGTTGGTGAAGTACCGGTAGCGCTCAACCTGGCTGGCGATCTGGCCATGGAAGCGTTGGGCCCAGGAGTTTCCGGCGATTCTGGCGATCGCGGCGTGCAGGGCAACCCCGTACTTCATGGCTTCGTCGGGAAACTCCACCATCGCGGCATTCCGAGCCACGATTCCCTGAAGTTCTTCCAGATCTGCCGCGGTGGCATTGGCGCACGCTTCGCGGGCCATCAGGGATTCCAGAGCGGCCCGGACGTCGTACAGCTCTGAAATCACCTTCTCATCCAGCGCCGGCACCAGCACTCCCCCGGTGGGCTGCTGCTCAAGCAGGCTCTCCGAAACCAAGAGACGCATGGCCTCGCGGAGTGGAGTGCGGCTGACCTTCAGTTCAGCCGCCATGGCTGGTTCGTAGATACGCTCACCCGGTTTCAGTTCGAGGCTGAGGATTCGGCGCTTCAGCTCGCCATAGACCAAGTGAGCCCCTGTGTTGCGTGATTGTGGATCTGCCAAGTGATGCCGCCCTGCCGAGAAGAAGGTGTACTTGTATACATCTATACATGGCTGGGGAAGTGGCGGGCAATCTTGTTACCCCTCTGACCACATCCGACCAACCCCGTTCGAGCCTGTTCGAGTGCCTTGTTTATCACCCCAAGAGCCTCATAGTCTCGGCTTGCCCGGCCTTCCCCGAAGCCCGGACAGCACCCAATGAAACCCCGACGATGAGGTCCACCCATGGCGTTTTCCGCGCGAAGAATCCGACGGCCAGTGGCAGTCCTGGCGGCAGCCGTTACAGCAGCCGCGAGCCTGGCACTCATGCCCGCAACCACACTGCAAGCACACGCAGACGATGCAACAGCCGTCACCATCACCCCGAACCCCGCCACCCGCGGCGAAGCGTTCGAAGGGTGGGGAACCAGCCTGGTGTGGTTCGCGAATGCGACGGCGGGCTACTCCCCCGAGCTGCGGGAGGAGCTGTACCAGAAAGTTTTCGGGGAGGACGGACTCAACCTCAACATCGCCCGATACAACGTGGGCGGAGGCAACGCGTCAGACGTAGTCAACTACCTCAACGATGGCAGCGCTGTGGAGGGATGGTGGAAGCCGGTGGCCGAAGCGCAACCCGGCCAGCCGGCGTCGAACCTGTACAACCCGGATGGAACCGTCGACAAAGCGCAGGCCAACAAGCTCGCGTTCCTCAAGGCATGGAACCCGGACGATCCCGCGTCCTACAACCCCGACGCCGACCAGAACCAGCGCTGGTGGGTGGAACGCCTCGCCGCGGATCAGCAGATCACCCATTGGGAAGCGTTCAGCAACTCCCCGCCGTGGTTCATGACCAAGAGCGGATATGTTTCCGGCCAGGTCAACACGGCCAAGGGCGAAAATCTCCTGCCCGAAGCCGAAGCCAAGTTCGCCGCCTACATGAGGAACGCCGTCGAACTTCTCGAAAAGGGAAGCGGCATCAAGGTCGATACCATCGATCCCTTCAACGAGCCGAACTCGGGCTACTGGGGCACGGACATCAACGCCACCACCGGCAAACCGCCCACCACCTACACGCAGAAGCAGGAGGGTGCGCTGATCTACCCCGCGGCCCAGGACCGCGTGACCAAACTGCTGTCCGCTGAGCTGGAGAAGGGCACCACGGACGCCGTCATCTCCGCGATGGACGAGACCGACCCCACCAAGTTCATGACCAACTGGAACGGGTACAGCCAGGAAGCCAAGGACGCCGTAGCGCAGCTCAACGTCCACACGTACGGCACCAATGACCGCCGCCGCGTCCGGGACCTGGCCAGCTCCACGGACAAGCCACTGTGGATGAGCGAGGTGGGCGGATTCTGGCCGGGCAACCCTGCGCTGGGCGACTCCACCAGCGGCTGGGACCGCTCCAACATCACCAACGGCCTGGGCATCGCCAGCCGCATGGTCAACGACCTCCGTGAGCTCGACCCCAACGCCTGGGTCTTCTGGCAGCCTGTGGAGGACACGTACAAGCAGGAGAAGGCTGATAAGGGCTGGGGTTCCATTTACGTGGACTTCGACTGCAACTACGCCGGCCGGGAAGGCTACTCAAACCGCAGGATCAACGATGGCGCCACCTTGGATAACGCCAAGTGCAAGGTCCTGACCAACCAGAAGTACAACACCACCCGCAACTTCACCCACTTCATCCGGCCCGGCGACTTCCTGATCCAAAACGACAACGCCAAGACCGCCAGCGCCCTCCGTGCCGACGGCAACGGCGCCACGCTGGTCCACTTCAATGACACCCCGACGCCGGAAAAGGTCACCATTGATCTCAGCCGCTTCGGCAGCATCGCGCCGGGTGCCAAGGTCACGCCCGTGGTCACCACCAAGTCGCCGCTGGATGACATCGAGAAAAATGCGCTCGTGAAGGGTACCCCGGTTACAGTCGACGCCGCGGCGAAGTCCGCGACGCTCGAGGTTCCTGCCGCATCAGTGGTGACGTTCGTCGTCGACGGCGTCAGTGGAGTTTCGGACGACGCCGCACCGGTGCAGGACGGCCACAGCTACCACCTCAGCGGTGAAGCGAGCGGCAAGTACCTGACCGGGCGTACGGATGGATCTGCCTCGATTGAAGGACTGGGCACGGACGCTGCCGGGGTGGCTCCGCAGATGTGGACGTTCAACGCCGTGAATGGCAAGGATGGGTTCGCCAACGATCGCCGCTGGGTTGTCACGGACAAGGATGGCCGGGTGCTCACGGGCAATGGAGGCGTGCTGAACGGTAGCCAGAGCGGTGCGGCAACACTGGCTTCCCTGACATTGGACCAGGCGAAAGCCACTCCTTCTGCACAGTGGATAGTGACCACTGAAAACGGCAAGCAGTGGTCCTTGGTGAACGCCGGCGCGGCGATTGCGCTGCAGGTTTCGGGCAATCAAACGGCTGCTGGAACATCGGTGGCCCTGGCGTCGTCGACCGGAACTACGGCTACCGCTACCGCCAGCCCACATCAGGCGTGGGCGTTCACGGATATCGCTGACTTGAAGCTCTTGGGTGTTTCGCCCGTTGACTTGAGCACACTCACCGGCGTTGCGCCGACCCTCCCTTCGACAGTGACTCCGCTGTATGAGTCGGGTCCGGGAAAGCCGCTGGCCGTTACCTGGTCCGCAGTTGATCCGTCGGTCTGGGAGAAGGACGGCAAGGTAACCCTCCGCGGTTCCGGCGTTGACCCTTACGGGCAGGTTTTTGACGACGCGCTCCTCACTGTGACGGTTGGGCAGTACGTCGCCACGGATCCCGCCTCCGTGACAGTTGGTGTTGGCTCTACCGTCGCTGCCGTGCAGGCTGCTGCACCTGCAACCGTCCCCGGACAGATCGGCGACGGACCTGCCCGCAACCCGCTGCCGGTCACATGGGACTGGGCTTCCTTGTCTGACTCTGCGTTGGAATCCGTTGGTTCCGTGACCGTTCCTGGCAAGGCCGGCTCCCTGCCCGCGACACTCACCATCGTGGTAGTGGACCGGGTTCCCAGCAGCAACATCTGCAAGGAGGACCCCACCACAGCCGCCACCGCCAGCTACACCGAGGGCTCGTACATCGCGAAGAACACGTGCGACGCCAATGCCTCTACGCGATGGTCCAACTGGGTGAGCGGCGGCCGGGCCGGCGACAACCTGAGCTACGCTTTCAGCCGCGACTACACCGTTTCCTCCGTGACCGTGACGTCCGCGGAGAAGGCTGCTGCGAGCCTTAAGGTCCAGTACCAGGACGCGACCGGAGCGTGGCAGGACACCTCCGCGGGAACCATCACCGGCCTGTCCACTTCTTCACCAGCGACGGTTCGTTTCGACCCCGTAACGACCCGCGGGATCCGGGTGTCGTTTGTGACCACGGCTTCGTACACGAAGATCGCAGAGGTAGCCATCGCCGGGTCCCGCTTGGCGGACAGCAGCCTTGCAGACCTCGGCCGCCTGCTGGTGAACCAGGCATCCGTAGTGGGCTTTGCCCCGGGGACCACCGACTACCGGGTGTTGTCGACGTCGGCGACTCCCGCCGTCGTTGGCTACCCGCTGGACACGAACGCAAAGGTGACGGTTCAGCATTCCACCGTTGAGAACCCGACGGCGGTAATCACGGTGACAGCGCCCGACGGCACCACGAAGGAGTATCGCGTGACTGTGTCCACCGGCAAGGACGCGTGCAAGAACGATGGGTGGAAGACGAGTCCGTCACCCGTATTCAAGAACCAGGGGCAGTGCGTGAGCTTCTTCGCGGCTGGTAAGTAGTGGATTCTTGAGCCAGCGAGGCCCCTCCGGATGTGGATCCTGGGGGGCCTTGCTGTGTCTTTACCGAAGCGGGACGAGCGCGCACAAATGAACAGCGCATGGAACAAGGTAATTCTTGGCCCTCAAAGCCGTCTGAGCTTCTCAGCCACGCACCCAACGGTACGGCGTCGTCGTCGAAACTTTGAGCAGCCCGGAGCGCTCCAGGATTGGCCTTGAGAATTCGGTGGAATCGCTGTGGATGAGGGTCTTTCCCAGCTCAAGGGCGGCCTGAGCGCGGCGGGCGGTCAATGCCCGGTAAATCCCCCGGCCGCGCCACTCCTCCCTTGTGGCACCACCCCAGATGCCGGCAAAGCTTGTGCCGGGCACTGGCTCCAGGCGTCCGGCGCTGACCATCCGGCCCTCTGCTTCGGCCACCCACAGTTGCATTCCGTCACCCAGCGAGAGCCGTCGCAGCAAGGCCTCAGCCATCTCATCCGACACCGGTTCGCCAAACACTTCATCCTGCATCGCGCTCATGGCCCGAACGTCCGGCTCGTCCCTGACTTGCCGCAGCGTCACGCC
Source organism: Paenarthrobacter nitroguajacolicus (assembly GCF_031455195.1). GTDB lineage: Bacteria > Actinomycetota > Actinomycetes > Actinomycetales > Micrococcaceae > Arthrobacter > Arthrobacter nitroguajacolicus_D. The sequence goes on along the minus strand of NZ_JAVDSH010000005.1, from coordinate 174,769 downwards.
GTCGGGAAGTGGCACGGCTGTGCTCAGAGCCTTCGCTTCACCGATCATGATCGACTCCGGCTCGTCCTGGGTGAAGCCGTTCTCAATGAGCGCCTCGTGCAAACCCGGAGCGTGATCGTGCCCGCGGGATTTCCATTCCACCCTGGTGATCTCAGGTTCAGCACGGAAGTAGGCGACTGCCTCAGCGACGAGCCGCTTCACGGTCGGCGCATCCGCATCATCCAGATCCCTGTACGTGACGAACCCGCGACCCTTCATGAAGGTCACCAAGCGCAGGGGGCCATGCTGGGTCACTTTGAGGGCACTTGGGGTCTCAGCGTCGGTGCGAAGGTCCTGGTCATAGGCCGCGAGGAAGCGTGCCCGATCATCGGTTTGGCTCATCCAGCGAGCCTACTGCAGACCCTCTTGGGCTCCCCACGCACGCCCCGGGCAACCGACTCGATGGTTTGCTGCGCGTTAGATGGTAGGAGTCGTCTACTGTGCAGCTAGGCGTCGAAACGGGCGAGCCGCGCGAGGGCCACAGAGGCGCCGTCGGGGAACACGAAGCGGCCGCCATCCTCTCCGGCAACAAACGTGACACCAGTATCCGCCGAAGCACCTCCGTCACCGGCGAGAACCACGACGGCGGCGTAGTCGCCGTCGTGCGCGGTGCCCGAGGTGCCCACCCACGGAATGGCGAGTTCCGACCCCATGGGGTGTGCGCCGGAACGGACGAAGGTCCCCGATGTATCCAAGGACAACCCAAACCCAGGCACGGGAAGCACCGAGCTAACCACGGAGGAGGCACTGTCCACCGGCCATCCCCCAATCCTGAGCGGAGCGACCGAAGAACCGGCAACGCGTACCAACCGCAGCTCAACAGCACCCCGCGTCGCTGACACCACGGTTACAGAAGGCCCAGGGGTCGCGGTGCCGGTGACGCCGCTGCCGTGATCGGGTCCGGCGTCGGGGTCGGGTTCGATCCAGTGGGCAGTGAACCGGGAAGCGCCCACCTGGACGCCGCCCTCGGCAAAGGAGCCCAAGTACTCAAACCCGGTCCGATGCGTCAAGGCGCCGTCAGGGGAAACGAACACCACGGCATTGTCCCGGGATTCCGGGTTCAGGTCGGGGAACGTGTGCGTGGAGTAGCCAAAGCGGGCATACAGCGGAGAGTCGGACACCAAGGCCCCGGGAACGGCGTGATCCGTGGCATGGTTCCGGATCCGGACAACCCCGTCCGCCGCAGTCCCGTCCACCTGCCACCCCGGAGCAGTGATGAGGCGCTGCGTGTCGGCAACCTCAACGGGCAAAGGCGCCTCCACCGCAGTCCACACCCGGTGATCCGCGGGCAGCGCGAGCCCGAGCATGCCTTTCGCGGCCCAGTACGGTGACCCTGCGCCGGAGTAGGCCTGCTTCATGCCCGGGAACTCGCGGTGCCAGCCGATGGAGAGGAGGCCGTCCTCAGTGATGGAGCCGTGGCGGGCAAAGTAGTCGAGCATCCCTGAGGCAGCCCGGCGGGCCATGCCCGGCGCCAACCGCGTGTGCCCGGACAATTCCCCTACCCAGAAGGGGGCGGCCGCCGCGAATCGGTAGATCAGGCTCCTGCCTTGGATCAGCGGAGCTCCGTTCGCACCGACCAAATACGCAGCGTCGTCCAGGTAATCTGCCAGCCGGTCGCCGTCGAGCGCTTTCCGGGCAATCACCCGCGGATCGTTGGGTGCCATCAGGGCCCACAGCTGCGGATAAACCTGAAACGCCCAACCCACGTAGTGGTCATACGCGCGCTCGGGACCGTCCGCGAACCAGCCACCGCCCCGGTACAGCGAGTCATGGATGGCGAGCCCTGCGTCGATGTCCTCGTCCGAAGACCGCCCGCCCACCGACGCCAGGAACGTCTCCACCACGATCTGGAACCACACCCAGTTGATGGGCGGATATTCCTCGCCAATCACAGTCTCGAACCAGGCAATGAGCTGCTCCTGGACTCGCTGGGGCAGCTTGTCCCAGAGCACGTCGCGGGTCAGCGCCAGGCCAACAGCCAACGACGCCGCCTCCACCTTCGCCTGCCCCAGCTCACCCGGCGTCGGCCACCGGTCGGGATTCGCGGGGTTGGTTCCGGCATCAAGGCCCGCGGCGTACCAGTCGGCGATCCAGCCGGTGGTAGCCGGGTCGCCCGCGATTCGGAACGAGGCCAACAGGAAGGTCCGGGCGAAGGCCTCCAGTGAATCACTCCGCGGGCCGTACCGGCTGTTGGCCCCGGGAAGGTGGATGTTGGCGTGATCCGGGGTACCAAAGTGGTGCGCCGAGCGCAGGAGGTGGTCGGCGTAAGCACACCAGTGTCCGCGGGTGAGGCCGGTGCAGGGTGAGAGCTGGTAATCCAGGGGCGGCAAAAGCATCAGAGCGAATCCTCCAGGACGACTCCAGCCAACCCTCGCGGTGCGCCTACGGATGATTCCCGGACAATGAGCTCCGGGTTCAGGTCAATTCGATGCACGGGGCGCATCCTTCCTTCGGCCAGGCGTGCAGCCATGAGCTGCACCGCCACCTTGCCGACGTAGCTTTTGGGAGGCCGGACGGCGGAGATGGCCGGTTCAGCCAGATAGGCGACTTCGTCGTCGTAGCCCACGATCGCCATGCTGCCGGGAACGTCCACGCCACGGTCCACGCAGTGCTGCACGAATGCCACAGCCTGGGTATCCGAATGCACCAGCATGGCGGTGGTCCCGGTGGAGCGGCAGAGTTCCAGGACGTGGTCGAAGTGCTTGGCACGGTCGCCGTTGTCCAGCTTCGCCGAATCCTCATGGATTGATGCGTCCAGCGGGATTTTCAGCGCAGCCAATGCCTGCTTCCAGCCCCGGACCACGTGGGGACTGGTGGGGCTGGTGGAGTCCGTGAGGCAGCCAATCATGCGGTGCCCCTCCTGCCAGAGATGGCGTACGGCCATGCCGGCACCGAAGGAGTGATCGGTGGCGACCCACTCGAGCCGGTGCGCGGGGATTTCCGCCGGTGCCCGCCGTTCGGCCAGGATCACGGGAATCGGCAGGGCATTGAGCCAGCGGAGCAACTCCTTGCCGTGCTCGCCACCCATGTCCGGTGCCACGATCAGTCCGTCGATGTTCTGGGTGTCCAGCAACGCCTGGACTTGGCGGCGGTTGTCTGCGGCATCGTAGGCCGAGCCCCGGACCAGGATCCGGAGGTTCTGCGCTTCGGCCTCCCCGCGCGCACCGGAAATGACCTGCGGCCAGTAATAGTCCAGCGATGGAACCACCATGCCGATCGAATAGCTGTGCGCCGCCGGCCGTCCCACCGCCACCGACCGGTCCAGCGGACTCGGCAGCGTCGCCCCACCGTGGACGCGGGAGACGAGTCCTTCGTCCGCGAGCGTGTTCACGTCGCGCCGGATAGTCAGCTCACTGACGCCCAGTTTCGCGGCAATATCGCGGACCGTGATGGCCCCGTGGGCCCGTAACTCCTCCATCAGCCGTTCACGGCGCTGCAGGGAAAAGAGGGACTTGCCGCCCGTTTCCGGGGTCTGTTCGGAACTCATGGTGTTGCCTCCACTGTGAGGGTAAACGCGCCCGAGGCGCGGTTTTCGGCGGGCATGCGGAACCGGATCCGGGTCAGTTTCCCGCCCCAGATATCGCTGAGGAGCGGATCGTCGAGGTGCCATTCGTCCACCAGCACGACGGCGGTGGCGGGCTTCCAGCGGAGGTGCAGTCCCCGCCCGCCACTGACGGTTGGAATACCGTCGGGCGTGATGGTCGCCGTCGCGTCTGTACCGACAGTGACGGTGCCGGCAACCAGATAGGTGATGTCGATGTCGGGCGTTCCTTCGGGCGGGTGCATTCCCTCAGGCGCCTGTTCGGGCAGGTTCCAGCGGTCGTCAATAACCACGGACCCCTGCTCACGGTTCACTACCGAGGTGCGGATCCATTGCTCAGCGTGGTCCAGTCCGTAGGCGGCCCCGAGCCCGAGCGCGAGGGTCGGCTCACCGGGAGTGGGCTCCTGGAGAACGGCCGCTTTGAATTCCGCGCCGGTCCCCTGTTCCAAGCCGAAGGGCGCCGGGACGCTGTGCCACGCACTTTGCATGGCCCGAATCAAGTACCGATCAGGGCCGAACGTTTGCGCGGTGTATGTGGGCTGCCCGGCGTCGACCAACAGGGGCACGCCATCGACGGCAACCACCACCGAACCGACGTCGCGGTGGTTGTGGTGCTCGCCGTTGTGTCCGCCCTTGGCCGCGAGCGTGAGCCCATCGCTGGAGCCTGGATTCTGGCGCGCGACCATGATCTGCACCGATGGCAGGTACGTCCCCCCACCAGGTAACGACAATTGTCCCGATGGACCCCCATTGCGAGGTCTGCTGTCGCTTAGTTGGGTGAGGACGCGGCCCAGGCCGGCGGCGGCGTTGGGCTCGGGCTCTGCCGCCATGAACGCGGCGGCGAGCCAGGCTGCTTCGGAGTCACCCAGCCGGACGGCCCAGCGGCGCAGCATGTCCCACGGGAGTCCTTGGTGGGCACGGGCGGGGCCATCGGCAACGTTGAGGAACCACCGATCCCCCAGGTGCATGCGGTGCGGGAAAGCGACCAGGGCGCGGATCACCGGCAAGTCCGGGTCGAGCACACCGCCGCTGGCTTCTTCCAAGAGGGCGAGCCCTTCCAGCGCGCGGCCGGCACCATTCCACCAGTAGGCGAAGCCCTCGTCGATGGCGCCGTCTGCGGGTATTGAGGCCAGGAAGCGGTCCAGGCCCTCGATGCACCGGACAACAACCTGTGCCCGCAGCTCGGGATCGTCCACCAGCAACAGCGCGGCCACAATGATGTTCGAGTGGATCCACGGGTTCCAGTTATGGACGTCTCCATGCAACCCCAGCCAGTGCCAGTCGAGGCGGTCCAGGAACGGGCGGATGACGCGTTCATTTGCTTCGGCACGGAGGCGTTTCCGCAGGCCGGGAGCCCGCTCATCCAGCGCATCACCGAGCATATGGTCCAGCCACGCCAACTGGGCCACCACTTCTCCGGCGCCAAGGTCCAAGTAAGGCCGGGAACGATCCGGGACCACGTCGCCATTGCGGGTAAACACGTCGTCGTGCGCCGCCCAACTCCAGGAACTCTGCTCGCACAGGAGGTATGCCCCGTCGATCACCTCATCGAGCCAATTGGGCTCACCCACCGCAGCCATCACGACGGCGCGCGTCAGCCGTTGCTGTCTGCTCGCCACGAGCCCCTCGTATGCCGTGCGATTGCCGTCGCGGAAGTAGCGCGCGTAGTGGGAGACCAGTGGTTGGGGCCAAGCGCTCCCCTTCTCCGCCGCTGCTTGGGCGCGCAGCTCCGTAAGGGGCTGGGCAGCAGCGCGCTGCCATCCGGCGTCGGACGCTGGACGGACGGTGAGGCGGTCACACGAGCCGCGGAGCGAATTCACCAAGGAGGGCGCGGCGGCTGCGGAGCCCCAGGCACTTCGCAAGGGATACAGGGGTGGCACCTCAACGGCGGCGATGCCGGTTGCCATAAGGATTCTTCTCTCATTTGTTCGAGTTTGAACGTTTCAGAACAAGTTCGATTGAGTTGAATGAACTGTCTTGTTTATGAGTATGTACTGATTATTAGATGTGATGCAACACATAAATCACGGTCGAACAGGCCACCGGAAATTTCGAAGGGAGGATCCCCTCAATGTCGCTCAAGCCCCAGGCACTGCTGGTCATGAATAGCGGAACCTTTGCTGACCAGTTCGATTCCACGCGACTGGAGCGGCTTGCCGGGCTCGTCGATCTTGGTGACCAACCGTGGACGGATTCCTTGGACGCACCTGAACTGGCGGACCGCCTGGAAGAGGTGGAAATCCTCCTCACCAGCTGGGGGGTTCCCCAGCTGAACGCAGAGCGTTTGGAGCGCATGCCAAAACTTCGGGCAGTGTTCCACTGCGCAGGAACAGTCCGCAGCTTCGTCAGCGAAGCACTGTGGGACCGCGGCATCACCGTCACCAACGGCGCCGACGCCAACGCCATCCCGGTTGCGGAGTTCACGTTCGCCTCGATCGTCCTGGCAGGCAAGAAAGCACACGTGCTGGCCAACGACGCCCGTACGCACCGGGACGACTGGAGCTACATCAGCGATCGCGGCGAGCTGGGCAATATTGGCCGCGTCATCGGCGTCATCGGCTTCTCCCGAATCGGCCGCCGGGTGGTCCATCTGGTCCAGCAACTCCAGGACGTCACCTGCCTGGTGAGCGATCCCCATGCTGATCCTCTGGAGGTTGCGGCGGCCGGCGGTACGTTGGTCCCGCTTGAAGAGCTCTTGCCGGTATCGGACGTGGTCACCGTCCACGCACCCGCACTCCCAGAGACCCGACACATGATCAGCACGGCGGAACTCCAGGCCATGAAGGACCACGCAACGCTCATCAACACGGCGCGCGGTTCACTCATTGACACGGCAGCACTCGAGAAAGAGTGTGCCACTGGCAGGATCACGGCGCTGTTGGACGTCACGGAACCCGAGCCGTTGCCCGCCGAATCCACCCTGTACGACCTCCCCAACGTGATCATCACCCCGCACATCGCAGGTTCGCTCGGGACTGAGACCCGGCGGATGTCCGATGCCGCACTGGATGACCTTGAACGGTATCTCGCCGGCAAGGATCTCCTTGCCCAAGTAGTCCACGCGGACCTCGGCCTCAGCGCCTAGGCCCAAATACACCCGCCGCACCTGCGGCAAACTTGTAACCCAGTACTAAAGGAGAACGCAATGAAGCGCACAACCCTCGCCGCAATCGCCCTTGCGGTGACTGCAGGGCTTGGACTCACCGGTTGCGCAGGCGCCGCCGGTCCCGCGGAGCAGCCGGCAGCAAACGGCAAGACCAAGCTGACCGTTTCGGTCTGGAACTACGAGGGCACCCCGGAGTTCAAGGCCCTCTTTGACGGCTACGAAGCTGCCAACCCGAACATCGACATTGAGCCCGTGGACATCCTGGCCGATGACTACCCCCAGAAAGTCACCACCATGCTTGCCGGTGGCGACACCACTGACGTCCTCACCATGAAGAACGTGATCGACTACTCCCGTTATGCCAACAACGGCCAGCTGCAGGAGATCAACAGCGTTGTGGACAAGGTGGGCAAGGACAACCTGGCTGGCCTGGACGCTTTCGACATGGACGGCAAGTACTTCGCCGCCCCGTACCGCCAGGACTTCTGGCTCCTGTACTACAACAAGGACCTGTTCAAGGCTGCCGGGATCGAAGAGCCCAAGGACCTGACCTGGGAAAAGTACACGGAGATCGCCAAGAAGCTCACCACAGAGGCCGGGGGCAAGAAGGTCTACGGCACCTACCACCACATTTGGCGCTCCGTGGTCCAGGCCATCGCTGCAGCCCAGAACGGTGCTGACCAGAACAGCGGCGACTACGGCTTCATGGAGGATCAGTACAACACCGCCTTGGACCTGCAGAAGTCCGGCACCACCCTGGACTTCGGCACCGCCAAGAGCCAGAAGACCAGCTACCGCACCATGTTCGAGTCCGGCCAGGCTGCCATGATGCCCATGGGCACCTGGTACACCGCGGGCATCCTGCAGGCCAAGAAGGACGGGAAAACCAACGTCAACTGGGGCTTGGCTCCGATGCCGCAGAAGAACGACGACGGCAAGGTCACCACGTTCGGTTCGCCCACAGCCTTCGCTGTGAACAAGAACGCCAGCCACTCCGATGAGGCCAAGAAGTTCATCGAGTGGGCTGCCGGAGAAGAAGGCGCCAAAGCCATCTCCAAGATCGGTGTTGTCCCCGCGCTGCAGAACGACGCCATCACGGACGAGTACTTCAAGCTGGACGGCATGCCCACGGACGAGCTCTCCAAGAAGGCGTTCTCGCCGGATGAGACCGCCCTGGAAATGCCCGTCAGCGACAAGTCCGCCGCCACCGACAAGATCCTCAACCAGGAGCACGACCTCATCATGGTCGGCGAGCGCTCCGTCACCGACGGCATCGCCGAGATGGGCAAGCGCGTCACCAGCGAAGTCCTGGGCAAGTAAGTCCAGACCAGCCACTGGCTCCGGTGCTGCGTCCCTGGACGCGGCACCGGGCCGGACCTGAATTCTCCGGATCCTGAAATGGAGGAACGCCCCCACCCAGGGAGCGGTCATCATGACTACAGAAACAATCACCCAGGCGCCTGCCCCCGTGCACAGCCGCGGCAACAGGAAGCAGGCCAGGCGTAACACGCTGATCGGCTGGACGTTCATCCTTCCGAACTTCCTTGGCTTCCTGGCCTTCACCCTCATTCCCGTCGTGGCCGCTTTCGCGCTCTCCTTCATGGAATGGACCTCATTCAGCGCTCCCAAGTGGGTTGGCCTGGCCAACTTCGAGCGCATGTTCGCATCCGACTCCTTCTGGATCGCGTTGCGGAACACCCTTGTCTACGCCCTCGGCCACGTCCCGCTCACGATGGCCTTGGCCCTCATCCTGGCGATGCTGCTGAACCGCAAGCTCAAGGGCATCGGCTTCTTCCGGGTCGCCATCTTCTTCCCGTACATCACCTCCCTGGTGGCCGTCGCAGTGGTCTGGAACATGCTGTTCAGCCCGGACAGCGGCCCCATCAACCAGTTCCTCGGCGCCATCGGCATCGCCAACCCGCCGGGCTGGACCTCCAGCTCCGATTGGGCCATGCCCGCCGTCATCATCACCAGCGTGTGGCGGGACATGGGCTACTACATGGTCCTGTATTTGGCCGGCCTGCAGGCCATCCCCACAGAGCTGTACGAGGCAGCTGAAGTGGACGGCGCCAGCGCCTGGCAGCGCTTCTGGAACGTCACCATCCCGTCGCTGCGTCCCACCACGTTCTTCGTCGTGGTCATGCTAACGGTCTCCAGCTTCAAGGTGTTCGACCTGATCGTGGTCATGACCAACGGTGGCCCGGGCCGCTCCACCACTGTGCTGTCCCAGCTGATCTACCAGGAGGGCATCGGCGAAGGTAAGTTCGGCTACTCCTCGGCCATTTCGCTGGTCCTGTTCATCATCGTACTGACGGTCACCGTCCTGCAGTTCAAGATCCAACAGCGGAGGGAACGCTGATGACCAACATGGCCGAAGACCTCAAGGCGTCCCTTGTGAAGGACGCAGCTCCGTCCCCGTCAGGGGCACCCTCTGCGGAAGACCGCCGTCGTACTGACCGTCAGCGTTCCCCGCGCGAGCAGAAGAAGCGGACCGCGAACATCGTGATCTACGGTGTCCTGGTGGTCCTGGTGGTGGCGCTCATGGTGCCGTTCATCTGGATGCTTTCGTCCTCGCTGAAGGAGAACAACCAGGTCCTCACGGTCCCCATCCAGTGGATTCCGCAGGAGTTCGTGTGGAGCAACTACACGGACATCTGGACCCGTATCCCCATGATGGGCTACCTGCAGAACTCGCTGTACCTTGCTGTGATCATCACGTGCCTTCAGGTACTCACGGGTTCGCTGGCTGCCTATGGATTCTCCAAGGTCCGCTTCCCGGGCCGCGACGTGCTGTTCCTCGCCTACATCGGCACCATCGCCGTTCCGTGGCAGGCCTACATGGTGCCGCAGTACATCATGATGCAGAACCTTGGCCTGACCAACAGCTTCAACGCGTTGATTCTCCTGCAGGCATTCGGTGCTTTCGGTGTGTTCCTGATGCGCCAGTACTACATGACCATCCCGGACGAACTCTGCGAAGCAGCCCGCATCGACGGCCTCAGCGAGTACGGCATCTGGGCCCGCGTAATCCTGCCCCTGTCCAAGCCGGCCCTCGCCAGCCTTGCCCTGCTGACGTTCGTGAACACGTGGAACGACTACATGGGTCCGTTCATCTACCTCACGTCCAACCGACTCTGGACCGTCCAGCTGGGCCTTCGGTCCTTCGTCGGCCAGTTCGACGCTGAATACGCCATGATCATGACGGGCTCTGTGATTTCCGTGATCCCGATCCTCATCATCTTCCTCATCGGCCAACGCTACTTCATCCAAGGCATCGCGACCAGCGGGATGAAAGGATGAGTGCCGTGGCTGGGCAGAAGCGACGGCGGTGGGCCGGACCGGGATTCGAAACCTTCGGGAGCATCTTCGGGTTCATCTACACCTTCCTGGCCGGCAACGCACTGCTCGCCGTGGCCAACGCGCCGCTGGTCCTCAGCCTCTCGCTCGTGGCAGACCCCGCCGCCGCATGGCCCTTCTTCCTGGCACTCTCGGTCACCCTTGCGCCATCCCTCGCCGGCATCTTCGCTGCCTTCAAGGCATTGAACGACGACGGCGGCGCGGTCAAGCCGGTTGCCGCCTTCCTTCAGGGATACAAACGCAGTTTCGCGAAAGCCGCGGTGCTGGGTGTGGGCGCTGTGGCCCTGTTGATGTTCCTCGGCGTGGACCTTGCCCTGGTCCACAACCTGGGCGGGGACGTCCAGGGCATTGCCCTTCTGGTGCCGCTGATCGTCGTAGCAGCCGCCGTGACGGTGAGCCTCGCTGTCACGGCGATTGCCGGCGTCGTACTTCTGCCCGAGGCGAGGCTGAAAAGCATCCTCAAGGCGTCGCTGTATCTGGTGGTGCAGCGCTGGTACCTCAGCCTGGCGATGCTGATCCTGCTGGGGATCATCGTCTCCGCTGCCGTGCTGCAGCCGGTCCTGGGCATCGCGCTGGCTCCCGCGCCGCTGCTGTTCGTGATCTGGAGCAACGCTTCGTACGCATTCCACGCCGTGCTGCGCCCGGCGTAGACCCCTGTTAGGACCCTCCTTGGACACCTTCGCGATCGGCGATCAGGACTTCCTCCTGAACAACGAGCCTTTCCGTATCCTCTCCGGAGCCATCCACTACTTCCGCGTGCACCCCGACCTGTGGGCGGACCGGATCCATAAGGCCCGGTTGATGGGTTTGAACACCATCGAAACCTACGTGCCGTGGAACGAGCACTCGCCTGTTCCTGGCGCGTTTGTTACCGATGACGGCTTGGACCTCGGGCGATTCCTGGACCTTGTGGCCGAATCCGGGATGCACGCGATTGTCCGGCCCGGGCCCTACATTTGCGCGGAATGGGACAACGGTGGGCTGCCGGCGTGGCTGTTCACCGATCCCACTGTTGGCGTGCGCAGCAGCGAAACAGGCTATCTCGCCGCCGGCTCCTCCTATATGGAGTCGGTTCTGGACGTGGTGGTGCCCCGGCAGATTTCGCGGGGCGGACCCGTGATCATGTTCCAGATCGAGAACGAGTACGGCGCCTACGGGAACGACAAGGCCTACCTGCAGCATCTGGTGGACCTGTCCAAGCGCTTGGGTGTGGACGTTCCGCTGTTCACGTGCGACCAGCCGTTCGGGGCCATGATCGAGGACGGCTCGCTGCCGGATCTGCACAAGACGGGGACGTTTGGGTCCCGTGCTGATGAACGGCTCGCGTTCCTGCGCGAACGGCAGCCCACGGGGCCGCTGATGTGCGCGGAGTTCTGGAACGGCTGGTTCGACAACTGGGGAACGCACCACCACACCACCGACGCCGCTGCTTCCGCCGCCGAACTCGACGCCCTTCTGACAGCCGGGGCTTCTGTGAACATTTACATGTTCCACGGCGGCACCAACTTCGGCTTCACCAACGGCGCCAACGACAAAGGCATCTACGAGCCCACCATCACCTCGTACGACTACGACGCACCACTGTCCGAGGACGGGCATCCGACGGCCAAGTACTTCGCCTTCCGGGACGTCATTGCCAAGCATTTCCCGGTTCCGGCCGAGGTCCCGCCTGGGCGGATGCCGGTTCCGACGTCCTCGCTCGCGGTCTCTCACTCTGTGTCCTTGCTGGATGTTCCGGTTGCCACGCATCTGGTTTCCGGCTCCGTCCCTCCTGTTGAATTGACCGGTCACTACCGTGGCTTCTACCTGTACGAGGCCTCGCTGCCCGGTGGCGGAGTCCTGTCCTTTTCCGAAGTCCGGGATAGGGCTCAGTTTTTCCTGGACGGCGTGCCCGTGGGGGTGCTGAGCCGGGAACTGGGCGAGCGTTCTGTCGTCATCCCCGCGGGTGGCCGCCTGCAGGTTCTCCTTGAGGACCAAGGCAGGGTGAATTACGGGCAGAGAATCGGCGAAGCCAAGGGTTTGATCGGACCGGCGCTGCTGAACGGCGTGGAGGTTGTGGACTGGGAAGTGGGTGCTGTGGACCTGGACTCTCTGGAGGCATTCCGGTCCGCTGCCGTGCCTCTACCACCCGGCGATGCTGCGGCAGGCGTGGCTGGCCCATCCGTTTCCTTTGCGACCTTCGAGGCCGACGGCCCCGGTGACCGTTTCCTGCGCTTGGACGGTTGGACCAAGGGAGTTGTCTTCATGAATGGCTTCAATCTCGGCCGCCACTGGAGCCGCGGTCCGCAGCGCACCCTGTACGTACCTGGTCCGTTGATCCGCGAAGGCACCAACGAGTTCGCCATCCTGGAACTCCACGGAAGCGCGACACGCGAGGTACGTTTCGCCGTCGGGCCTGACCTGGGCTCCGACGAAAAGTAGCCCTCTCTCACATCCCACCCCCTTTCCCCGATCGCTCACTCACATCCCACCCCCTTTCCCCGATCGCTCTCTCACTTGCTTGAAAGAAGTGAGAGACCGTTCCGGTTTTAGGGCCGTTAGGTGAGAGAGCGTCAGGGCGAAAGGGGTGGGATGTGAGAGAGCGTCAGGTGCGCAAAAGGGACCGGTTGATCAACCGGTCCCTTTTGAAGGTCTTGCAAAGCCGCTAGGCCGCGGGCGTCATTAGCCGCGGCAGAGCTCGCCGTATTTGGTGCCGGCTTCCTGGTAGGCCTGACCAAGTTCGGCCAGTTTGGCCTCGTCCGGGTTCTCCTTGGACTGCTCATCCATGAACTCCAGGATCGCGGTCACCACAGGCTTCATCTCCGTGGAAGCCACCGGCTCCAGGGGCCGGATTGCGTTGGCAACGCGGGTCGTGGCGGTCTTGCTCTGGTTGCTCGGGATGCCGGCTGCGGCGACGCCAACCCGGTCACAGGTTTCTGCTGTGGTCAGCTGCTGCTGGGCGGAGCAGGCGGATGCCGAGGCGATAAGCCCGGCAGCGATCAGGACAGTGGTGAGTTTCTTCATGATTCCCTCAGTGGTCGACGTCCCTTTGATTGTAATCAGTGCCAGGCCCCGGTCACGCATTAGGTCGGGCTTGCCGGCCGCGAAGCCGCTAGAGCGCCGGCGTCCGGGGCGGAACCGTCCGGCGCGAGCCCGTGGCTTCGAAGGCAGCAGCCAGCGTCAGCAGTGCCGTGTCGTCGTAGGCTCGCCCTGCGAACGTGAGGCCTACGGGCATGCCAATGTCTGCCATGGTTCCCATCGGCACCGTGACGGTGGGGATGCCTAGGTGGCGTGGGACGAGGTTGCCGTTGGCCACCCACACGCCGTTGCGCCAGCCGAGGTCAGCGGAGGCTGGGTTGACGTCCATGTCGGCAGGTCCGACGTCGGCCGCTGCCGGGAACAGGACCGCGTCCAGTCCGAGCCCGTCCATCCAGTCCTCCAAGTCAACGCGCCGGGTCTCTTCCAGTCCGCGCACTCCGCCTTCCAGCTCAGGGATCTCGGTGAATTGGGATACGCCGAATTCGCGGACATGCCGGGGATATTCGGAGATGTGGTCGTCGAATCCGGTGTAGCGGTCCGCGAGGGCGCCCTTCGGGTGGGGGAAGATCTGTGCGCCATCCACATCGGCAAGCCTGTTGAGGGCGGGATCGCCGTTGGCGCGCAGGAAGTCGTCCCATGCCCAGGCCGAGAGGTCCTCGATTTCACGCTTGAGGTACTCGGAGCTGACCAGGCCGCGGGTGGCGATGGTGGGTGTGCCCGGCCGGTCGCCTTCATAGTTGGAGACCACGGGGAAGTCCACCAGCAGAACCTCAGCCCCGGCAGCTTCAAGGTCGCGCTTCGCGGCTTCCCACAGTTCCATCACGGAAGCACGCGTCTCGATACGCTGCCCGGTGGGGCCACCGATGCCCGGCTGCTCGCTGGTCCCGGCGTCCGGATCGGCGTTGATGTACATGCGCGGCACTCCGAAGCGCTTGCCCCGCAATGCCAGCCGCCCGCCGTCGGCGTCTTCCACGGCAAGCGCCAGGTATGACTCCGGCCGGACCTCGGACGACTTCGGGATCTGAACCCAGTGCTGCGCACGCCAGAAGTCACCGCGGGACTCGGCGTCGTCGGCCACGATCACGTCCAGGAGTTCCAGCATGTCGGCCATGGTTCGAGTGTGCGGAACCACGACGTCCATGGTGGGGACCAGTGGCCAGTTGCCGCGCACGGAGATGACGCCGCGCGAGGGCGTGTACGCGCACAGAGCATTGTTCGACGCCGGTGCGCGGCCACTTGACCAGGTCTCCTCGCCGAGGCCGAAGGCCCCGAAACTGGCAGCCGTCGCGGTGCCGGAACCGTTGGAGGAACCGGAACCGAATGCGGCCGTCAGGAAGTCTGCGTTGTAGGGGCTTTCGGCGCGGCCGTAGACACCACGCTGCATGCCGCCATTCGCCATCGGTGGCATGTTGGTCAGGCCGATCAGCACGGCCCCGGCATCGCGGAGCCGTTCGATGGTGAATGCGTCACGCTGCGCCACCAGATGCTCAAAGGCGGGCGAACCTGCCGCGGCAGTGAGCCCCTTGGCCAGGTAGCTGTCCTTGGCTGTGTAGGGGATGCCGTCCAGCGGTCCGAGCGCCGTCCCCTGCGCCCGGCGTTCGTCCGAGGCCCGGGCATCGGCCAACGCATCGGGATTCATGACCACCAATGCGTTGAGCTTGGTGCCGTTTCGGTCATAGGCCTCGATGCGGTCAAGGTACGCCTGGGTCAGTTCCTCGCTGGTCACCTTCCCTGTTTCCAGCGCCTGGCGCAATTGCAGGATAGAGGCCTCAACGACGTCGAATGGAGCCATTACGCTGCGCCTCCAGCGACCTGTGTTCCGCTGAGACGCGGCTGCTGCTGGGTGATGCAGTGGATACCGCCGCCGCGGGCCAGGATGGGCCGGGCATCCACAGTGACCACACGGCGGCCAGGGTAGGCCTCCGCCAGGATTTCTGTGGCAAGGGAGTCAGCCCGTTCTTCGCCGTAGCCGCAGGCGATTACGCCTCCGTTGACCACCAGGTGGTTGACGTAGCTCCAGTCCACATAGCCGTCGTCGTCGCGCAGCGTTTCCGGCGCCGGCAGCGGCACAATCTCGAACGGTTTGCCCGCCGCGTCTGTCTGCGTTTCCAGGAATTTCTGGAGACTGCGGCTGACCTCGTGGTCCGGGTGCTCCGGGTTGGTCTGGGAATGCAGCAGGATACGGCCGGGAGTGGGCAAGGTGGCCACCATGTCGATGTGGCCCCGCGTGCCCAGGTCCTCGTAGTCACGGGTCAGTCCGCGGGGAACCCAAATGACCTTGGTGGCTCCGATGGTGCGGGCCAGTTCGGCTTCAACCGCTGCCTTGTCGGCGTAGGGGTTCCGGCCCGGATCCAGCTGCACGGTTTCGGTGATCAGCACGGTGCCTTCGCCGTCTACATGGATGGCGCCGCCCTCGTTGACCAGCAGTGAGCTGACCAGTTCGGCGCCGGAGTTCGCAGCGACGAAGCGGGCCATTCCGGCGCTCTTCTGCCATTCGGACCACGCCGGCGCACCCCATCCGTTGAAGATCCAGTCCACGGCGCCAAGCACGCCGGGACGTTCGTCGTCGATGACAAAGGTAGGTCCGACGTCGCGCATCCAGAACTCGTCCAACGGCGCCTCAACCTGTTCGATTCCGCTGCCCAGCATGCGGGCGGCGCGCTGGCGCTCGCTCGGGTCCACGACCATGGTGACTGGTTCGAATTCGGCCACTGCATGGGCGACGGCGGTCCAGGCCTGGTACGCCTCTTCGGCCGAGGCGGCGTCGTGGCCAAGCGTCAGGCCGGTGCGGGGAAACGCCATCCAGGTGCGCTCATGCGGTGCGGTTTCGGCCGGCATTCTCCAAGCCATGGGTGACTCCTTCGTCTTCAGTGCAATCCTCTTGTTGATCACACGATCAACAATGCTGAAAAGGTAATCTAGACTGGTCCTTGATGTCAAGCACTCCACAGAAGCGCGCCGTCCGGAAGTCCCCGGCAGAACGCGCCGCAGAAATCACCGAAGCCGCCCGCGAGCTCGCACTCGAGGCCGGGCTCACGGCACTGACGCTGCGCAATGTTGCCGCCCGCGTGGGTGTCGCTTCAGGCCTGGTTGCGCACTATCAGCCCAATATGGATGCACTCGTCTCCAGCACATTCGCAACCATCGTGGCCGCGGAAACCCAGGAAGTCGCAGGCCTGCTGAGCCAGCGCCCAGGACCGTCGGAACGGCTCGGCCTGCTGGTGGACACCCTCCTGGACAACAGCCGGCTGGACGTCACGGCAATCTGGGTGGAGGCCTGGACGCTGGGGCGGCGCAATGAGATGCTGGCCGCTTCCGTCCGCGAGCAAATGGACGCCTGGCAGAAGGTCTTTCAGGGAGTCGTGGAGGACGGCAACGCGACTGGAGATTTCAACGTTTCCGATGCCGCTGCCGTCGCCTGGCAGATCCTCGGCATGGTGGACGGCCTCAACGCGCAGGCCCTGGTCCGCTGGGACGGCGTCAACGATCGCGGCACCCACCTTGCCCGCGCAGTGGAGGGCATGGTGGGCGCGGTCCCCGGATCCCTCATGGCCACCCCGAGCGCCTAGGCCCAACCCGGGGCTGAACGAACCCTGAGACTGCGCCCACGCGCGCAGTCTCAGCGCGCCCTGCCCTAGGCTGGAGACCATGGCGATCATTCACAAGGCAACCCTGTCCCCGTCCAAGCTCGAACTCATCGCTGACTACCTGCCGAACCAGCCCTGGTTTATCCAGGAAGGCGCGCCGGAGATCATCGGCGCCTACCGTTTCGATGATCCTGCCGGTGAGGTGGGAATCGAGACGCACGTCGTCGCCGCGGGCGACCGGATCTACCAGGTCCCCTTGAGCTACCGCGGCTACGAGCTGGCCGGCGCCGAGGAATGGCTCATCGGCACCATGGATCATTCGGTCCTGGGCAAGCGCTATGTGTATGACGCGTGCGCCGATCCCGTCTACGTCAGGGCCCTCGCGACCACCATTCTGACCGGCCGGAAAGAGGCCGAACTCATTGTCGACGGCGAACTGGGACCGCGACCCAGCACGGTGACGGTGCAGGGCAGCGGAAAGCTCGACGGCGGCGTCCCCACCTTGAGTGCCTCGGCGCCGGTATCGGGCAGCGGCGTGACGATCATTGATGCCGGTGAGCTGAAGTTGAAGGTGGCACGGGTCCTTGATACCGCTGCGGACGCTTCTGCCAGCACCGCTGCGGCTCCCGAGCTCCATGGCGAGCTGACGCTGAACGGACAGTGGGCCGGTTTGGAGAACCCGGTGGAACTCGCGGCCGTGGTCCGCGACTAAGCCTTTCGACGCCGGGGTACCTGTTGGTCATTGGGGCTCCGGCGTAGGCTGGCAAACAGGCCAGCTACTGAGATAGGGGTGCACCATGTACAAACCGCAGAACATCATTCCAGCAGCACAGGACCTTGCCAGGGAATGGGTGAAGCACGCAACAGACGGCACATCCGCACAGACGGATGCCGTGGTGCGGTGGGCGCTTGCCCGGATCAACCATGCCGATGTGCCATCAGTGGTCCACGGTGTCATTCTCACATTGACCGGAAATAAGAAAGCCGCCAAGGAAGCCCAGCGAACGGCCGCCAAAGCTGTGACAAGGACAACGCAGGCCTTGAAACGGAACAGCCGTCAGCGCGCTCCGCGCCTGTCCGGATGGGTGATCGGCCTGCTCATCGGGGCTGTTGCCGGCGCGGGCGCTGTCCTGGCATGGCGCATGATGGTACCCCCGGGCGAACCTGAGCCCGTGAAAGAGACGCAGGGTCAGCCTCCCGTACCACCGGTTCCCTAGGCAACGCCCTTACCAGCTACAGCCAGCAGCACTGGCGAGCGGCCCCGCTAAGGTGCGGGGTCGCCGTCGTGCCTCCCAACCCGCCTCCGAAACGAGGTTCCGGCCAGCAGCCAATAGGCTCCCGCGCTGGCCAAAAGAAATCCTAAGACGCCCAGAACCACTATCTGGGTCATGATCCCGGCGATCATCATCACGAAGCCGCAAAGAACGGCCAGGCTGCCGACCAGAGTGCGGGCTGCCGCTCCGCGGGGGCGGCCCGACGTCAACTCGGAGGCGAGATCGGGATCGGTCGAAGCCAGTTCCCGCTCCAGCTCTTCCAAGCTCCTGCGTTCTTCATCCGACAACGACACCGACATCATCCTCACGATGCTCAGGCCATCAGCACGTGCGCTGCTTGCCGTGCCATGCCTTCATTATCTGCCCGTTTTGGTGCACGTGCCACAGATGCCAAGGGGCAGGTTCTTGCTGGGGTTCCATCAGCCGCGGGTTCCTACAAGTCACGAATTTGCATACGCTGGGGCTGCGGGCCCCTTGCGCCACGAGCACAAACACAGACCGCCGACCGGAAAGTTGAATTCCCATGGCACACAAAACTGCAAAGAATATGGCGCTTCCGAAGTCCACCCCCGCTGGCCGCGGACCCCGGCGTACGCTCTGGCTCATCGCCGCCGGCCTGGTTGCAGGCGTTGCGGGCGGAGTTTTCGCTTTCCGCATGTTGGTGCCGCAAGCCCCGATGCCGGAACCTGCACAGCCCAGCGAGCCCGAAGAGATCATGGTCCGGGAGGAACCCGTCGAGATCTCGACCCGGATGCGCCCGGGCGAATGGACAGAAGAGTCACTGCAGGCGCATATCGAGGACTACCGTCAGCAGATCAGGGCCATGGGCGCGGCTGAGTCGCAGATCGTCACCAATGTGGAACGCACCGAGAACGGGGCTGTACGGGTTGTGGTCAGCTGGGACCGGCAGCGCTAGCAAGGCGCATACTGAAGGCATGAATGGGACCGAAGATTTCCTCGGATGGGTCAGGTCCACCCTGTATCAGGCGGAATTCGCCCTCCACAACGGCGATGCCTCGCTACGCCGGGCAATCTGGTCGCGAAAAGAGCCCGTCAGCGTGCTCGGCGCGTTTCGGAACGCGCACGGCCAGCAGGAATTGGATGAGCTCTTTGCGGCGCTGGCGGAGAGTTTCTCGCACTGCCTCTCCTACAGCTTCGAGCTTCAGGCGTACGACGTGATAGGCGACATGGCCTACACGGCCGGGTTGGAGCACACCTCGGCGTCCATCAATGGGGAACCGCGTCAGTACGTGCTCCGCGCCACCCAGGTCTACCGCCGCGAGGGCGGGGAATGGAAAGTGGCCCACCGGCATGCCGACACGGTGACGGGCTAGAGACTTTCGCCCTGCCGCGGCCTCCACACCACAACGGCCTGGGACCGCGCCCGGGGACGCTGGCCACGCGCCAGCGAAACCACGTCGCCAGCAGTGCCCGCCGCGAAGATGCGGGTGTCCACTGGGGCGCGGCGGCGGGTCAGTTCCTCCGTCAGTTCGGCTACCCGGTATTGAAGGGCGGCCACCTGGTTTTCCAGGTCGAGGATACGCTTGATGCCTTCAAGTGAGACGCCGGACTGCGAGAGGCGCTGGACCTCCCGCAGTTTGTTGACGTCATTCTGCGAATAACGGCGGGACTTGCCGGGTGCACGGCTGGGCGAGACGATGCCCAGGCGGTCGTACTGGCGCAACGTCTGCGGATGCATGTCGGCAAGCTCCGCGGCAACGGAGATGACGAAGATCGGCTGGTTGACGTCGATGCCCATCACCGCCTCCTTACAACCGGGCCTTAGCGGCCAGGTCGTGGCGCGGGTTCGCGTCAGTGGTGGCAGCGGCGAACGCCTTCACGGCCTCTTCCGCTTCCTTGTTCAGATTCTGCGGAACTGCGACGTCGATAGTCACCAACAGGTCGCCGGTCCCCTTGGACGTCTTCACACCGCGGCCCTTGACCCGGAGGGTACGGCCTGCGGGTGTTCCCGGCGGCACGCGCAACTTCACCGTGTCGCCGTCGAGGGTGGGAACCTCGATAGTGGCACCCAGCGCGGCCTCCGCGAACGTGACGGGCACGTGGATGCGGATGTTGTCGCCGTCTCGATGGAAGAAGTCGTGCGGCTTCACGTTCACAGTGATGATGAGGTCGCCGTTACCGGCGGGACCAACGTTGCCCTTGCCCCGCTGGCGGACCTTCTGGCCGTCCTTGATTCCGGCAGGAATTTTCACGTCGATGACGTTGCCATTACTCTCACGCAGGCTCACTGTGGTGCCCTTGATTGAGCCGGCGAACGAGATGGACGTGGTGGCCGTGCGATCCGAGCCCTTTTGAGGCGCACGCTGGAAACCGGTCTGCCCGGCACCACCGAATCCGCCACCAAACAGGTCGGCGAACTCCGGAGGGATGCCGCCGCCCTGGGGCTGGCGGGCACCCGGGCCGCCGCCAAACAGACCACCGAACAGGTCCTCGAACCCGCCGTTGGCGCCCGCAGGCCCGCCGCGTCCAGCGCCAGCACCCGGAGCGAACCGGGCACCGCCCATGGCACGGATGGCATCATACTGCTGCCGGTCCTCAGGACTCGACAACACCGAGTAAGCCTCGGAAATGTCCTTGAACTTCTTCTCCGCGGCAGCATCCCCGGCATTGGTATCCGGGTGGTACTGCCGGGCTAGCTTGCGGTAAGCCTTCTTAATATCCGCGTCGGACGCGTCCTTGGCGATACCAAGGATCGCGTAAAAATCCTTTTCAACCCAGTCCTGGCTGGCCAAGAGCGTTTCCTTTCAAATCAATAAACAAGCACCTGCGTCCACCCACCTTAGGCGAGTCAACTGCCGGAGCGGAGCGAGACAAGGGGCCCGGGAGAGGCTTCGAAGGATCTGGCCGAGGGCCCCGACACGAGCTTGCGAGTGTTGGGAAGGCCAATATCCGCTGCCGGAGCGTGGCGGCTAAGTCCGTAGGACGAAGCCGCCACGCGTAGGGGCGGGGCCCCTTGTCTCGCTTCGCGGTGGGACTAAGCGGGAACCGCGACGATCACCTGGGCTGCACGCAGGACACGCTCTCCTGAGCGGTATCCGGAGCGCAGGACCTGGCTGACCGTATCCACCTGGATGTCCTCGCCGGGCTGCTGGATAAGTGCTTCGTGGATGGTGGGGTCGAATTCGACTCCAGTGTCCGCGATGCGTTCCAGACCGTAGGTCTTCAGCGCGTTCTCCAGCTTGGTGGCGATGGCGGCGAAGGGGCCGTCTTCGAGGTCACCGTGCTGGCGTGCGGCGTCCACGTCGTCCAGCACCGGGAGCAGGGAGTTGAGGACGCCAATGACGGCCATCTCTCCTGCTACGGCGCGGTCGCGTTCGACGCGCTTGCGGTAGTTGACGTACTCAGCCTGAAGGCGAAGGAGGTCGTTGCGGAGCTCCGCTGCCTGGGCTTCTGCCGCGGCACCGGAGGCTACCGACTCTTCAGCCGGCACCTCTACCCCGTTGAGGATTTCCTCAGCCTGGGAGAGGGCGTCACCGTCCGTGGGAGCGGCATTGCCTTCGGTGGGAGCCGCAGCTTCGCTGTCAGGGTGACGGGCTTCGCCGGTCTTCGGGTCAACCTTGCGGTTGTCCCGAATAACTGGCTTGCGTGGCTCGTTGCCCTCAGAGTGCTCTGCTTCGTTGCCGTGATGAGGCATGGCTACTTCTTCGCTTCGTCTTCGTCGATGATCTCGGCGTCGACGATGTCCTCGTCAGCTGCAGCCTGCTCGCCGGCAGGTGCACCTTCTGCACCGGCGCCCGGAGCATCAGCTGCGGAGGCCTGCGAGTAGATTGCTTCGCCGAGCTTGGTCTGGGATGCCTGGAGCTTCTCGAACGCGGTCTTGACGGCGGCGTCGTCGGTGCCTTCCAGCGCGGACTTGAGGGCGTCGACGTCGGCCTTGACCTCGGTCTTGACCTCTTCCGGCAACTTGTCGTCGTTGTCGGCGATCAGCTTGTCCACGGAGTAGGCGAGCTGCTCTGCGGAGTTACGGGTATCCGTAGCTTCGCGGCGGGCCTTGTCTTCCGCGGCGTGCTCTTCGGCTTCACGGACCATGCGGTCGATGTCGTCCTTGGAGAGTGCCGTACCACCGGTGATGGTCATGGACTGTTCCTTGCCGGTGCCCTTGTCCTTGGCGGACACGTGGACGATGCCGTTGGCGTCGATGTCGAAGGTGACCTCGACCTGCGGTACGCCACGCGGTGCCGGAGCGATACCGGTCAGTTCAAACGTGCCCAGCGGCTTGTTGTCGCGGGTGAATTCACGCTCGCCCTGGAAGACCTGGATGGCTACGGACGGCTGGTTGTCGTCAGCGGTGGTGAAGGTCTCGGAACGCTTGGTGGGGATGGCGGTGTTGCGCTCGATGAGGTGCGTCATGACACCACCCTTGGTTTCGATACCGAGGGACAGCGGGGTGACGTCGATGAGGAGGACGTCCTTGCGCTCGCCCTTCAGGACGCCGGCCTGCAGTGCGGCACCTACAGCCACAACTTCGTCCGGGTTGACGCCCTTGTTGGGCTCCTTGCCGCCAGCAAGTTCCTTCACGAGCTCGGAGACAGCAGGCATACGGGTGGAGCCACCGACGAGGACGATGTGGTCGATGTCGGAAACCTTGATGCCGGCTTCGGCGATGACGTCGTGGAACGGCTTCTTGGTGCGGTCCAGCAGGTCCTTGGTGAGGTCCTGGAACTTGGCACGGGTCAGCTGCTCGTCCAGGTGGACCGGGCCGTCAGGGGTGACGGACAGGTACTGGAGGGAGATGTTGGTGCTGGTGGAGGAGGACAGTTCCTTCTTGGCCTGCTCTGCAGCTTCGCGGAGACGCTGGAGGGCGATCTTGTCCTTGGAGAGGTCGATGCCCTTGACCTTGAGCTGGCTCAGGAGCCACTCGACGACGCGGTTGTCCCAGTCGTCGCCACCGAGGCGGTTGTCACCGGCGGTTGCGCGGACCTGGATGGTGGAGAAGTTGTCTTCGTCCTTGCCAACCTCGAGGAGGGAGACGTCGAAGGTTCCGCCACCGAGGTCGAAGACCAGGATGAGTTCGTCCTCCTTGCCCTTGTCCAAGCCGTAGGCCAGTGCAGCCGCGGTGGGCTCGTTGACAATGCGGAGGACGTTGAGGCCTGCGATTTCGCCGGCTTCCTTGGTGGACTGGCGCTCGGCGTCGTTGAAGTAGGCCGGAACGGTGATCACAGCGTCGGTGACCTTTTCGCCCAAGTAGCTCTCGGCGTCGTTCTTGAGCTTCATGAGGATACGCGCGGAGATTTCCTGCGGCGTGTACTTCTTGTCATCGATGGCTACGTTCCAGTCGGTGCCCATGTGGCGCTTGACGGAAGCGATGGTGCGGTCGATGTTGTTGACGGCCTGGCGCTTGGCGATTTCGCCGACCAGGACTTCACCGGACTTGGAGAATGCAACGACCGACGGCGTGGTGCGGCCGCCTTCTGCGTTGGCGATAACGGTGGGCTCGCCACCTTCGAGAACAGAAACCACGGAGTTGGTTGTTCCGAGGTCGATACCTACTGCACGTGACATATCTTGTTTCCTTTCAATGGCCGATGTTGGAGATTGCGTCCGGCATCGGTCCGCTGGGCGGTTGAGGTGCCGGGAGCCTGCTCAACAATCGGCTAGTTGAGCGTTCTGCACTCAACTGTACTCAGCCTCAGTTAGATGTCAATCCAAAGTTGAGTCGAGTGCACTCAACTTTACTTTCAGGCTGAGGAAATTTCCCGGAATCCCGCGCCAGAAGGGCTGTTTTCGCCCTCGGTGAACTGGCAAAATGGCGCGATGGAGTTCTCGGGATACGTGCCGCCGGACGGGCTCTGGGCCATGAACGACCGGCTGGATCAACAGGTGCGGAACGTCGAAGGCGCAGTGGTTCACGGAAGTGCGCTTCCGACGCGCAACCAGATCGGCGTCACTCACTCGGAGTGGTGACACCCATATCCGAGCGTCCTGGGCGAATTTGGGCGTCACCAGGGGTTTGGGCGGCCTCAGCGCCGAGCGGCTCCGGTTTGTACACCCAGGCCACCAGCACCACCGAGATGATCATCAGCAGGAACCACGCCAGGAGCTTGTCGATCGAGACCGCCTGCCACCCATTCAGTTGGTTCGGATACAGCCACGCCCGCGACCACGTTCCGATGTTCTCCGCGAACCAGATGAACAGCGCCACCAGCAGGAAGGACACCAGGATCGGCATGCGGAAACGACGCCGGAACACCCGGAAGTGCATGACGCACCGCCCGTAGACAAGAACGACGGCGGCCAGCAGCACCCAGCGCAGGTCAACTATGAAGTGGTGCGAGAAGAAGTTCACGTAGATCGCCCCTGCCACAAGAGCCGTGATCCACCGGCGGGGATACCTGTCAAAGCGGAGATCGAACAACCGGAAGACGCGCACCATATAGGAACCCACGGCCGCGTACATGAAGCCGCTGAACAACGGGACCGCACCGATCCGGAGGAGGCCCTCGGCCTCGTAAGCCCAGGAGCCAACGTCGGTTTTGAACAATTCCATTACCGTCCCCACCACATGGAACAGCAGGATTACCCGCAGCTCCCGCAACGTCTCCAGCCTGAATGAGATCATCAGGACCTGGATGAGGACGGCGGCAAGGGTGAGGAAGTCGTTCCGGGCGAGCGCCGCGTTGTCCGGGTACCAAAGGCGGACAGCGATGATCACCGCGAGCAGCGCTGCACCGAAGACGCACGCCCAGGCCTGCTTCAGCCCGAACACCACAAACTCGGTGAGCCCGGCCTGCAGGCGACTGCCCCGCCTGCCGTCCAGATACCGGTGCGCGAGGTTGTCGATGGACTGTTCAACCGGGGTGGAGTTACGCATTGCCGCCCTTCGGATCGGCGGCGAGTTGCCCAAGGTAGTAGTCTCGCGGCCAATGCCGGATCCGCTGGGGCAGCCGCGGGTAGAAACGGCCAAGCATCCGCATGGTTTGCTCGAAACGCCGCGCGCGATCAGGGCTCCAGTCGAATCCGAAGCCGGCACGCAAATGATCAGGCAGCAAGCCGGCCGTGAGGAACCGGGCCAAGGGCATCGCCAGGCGCAGGAGTCGCGGACCTCCAGCGGGATAGAGGAGGTCCTGTGCGACTTTGATCGCCGTGTCATCCGGTTGAAGTCCCCGCACATGGGAGTCCCAGTATTCTGCGAAGGCCTCCCGATCGGCCGGCCACTTATCAGCCGGAAGCTGCAGGGCCGTCCCGATCCGCGCGTACTCGCGGTAGATACGGTCGGCATCCCCGCCGTCGAGCGGTCCATGTACCTGCTCATAAACGGTGACGGCAGTGTCGTAAAGGGTGGCGACCACCCAGAGTTGGGACTCTGCGTCGAAGGCGCTGTACCCGCCGGAGGTGGCATCGGGTCCGCGCCGGACCGGGGCGTGGGCACGATTGACGGCGCGGCGGACGGCCTTCAGCTGGTCCTCCGAGCCGTACACCACCGCGTACACGTACGTCATGGTGGCGCGGAGCCGGTCCATGGGGCGCTCGGCGAAATTGCTGTGCTCTGCCACGCCGTGGCCTACCTTGGGGTCGGCGATCTGCAGGAGGATTGCGCGGCCCGCTCCGGCGAGGAGGACGCCCTCCGCACCAATGTCAGCCAGTCCACGAACCATCTGAATACTTTACCGTTCGCACCTTAGAGCCCCACGACGCCCTGGAGAACGCTCAGTTGATGCTCGAAAAGCTCATCGCGGGCGGCGAAAGTATCGGCGCCATACTGCCCAAAAACCTCAAAACTAACGGCACCGAACACCGACGTCCAGGCCAGCACACCCCGCGCCAATGAAGGGTCCGGAGCCGCGAGGTTCATCTCTTCGCGGATGGCCGCCAGGTCTTTGGCAAGGGCCGGAGGAACCACGACGGCGGGACTCACGTCTGCGCGCATGGCTCCGGCGCGGAATGCTGCGTCAAATATGCCCACGAGGCGGACGATGACGCGCGTTCCAGGGACGGTGGTGCGCTCGCCCGGCGCCTGGTAGCCGGGGACGGGACTACCGAACAGCAGTGCGTAGCTTGCTGGCTCGCGGAGCGCCCACGATCGGACGGCAGTGCCAAGCGCCCGGAATTGCCCGGCGAAGTCGTTGCCGGGAACGGCCTCCACGGCTGCGTCCACATGGTCGCCCAGCTCGTTGTACGCGTCGATGAGCAGGAGGGTGAGGAGCTCGTCGCGGCTCTCCACGTAGCGATACACGGCCGAGGACACGACGCCAAGGTCCCTGGCTACCGCGCGAAGGGACAGGGCTGCCGCGCCGTGGAGGGCCAGATGCTGACGGCCCAGCCGGATGATGTCGGCGATGGTTTGTGCGCGTGCCCGTTCCCTGGGAGTAGGCGGCTTGGCCTTGGTTGCAGCTGGAGTCATGCCCATAGCTTGCCACAAAGGAGAGCGGTGTCAACAAACAAGAGCAGTGCTCTTGACTTCGCGCCAAAGGACAGTCATTCTGGATTCAGAGAGCACTGCTCTTGCTTTGCACCCCACCTACACAAAGAAAGAGGACCATCATGTACGTCGTCACAGGAGCAGGACCCGTGGGCTACACCATCGCCGAACAACTCGCAGGGCTGGGGCACCCGGTACGCGTACTGACGCGCTCCGGCAGCGGCCCGGACCACCCACTGGTGGAGAAGATGCGCGTAGATGCATCCGATCCTGAACAGCTCAAGGAAGCCGTCGCGGGATCAGCGGCCATCTTCCACTGCATCCACGGATCGGAGTACAGCGCTGCAGCTTGGGCCGCGGAACTCCCCCGGGCCGAACAAGCGGTGATGGACGCAGCGGCAGCCGCGGGCGCCGTCGTCGTATTTCCCGAAAGCCTGTACTCGTACAGTGAGCCCGAACGCATCATGACCGAATCGAGCCCCCGCGAAGCTGCGGGCGGAAAGCGTGGCATCCGGACGGCACTGTTGAAGGCGCGGCGGGCGCATGCGGCCAACACCGTGAGCGTAGTGGCCGGCGACTTCTTTGGACCGCGCGTGAAGATGGCACATGCCGGCGAGCGCATGGTCACGCCAATCCTGGCGGGCAAACGGCTGCAGTTCATTGGCAGCGCCAGCCAGCCGCATTCCTTCACCTATGTGCCGGATCTCGCTGCGGCCATGATCGCCGCCGCAGGGAAGCCCGAACTCTGGAACAGCGTGCTGCATGCACCCACCGGCGCGGCCGTGACCCAGCGGGACATCGCAGTAGCACATGCCCAAGCGGCTGGTCTGACGGAACCAAAGGTGAGCGCTGTTCCCGGCTGGGTGCTGCGGGCCGCCGGACTGGTCTCAACCGATATGCGCGAATTGGCTGAGTTGCTGTACCAGTTTGAGCGCCCATTCGTGATGGATTCCTCCGAAAGCCAGCGGGTACTGGACCTGGACCCAACTCCCCTGCCGGAGGCCGCTGCCGCGACCATGGCGTGGTGGCGCGGGGCGGACCAGCGCAGTTCTTAACGAGTTCTTAAAACCCGCGGCGGAGAATCCAAGAAACGAGTCGTCCTGTCGAGGGGTTCCATGTTTCCGCATTCCGCGCCGCATCCCGTGCGCTTCAACCCCCTGCCCGCACCCAAGCACTGGCTGATCATCGGGCTGGTACTTGCGGCCGCCGTTGTCTTGGCGGGGTGGGCGATTCAGGTGGTCCCTGGCCTGACCTTGGCTGAACTGGCGGTGGACGATGACTTCAGCCGCCATCACACACCCGGGCTGACCGGGCTGGCCCTGGTGTTGAACGCGCTTTTCGGTCCGGTGGCGGGAACGCTGATCGTGATCGCTGTCAGTTTGTATCTGGCACTGATCCGACGTTCTCCGCAGAATGCAGCGCTCTTTTCCCTTACGGTGGCGTGTGGATGGCTGACGTGCCAATTGTTCAAGGTGGTTACCGGCCGGATCAGGCCGGATCCTGCCTTGCTGTTCGATCCCCTGGTGCCGGAGCCCGTGTCCAACAGCTTCCCCAGCGGCCACACGTCCTTGGCGGTCGCACTCACGCTGGCGACGTTCCTGCTGGTTCGTGAAACACGGTGGGCGAACCCGGTCCTCTGGGCAGGGACGGTCATGGCCGTGGTGGTCGCTTGGTCCCGGGTGTACATCGGCGCCCATTATCCGTTGGACGTTGTTGCCTCGTTCCCGGCAACGATCGCGGCGGTCCTGATCATGGCCGGAACCTGGAACCGCTGTGCACCAGCTGTCAGGGCCACGATTCATTCCCGGGCCACGTCCGCACGCTCTCCCAAATGAAAGAGACTCTATGGAAGCCCTTGCCTTGGTGCCTGCACTGAACCCTACCGAGCGCCTCCCCCTCCTGGACCCGGCCAGCCTTCTGCAGGGCTTGGGACCCGCGACCCTCGGGGTGGTGGCCCTGATGATCTTCATTGAATCAGGTGTTCTGTTCCCCTTCCTGCCCGGTGACTCCCTGCTCTTCACTGCCGGGCTCCTTCACCAGCAACTGAACCTGACACTTCCTGTGCTGATAACAGTGGTGACTGTGGCCGCCATCGCGGGCGATCAGGTGGGCTATCTGCTGGGGCGCCGCTTCGGACGCCGATGGTTCTCCGACGACGCCAGGGTCCTGAAAACGTCCCATCTGGCAAAGGCCGAAGACTTCTTCCAACGCCGGGGCGGGCCCGCGCTGATCCTTGCCCGTTTCGTGCCGGTGGTGCGCACCTTCGCGCCCCTCAGTGCCGGCATCGCCCGGTATCACTACAAGTCCTTTGCCCTCTGGAACATCACTGGGGCGATCCTTTGGGCGAGCTCCGTTACGCTCCTTGGCTCCTGGTTGGGCCATTTCGAGATCATCGCAAAGAACATCGACGTCATAGCCGTGGTGATGGTGCTGGCCTCCGTGCTGCCGTGGGGTATCGAATACCTCAAACGCAGGCGTACCCGCGCGGCGGAGTCCTCCTCCGCGCAAGAATAGATCCGTGACCACTGACTCCAAGCTGTCCGTCCTGCTGGTGGAAGACGATCCTGCCCTGGGGCCACTGATCGCGGAGCTCCTTGAGCCCGACTATCAGGTGCACATCGCCGTCGACGGCCATGAAGGCTTGAGCCAGGCCCTGGTGGGAACGTGGGATGCGATGGTGATCGACCGGGGGCTTCCGGGCCTGGATGGCATCGCGCTGATCGCCGCGCTACGTTCCAAGGGGATCGCCACCCCAATCCTCATCCTCACCGCCATTGGTTCTGTGGACGAGAAGGTTCGGGGGCTCGACGCCGGCGCGAACGACTACATGACCAAGCCCTTCGACGCCATGGAATTGGGGGCACGCCTGAGGGCCTTGACCCGCAGCTACCACCAGGCACCCCGGATCACCGTCATCGGCGACTGGGAACTGGACTCCACCACCAGATCCATGCGCTCCATTCACGGGTTCCTTGCCTCGTTGACCGCGACCGAATCGGAGTTGCTGTCGGTTCTTGCTGCCGAGCCGGACCGGGTGTTCACCAGGGAGGAGCTGATTGTCGCCACCGATAGCCAAGGTGACCTGCCCGGAGTCATCGACACCCATGTTCACCACCTTCGCCGAAAAGTCGCCAGATCGGTCATCCGGACCGTCCACGGGGTGGGTTACCAGATAGGCGAAGCCCATGACTGATCAGTCCATGGCCCCGGCCCAGGATCAGGCAATCCTTCGCAAGGCCTCCTTGAAGATCGCGCTACGAATCAGTGCAGTCTGCGCCCTGCTGGTCCTATGCCTCCTGACCGCGGCCACCATGTACCTGCTGAGCCAGGCCGGCAATCCGGAACCAGCCGAACCTGGTGCCGTCTATGCCTATCTCGACACCAAAGACCTGATCAAAGCCATGGTCATCGCCGGGGCAGCGGGCATCCTGCTGGCGGGCGGTGTTGGATGGCTCAGCGCCCGCAGTGCCATCCGCCCCCTCGGCGAAGCCCTGATCCTGCAACGACGTTTCATCCAGGACGCCAGCCATGAAATGCGGACGCCCTTGGCCATCCTTGATGCCCGGATCCAAGTGGCACAACGCAGCACCGCTCCGGAATCGCCCGCCGGCCGGCAACTGACACGGATCCGGGACGACACAGCCGCCCTCACCGGAATAGTCAACGAACTCCTCGAATCCGCTACCGGCACGCTCCAAGAACCCGCCGCCACGGCAACGAATATCCCCGACGTCACACAGGAGGTCGTGGACAGCCTCCAGCACTTGGCCGCGGACCGGGGCATCACCCTGCATTGTTCGAGCACTGGGCACCCCCGGGCCATGATCACCCCGCAGCGACTTCACCGCGCCATCCTCGGTTTGGCCGAGAACGCACTCGTCCACACGCCGGCGGGCGGCCTCATCACGGTTGACAGCACCGTGGCCGCTAACCAGGCAGTCATCACCGTCACCGATACCGGCCACGGTATTACAGGTATCGACCAGGACCGGATCTTCGATCGTTTCGCCAGGACACCCGACCCCCATCCCGGCCAACAGCAGCGTAGCTTCGGGATCGGGCTGTCCCTGGTCCGCGATATAGCCGTCGCCGCGGGCGGCTCCGCGGACGTCGCATACACCGGCCCGGAAGGCACCCGCATGCGGATTACGCTGCCCCTGGCAAGGAATTGACGGTGGCGGGCGCCCGCCGTAAGAACCAGAAAACAGAAGCGTGGGGGGGGGGGGGGGGCCCCCCCCCCCCACCCCACGGGTTTGGTATGGGACGCCACCCCCGGGGGGGGAGAAAAAGCCGAACCCGGGGGGCCCCGCGGGCGGAGTCGCCCCCCCCCTGGGTTTTGCGGGGCCCCTTTCTATTTTTTTGGGGGGGGGGGGCCCCCCCATAAACCCACAGAAGCGTGGGGGGGGGGGGGGGGGGCCCCCCCCCCCCCCCCCACGCTTCTGTTGGAAGATGACCGGCTACGACTGGCTGATATCAATGCCCGTAACGGGGTCGCCGGCGCGGTCGTAGGCGAGCAGGATGGCGCCATTGGGGAATGCCTGGGGTGGCTGGGCCAATCGGAAGGCTGCGGGCACGCCTGCGCCGTCCGGGAACAACCGCTTACCCGTTCCGAACGTCAGTGGGTACAGGTACAGGTTGAGCCGGTCCACAAGGTCGGCTTCGAGGAGCGAGCGTGCCAGGACGCCGCTGCCTATGACGTGGACGTCATTGAACCGCTCCTTCACCGCAGCCACCTCCTTCACATCCGTCAGGGCCGTCGTTCCCTCCCACCTGGGGTCGGTCAGGGTCCGCGATTCGACGAACTTGGGCAGTGCGTTCAAGGTGTCGCCAATGTGGTCGCTTTGCTTTGGCCAGTAGCCCGCGAAGATGTCGTAGGTCCTGCGTCCCAGGAGGAGCGCGTCCATGCGGTCAATCCCGGCGACGATCGCGGCACCGGCTTCTTCATCTGAATACGCCGCCTGCCAGCCGCCGAAAGTGAAGCCGTCGGAAGTGTCCTCGTCGGGTCCACCCGGTGCTTGGTAGACGCCGTCGAGGGTGAGGAAAAGGTCAACAGAAAGAGTGCCCATAGTGTGTTCCTTCGGTGAAAGCCCGAGCCTGCCCGTGGATGCGGGCCATCCTAGTCCCGCTGGGCGGCAAGCGGGAGGGCGTCCGGAATCAGGGTCCGCCGACGCCCACTACCCCTCGGCCAACGTCAGGCATCACCACCACCCGGCAAACCGGGACTTAAGGCACCACGGCTGCCATACTCAAACCATCGCACCACCTGCTTGTGGTTATCCCGGGATCGGTTCAACAACAGGGGCATGATTGGCATGGAGAAGGACCTTCAACGGGCAACCGTCCGGGCGAAGGTGTCATCGACGCAGGGGCTGGGCGCGGCAGATGTTGCCGAGAGGGTCGCCGCCGGACAAACCAACGCCTTCGTCCAGGACACCAGCCGCAGCGTGTGGAGCATCGTCCGCGCCAACGTTCTCACACTGTTCAACGGCATCATCCTTGCCTGCTTCATCGTCCTCTTCGCGATCGGTCGCTGGCAGGATGCCCTGTTCGGATTCAGTGCCATCGCTAACGCAGTTATCGGCAGCGTCCAGGAATACCGGGCAAAGCGGGCCTTGGACCGTTTGGCACTGCTTAACGCACCACATGCACGGGTAATGCGCGAAGGTTCGGAAACGGAAATCCCACTGGATGATGTGGTCCTGGACGACACCCTTGTCCTCAGGGCCGGGGACCAGGTGCCAGCAGATGCGGTGGTCACGGGATCACGCGGTCTGCAGGTGGACGAATCCATGCTCACGGGTGAGTCCGATGCCGTGGAGAAGACCTCCGAAGACAGGGTCCTGTCCGGCTCCGTGGTGGTGGCCGGAGACGGGACAGCCGTGGTGGACAAGGTAGGTGCTGATTCCTTCGCGAACTCGCTCGCCGCCGAAGCCAAGAGGTTTTCGCTGGTGGCCTCGGAATTGCGCTCCTCCATCGATCGGGTCCTCAAGTGGGTGACATGGTTCGTGGGCCCCGTGGCTTTGTTGGTCCTGAACGCACAGATGATTGCTCAAGGCGGGTGGGGCCATGCCTCCTCGAGTGGCGCCTGGCGTGACGCGGCCACCGCCACCATCGCGTCCGTCGTCGCGATGGTCCCTTTGGGGCTGGTGCTCATGACAAGCATTACGTTCGCCGTGGGGGCCGTGAAACTGGCCCGCCAGCAGGTTCTCGTCCAGGAGTTGCCCGCCGTCGAAGGCCTGGCGCGCGTGGACATCATTTGCCTCGACAAGACGGGTACCCTCACCCAAGGCGACATCGTTTTCGACGCGGCCCACCCACTGACAGTCCGGGCAGGGTGGGAAGCCATTCTGGCTTGGTATGGGGTGCAAAACGACGCCAATGCCACGGCCCGCAGCCTCGCCGGGCAGTTCACCATTCCACCCGCCGAACTGCCAACAGACCGGGTTCCGTTCTCCTCGGCCCGCAAGTGGAGCGCCGTGGTGTTCGACCAGGAAATGTGGATCCTGGGCGGACCTGAAATGGTTTTCCCGGCTCGCAACTCCACCGACCCCGCCCAGCAGCAGCTCGCGATCAAGGCCGAGGAATTGGCCGCAACAGGCCGCCGGACGCTGGTCCTGGCCCACGGAACTCCAACACAGGACGAGACCGTTCCCGCTGACGCTGTTCCCGTAGTGCTCCTGACCTTCAAGGAGAACATCCGCCCGGACGCTGCCGAAACGCTCGCCTACTTCGCCGCGCAGGACGTGGACGTGCGGATCATTTCAGGCGACAACCCGCACACAGTGGCCGCGATTGCGCGGGAGGTAGGCCTGGATGCGCCCCACGGTTTTGATGCCCGTGAGCTGCCGGACGATGACCGGGAATTTCTGGACGCCATCAACAACAACGTGGTGTTTGGCCGTGTGACGCCCGACCAGAAAAAGCGGATCGTCCTGGCTCTGAAGTCGGCCGGCCATACGGTGGCGATGACCGGCGACGGGGTCAATGATGCCCTGGCCATCAAGGAGGCCGACATCGGAGTGGCCATGAACTCCGGTGCTGCCGCTACCAAAGCCGTGGCGCGGCTGGTCCTGCTGGATGGTAAATTCTCTCACCTGCCAAGCGTGGTGGCTGAAGGCCGCCAGGTGATCGCCAACATCGAGCGGGTCTCCATGCTGTTCCTTACCAAAACCGCATATGCCACTTTCCTGGCCATCGCGTTCGGCATCCTCCTGCTCCCGTTCCCTTTCCTCCCCCGGCAGCTCTCGGTCACCGACGGACTCACCATCGGCATCCCTGCCTTCTTCCTGGCATTGTTGCCCAACGCCCAGCGCTACATTCCGGGTTTCCTCCGGCGGTCGCTGACCTTCGCCGTCCCAGCCGGAGTGGCCGTGACGCTGGGGCTTGCGTCCTATGCGCGCCTGGCCGCGAACATGGCCATCCCCGAGGTGGAGATCAGGACGGGGTCCACACTCATCCTGGCCATCATCGGCATCTGGATCCTGGTGGTGCTTTCACGGCCAGTGACCCGGTTCAAGGGACTGGTGATCGGCGCCATGATGGTGGGCCTGGTCCTGGTGTATTCCGTGCCCGTCGCGCGGGACTTCCTGCAGTTCACTGACCCTACGCTCCCAACTGCGCTACTCATCCTGGGAACGTCCGCGGCCTGCATCGCGCTGATCGAGATTGTCCGTTTCGTGCACCGCCGGGTGGCGTACCGGGACGCCCAGGAAGCCCTGCATCACCCCTCGAAGTAGCGGCGACCCCGCGCCGTCCACAACGGCACCAGCACCATCACCGTTGCGATGGATTGGGAAATGACCGCGGACCAGTCTCCATCAGCGCCGATGATGAGGTCCAGCACAGCGAAGGCCAACCCGAGCAGCATGACAGCTGTAGCACCGCGACGCGCCGCGGTGCTTCCCCTTGCCACACCGGACGCCAGGCCGATGACCAACAACCCAAAGAGGACCATCCCCGCGCCGAGCAGGGTGATGGGAAAGGCGATGCCACCTGACTGGGCCTCGGGCGTGTACCGCAGGAAGATCGTGAGGATTCCAAGAAGGATCTGGGCGATGCCGCCGATGTACATCAGGACCACCGAAAACGTCACGGCACCAGGGCGCTTGGGTCGCTCCCCGGTCATCATGGACTGAGCATAGACGAGCGCTCCTAAGGACTGGCAGGGGTCCAGTACGGGTTAACATGTTTTGTCACACAATTAACCGGCTATTCATACCCGGCTTGAACGCAGTCAATTCGGACTTCATAGGGTCGGCTGTATGGAAAACATCTCCCGCAGGTCCCTCATCTCCGCCGGACTCGGCGCCGGGCTCGTCGCCGGTGTGTCAGCCGCGATGCCGCAGGCCGCTGTTGCGGTTTCAACAGCGGACGACGCCGGTCTCCGCACCTACCCGTTTACGCTCGGCATCGCGTCGGGCGAACCATGGCCCGACGGGTTCGTCATCTGGACACGCCTGGCAGTGAATCCCGTGGCCGAGGATGGCCTGGGCAGCATGCCTTCCCGCAACGTCGCCGTCGCCTGGGAAGTCGCAGAAGACCCCGCCATGCGCCGGGTAGTAGCCCGCGGCGTCGAGCATGCCAGGATCGAAACCGCCCATTCCGTGCACGCGGAGATCAAGGGCCTCAGGCCGGGCCGTGAGTACTTCTACCGTTTCCGTACCGGACGGCACCTGAGCGAAGTGGGCCGCACGCTGACCAGCCCTGCGCCCGGAGAGACCCCGGCCGCGCTGGCCATGGCCTTCGCCAGCTGCGCCCAGTATGAGCACGGCTATTTCACCCCGTACAGGCGACTTGCCGAAGACCACCCTGACCTGGTGCTCCACCTCGGCGACTACCTCTACGAGTACAAGAAGGGCAGCTACGTGATCGGCGGCGGCAATCCCCGCGACCACGAAGGGCCCGAGACTGTCAGCCTGGCAAGCTACCGCCAGCGGCACGCCCAGTACAAGGCGGACGCCGACCTGCAGGCCGCGCACGCGATAGCACCGTGGCTGGTGGTGTGGGATGACCACGAGGTGGACAACAACTGGGCTGACGACGTCCCCGAGAACAGCGATGCCGGCCAACTCAACGACACCACCGAACATTTCCGGCAACGCCGCGCGGCCGCGTTCCAGGCGTACTACGAGAACATGCCGCTGCGTCCGTCCTCGGTCCCGGCTGGGTTCGACATGAAGATCTACCGCACCATCCAGTGGGGCCAGCTGGCCAACTTCCACATGATGGACACGCGCCAGTACCGGGACGACCAGCTCGCCGGCGACGGTTGGCGGAAGAACGTGGCCGAACGTTTGGACGAGAACCGGACCATCACGGGCGCTGAGCAGGAAAAATGGCTTCTGGACGGCTTCAGAAACTCCACCCAACGCTGGGACATCATTGGCCAGCAGGTGTTCTTTGCCGAGCGCGACAGGGACAAGGCGCCGGACATCGACGACGTCTCCATGGACGGATGGGACGGTTACGCAGCGTCCCGCCGCCGCATCACCCAAGGTTGGGTATACGCCAAGGTGCGCAACGCCGTCGTACTCACCGGCGACGTCCACCGCCACTGGGCCACCGACCTCAAGGTGGACTACAAGGACCCGGCAGCAGCCGTTGTCGGTTCGGAACTCGTGTGCTCGTCCATTACATCCACGGGCGACGGGACGGGGTCCACCACGGACGCAACCATGGCCTGGAATCCGCACCTGAAGTTCTACAACGACAACCGCGGCTACGTGAACACGCGCATCACCAAGGACGCAATGACCGCCGACTTCCGGGTGCTTGACCACGTCACCACACCAGGCGCCCCGGTCAGCACGAAAAAATCCTTCACGATCACCGACGGCGTTCCTGGCCTGGCCTGACCCCGGCGCGGGAGTCTTTCGTGCAAAAACTCGATCACGGCGGACGGCGGGAGTAGCCTTGTTCCAGTTGATTTAGTGGATTCCGTCCGGCTGGGGTTCTGCCGTGGGCCTTGTTCGTTCTTCACTGTCCGACCTTCTGCTGGTACTCGCGGAGGCCGCCGCTCCACAGCGGCTAAGGTTCGACGACGGGTCCCCGGTCGCCGTTGTTCCCCCGCCCGACGCTCCGGTCACCGTCCGCGCTTCGT
Source organism: Paenarthrobacter nitroguajacolicus (assembly GCF_031455195.1). GTDB lineage: Bacteria > Actinomycetota > Actinomycetes > Actinomycetales > Micrococcaceae > Arthrobacter > Arthrobacter nitroguajacolicus_D. The sequence goes on along the minus strand of NZ_JAVDSH010000005.1, from coordinate 138,368 downwards.
CGCTCACCCGGGTGGGCCGGTCCAGGCACAACGGGCCCGTCTTGGACCTGGAATTGCGTGTGTTGGTCCAATGCCATGGGCCGCAGCAGCTGGACCTCATGGAGCGGCTCCTGCTGGCAGTTGAACTGCATGGGGATTACGCCGTGGTTTCCAAGGGCGACATGACGCGAGCCGAGCAGTCCGACGTTTCCTCCCAAGGCCTGGGGTTCTTGGTGTGTGTGCCGGTTTCCCTGGGCTTCGACGAACCATCGGAGGCACCCGAACGACTCACCTCCGGCCCCAGTTCCAGCACGGGACGCCGGATCCAGGGACGCCTGGTGGATGTCCACAACAAGGGAATCCCTGATGCGTACATCCACGCCCACTCGTCCGCGTCAGCCGCCAGGAGCGACGCCACCGGGCACTTCGAAGTCCCCGCGTCCATGGACGAGCTGCAACACTTTGCCGTAGCGGTGGACGGAACCGAAAGGGAAGTCTCAGCGATCGCCGGCGACCTTCCGGTAGTGATCCGCTGGGTGTGAACCCGCTGTTTTTGGAACAGTTTGCCCGCCCTGCCCTGCGGCATGAAAAGATCAACCATGCGTCCGATGCAGCACTCCAGCAAACTCCAGAACGTCCGCTATGAACTCCGCGGTCCTATCCTCCAAGCCGCCAAGGCCATGGAAGCGGAGGGTCACAGGATCCTCAAGATGAACCTTGGGGACACCGCGCCGTTTGGCCTGGAGGCGCCGGAGTCGGTGGTGGTGGACATGATCCATCACCTCCGCGGCGCGCAGGGTTACAGCGATTCCAAAGGGATCTTCTCCGCACGCACCGCCATTTCGCAGTACTACCAAACCCGCGGACTGATGAACATCGGCGTCGAAGACCTCTTCATTGGCAACGGCGTCAGCGAACTGATTTCCATGACCCTCCAGGCGTTCATGGAGAACGGCGACGAGATCCTTATTCCTGCCCCTGACTACCCCCTCTGGACCGCCGCCGTGACGTTCACCGGTGGCCAAGCTGTTCACTACCTGTGTGATGAGGACGAGAACTGGTGGCCGGACATGGCCGACGTCGAAGCGAAGATCACCCCGCGCACCAAGGGCATCGTGATCATCAACCCGAACAATCCCACCGGGGCCGTGTACCCGCGGCACATCCTTGAGCAGTTCGCCGCCCTGGCCCGGAAGTATGACCTGGTGCTGTTCTCGGACGAGATCTACGAAAAGATCCGCTACGTCGACGCACCCCACATCCACACCGCGGCAGTGGCTGAGGACGTGTGTGTCCTGACGTTCAGCGGACTGTCCAAGGCCTACCGCATGCCCGGGTACCGGGCCGGCTGGGTCGCTGTGACGGGGCCACTTGCTGCCACTGCCGCGTACCGTGAGTCTTTGGAACTGCTGGCTTCCTTGCGCCTCTGCGCCAATGTTCCGGCGCAACACGCCATCCAGACCTGCCTGGGCGGGTACCAGAGCATCGAGGCCCTCATTCGTCCTGGCGGGCGGTTGCGCGAGCAACGGGACTTGGCCTGGAAACTGTTGACGGCCATCCCGGGTGTTTCCTGTGTCCCCGCCGCCGGCGCCATGTACCTGTTCCCGCGTTTGGACCCTGAGATTTACCCGATCGAGAGCGACGAGAAGTTTGTCCTCCAACTCCTGCAGGAACAGAAGATCCTGGTCTCGCACGGCACGGCCTTCAACTGGCCAACGCCGGACCACTTCCGCTTCGTGATCCTGCCGGCAGTGGAGGACATCGAAGAAGCTGTGCGCCGTATATCGCACTTCCTCGCGGCTTACCGAAACCGGCCGGCACGGGAAACCAACTGACTAAAGTGCCGGGTCCACCATGGTCATACCGGCCGGACTGGCCTGGTCGAAGCCGGGCAACAGCGCTGCCGCGTCTTCCAGCCCGATGGTGCGTTCGATCAGCAGCTGCGGCTCAAGCAAGCCTTGCTCGATGAGCGTCATCATCCCCGGATAGTCCACAGCGGCCATGCCGTGGCTGCCCAACAGGTCCAGTTCCCAACCGATCACCCTTGCCATGGGCACTTGCGGGTTGCCGTCGATGGACGGCAGCAAACCAATCTGGACGTGCCGGCCACGGCGGCGGAGGCTGAGGATCGCGTCGGCGCAGGTCTGTTCACTTCCGACGGCGTCCACCGCCACGTGGCTGCCTCCGCCGGAGAGGACGTTTACGGTGGCAGGGATGTCCGTGCCATCAGCGAGGACCGTGTGTTCTGCGCCCAGCCGGGCGGCCACAGCCAGGGCTGACGGGTTCCGGTCCACAGCAATGACCCTCGCTCCCATGGCTTTTGCGATCATCACGGCACTGAGGCCGACGCCTCCCACGCCTACCACGGTCACCCATTCGCCGGCTTTGACCTGCGCCCGGGCTGCCAATGCCCGGTAAGCCGTGGCGAAGCGGCAGCCGAGGCTGGCCGCCGTCGTGAATTCAATACTGTCCGGGATGGCAACCAGGTTGCTGTCGGCTGCGTGCAGCGCCACGTACTCGGCGAACGATCCCCAGTGGGTGAAACCGGGTTGCTGCTGCTCGGGGCAGACCTGCGCGTCGCCTGCCAGGCACCATTCGCACGTGCCGCACCCGCAGACGAAGGGGACGGTGACGCGGTCGCCCACCTTCCAGTTCCGGACGCCCTCGCCCACTGCGTCGATGACACCGGCAAGCTCGTGCCCGGGGACGTGCGGCATGGCGATGTCGTCGTGGCCGGCCCACGCGTGCCAGTCGCTGCGGCACATGCCCGTAGCGAGCACTTTCACCACGACGCCCCCTGCGGGTGCCTCCGGTTTGTCGACCTCCCGAACGTAGGGCTGGGTCCGGACCTCATCAAAAATCACTGCTCGCACGGATCGACTCTAACAATCGGGCAGCCCTGTCACACTTTTGCTGCTGCTTCCGACATCACTGTTGTAACGCACCAACTCTGAAGGGAAGTCAGCATGACCCGCATCAACATCGGCCGCAGCAACAAACTCGGCTACGCTGCCGTCATTGGCCTGGAAGGCTACGCCCGCACCTCTGTGGATCCCGATCTTTACGAGCTGATCAAGCTCCGCGCCTCGATCCTCAACGGCTTCGGTTTCTGCGTGGATATGCACGCGACCGATGGCCACAAGCGTGGCATCCCGTCACGGAAGTTGCATGCTGTGGCCGCCTGGCAGCACTCGAAAGTCTTTTTCGACGCCCGGGAGCAGGCCGTCCTTGCCCTCACCGATGCCTTGACCCAGTTGGGGCCCGACACTGTGACCGACGAGATCTGGAACGCTGCCGCAACCCATTTCGACGACGGCCAGATGGGCGGTTTGGTCCTGGCGATCTCCACCATCAATGTATGGAACAGGATTGCGATCAGCACACAGATGGAGCCGCCGGTGGACGAGAAGAATCCGCTGGCCTGAACGGTAACGTGGGCAGCATGACGCTTGCAGTCTCGGCCACGGTGGCGTGGCAAAGCGAACGGAACCGCCTGCTGGGGTGTCCAACCCGGACAAACTTACGAGGGTCTGCCGTTCCTAGCCGCGAGTTCGCGGGAAGGCTGCGGGCTCGCCGGGAAGCTTCCGTGCGAAGTGGCAGGTTTCCCGCGAACTCGCCAGGCAGCCAGCGCCGCCACACCCAGGCCGGCCGGGACCAGCAGCGCCCATCCGCTGAACACGAGCACAACGAGCATCACTACCGCCGCCACGATCACCCCGTACCAAGCCGGAGTTCCACGGCGGAGCAGTACCACTCCGGCAGCCAAGCCAAAGGCGGTCACCGCGGTGAAGCAAGCCGAGGCCGCGCCGATCTGGAACTCCATGCTCAGCAGACCGGTCGCGGCGAGAGCAAAGGAGATCGACGCCAACATGCCAAGGACGCCGAGACTCACCGATGGGACCTCCCCCGGCCCGGCGCCGCGCGCCAAAGCCCGCGGCAGCACGCCGTCGGACGCCAACCTGGCACCGAGCTTGCTGGCACCGGCCACGAAAGTATTCAACGGACCGAACGTGAGCACCGCCGCCGCGACGGCGGTAACCGGTGCTGCCGCAGGGCCGAGCCCTTTCGCCAGCAGCTCGGCAACCGGGACGCTGCTGCCCGCGAGCGCGGGGCCCAGGACAGCTACGCACGCAGCCACGAGCCCGATGTACACCACACCGACGACGACGAGCGTCAGCCAAGTTGCCCGCTTCAGGTCGCGCTCGGGGTTGCGGAACTCGCCGGCCAGGTGTGTCACGGCTTCCCATCCCGCGAAACAAAAGAACAACAAGCTGGCCGCACCTCCCACAGCCCAGTAGCCATGCGGGGCGAAGGGCTCGAAATTCTCCACCCTGGCATACGGCCCGGCCACAACAACAGCGAAGGCAAGCAACGCCACCAACAACGCCATGAGGAGCAGCTGCAGTTTGCTGGAGACCCTGATGCCCACCGCGTTGCTCAGAAAACCAGCCGCCAGGATCAGCCCGGCGGCAATAAGGGCCGTCTCCCGGCCACCTCCCATGGCGTGGGCGATGTACTCCCCGCCAATCACCGCGGTCGCGGGCGCGCCGAAGGGAATCGCGAAGTAGAACAGGTAGCCGGCCACTGCTGACGCCCGGTGCCCGAAGGCCCTCGTGACGAACGTTGCTATGCCACCGGCGTCGGGCTGTTGCCGGGACATTTCGGCGAAACTGAATGCCACGGGCGTGCAGAACACCAGGAGCAAGCCCCACGCCAATATCGACGCCGGCCCAGCCACCTGAGCGGCAATGGCGGGCAGAACCAGCACGCCTGAACCAAGAATGGCACCAACATAAATTCCCGTTGCACGGAAGAGGCCCAGACCCGAACTGTTGACAGCTTTATTCACCCTCCCACTGAACAGTATTCGGAAGGGGTCCAACAAGCAGGGATACTGCCTGCAAACAGCAATATCCTGCCGAATTTTCGGGTACTCCGGTTACAGGGACTGCGCCCGGACCCGCCTGAGGCGGGCCACCAGCGTCGAGGCGAGTAACGCCGTCGTGATTTCCAGCGCGATCACCAGCAACAACCCGGCAGAGCCGGATAAAGCAACAGTGCCGGATGGATCAACAGCGTTCGACGTCGGCCTGCCCCCATGAGCGTGTCCGGAACCGCCCGCTCCCAGCAGCAGCACGGCGTGCAAGGTGACCATGGCAAGGGCTGAGCCGGTGACCTGGTGGAGTGCACCGACGCGGCTGTGGCGCCAGATGTGGACTGTGCAGGGGATGCACACGGCTGCAAGGGCGATCATGAGGATAGCCAGCCAGGCGTCGTGGTGCCCTGAGGCTGCGAGCCCAAGGTGGACCACGCAGGAAAGTGCGGTCAGGACGGCGCAGACCCGGGGGTGGAGGACGGGTCCGGCCCGTCCTCCACTGATGGCCGTGGCCACGCTAGTGGCAGTGCCCGGCGGGCTCGCCGTGCTCTTCGCCTGCCGCACCTGAAGCTGCGGTGCTGTGGCAGCTGGAGCCGGAGGAGTTGGCAGGCACGTCCAACACTGGGCTGCGGTCGAAGAAACCTTCCGGGCGCAGCTTGAAGCCAACCGTATCCACGGGCATGATCGGCCAATCTTCAACGCGGGGGAAGTGTGTGAGGCCGAAGGTGTGCCACAGCACGATGTCCCGGCCGTCGATGTCGCGGTCCTGGGCCACATACGCTGGCAGCCCAGCGCCGCCGGAGTGCTGGTTCACGAAATCGCCTGTGGGGTAGCGTTCCTCGTCGGCGTAGTGGGTAACCCAGACGTCCTTGGTGGCGAACGCGGCGCGTTTGGCAATGGAAGAATCCGGGTCGGCCAGGAGGGTGGGCTGGTTCTCGGAGTGGAGCTTGTAACCAACAGGCTCACCCAGGCGGTTCCGGGACTCCGGGTTGGAGATGATCCAGGTGCGTCCCGCACGCGCGTCGGCTTCCCGGACTGCCTCGGATTCGCGGGTGAGGAGGGTGCGCTTGCGGGAAAACGCGTTGCCGCGCTCGTTGCCTGGGCCCATGGCCTGGCGGACCACATCTTCTTCTTCCACCCGGTTGGTCAGGCCATCAACAGCCATGTCCAGGCGGGCACTGAACAGGTGCTGGTGGAAGGGGGCCCCAAGTCCTGGCGCGAGCTGGGAAATGTTGTCCGAACCGCCTTCCGGGAAAGCGCTGGTGAAGACGACGCCGGTAGCCTTGGCCTCGAATTCGATGGTCCCGTCCAGGTAGAGGTACCAGTAGAAGCCGTAATCGTAGTTGCCGATGGTAGTGAAGAAGGAAATCACCAGGCGACGGTTGCGGCGGGTGTAGTTGATGCCGGTCCAAAGATCGGAGTGCTTGGAGAGGATTCCCCAGTCTTCCTCGTGCATGCAGATGCCGTTGCGGATTTCGCGGGGGTTCCCAAAGGCGTCGCTGATGACCGGGCTCAGGTAGGTGATGTCACCCAGGCAATCGCAGCCCAGTTCCAGGGAGTTGGCATACTGGCCCACCAGGTATTCTCCGGTGTCGAAGTAGTTTTGCCAGGACCGGATAGGAGACGGGTCGCCGTACGGGACCACCATCTCGGCGATGGAGGCGCGGTTGATGATGGGCCTGAGCCTGTCGCCGTCCCGGAAGGCGAGGTTGTGGAGGACAACTCCTTCGCGGACATCGAAGCCGACGTCCACGCTCCACTTTTCCCATTCGACGTGGTTGCCGCCGGTTACGGTGAAGCTGGGGCCTTCCGGTTGGGTGATGCTGATGGGCTTCTGGGTTTCCCGGAGCGGGCCGGTCAGTTCCGGGTCCGTGTAGTTTCCGTGTTCGGCCGGAATGGGCATGACCCCAAGATCGATGACCTGGGTCACCTCCTTGTTGACCACGTCCACATAAGCCACCAGTCCATCCACCGGATGCGCCCAAGCACTGTCCTCGGGAAAGTCCTGCACGAAAGCCAGCCCGCGGAGGATGCGGCGGCCCTTTTCTTCGTCGTACTCGAAGACGCCGGCGGACAGCGGGGCCACCCGGACTTTGGCGACGTCCAGGTCGCGGGCTGCAAGGGCTGCGAGCCAACGCTCGTCCGTAGCCAGGAGCGTCTCCACTACCTCGAATTCTTCTTCCAGTACGGGCAGTTCACCAGAGACCTTGGTGTCCAGTTCGGTCGCGGACAGGATCTCGCCACGGGTCACTGAGACGAGGACGTCGGTGGGTGCGCCCCCGGAGATGTCGTGGATGAAGATGCGGAAGCGGCGGTCTTCTTCCGTCTGGCCGCGGGAGGGGTCAACCAGCCCCAGGTAGGCGATTCGTTTTCCGGAGCCGAGGTGTCCGGCGGCCTGCAGGATTCCCTGGACCTCGGAGATTTCTGCACCCGTGGCGAGGCGGTACTGCGTTTCCTCAATGGCGGCTGTCTCAGTTGCTGTGGGCGTCATGGCTGCCTCTTGTCCGGGACCGCGTACGGTCAGGATTTATTTTCTATAGTTGTAGAGAATAACCAAAACGTAAGATGAGTCACAAGACCTTTCCGCCGATTATTTTTCCGGGAGACCACCAAGTGCCAAAGATTGTGGACCACGATCAACGACGCCTCGAGCTGGTCGACGCAACGTGGCGGATCATTGCCCGGCTCGGCATGGAAGGCGCCACCATGCGGGAAATCGCCGAGGAAGCAGGTTTCGCCAACGGTGCCTTGAAGCCCTACTTCCCCACCAAGGACCTGCTGCTGACATCAGCTTTCGGCCACGTCTTCAACCGCACCAACCAGCGCATCGCCACGATGACCGAGGGGCTGTCAGGCGTCGCTGCGCTTCGCGCGTTCTGCGCTGAAGTTCTGCCGCTGGATGAGGAACGCGTCAACGAGGCCCGCATTGTGATTCCGTTCTGGCAGAAGGCCCTCAACGACGCTGACATGGCCGCGCTCCACAGCGAGTCCATGAACCAGTGGCACACCACCATCACGGCTCATGCCGCAGCAGCCCGCGCGGCCGGTGAGATCAGCACCCCGATCGGGGACGCCGCCGTCGCCGACCACCTGCTCAACATGATGCTCGGCGCGCAGATCGTCGCGGCGCTTTCCCCTGCCGAGCATTTCTCCCAGGATCTTTCCGGACAGTTGGATAACTACCTGGCGCTGCTGGCCGCTTAGCTCGTAGCGCCCGAGGCAACCACGCCGACGCCAAGACCGGCGATCACGCCGCTGCTGACACGTTCGACGACGGTGCTCACCTTGGGTCGTTTGAGCCACCGCATCGCTTTGAAGGCCACGACGGCGATCATCGAGAGGTACGCGAAGGCGATCACTGCAACGACGACGCCCAGAATGAGCGACGTACCCATGGTGTCGCCGCCGTGCGGGATGAACTGCGGGACCACGGCCAGGTAGAACAAGCCAACCTTGGGGTTGAGGAGCGTGGAGAGCGCGCCCGCGGCGAATGCTGAGAGACGGTTGTAAGGGAGGGGCGCGTTCTCCTCCGCTGTTCCGGCTGCCCCGGCTGCTTTGGCTGCCTTGCGTGACTTGATGAACGACGAGACTCCCAGATACAGCAAGTACAAGCCGCCGGCGATCTTGACCCACCGAAACAGTTCCGCGGACTGCTCCAGGAGGGCGGCCAGGCCGACACCCACCAGCCCGGCCCAAACGATCGCCGCCGCGGAAGACCCGGCAGCCGCAGCGATTCCCGCGCTTGGCCGGTTCAGCGCGATCCGCAGCACGAGGAACGTGTCCGGACCGGGAGTGACGGACAAGACGAGGCACAGACCGGCGAAGGCCGCAAGGGAAGCAAGAGTCACAAGCTCGATTATCGGGCACGGCAGCCCTTGACGGAAAGCGTTCGCTTCCCGTCAAGGGCTGTTCGTTCAACGACAAGGCGGGAACGCGTGACGCCGACCACACTGGAAACATCGGCGCGCGCCTCACCGGCCGCCAAGACTTACTACCCGAGCGGAGTACCAATGGAGACTTACGACGCCCTGCTGGCCTCGATCACCCCGGCCACCGGCCAGAACAGCCGCACCATCCTTGACCCGGCAACGGGTGAAGCGGTTGGCGAAGCCCCCGTGCACACCGTCCAGGATCTCGAAGCAGCCATCACCGCCGCCACGGCAGCGCAACCTGCCTGGGCTGCCCTGGGCCACGACGCCAGGTCCGCTGCGCTCATGAAAGCAGCCGACGCCGTCGAACGCTCTGCCGAAGAACTCGCCCAGCTGCTCTCCCGCGAACAGGGGAAGCCGCTGAACGGCCCGAACGCGCGTTTCGAAGTCGGCGCCTGCGCGGCATGGCTGCGCGCCACCGCCGCCACGCCGCTCGACCCGGAAACCGTAGTGGACGACGGCGAAACCCACGCCGAACTGCACTACCGGCCCATCGGCGTCGTGGGTGCCATTGGCCCGTGGAACTGGCCCATGATGATCACCGTCTGGCAGATCGCACCGGCCCTGCGCATGGGCAACGCCGTGGTGGTCAAACCGTCCGAATACACCCCGCTGTCCGTGCTGGCACTGGCCTCGATCATCAACCAGGAACTGCCGGAAGGCCTGCTGTCCGTGGTCTCCGGTGGCCGCGACGTCGGTGAAGCGCTGGCCTCGCACGACGCGATCGGCAAGGTCATGTTCACCGGTTCCACCGCCACGGGCAAGGCGATCATTCGATCGTCGGCCGACACGGTCAAGAGGCTCACGCTGGAACTCGGTGGCAACGACGCCGGCATCGTCCTCCCTGATTCGGATCCCAAGGCAATTGCCGAGGGGCTGTTCTGGGGTGCGTTCATCAACACCGGCCAAACCTGCGCGGCACTGAAGCGCCTGTACGTCCACGAATCGCAGTACGAGGCCGTATGTTCAGAGCTCACTGCTGTTGCTGCGGCGATGCCCATGGGCAACGGTCTGGACGAGAACAACGTTCTGGGTCCGCTGCAGAACCGGCAGCAATACGACATCGTGGCCCGTCTGGTGGAAGCCGCTCGCGATTCCGGTGCCCGGGTGCTGATCGGCGGCAACCCCGACGCCGACGCCCCCGGCAACTTCTACCCCACCACCCTGGTGGCGGACATCGACAACGACAACCCGCTGGTCGCCGAGGAACAGTTCGGCCCGGCCCTGCCGATCATCAAGTACAGCACCGTTGATGAGGCGGTCGCCAAGGCGAACGCGCTCGACGTCGGACTGGGCGCCTCGGTTTGGTCCTCAGACTTGGGTGCCGCGCGCGAAGTCGCTTCACGTATCCAGGCCGGCACCGTGTGGATCAACAAGCACGGAGCCGTGGACCCCCGCGTCCCGTTCGGTGGAGCGAAGCAGTCCGGCTACGGCTTGGAGTTCGGCGCCGAGGGCCTCAAAGCACTCGGCGTTCCGCAGGTCATCAACGGCTAGCTCCACCAGTGGCCGGGGCGGGCCCCGCTGCGCACGTCGACGGTAGCTCGACGAACGCAGGGGCCTGCCCGCGCTGGGTGCGCAGCGCTTGGGGATTCAAATCAGTGCACCACGGTGGATAGACCCGGAAGCCTCGTTTGCCCTGACGCGACCCGGAGCTGACATAACCCAGTGAGATCAGCTGCTCAGGGGTGAACCGGAATGCTCCGAATCTCTCACCGACCTCCACGAAGACGAGCAGGCCTGACAGCGACTCCGCGGCGGTGAAGGGACGGGTTGAGCCACTGTTGTCCCGCTTCCACACCGCCACAAATGCGCCTGGTTTCGTCGGTGTGATCCGTGCAGTCCGGATGCGCCACTGCTGTCCGTCGATCAATGCAACTCCGGATTCGTAGTCGCTGTTCTGCTCTTCCGCGTGGACAACCCCACGGGAATCATCGGGACTCGACTGCCGGGCCACGAAGCGCTCAAAGGCGTGGAAGTTCACCTTCGAAACCCTACAGGCCACGAAACCAGATGATTGCCCCGCTTGTCCCGTCACAGGGTGGACGCGGTTGGGTTGCCGGGCGCCAGCCATGTAACCATGAGCAGCATGGCCCAGAAGATTGCGTACCAAGGTGAGCCCGGAGCCAATTCGGATCTCGCGTGCAAGGAAATGTTCCCCGAACTTGAAAGCGTGCCGTGCGCCAGCTTTGAGGACGCGTTTGAACTGGTCTCCAACGGAGACGTCGATCTGGCCATGATCCCCATCGAGAACTCCATCGCTGGACGAGTAGCCGACATTCACGTGCTGCTTCCCCAATCGAAGCTCCAGATCGTCGGAGAGTACTTCCTGCCGATCCACTTTGACCTGATGGGAATTCCGGGGAGCACCATTGAGGAGGCCACCGAGGTCCACAGCCACATCCATGCGCTGGGTCAGTGCCGCAGGATCATCCGCGAAGCCGGGCTCAAGCCTGTCATTGCCGGTGACACGGCGGGTTCAGCCCGCGAAGTCAGCGAGTGGAATGATCCGCGCAAGCTGTCGCTGGCTCCGCCGCTTGCCGCCCAACTGTACGGACTGGACGTGCTTGCCTCCGGCGTCGAAGACAACCCAAGCAACACCACCCGATTTGTTGTCCTGGCCCGGGAACGCGAGCTTCCCACCAAAGAAGAACTCCCCGGTCCCGCGATCACCAGCTTCGTCTTCCGGGTCCGCAACGTTCCCTCAGCCCTCTACAAGGCGCTGGGTGGATTCGCCACCAACGGCCTCAACATGACCCGTTTGGAAAGCTACATGGTGGGCGACGAGTTCGCCGCAACTATGTTCCTGTCCGACGTGGAAGGCCACCCCGAGGACGCCCGCCTGCGGCGTGCGCTGGAGGAGTTGGAGTTCTTCACAACGGAAGTGCGCGTCCTCGGCGTCTACGCAGCAGACTCCTACAGGGAACGGAATACGGTCAGCGCCTGACCCGGTTGATCGCTTGGGCTAGGCTCCGGAACGACCGTGGGCCAGCCCGGTCGGAATGCCGATGAGCACCGGTTCGGGAACGGAGCAGCAGCTGCTGGAATCATCCTCCGCAGACGCAACAGCAGGAACGTCGCAGCTGGTACCGGCATCGGACGAGCACACGCCGGTTTCCGGTAGTTCCAGGTGCACGGTGTCAGCTGCCGCTCGATCTCCTGCCAGCGCCGCGGCCACTGAACGAACCTGCTCGTAGCCAGTAGCCAGCAAAAACGTGGGAGCCCGGCCGTAGGACTTCATGCCCACGATGTAGAAGTCCTTCTCCGGGTGCGCGAGAACCCTGGCGCCGTGCGGCGGAACAGTGCCGCAGGAGTGGAACTCGGGATCGATGAGTGGCCCCAGTTCGGTGGGCGCCTCAACAGCCGGGTCCAGGTCCAGGCGCAGCTCGCGGAGCATCTCGAGGTCGGGGCGAAAGCCGGTACAAGGTACGACGACGTCCGCCGCCAAGGTGCGTCCGTCGCTTGCTGTGACGGTGAGGCCACCCTCGGATTCGGCCAGGGAGCTGATACCAAAGCCCGTGTGCAGGTGGATCCTTCCGGCTTCCACCAGGCGACGGAGTCGGGAACCAAGCTGTCCGCGTGCGGGCAGACCATCGGCATCACCGCCGCCGTATGTCTTCTCTGCCGAGGCTCCGCGTACGGCCCAAAGAATGCGTGTCCCCGGCTCTTCCTTGGCAAGTTCCGCAAGGTTGATCAAAGTATTCGCTGCAGAGTGCCCCGCACCGACCACCAGGACCCGGCGTCCAGCGAAGGAATGCCGGTCCCGCCCTGAGACGTCGGGAAGGGATGACGAGATCCGGTCTGAGGCACTGTCCTCACCGATGGCAGGCAGGCCCGACATGCCCAGCGGGTTGGGCCTTGACCATGTGCCTGAGGCATCGATGACCGCCGAAACGGCGTAGTCGCGCACCTCCCCCGCCGTATCTTGGACGCGCACAACAAAGGGGGTAGTGTCGCGGTTGCGCCCCTGGGTCTTGTCCAACCCACGCCGGGTGACCCCGAGAACCCGGGCTCCTGTCCGGAGTCGGGAAGCGATCGCCGGGATGGCGGCCAACGGGGCAAGGTAGTTGTCGATGAGTTCGGCGCCGTAGGGAAGAGCTGTCAGCCGCGGAGACTGCCAGCCCGTGGGTTCGAGTAAGCGGACGGCCGCGGCGTCGAGGTTGAATCGCCATGGTGAGAACAACCGGATGTGACGCCACTGTTCGATGGCGGCACCTGCCGTTGCACCGGCTTCAAAGATCAACGGGTCCAGACCGCGTTCAAGCAGGTGGGCTGCTGCAGCCAAACCGACGGGACCGGCACCGATCACGGCGACGGGAAGGTTTTCAACCATGGGTAACTCATACCTCCATTGGTAACGCTCAGAAGTGGGTAGGCTCTTCGACCAGTGCTGTTGCGATGCTGTCAGCGTCGTCCAGGGCTGCGAGATAGCGTTCGGCGTCCAAGGCAGCCGCGCAGCCAGTGCCGGCCGCTGTGATGGCTTGCCGATAGCGGTGGTCAACGGCGTCGCCGCATGCGAACACACCCGACAAATTGGTCAGCGTGGTGGGCGACTCCACCTTGATGTAGCCCTCGTCGTCAAGCTCTACCTGCCCAGCGACGAGCTCGGTGCGCGGCAGGTGGCCAATGGCCACGAAGATACCTGTAGCCCCTTGCTCCCGGGTTTCGCCGGTTCGGGTGTCGGTGAGCGTCACACCGGTCACTTTGTTGTCACCGTGGATTTTGGTGATGGCCGAGTTCCACGCGAACGTGATCTTGGGATTGTCCTTGGCTCGCTGGGCCATGATGCGGGAGGCCCGCAGCTCACCCTTCCGGACCACCACTGTGACGGACTTCCCGAAGCGCGTCAGGAAGGTAGCTTCTTCCATCGCGGAGTCACCGCCACCAACCACGATGATGTCCTGCTCACGGAAGAAGAAGCCATCGCAGGTGGCACACCAGGACACTCCGTGGCCGCTGAGCTTCTTCTCTTCCGGCAGGCCCAGCTCTTTGTAGGCAGAACCTGTGGCGAGGATGACGGCAGGTGCCTCGTGTGTCTCACCGGCTCCGGTGACCACCCGCTTGAGGTGACCCTTCAGGTCAACCTCCGTGACGTCGTCGAACACTATCCGCGCGCCGAACTTTTCGGCCTGTTCCTGGAGACCGTCCATGAGCTCAGGCCCTTGGATACCGCCGGGGAACCCGGGGAAGTTCTCCACTTCCGTGGTGTTCATGAGGGCGCCGCCAGCAGTGACCGAGCCAGCCAGAACCAAGGGGTTCAGCCCCGCGCGGGCCGCGTAGATGGCAGCTGTGTAGCCGGCAGGGCCGGACCCTATGATGATCAGTTGTTCGTTGCTCACGGAAATCGCTCCTGGATGCTCGGATTTACTTAGCTGCGGGGATCAGTGATGCGATCAGATTCTCGATGCGGGTCTTGATCTCATCGCGGATGGGACGGACTGCGTCCACGCCTTGCCCGGCAGGGTCCTCGAGAACCCAGTCCTCGTAGCGCTTGCCAGGGAAATAGGGGCATTCGTCGCCGCACCCCATGGTGATGACGACGTCGGACTCCTTGACGGCCTCGGTAGTGAGGACCTTGGGGATCTCTGATGACATGTCGATGCCCAGCTCAGCCATCGCTTCAACGGCAGCGGGATTGACCTTGTCAGCCGGCTGCGAGCCAGCAGATCGGACCTCGATGGCGCCGTCGGAAAGAGTGGTGAGGAAGGCGGCGGCCATCTGCGAGCGCCCTGCGTTGTGAACGCAGACGAACAGCACCGACGGCTTCCTGGCAGTGGGGGTGGTCATGGATTCTCCTTGAGGGTCAGGCAGCGATAGGGGCGGGAGCAGTAGTGAAATAGCGCGTGCGCGCCCAGAGGGCCACATACACCAGTGCAACAAGGACGGGTACTTCAATCAAGGGCCCGACGACACCCGCGAGTGACTGTCCGGACATCACGCCAAAAGTGCCTATGGACACAGCTATGGCCAACTCAAAGTTGTTGCCGGCCGCGGTGAACGCCAAGGTGGTGGTTTTCGCATAGCCAAGATCCAGCCAGAACCCGGCCACCATTCCGGCGCTGAATACCACCAGGAAATAGACCAACAGAGGGATGGCGATCCGGGCGACGTCCATTGGCCGGGAGGTGATGGCCCCACCCTGAAGAGCGAAGAGCAGAGTGATGGTAAACAGCAGACCGTACAGGGCCCAAGGGCCGATCCTGGGGAGGAACCGGGACTCGTACCATTCCCGGCCCTTGGTCTTTTCCCCCACCGCTCGGGTCAAGAATCCTGCCAGCAGCGGGATACCCAGGAAAATAAGCACTGAAGAGGTAATGGCCCAGAAGGAGAAGTCGGCACTGGTGGTGGGCAAGCCCAGGAGTGAAGGGAGCCACTGGAGATAGAACCAGCCAAGGGCGCCGAAGGCGACCACTTGGAACACAGAGTTGATGAACACCAGGACAGCTGCTGATTCCCGGTCTCCGCAGGCGAGGTCGTTCCAGATCATGACCATGGCAATGCAGCGTGCCAAGCCGACAATGATCAGCCCCGTGCGGTACTCCGGCAGGTCAGGCAGGAATATCCACGCCAGCGTAAACATGAAGGCCGGTGCAAGAACCCAATTGATGGCCAGGGAAGCGACCATCAGCTTGCGGTCTGTCAGAACCCTGCGCGTTTGGTCGTACCGGACCTTCGCAAGGACCGGGTACATCATCACCAGCAGGCCCACTGCGATGGGAAGTGACACCTGGCCGACTTCGAGTGCTTCCAAAGCCACATTGAGTCCCGGTATCAGCGCTCCTAAGGCCAAACCCAATGCCATGGCCGCAACAATCCACACTGGCAGGAGACGGTCCAACGCAGACAGTTTTCCGATGACAGCAGCTTCGCTACCCACAACACTCCCGGTTAGATTGATGAACTTCGATATAGAAGTATCAGCAGCTATATCGATGGTTGTCAATGTATGTGCATAATGGATGCATGAACTCCGGGAGAACTCTCGAGCTGACACCAGTGGACGCAGCAACTGACGCGTGCTGCGAACCGTCGGGGCAACCCACCATCGATACCTACGAGGCGCAACTTCGGGCCTCCGTCTTCAAAGCCCTCGCAGACCCCAACCGCCTGCGCCTTCTGTCCATCGTCAAGGGCTCGGAGGGCGGTGAGGCGTGCGTCTGCGACCTCACGGAGCCCCTGAGCCTGGGGCAGCCAACGGTGTCGCACCACCTGAAGATTCTTGTCGACGCGGGCCTGCTGCATCGCGAGAAGCGGGGCACCTGGGCCTACTACTCCCTGGTTCCCGGTGCTATCGAACGGACCACGGGACTCTTGGAAAGCCTGTGAGCAGCGAGGCCACCATCCGGCCGATGTCTCCCTCAGACTGGCCCGCGGTCAGGGAGATCTTCAGCGAAGGCATCGCCTCTGGGCATGCCACCTTTGAACCCGCGGCACCGGACTGGGAGCAATTCGACGCCACACGACTCAAGGATCACAGGTTTGTGGCTGAGTTCTCTGGCCGCGTTCTTGGCTGGACCGCCGTTTCTCCCGTGTCATCGCGGGCCGCGTACTCCGGCGTCGTGGAACATTCCATTTATGTCGCCGGAGAAGCCAGGGGCCTGGGAGTTGGGAAGCGCCTTCTACGTGCACTCATTGCTTCCACGGAGAAGGCAGGCATCTGGACCATCCAAGCCAGCGTTTTCCCCGAGAATGCGGCCAGCCTCAGACTTCACGCCGCCGAAGGATTTGCAGTCGTCGGCAGGAGAAGTCGTATCGCCCGTATGCCGCACGGACCACGTGAAGGACACTGGCGGGACACCGTCCTGATCGAACGCCGATCCTCCACTATCTAGCCCTCCTAGGGCCCTCACGGAGGGGGCCCTTCCCTTTGTGTGGGCGTATGGCATCCTGGCCGGGATCCTGTTGGGCGGGCGGTACTGGAGGGGCCAGCGGCTCGGCGAACCGCGGCCACCGTACAACGTGCAAGCCAAGCGACGGCGGAGGCGGAAGAGCAAGTCACGAGCGAAAGCGAAGCAGAAGCAGATCGTTTGAGGACGGGCGATACCCCCGTTTCGACGGCTCCGTGCGTATTAGACGGAAGGAGTCGTCTAATACGCACGGAGTCATCTAGGTGGACTCAACAGGAGCCGGACACCTACCGCCCTACCGACGCTTCTTCTTCCTCGCGTGGCCGCACAACCGCATCCCCGGAGGATCGTCCGAGCTTACTGGGCCACCAGATCCTGCTGCCGATGTCGTACGCCAGCGCCGGGACCAACAGCGACCTGACCAGCACCGTATCCAGCAGCACCCCGAACGCGACGATGAAGGCCAGCTGCACCAGGAACATGATCGGGATGACCCCCAGGGCTGCGAACGTCGCGGCCAGCACCACGCCGGCTGAGGTGATGACGCCGCCGGTTACGGCCAGGCCCCGCAGGATGCCGGGCCGCGTCCCGTGCTTCAGGGATTCCTCGCGGACCCGGCTCATCAGGAAGATGTTGTAGTCCACCCCCAACGCCACGAGGAACACGAATCCGAACAACGGCACAGTAGCGTCAGCCCCCGAGAATCCGAAGATTCCGTTGAACACCCATGCCGAGACACCCATGGCTGCGCCATACGACAAAACCACGGAAAGCACCAGCAGCACCGGCGCCACCACGGATCGCAGCAGGAGCATGAGGATGAACAGGATGACTACCAGGACGATCGGGATGATGACTGCAAGGTCGCGCTGCGCGGTGGTGTTGGTGTCCAGCGCAGTGGCCGTCACCCCGCCCACCAATGCCGCGGAATCAACCTCGCGCACGGCAGAACGCAGGGACTTCACTGCGTCCTCGGCTTCGATGGAGTCTGCAGCAGAGTTCAACGTCGCATTGATCAGCACCCTGCCGTCGCGCACGGCCGGTTCGGACGGGGTTCCCGGGGCTCCGGTGATCGGCACGTTCCCGTCAGCCAGGAGGTAGGCGTCACCCACGCCGTCGGCCGCTTTGACCTTATCCAGGACCTGCTGCGCGGCACCTTGGGAGGCGACCACGACGGCGGGGCTGCCGCTACCGGCGTCGAAATGGCGCGCCAGCGCGTCCTGGCCGTCCACGGCGTCGGACTTGGCCAGGATGACGTCGGTTTGTGGGACGCCGTTGGCTTTGAGCTGCAGCACGCCCGCGGACGCTACAAGCAGCAGGAGGACCGAAGCAATCCAGACCACCCGGGGGCGCTTGGAGACGAGGGTTCCAACGCCCTTCCAGAGACCCTTTTGCCCCTCCAGGCCAGTAACAAGCTCGGGTTCGCGTTCGTCGTCGGGCAGTAGCTTGGGCCGGAAGGGCCAGAAGGCTGCACGTCCGAGCAGTGCCATAAGGGCCGGCAGGAGCGTGAGCGCGGCAAACAGTGAGCAGAGAATGCCGGCCGCCGCGACCGGGCCCAGGGCTTTGTTGGAGTTCAGGTCGGAGAAGAGCAGGCAGAGCAGGGCGATGATGACCGTGGCGCCCGAGGCGAGGATCGGCTCGAAAGATGCCTTCCACGCTGTGATGACGGCGCGCGTGCGGTTGGTGGTGTGTGTCAGTGCTTCACGGAACCGCGCAACATAAAGCAGTGCGTAATCGGTGGCGGCACCGATCACCAGGATGGACAGGATGCCTTGGCTTTGTCCGTTGAGTTGGATCCAGCCGAGCTTGGCCATGCCGAAGACCAGCAGGATAGCCGCGCACAGCGCGAACACCGAGGTGAACAGCACCGCCAGTGGCAGCACCACGGACCGGTAGACGAGCAGAAGGATCACGAACACTGCGCCCAATGCCACCAGCAACAGGATGCCGTCAATCCCGCCAAACGCGTTCACGAGGTCCGCGGTAAGCCCGGCAGGTCCCGTCACGAACGCTTTCATGCCATCGGGAGCCCCGGGCTGAACCACGTCGCGCAACTCCTTGACCTTATCCCGCAGCTCGTCGGAGGAGGACATGGGGACGATGAACTGGATGGCTTTGCCGTCTTCGGACGGGATAGGCCCGACGACGGCGCTCCCCAGCTTGAGTGCCTCGATGTCGGCTTTCAGCTGGGCTGCTTCGCCGAGCTGGGCCGGGGTGAACGCAGCACCGTTCTCAACGATGACCACTGCCGGGATCTCTTCGGAGTCCCTGAACTTGGCCTGCCAGTCACCGGCCTCCGTGGCTTCGGCGCCGGCAGGGAGGAACGATGCCTGGTCGTTGGAAGAAACTTCATCCAACCGCCCGAACGTGGGCCCTCCGATTCCGGCGATGCCCAGCCAGGTGATAACCAGGACCACGGGTAGCAGCCATCTCAGCCAGAACGGTACTTTCTGCGCGTTCATGCGTCCTTCTTCTCCGGGGATGATCACGGCCTTTATTCCATCATAGATTATCTCTATGATGGAACTATTCCAAGAGCGCCTGGAGCTGATGCCGGAATCCGGGGCCGCTGGGAGTAATATCCGGAAGGCAGTAAACAAGAGACGAACGCTGGCAGGAGGGCGGAAATGTCTGACCCATCAGCCCCGCGGCCCGAAGCCGGCAGGCCCGAAAACGCGGCCCCGCAGGAACTCGTACGGCTTCTCCAGAACTTCACCCTCGAAGCCAACCACTACGTCGACGCAGCCGGCGGACGCAACGACATGCACCGCACAGACCTCAATGCGCTCGCCGTGATCATGCGCCACTCCGCCGCTGGCCAGGTGGTCACGCCGGGCGTCCTGCGGACCGAGCTCCGGCTCAGTTCGCCCGCCACCACGGCCTTAATCGACAGGCTCCATGCGTCCGGGCACGTTGTCCGGGAACGGCTTGGCACTGACCGTCGGCAGGTCCAGCTACATATGACACCCAAGGCCTACCGCGACGGGAGCGCCATGTTCATGCCGCTGGCCCTCCGAATGGGCAAGGCCATGGCCGCCTACAGCGCCGAAGAGTTGGACCTTGTCACCCGTTTCATGACGGACATGGTGGAAGCGACGTTGGCCGCCCGCCAGGAAGCCACGAACCCTGAACCCAACTAGGTGACTGTTGGGTGCGCGTTCCGCCTGAATTCGCCTTCCTGGTTGTAGCGTTTCCCTATGAACGCGCAGCAGCCTGAAGATGTCTACACCCACGGGCACCACGAGTCGGTTGTCCGGGCCCACGCCTCACGGACGGTCGAGAATTCGGCGGCGTTCGTCATGCCGCATCTCACCCCCGGCACTTCCGTGCTCGACGTCGGGTGCGGCCCGGGGAGCATAACGTGCGATTTCGCGGGGCTGGTTGCCCCCGGCCAGGTAATCGGCCTGGACCGTTCACCTGACATCGTGGCCCAGGCTGCTGAACTTGCCTCGGAGCGCGGCGTGGACAACGTGAGCTTCCAGACCGGCAACATCTACGACCTCGACTTTGAGGACGAAACCTTCGACCTCGTCCACGCCCACCAGGTCCTCCAGCACCTGACCGACCCGGTTGCGGCGCTCCGGGAGATGCGCAGGGTGGCCAAGCCCGGAGCCATCGTGGCGGTTCGCGACGCCGATTTCCATGGCATGAGCTGGTACCCGGAAGTCCCGGAGCTCGACGACTGGATGGAGCTGTACCAGAAGATCGCCCGCCGCAACGGTGCAGAACCAGACGCAGGACGCCGCCTGGTCTCCTGGGCCCAGCAGGCAGGATTCACCCAGGTGGCGCCCACCAGCAGCAACTGGCTCTATGCCACCGCCCAGCAACGCGCCTGGCAATCCCGGGTTTGGAGCGAACGTGTGCTGCACTCCGCTTTCGCTGAACAGGCTCTTGAATACGGCCTGGCAAACGAAGCCGATCTTGCCCGGATCGCCGCCGGTTGGCACCGTTGGGGCGCCACGGAGGATGGCTATTTCCTCATTCCCAACGGCGAGGTGATCGCCCGCGCGTAGCGACCCGAAAAAGATGTGCCGCACCATGTAGAAATACCCGCCGCAGTTCCGACCCATGAATGAAAGCGCCCACACGGGGCGCCGTTCATAAGGAGTTTGAGATGAAATACATGATCATGATGTTCGGGTCGGCTGAGGGCATGATGGAAACCGCCGACCCTGAGTGGATCCGGGAAATGATCGGGTTCATGATCCAGATCGACAAGGATCTGACGGAGTCCGGTGAGATGGTTTTCAACGCCGGGCTGGCCGATGGCAGCACCGCAAAGCTCGTCAAGCAGACCCCGGACGGAGTCATCACCACCGATGGCCCCTTTGCCGAGTCCAAGGAATCCCTGGTGGGCTACTGGGTGGTTGACGTCGCCAGCGAGGAACGGGCTGTGGAGATCTGCGCGAGCATTGTGAAGTACTCGCAAGTCGTGGAACTACGCGCTATCCAGGAAGCGCCTCCGGAGGTCTAGCTGGAACACCCGCCGGAAAAGCGACTCGAGGACCTGCTGCGCACGCTGGCGCCGCAGGTCCTCGGCGTGCTGGTACGCAAGCACGGGCAGTTCGACGCTTGTGAGGACGCAGTCCAGGAAGCCTTGCTGGAGGCCTCCCTGCAGTGGCCATCCGAGTTGCCGCGCGACCCGAAAGCGTGGCTGATGGCCGTCGCCAACCGCCGCTTGGTGGACTTTTACCGGAGCGAAAGCGCACGACGTTCCCGCGAGGAACGCGTCGCCGCCATGGACGTCGACTTGTCCTACAGCTCCGCTCCGGCAACAGATGACACCCTCACCTTGATGTTCCTCTGCTGCCACCCGGCGCTCACGGCACCCTCACAACTCGCCCTAACGCTACGGGCAGTTGGCGGACTTACGACGGCGGAAATCGCCTCAGCCTTCCTTGTCCCCGAAGCCACCATGGGACAACGCATCAGCCGGGCGAAACAGGGGATCCAGAAGGCTGGAGCCACGTTCACCATGCCGCCGCCTTCGGAGCAGAAGGCGAGGCTCGGCGTCGTACTTCACGTCCTGTACCTGATCTTCAACGAAGGCTACGCTGCGAGTTCCGGGGCGTCGCTGCAGCGCGAAGACCTCACCACCGAGGCGATCCGGTTGACGCGGTTGCTGGTTGCTGCTGCGCAGTCGGAGCTGGAGGCCACCGGCCTGCTTGCGCTCATGCTGCTCACCGATTCGCGGCGGGCCGCCCGAACGCTGCCGGACGGGACTCCGGTACCGCTGGCGGAGCAGGACCGGAGCCTGTGGAACCACCAACAAATCGAGGAAGGTATCGCCCTGCTCTCTTCCGTGCTCGGACGCGGCCGTGCAGGTCCCTATCAGCTTCAAGCCGCGATCGCCGCAGTGCACGCCGAAGCAGCAACAGACGCCGCGACCGACTGGTCACAGATCCTGGCGCTCTACACAGTCCTTGAAGCCGTGGCGCCCAGCCCGGTAGTTACCCTGAACCGGGCGGTTGCCGTGGCCATGGTTGACGGGCCAGCCGCCGGGCTTGAGCTGCTGGACGGATTGGATTCCGTGCTTGGCCGCTCACACCGCTTGGACGCAGTCCGGGGTCACTTGTTGGAGATGGCCGGCTCCCCCGCCGAAGCCCGCGCCGCCTACCTCAGCGCCGCGAAAAAGACTGCCAGCTTGCAGGAGCGGCGGTACTTGTTGGGAAAAGTAGCGGGGCTGGGTACCGGCGGAGCTTGACCCACGACACACCCGTCGTGTCGGCCGAAATCACAACATTGTGGTTTATGTTACTGGTGTGACTGCTGTTGCCAATGTGCAAGCGCTCACGTAACCTCAGGACTGCCGAGAGCATCTGAGGGTCGCAGTCGCGCCTCCTCCAGAATCTCGCTCCCCCGTCCCGTTTCGAGGTTTCTGTACATGGCTTTATCCCGATCCGCCCGCGGGACCGCGGTGCTGTGCGCCGTCGTCGTCCTTTTCGGGGCAGTGGTAACTCCCTCAGCGGCTGTACCCGCAACAACTACCCCCCTCACTGTCCGGGCGTCTCCGGACGTGCCCTCGCCTGAGGAGATCGCGGCGGCCAAAGCCAATGAAGCGGCGACGGCGGACCAGGTCGCCTCCATTGAGCGGACCCTCGCAGACGCAGCCGCTGACCAGCAGGTTGCCTCCACGGCTGCCATGCAGGCCAACAACGCCTACAGCGAGGCCCTGGTGGAGCTGCAGCAAAGGACCAAAACCGCCTCTACAGCCCGCGCCCAAGCCTCTGCCGCCCGGGAACAGCAGGACAGGACGCGCAAACAAGTGGGGCAGATCGCCGGTGACCTGTACCGCAACGGTGGACTGAATCCCGCACTCGTCACGCTGGCCGGTGGCAGTGAAAGCTTCCAGCAGGCCGCCACGCTGGAGGCCCTCTCAGCCAGGCGAAACCGCGATCTTGAAGTTGCCGTCAGCGCCGCCGCCGCATCCAAGTCCCTGTCAGCAGCTGCGGATGACGCCACCAAAGCCGCGGACGACGCGGCCAAGACAGCGGAACAGCGCAAAACACAGGCTGACCAGGCCAACGCGGCGCAGGTCAAGGCTGTGGCCGACGCGAAAGCGCAGCGGACCACTTTGGTGGACCAGCTGGCCCAGCTCCGCAACTCCACTGTTGAGCTTGAGTCGGCCAGGGTTGATGCCCTGGACCGGCAGCGCGAAGAGGCACGGCTCGCGGCACTGACCGCCAGCACCGACAAGGCAGAGCAGGATCAGGCTCCCCGGAATCCGGCAACGTCGCCGGACACGTCTGGACCCGCTGCTCCGGCTCCGGCAGCCCCGGTCCCGGCAGCCCCGGTCCAAGGACCCGCCGCGCCTCCCGTTCCAGCACCGGCACCGGCACCCGAGCCAGCCCCAGCACCCGCCCCAGCACCTGCGCCGCCGTCTGTGCCATCCAGCGGGTCTTACGAAACAGCAATTTCCGTCGCCCTGGGTAAGGTCGGTTCGCCGTTCTACTACCAGTGGGGCGGTACCGGACCCTACGGGTTTGACTGCTCAGGACTGGTGCAGGCCGCCTTTGCCACAGCCGGGATGCGACTGCCGCGTACCGCCTCGCAGCAATATGCCGCAGCGCCCGTCCATGTCCCGCTCTCCCAGGCGCGGCGTGGAGACCTCTTGGTATGGGGTTCGCCGTCCAACTTTTACCATGTGGCCATCTATCTGGGGAACGGGCAGGTGGTGCAGGCTTT
Source organism: Paenarthrobacter nitroguajacolicus (assembly GCF_031455195.1). GTDB lineage: Bacteria > Actinomycetota > Actinomycetes > Actinomycetales > Micrococcaceae > Arthrobacter > Arthrobacter nitroguajacolicus_D. The sequence goes on along the minus strand of NZ_JAVDSH010000005.1, from coordinate 114,555 downwards.
GAACCCCCAGGAAGGCATCACGGTCTCCAACATCAGTTCAATGGTGGGTATGGAGCTCTACCCCTTCGTGGCCAGATACTAGTTACTGGCTCACGGCTGCCGCAACCATCGGCCGTCCCATGCCTGGGTTGGTTCACCAAACCGGAAGGCTGAGGGATGATGAAGACGTGAGCAATCCGGACCCGGACCTCTGGGCAGAATTCGACAACCTCAAACCTGCCCGCCCAGATCCCATGGGCGGCCATCCAGACAACGAACCTGCGGGCTTCGGCTTCAGAACGGGTGTGCGCAGCGCGAAAGTCGCCCTTGGATTCGCCGTGTATGCCCTTATTCTGGGAACCACGCTGGTCATCACAGGCGCCGTAGTCTTCATTGCCCGGAGTCAGTGGCTGCTCCTGGGATTGATGGTGCTTGTGCAAGCTGCTTTCGTTTATGGGTTCATTCAGCTGGCCCGCCAAGCGCGCAATCGGCGTTCCCCGCGCTGAGGATTCCGGAGCAGTGGCATCTTCTGTGCCAAATGGCAGCGCTAACAAAGGAAGAACCCTTATAGTCGAACCCATGGAACAGCGCATACTTGGCAAGACCGGCCGATCCGTCTCAACCGTCGGGCTTGGCACCTGGCAACTCGGGGCGGACTGGGGGGATGTCAGCGAAGAAGATGCGGTGTCCGTGCTTAAGGCTTCCGTGGACCACGGCGTCACCTTCTTCGACACCGCAGACGTTTACGGTGATGGCCGCAGCGAGGAAATCATCGGAAAATTCCTCCGCGCCAACCCTGGCCTGGACATCACCGTAGCCACCAAGATGGGCCGCCGCGTTGACCAGGTGCCCGAAAACTACACTCTCGAGAACTTCAGAGCGTGGACAGACCGGTCGCGGCGCAACCTCCAACAGGACACCCTGGACCTCGTCCAATTGCACTGCCCGCCCACCGCCGTTTACAGCCGCGACGAAGTCTACGACGCACTCGACACGCTGGTCAGTGAAGGGGCCATCCGCAATTACGGGGTCAGCGTCGAACGGACAGACGAGGCCCTCGAAGCCATCAAGCGCGGGAACACCGCCTCCGTGCAGATCATCCTCAACGCCTTCCGCCTGAAGCCGCTCGATGAGGTGCTGCCCGCAGCGAAGGCGGCCAACGTGGGCATCATCGCCCGGGTTCCCCTGGCCTCGGGTTTGCTGTCCGGAAAATACACGGCTGCAACTGAGTTCCCGGCTGACGACCACCGCAACTACAACCGCGACGGATCATCCTTCGATGTGGGGGAAACCTTCTCGGGCGTCGACTTCGAAACTGGCGTCAAAGCCGCCCAGGAGTTCAGTGCATTGGTTCCCGACGGCGTCACCAGCTCCCAAGCGGCCCTCGCCTGGGTGGTGGCACAAGATGGCGTCACTTCCGTGATCCCCGGAGCTCGGTCCGCGGAGCAGGCCCGGATCAACGCCGAGGCTGGGGAGATGCCCGTGGTCGGGGCTGGATTGGCAGATGGAGTGCGGGACATCTACGACCGCTACTTCCGCGAAGCGATTCACCCGCGCTGGTAGCCGCCAGGCCGGCGTCGTACCTGTTTTTCACCAACCGCTCCGGGTGGGAGTGTGTCCCTTCCGGGCGTCGTCGGGCATGGCCATTTCGGCGCGCAGTCCGAGCAGCCTGATCGGGCGGTCCGGCTCGATTTTTCCGGTGAGCTCCAAGGCCTGGGTCAGGACGTCGTCACGGCTGAAGGTCTCCGGGATCTTCCTCGCATAGGTCTTGGTGAAGAAGGGCTTGTAGCGGACTTTCAGCGTAAGGCCCACCACTGGCCGGTCCTCGGCTGCAACATCCTCGAGGACGCGGGCCGTCAGTTCCTTGACGGCGGCCTCCACCTGGTCCGGTTCGGTGAGGTCCTGCTGGAAGGTGGTTTCGCGACCGTGGGCGCGGGCCACCCAGGGAGTATCGTCGACTTCCGTGGCGCCTTCGCCGCGCCCCAGCTGTGCGTACCACGGCCCCATCTTGGGGCCGAACTCCGGCACCAGGTCCTGCGGGTCTGCCGCGGCGAGTTGGTTGACTGTGGTGATGCCGTGCTTCGCGAGGCGCTGTGAGATTTTGCTTCCAACACCCCACAGTTCCTTGGTTGGCTTGTCTCCCATGACCTCCAGCCAGTTTTCCTTGGTCAGCCTGAACACCCCGGCGGGCTTGCCGAAGTCGGTGGCGTTCTTTGCGCGGACCAGGGTGTCGCCGATGCCGATACTGCAGTGAAGCCGGGTCTGTTCCAGTACAGCTTCTTGGATCTGCCCTGCGTAGGCTTCGGGATCCTCCGTTGTGATGCCAACAAAGGCCTCGTCCCAGCCGAGCACCTGAACCGTTGCACCCGGTTGTTCCCGCAGAGTCGCCATCACCACCTCTGATGCTGCAAGGTAAGCTTTCTGGTCGACCGGCAGGATGATGGCTTCGGGGACTTTCCGGGCCGCTACGCGAAGGGGCATCCCTGAGCCAACTCCGTAGGCCCTTGCTTCGTAGGATGCCGTGGACACCACAGCCCTTTCTGTGGGATCTCCCCTGCCGCCCACAATGATCGGTTTGCCCGCCAGCTCGGGCCGCCGCAGTACCTCGACCGCCGCAATGAACTGGTCCAGGTCAACGTGCAACACCCACGGGATTCCGCTCACGGGATCAGTCTGCCCCATGGACGCGGGCCTTGGCTGTACCTTCACCACCTTCTTTGGACTTGGCAGCTGCTGAAATCAACCTATTTCGGGCGCATTCCCCGCCCGACACCGGCAAAGTGGGTGGTGACGGCACGCGTCCCAACCACTCCCTTCACCGGCATAAGCTGAGGTGGTGCAATTTTCTCTCTGGCTGGCCTTGGTTGGTGCCGGCACCCTGATCAGTTTCACTCCCGGCGCGGGTGCCATCTTCACCATGAGCAACTCGCTCAACTCCGGCTTCCGACGTTCCATTTGGGGCATTCTGGGCCAGCAGGTGGCGTTGGTCATCCATATCCTGATCGTGGCCCTGGGTGTGGGTGTCCTGGTTTCCAACTCGCCGGTCATCTTCAATGTGATCCGATACGCGGGCGCGGCCTATCTGGTGTACCTCGGCATCCGGCAGTTCCTTCGGAAACCCGATCTGGACGAAGAACAGGTTGAGGACAAGAAGAACGAACCCGCACTATCCATGTTCCAGCGGGGCGTTTGGGTCAACCTGCTGAACCCGAAGGCCATTGTCTTCTTCCTGGCCTTCATGCCGCAGTTCATCCGCCCGGACCAGCCGTTGGTCCAGCAATACGTGGTGCTGACCGCCACAGTTTTGGCGATCGACATCATGGTGATGTGGTTCTTCTTCGCCCTTGCAGCGCGTTCGTTCCAGCGTTTCACCCACGACCAACGTGGCCAGAAGGTCCTCAACCGCATTTTCGGTTGCTTGTTCGTGCTGGTGGGCATCCTGCTGGCAGTCATCCACTAGCCAGGATCAGCTGGAGACCGTAGAACCCCGCACTACCAGCGAGCTCTCCAAGGTCACATGCGGCTCCGACAATTCACGGCCCTCCATGAGCCCGCGCAGCTGCTCCCCCGCTTTGCGTCCCAAGGGGGTCGCCGGCAGGTGGACGCTGGTGAGGCTGGGGTTGCTGGTAGCCGAATAGGGCAAGTCGTCGAAGCCGGCCACAGCCAATTCTTCGGGGATGCGGACCCCCTCCACCCGCGCCTCCTGCAGCATTCCATAGGCGTGCGTATCGGTACCGCAGACGACGGCGGTCACCCCCTCACGCTGCCATCCCGGCCAGGCGGCGGCAAACGCGGCGGCGGCAGCACCGACGTCGATCGCTGTTCTGATGATGTGCTCCTGCGAGACCACCAGGCCAAGGGAAGCGGCTTCCTCGAGGAAAGCTTCCCGGCGCAACTGGAACGTGGCCGTTCCAGTGATGCCGTCTACATACGCCGCCCTCGTGTGTCCGGAGGAAGCCAAGTGCCGGGCCAGTTCGCGGGCACCCTGGGCTACATCGAGGTTGACGGACGGCGCGAAGCTCTCTAGCCCGGGGGCGTCCAGGAGCACCAGGGGTGCGGCCGCGGAGAGGTCTTCAAGGAACCCTGCACTGGGCGCGCCCACCAGCAGGCCCGCCGGGCGGAGGGCCAACAATTTGCGCACGTCGGAGGCCTGCGGCGACTCCCCGGCGTCGGTCACTGACAGCAGCAACTGGTATTCGGCACCCAGCGATTCCCGCACGCCGGCGATCACGTTGGCAAAGAACGGGTTGGACACGTCCGGCGTCACCAGGATGACGATGGAGCTGACCCCGCGGGCCAGCGAGCTGCCGATGCTGTCCACTACGTAACCAAGCTCGGAAATGGCCGTGCGAACGCGGGAGATGTTGTCATCGGATACGCGACCCTGCGTCTTGCCGTTGGCCACCAGCGATACGGTCGCCGTGGAAACGCCGGCTCGGGCGGCCACCATCGCGGCGGTCACTCGTGGCGCGCGTACATGGCGCCGATCCAGGGATTCCATGCATCGATCGTAGCGTTGTTATCCCGCCCTGACCTGCGAGAAGGCATCAAGCGCTTGACGTATTCCGGACAGTCACCACGTTAAGCGTTTGACGTAACGCCGGAAACGGTGCCAGAATCACCCCTGAATGCTTAGCGCCCTGCCCCGGGCAAGTACCTGGCAGGCCCCAATGACGTGGAGAGAAACGTGGATCCCAACACACGCAAGAAGATCATTCTTGACTGCGACCCTGGCCATGACGACGCCGTAGCAATGCTGCTGGCTCACGGCAACCCGGACATCGAACTGCTCGCAGTGACCACGGTGGTGGGCAACCAGACCCTCGAGAAGGTCACCCGCAACGCCCTTTCGGTGGCAACCATTGCCGGCATCACTGGCGTCCCCTTCGCCGCAGGCTGCGACCGCCCTTTGGTCCGCACCATCGAGACCGCCCCCAGCATCCACGGCGATTCGGGCATGGATGGTCCTGAGCAGCCCGAGTCCGCCATCGAACTGGACCCGCGCCACGCCGTCGACCTCATCATTGAAACCGTCATGGCCCACGAGCCTGGCACCGTCACGTTGGTCCCCACCGCGGGCCTGACAAACATCGCCATGGCGGCCCGCAAGGAGCCCCGCATCGTGGAGCGCGTGAAGGAAGTTGTCCTCATGGGCGGCGGCTACCACGTGGGAAACTGGAGCGCGGTGGCCGAGTTCAACATCATCATCGACCCTGAGGCTGCGCACATCGTCTTCAACGAAAAGTGGCCCGTTGTCATGGTTGGCCTCGACCTGACGCACCAAGCGCTGGCAACGGACGAGGTTGTGGACAGGATCGCCAAGATCGGCACCAAACCCGCCAAGTTCGTCCTTGAACTGATGGAATTCTTCAAGAAGACCTACAAGGACGCCCAGGGCTTCGACTTCCCGCCGGTGCATGATCCCTGCGCCGTCGCGTACGTCATCGACCCCACGGTCATGACCACGCGCAAGGTCCCCGTTGACGTCGAACTTCAAGGCAAGCTCACCCTCGGCATGACCGTGGCTGACTTCCGCGCACCCGCCCCGGAGGACTGCCACACATCGGTCGCCGTCGACCTGGACCACAAGAAGTTCTGGGACCTGGTCACCGACGCGATTGTCAGGATCGGCGAACCAACGCACGACGGCGGCGCTGACGCCACCATTGTTGCCGAAGCGGTCCTGGCAGGAGAGTCCAACTGATGTCCACGCTCACTAAAACAAAGTCCGCCCGCGGCAACGTCACCGCCCTTATGGTGGCACTGCTGGCAGCCTGCGTAGCCTTCCAGCTCAACGCCTCCATGCTTAGCCCCGCCCTGGTCACCATGGGCAACGAACTCAACACGGACCAGGCAACCATCGGCCTGTCCCAGACGTGGTTCTTCACCGCGGCCGCCCTGTTCTCCCTCTTCCTGCCACGTTTGAGCGACATCGTTGGCCGCAAGAAGATCCTGGTCGGCATGATGGTCCTGATGGCGGTCGGCTCCGTCATCGCAGCAATGGCCCCGGACGTTACCTGGCTCTTTGTTGGCCGCATCATCCAAGGCGTCAGCGGGCCCACGGTTCCGCTCTGCCTGATCATGCTTCGCTCGGCAGTAAGCAACCCGCGCAAGTATGGAACGCTCATGGGCCTCATCACGGCAGTCAACGGCGGCGTGGCCGGTGTCGACTCGTTTGTTGGCGGCTACTTCGCAGAGAACTTTGGTTTCCGGAGCATCTTCTGGCTCATGGTCGCACTGGCCGTCGTTGCCACCGTCCTGATTGCATTCCTGGCCGGCGAAAGCAAGCCTGCAGCTGGCACCACCATGGACTGGCTGGGCGTCTTCTTCATCGTGATCGCCGTGGGCGCACTGCTGACGGCCCTGAACGAGGGCTCCAAGCTGGCCACGGCTTTCGACGCCGGCACCCTGACCCTCGCGATCTTCCTGACGGTGATTGCCGCCGTCGCGTTCTTCGCGTTCTGGACCGTCGAGAAGCGGGCAAAGCAGCCCATGGTGGAAACCGTGCACCTGCGCCAGCGCTCCACGTGGGCTCCGCTCCTGACCACCACGCTGACCATGACCGGTATCTTCGCGGTCATCAACGGCATCGTCCCGGCGTACGTTCAGGCAGCCGATCCCGGCTTCGGCGTCGGGCCTACCGAGATGTCGCTCATGATCCTGACCCCTTATGCACTCCTTGGCTGGATCTTCGGTCCCATCAGCGGCCGGCTTGCTCCGGTCCTCGGGTACACCAAGGTTCTCCGCATCGGCCTCATCGGCAGCCTTGTGGCCCTGGCCATCATCGCGTTCTTCGGACTGAGTAGCCTGCCGATGATGATTCTTGGCACGGCTTTGCTGGGCATCATGTACGCCGGTACCGTCAACATCATGCTGAACGGACTCGGCGTGGTCCTTTCACCGAAGGGCAACCCTGGCTTCCTCCCCGGCATGAACGCGGGAGCTTTCAACCTCGGCGCGGGGCTGAGCTTCCTGGTACTGCCCGCTGTGCTGGTCGCCACCGCCTCGTTGAACGACACCAAAGCCTCGTACCTGACGGTGGTTGTGGTGGGCCTTGCGATCACCCTGGCTGCCTTCGCCGCGTCGCTCCTGATCCCCAAGCCGGTGGACGCAGAAGTAACCGAAGATGCTGAGGTGACGGTGTGAGCGGCGCACCCAAGGCGGGGATCGTCGTCGTCGGCTCCCTCAACGCGGACCTCACCATCTACACGGACCGTCTCCCGAAACCCGGCGAAACAGTCCACGGCAACGGCTTTGCGGTGAATCCCGGCGGCAAGAGCGCCAACCAGGCAGTGGCTGCCAGCAAGCTCGGCGGCCAGGTCACCCTGATCGGAGCCGTGGGCGAGGACCCCAACGGCACCATGCTCCTGGACTCGACGGCCAGTGCCGGTGTGGACGTGTCCCGCGTCCTCCGTGCGGATGTTGCCACCGGTGTCGCGGTTATTTCAGTGGACGCGAGCGGCGAGAACAGCATCATCATTTCGGCTGGCGCCAACGGCACCCTGACCCCGGCCGACGTCGAGCCTGCTGCTTTCAGCGACGCCGCCGTGGTGTGCCTTTGCTTGGAGGTGGGCATCGATACCGTGGTGGCCGCCGCTCAAGCAGGGCACGACGCCGGAGCTACAGTCCTGCTGAACCTCTCGCCTTACGCCGAGGTGCCGGAGGAACTGGCCGGGTTGAGCGACGTGTTGCTGGTAAATGCGCACGAGGCTTCGCTGTTCCTGGGTTCGGAAGCGGACATTCCTGACGCTGAGGCTGGCGCGGGGGCATGGGAGCCAGTCCGCAGCCAGTTCGCTGACAGGGGCTTGCAGCGGGTATTGGTAACCCTTGGCGCCCAGGGCTCTGTTGTCCTGGATTCGTTGGCACATGGTGCTGAGGATCAGATCACCCGTATCGCCCCTACCCGCGTGACCGCCGTCGACACCACGGGAGCCGGCGACGCCTTTACGGGTGCTGTCGCTGCGCGCCTGGCAGCTGGAGATTCCCTGGCTCATGCCGCGGCGTTCGCTTCAGTGGCAGCCGCGCTTGCTGCCACGAAGAAGGGCACGCAGGCCGCGTACCCGAGTGCCGCTGAGGTTGAGGAACTGCGGGGCGCTTAGTCCCAGCCTCCCACCCAACTAGGGGACAGCAACGGCTCCACTGGGCACTCAGTGGAGCCGTTACTGTCCCCTAGTTGGGTTAAGCGGACTTGCGGGCTGCGCGGAGGGCTGAGCGCGCGGCGATCTTACGGCTGAGGACGCCGTGGCCCGCAAGCATCCGCGGAACCACCAGGTAGACAGCCGTGGGAACAACGAATGCGGTCAGGATGAGTGCCCGAAGGACAGGGTGCCACGGTTCCATGAAGGGGCCCAGCAGCAGCATGCCAATGGAGACCAGCGGGAAGATGGCGAGCCAGGTGATGAGCGCCCGCATGTGAACGGACGGACCTTGGGGACGGGCCGACGCGGTCGCGAGAGCTGCGACGGGCTCCGCTTCTGTGGTGATGGGCGTTGCTTCGGTGGTCATCGGATTCTCCAACCAGATAGTTGCAAATTGGCTTGGAATCACCATAACCCGTGCCGTAGAAAAATTACAACCACATAGTTGGAAAATGCTAAGATGACTCTATGGCATGGGACACAGAGCGAACCAAGGGGCTGCTGCTCAGCGCGGCCACCACAGAGTTTTGCGCGCGTGGACTGGCCGGCGCCCGCATTGACCGCATCGCCGCGGAAGCCGGCGTCAACAAAGAGCGGATCTACCAGTACTTCGGCAACAAGAACGCCTTGTTCGACGCCGTGATCGTCACCGCCCTGACCAACCTCATGGATGAGGTCCCCATCGAGGGCAGCGGACCGGAAGCCATGGCTGATTACGCCGGGAGGCTTTTCGATCACCACCAGGTGGACGCCACCGCCCCGCGCCTGCTGTTCTGGGAAGGATTGGAACGGGGCGCCGACGTCGTGGGCCTGCCCAAGCGGATGGCCAACTGCGCATCGAAGGTCAACAGCACCATCGCAGCCCTCCCCGGCATCTCCCGGGAGGACGCGGGCGATCTCCTCATCACCATCGTCAGCCTGTGCGATTCCGCTCCCGTACTGCCGGCCCTCGACGGGCTCATGGCCGGCGACAACCCGGGCCGCACCGAAAGGCGGCGCGCTGCCGTCGTACGTACCGTCCGCTTGATGGCCGCAGCGTTGGCCGCCGAAGCGGCAGCAACCGAACCGGCAACAGCCTGACTTCAGCGGCCCTGTGACAGGTTTGACATCAAAAGTGACTCGCTTGTGAAGTAGCCCCTAGCCAAGAGGGGGTGGGATCACCCATGCTTGCTTCATGTACTCAACGTCGAGCCCATACCGCATCATCACGGTCTGCACTGGAAACATCTGCCGCTCGCCCATGGCGGCGCTCATGCTCACCGAAGCCTTCGCAGCGGAAGGACTCAGCGACGTTGTGGTGGTGGATTCAGCCGGCACCACCGGTTACGAGGTGGGGCACCCCATAGACCCCCGTGCGGCCAGGGTTTTATCCGCCAAACACATCGCCTCAGAAGACCATGTTGCCCGCAAATGGCGGCAAGAATGGTTCGCTGAGCGGGACCTCATCCTCGCCCTGGACGTCGATCATTTCGGGTGGCTCCAGGAAGGCGCCCCGGACGCCGGATCGTTGGCAAAAGTCAGGATGCTGCGCAGCTTCGATCCGCACGTGGCCGGGCGCAGCTCCCTCGATCTGGGCATCGAAGACCCTTGGTATGGGGGCCACACGGACTTCGACACCACCTGGACCCTCATCAAGGACGCCATCCCGGGGATCGTGCAACATGTCAAAACAGCCATCGGTCCCCAGGTGGAGGCCGAATCCGGCGAGCACCAGCAGGTAACCTCTATGTCATGACCCCTGCACCCGTGATCATCGCTGTTGACGGCAGGTCCGGCGCAGGAAAAACCACATTGGCCGTCGAATTGGCGGCCAGGTTGCGGCAGCACCACAAAGTCTCACTGTTCCACCTGGAGGACATCTACCCCGGCTGGAACGGCCTCATGCCGGGCATCGAACGTTACGTGGCCACTGTCCTCCCGCCGCTGAATGCCGGCCTCGCTGCCGAATGGACCAGTTGGGATTGGGAACGCCATTACGACGGCGGCCTGAAAGTCACCCTGCCCGCCGAGATCGTGATCGTGGAAGGCGTGGGTGCCGCTGCTGAGGCTGCCCGGCCGATGTTGGACGCCGTGGTGTGGGTCGAGTCCCCCGGTGACGACCGCCGTCGTCGGGCCTTGACGCGGGACGGAAGTACCTACGAACCGTACTGGGACAGCTGGGCTGCGCAGGAAGACGCATGGCTGGAATCGGACCCGGCGGCCAGCGCCGCGGACGTCCACGTCCTCAACCTCGCCGATGGCAGTGCACCTGACGACGTCCTGCAGGCCCTCATGTATCTGCCATCCCTGGCGGCAATCCTCGCGCCGGAACTCAGTGCCCGCCGCGGACTCCAGTTGCGCTCCGAGCGGGTGGACAGCATGCCTGACGCAGCCCAGCTCTTCGAGTCCCTCTACGGCAAGTCCGCCAACGCCGTCTGGCTCGACTCCTCCAACGCGTCGTCAGTTGCAGGGACGGCACAGGCCGCGGCACGCAGCCGCTTCAGCATTTTGGCTGACGACGGCGGCACTTACGGCCAGCTGGCAACCCACCGGTCCGGGGCCACGCAAGTAACAGCGGGCTCCGCCACGGTGACCACATCCGGGACGTTCTTCCGCTGGCTCGACTCCGTGTGGGGCCGCCGGGCCGTCCGCGCACCCCGCGGTTACGACGGCCAGTTCACGCTCGGCTGGCTCGGATACCTTGGGTACGAGCTCAAACGCGAAACCGGCGGGAGCGACGTCCAGTCCGAAACCCCTGACGCTGCGCTCCTCTTCGCTGGACGGGCCGTCGTCCTCGATCACCGCGAACAAACCGCGTGGCTTCTCGCGCTGGATGCGCCCGACGCCGACGCATGGTTCCACGAAGCACGCGTCGCAGTCGGGGCTGCTGCTGTCCCGGCGGCCGCCGCCGTCGCCGCCTCCTCGGGGATTGTCCCCGAATTCGTCAGCCGCGACTCCGCGACCGACTACAAGCGGAAAATCGCGGCCTCCCAACACGAAATCTCCGAAGGCAACACCTACGAGGTGTGCCTGACGACCACCCTCGAAGCCCCCGCCGGCGACCTTGACCCCTGGATTGCGTACCTTAACCTTCGACGCCGGAACCCGGCACCATTTGCCAGCTACCTGCGGTTCGGCGAACTGGTGGTCGCAAGCACGTCGCCCGAACGGTTCCTTCGCATCCTGTCCGACGGCGGCATGCGCGCCGAACCGATCAAGGGCACGCGCGGGCGCAGTGCCGACCCCGCTGAAGACGCAGCGTTGCAGCATGACCTGGAGACCTCGCTGAAGGACCGCGCGGAGAACATCATGATCGTGGATCTGCTGCGCAACGACCTCAGCCACTTCGCCATCCCCGGTTCGGTCACTGTAAGCCGGCTGTGCGCGATCGAAAGCTACGCCACGGTCCACCAAATGGTGAGCACGGTGGATGCCCACCTCAATCCGGGGGCTCCCCGGGCGGAAGCGGTAGCGGCCGCTTTCCCTGCGGGGTCGATGACGGGCGCGCCCAAAATCAGCACCATGGACATCCTTGACCACCTCGAGTCGGGGCCACGGGGGATCTACTCGGGAGCTATCGGCTACTTCTCGCTGAACGCCGCAACGGACCTCGCCGTGGTGATCCGAACACTGGTGGTAAACCCTTCCGGTGCAGGCGGGAGAACCCTGAGCCTGGGCGTGGGCGGGGCCATCACAGCGGATTCGCTGGCCGACGACGAGTACGAGGAAATCCGGACTAAGGCGTACGGCGTGCTTTCCACCCTGGGGGCGGAGTTCCCTGGCTGATACCTGTTGAGGGCTACTGCAGGGTGGCCGTCAATCTGGCCACGTTATCCACATACTTGGCCAGCGGGGGCCTATCAACCCAGTCTTCCAACATAAGCTCACGGGACACCTCGCGATACGTGGACTCCACGGCGCGCATGAGGTTCACGGTTTCGGCGCCCAACAGCATCACCGAAACCTCCATGTTCAGGGAGAAGGAGCGCATGTCCATGTTGCTGGAACCAAGAACTGCCACTTCGTCGTCAATGGTGAAGTGCTTGGCATGGAGGACGTACGGTGCCCGGTACAGGTAAATGCGTACCCCGGCACCCAGGAGGGCCTCGTAGTAGGAGCGTTGCGCGTGGTGGACCAGGAACTGGTCGCCCTTCTCGGAGACGAATAGCTCCACGTCCACGCCCCGCTGTGCCGCGGTGGTGATGGCGTAGAGCAGCGAGTCATCCGGAACGAAGTACGGGCTGCAGATGGAGATCCTGTGCTGCGCGGAATAGATCAGGGTGTTGAACAGGCGGAGGTTGTTCTCTGTTGCAAAACCTGGACCACTGGGAACCACCTGTGCCGTGACCTTGCCCGGAGAAGGCTGGGAGGGCAGCCGAAGCTGGTCTTCCAGGGATTCGTCTGTCTCGCTGAGCCAGTCTGTCGCAAACACGACGTTGAGGGTTGCCACGATCGGACCTTCGAGACGGGACATGAGCTCAACCCATTTGCGGCCCACCTTGCGGTGCTTGGGGTTGTTGTACGACGGTTCGATCAGGTTCTGCGAGCCCGTGAAGGCAACCATGCCGTCAATCACCATGATTTTGCGGTGGTTCCGGAGGTCCGGGCGCCGCCACTGGCCATGGATCGGAAGCAGGGGGAGCATCCGCCGCCACTGGATCTTTCCAGCCTTGAGCCTACGTATCAACCGGCGGTAGCCCTTGACCCGGAGTGTGCCGATGTGATCGAAAAGCAGCCGGACAGTGACGCCACGTTCGGCGGCTTTTTCCAACTCCGTCAGCAGTTCGTCCGTAACGGAGTCGCTGCTCATGATGTAGAACTCCGCATTGACGTACCTGTTGGCGCCCCTGACTGCCTCAGCCATGGCCTTAATGGACTCTTCGTAGCCAGGAATGAGCTCTACCTTGTTGCCGTCAACCATGGGCAACGATCCGAGCCGATGGTTGAGTTCGCCTGCCGATTTCACCCATTCGGGGCCGGAGTAGACGCTCACGGGATCGGAAAGGTCGGAAGTTACTGCGCGGACCCGGCGGTTAACTTCTTCCTGCTGCTCCCGCCTGCGCTTTGACAGCTTGAAGTTTCCGAAGAGAAGGAACAGGACAAAGCCGACGGATGGGATGAGGAACACAGCCAGAAGCCATGCCATGGCCGTGGTGGGACGACGATTGCCGGGAATGATGCCAAGCAGCACAATGCGCATGACGACTTCCACAATGGCCCAGACACCCAATAACCAGGTCCACTCCTGGCCAAAAGGAAAAGGAAAGAGCACCGACCAACCCCCACGTTCCGTGAACAACAGTGACCACAGCCTATCCGGCAAAGTCATATTCAATGGCCCGGCACTAAGCTGGGACCATGACTTCACCTGCCCCCACGGTCCTGGTTTTCCTGGATCCCGCGTTCGAAAACGGCCGTCTTGCCGATTCCAGCCAACCCCAGCTCATGGCAACGGATCTGGGTGCCACACGTGGCGATGGAGTGTTCGAATCGCTGTTGGCGGTCCAAGGACGCCCCCGCAAAGTGCAGGCACACCTGAACCGTTTGGGTGGGTCCGCTGCAGCACTCGATCTGGCACTCCCGGAGCAGGACGCCTGGCGCAGGGCAATCGACACTGCCATTACCGAGTTCCGCCACCTCCACCCGGCCCCGACGCCGGAGGAGGATGAGGTGGTCGTGAAGCTGATTGTGACCCGCGGCGTTGAAGGCGCGGCAAACCCCACGTGTTGGGTACAGGCTTCGCCGTCCCCCGCGGGCAGTCGCCGACAGCGCGAGACGGGCATCGACGTCGTCCTTTTGGACCGCGGCTTCGACACGGAAGCCGGCGAGAGGGCACCCTGGCTGCTGCTTGGCGCCAAGACGCTCTCCTATGCGGTCAACATGGCGGCGCTTCGCTACGCGCACAAGCAGGGCGCTGACGACGCCATCTTCACCTCCACGGACGGCCGCGTCCTGGAAGGTCCGACGTCCACCGTGTTGCTGGCGCACCTTGAAGAGGTCGACGACGGCGAGGGTTCGGTCAAGACCGTACGCCGCCTCATCACGCCCCAACACGACAGCGGAATTCTGCCCGGAACATCCCAGGGCGCCCTGTTCGCTGCAGCGAAAGCCGCAGGTTGGGAACTTGGCTACGGGCCCCTCGTCCCACAGGACCTGTTCGACGCCGACGCTGTCTGGCTAATCTCAAGCATCCGCTTGATCGCTCCCGTTAACCACATCAACGGCAAGGAAATCGGCACGCCCGCGGTGCGGAAGCAGCTCACAGCCGAGTTGAACGAGCTGTTCGCGGGAATCGAGTAAGCCCGCCCCGCGGAGGAGAAGGCGCAGGGACTCCGCTTGGAATCTAGCAGATCGCAAGCAGAGTAATCGCTCGCGTGACTTATAGATAAGAAACGCTTGGCCTCAGCCGAGGGCTTCCTGCGCGTCCAATCGCATTCCTTATCCTCCTTGAAATGGTCATCCGTCATGTGATGAATCTTGTTCTCGTGTTAGTTGGATCACGTCCGGCTGGCACTACCCAAACTTTGCTGGCTAACTTCCCGGAGGGAATATGGGACTCAGCTCCCCCACAGAAGCCGAAGCATCGGCAACCAAGGCGCAGCCCCAGACTGACGCCCCGTCAACAGGTCTTCGCCGGTCCATGGAGGCCCGGCACCTGGTGATGATCGCAATGGGTGGCGTCATCGGCTCTGGCCTGTTCGTCAGTTCCGGTTACACGATCGCCACCGCAGGCCCCTTGGGCGCGGTCCTGGCCTTCCTCATCGGCGCTGTCGTGGTTTATCTGGTGATGGCCTGCCTCGGAGAACTCGCCGTAGCGTTCCCCGTTTCAGGCGCTTTCCACATCTACGCGGCCCGGACCATCGGCCCTGCAACAGGCTTCGCCACCGCCTGGCTGTACTGGCTTTGCTGGGCAGTGGCCTTGGGCTCGGAATTCACGGCTGCGGGCCTACTCATGCAGCGCTGGTTCCCCGGTGTCGATGTATGGATCTGGTGCTTCGTCTTCGCCACAGTCCTTTTCACACTGAATGCCATCTCATCGCGTGTCTTTGGTGAATCAGAGTTTTGGTTCGCGCTCATCAAGGTCGCCGCCGTCGTCGGCCTCATCATCCTGGGCGGCGCTGCGCTGGCGGGCTTCCACCCCCTCGCCACAGGCGGCTTCCCTTCGTTCGGGGAGAACTTCGCGACTCCAAACGGCCTGTTCCCGAATGGCTTCACGGGTGTGTTCGTTACGTGCCTGGCTGTTTTCTACGCGTTCTCCGGCTCCGAACTCATCGGCGTCGCAGCAGGCGAAACCGCCAACCCGGGGGCGAACATCCCCAAAGCGATGCGCACCACGGTCATCCGGCTCATGATCTTCTTCGTCGGCGCGATCGTGGTCATCGCGGCCACCATCCCCTACGAACAAGTCAGCGTGGACGAGAGCCCGTTCGTCACCGTCTTCTCCATGCTGGGCATCCCCTTCGCCGCGGACATCATGAACTTCGTGATCATCACCGCCCTGCTTTCGGCTGGCAACTGCGGACTCTTCTCCTGTGCCCGCATGCTCTTCTCGTTGGCAGACGAAGGCCACGCACCCAAGGCATTCAAGAAGCTGACCAAACGCGGCATCCCCATGATCGCCCTGTGCGTCAGTATGCTCGGTGGTCTGGCTTCCCTGATCAGCAGTGTTGTGGCGCCGGCAACGGTCTACTTGGTGCTGGTGTCTGTGGCCGGCTTCGCGACGGTGGGCGTCTGGATGTCGATTGTCGCTTCACACTTCATCTACCGCCGAACCTTCGTGAAGAACGGGGGCGACGTCTCGACGCTCCCCTACAAGGCCCCGCTCTTCCCCTTGGTCCCGATCCTGGCCTTCACCTTGTGCGTGGTGTCGCTGATTGGCATCGCCTTTGATCCCAACCAGGTCGCGGCGCTCTTGTTCGGCGTACCGTTCGTCGGAGCCTGCTACGCATTCTTCTACTTCAAGTACGGACGACGGCGGTCGCTCAAGAAGGTTGTCGGCGCTTAGGCCCCCAGTTCCCTGACCTAGCGTTACGAAGGACCAGCCCCTGAGCAACCTGATCGGGTTGCCCAGGGGCTGGTCTCGTCCGACCCTCACTCACATCCCACCCCCTTCAACCGAACGCTCGCTCACATCCCACCCCTTTCAACCGAACGCTCGCTCACATCCCACCCCCTTTAACCGAACGCTCGCTCACTTCGTTGGCCCGCGCGCGGTGCGTTAGGCTCCATCCATGCCCGAACAGGAAACGAAACCATGTCTTGCCGGCTATCTGGATAAGCAGCAGCCAGACCTTTATGCCACGCTCAGCCACTATTCCCAACAGCTCGTCGAAGAAGCTGACCGGCTAGGTGTTCCGCGGCGCACCCTCGAGCTCATAAATTACTTATCCTCGCAAATCAACGGCTGTGCATTTTGCCTGGATCTTCATCACCGGCGGGCATTGAAGTACGGCGAAACAGAACAGAGGCTTTCCTTGGTGGCCGTCTACCGGGAAGTTCAACTGTTCGAGCCCGCTGAAGTGATAGCCATGGAGGTGGCCGAACAGATCACGCGAATGAGCACATCGCGCCCCCGCCCTGAACTTTTCGAGCGGGCGCGACAGCATTACAGCGACGAACAGATCAGCGTCCTCTGCATGGCAGCGATCGGGATCAACGCCTTCAATCGGCTCTCCATTCTGAGCGAGCACCCCGTACGCGTGGCCAAGAAATAGCCGCACGTGAGCGAGCGTCCGACGCAAGCGGGCGGAACGTGAGCGAGCGTCCGCCGCAAGCGGGCGGAACGTGAGCGAGCGTCCGCCGCAAGCGGGCGGAACGTGAGCGAGGATCTACTCCCGGGGGTTGCGTGCTTCGGGGACATCGGCAGCCAGGCGGATGCCGTGCTCTGCCAGCCAAACGGGGTTGAAGGCTTTGCTCAGGTAGTTGGTGCCGGCGTCGGGGGCTATGGCAACCACCACCGAACCGTGCGGCGCGGCGCGGGCCACCCGGAGGGCTGCAGCCACCGCAAGCCCGGACGACGGCCCCAGGGCGAGCCCCTCCTCGTCCAGGAGCCGGTGCACCGTGGTGTACACCTCGTCGTTGGGTATCCGGAGGAAACGGTCCACGATCCCGCGGTTGAAAGCCTTGGGCCACTCGGGTTCGGGCCACGAGTTGCCCACGCCATCCACCAGGATTTCTCCAGGGTGGCCGCCACTGTACGCGGATCCGTAGGGGTCGGCGCCCACCACTTCCAGGTGACCGCCCGGCCGTGAAGCTGCCACCTGCTCTTTCAGGAACCGCCCGTTGCCACTGATGGTCCCGCCGGTCCCGATGCTAGCCACGAAATGTGTGATCAAGCCGCCCGTCTGTTCCCAGATTTCAGGGCCGGTATTCTCGTAATGCGCGGCGGGATTGGCTGGGTTGTCGAACTGCATCGGCCGCCAGGCGCCGGGCGTCTCTGCGGTGATGCGGGCAGCCACTGCACGGGCATTCTCCGGCGATTCCGAGGGCGCGTTCCAGTCCGTGAGGATCACGCGTGCGCCGTAGTTGTGCAGTGCGGCGAGCTTCTCCTGTGAGATGGTGTCGCCGGTGACCACAACAACCGGGTGGCCGGTGAGGTGCCCGATCAGGGCCAGTCCGATCCCCGTGTTTCCGGAGGTGCTCTCCACGATGGTGGCGCCCGGTTTCAACTCCCCTGAGCGTTCAGCGGCACGGACCATGCTCAAGGCTGTGCGGTCCTTGATGGAGCCCCCGGGGTTCTCGGATTCGAGTTTGACGTGGATGGCGCTGCCCAACCCACGGCCTATGGCCTCGAGTTTCACCAGTGGGGTGTTCCCCACCTTGTCCAGGACTGAGGCATCCAGCACGTCCGGCGTCGGCTCGGCTGAGTGCGCGCCGTGTTTGCGGATAGCGGTGTTCACCATCCTTCCCCTCCTTCGGACTCGATTAGTTGTTGCACGACCTCGCGCAGCCCAGACCGCGCCCTCTCCACCAAATCCGGCGCGGACGGCCGGTCCGCCAGGACATCGGCCAAACGTCCGACGACGGCGCCCGTCCCCTTCCCGAGTGGCTGCGCGGCCCCCGCTTCGAGCAGCAAGTAGGACGCAGTGAGGGCTTCAATCGCCAACAGCTTCTCCGCGGCCTCCAACGACTTTTCAAGTTGCTGCAACGCGAGCGGGGCCAGGGTGGAGTGGTCTTCGACGTCGGCAGACAGGGTTGGTGCTCCAAGGGTCGCCGGCGCTGCCAGGAACTTGAGTTCGGCCAGGAGCCCCGCGGCGGAGTACCAGAGCAGTCCCGGCAGTTCTTCGTGTGCAAGGCCCAACTTGTCGGTGGCTGCAGCGAGGTGCTTGGCCCGGATGGCCCGCTGCGGCGGGTACAACTTGGCGATGCGCCGCTCGCTGGAAATGCCCACATGGGCCAAAGCGAGCCGCAACACTTCGAAGGACAGCGCCAACTGCGTAGGCTGGAAATTCCCGCCGGACACCACCAGCCCGGACCCGACGTCCACCAGCGGGTTGTCACCGCGACCGTTCAGTTCCACCTCCAGCGCCTTGCCCAGGTCCGAAATCAGGGACCGGAATGCCCCGTGCGTCTGCGGTGCGGCGCGGAAGGAGAGGGCGTCCTGAACCGAAACCCCAGGCCGAACATCCTCCAGCCAGCCTCCGCCCAAAAGGCGTCGGACAGCAGCGGCCGAGTCCCGCTGGCCGTCCACCGCCTTGGCTGCCTGGATCGCCGGCGAAAACGGGCTGAGGTTCCCACCGCCGTCGTACCTTGCGATTGCCTCAAGCGAGAGGGAAAGCGCGACGTCGGCAAGTTCGGCTACGTGCCGCAACCGCAGGAGGACCAGGGTGCCGACGCCCACGGAGTAGGAGTTGGCGCTCACCAGTGACAGGGCCTCGCCGGCTGCGAGGGTGAGGGGCTGTAGCCCGGCGTCGGCGAGCGCTTTGGCACCCGGAACCAAGGTGCCGTCGGCATCGAACGCTTCACCTTCGCCAAGGGCGACAGCAGCGACGGCGGCGAGTTGGGTGAGGTCCGATGAGCCCACCGAGCCTTCGGCCGGGATGGCGGGGTGGACGCCGCGGTTCAGGAGTTCGGCATAGAAGCGGGCCGTGTCGGGACGAACTCCGGAGCCACCACGGCTGAATCCGACGAGCCGGGCCAGGATGACGGCACGGGCGGCGGCACGGTCCAGATATGGGCCCACACCACTGTTGTGGTACCGGACCACCTGCACCTGGTAACTGAGGATCGACTTGTCCTCCACAATGGTGTCCCGACCGGATCCCAGCAGGGTGTTGAGCCCGTAGACCCTCTGGCCGGAAGAGGCAGCCTCCTCCAGGATCTCGCGGGAGCGGCCGATCAAAGTCAACGCATCGTGGTTGAGTTTCACGTGAAACGAGGCATCGTTGGCCGCCAGAGCTAGGCGTTCCGCCCGTATTGGGGCCGTTCCTATCACCAGGGTTCTTGGATCATCGCTAGCCATCAGAAGTCCAGGAGGTTCTGCCGGAATCCACCGTTGCCATAACTCTTCCTCAACAGCCCCCGTCGGCGCAGTTCAGGGGTGAGTTTGTCCAGCACGCCATGCACCGTCACCGGATCCACGAAGCCGGAGAAGAGGAATCCATCTCCGCCCACGGCAGAGCCGGTTTCCTCGAGGTAGTCGGCGATTTCGCCCACCGTACCGATAATCGAGTCGCCTGCCCCGCCACTACGGGCCTGCAGGATCTGGCGAAGCGTGGAACCTGGCGGCGCTGCTTTGGCGAAATGCTCCAGGGTGCCCTGGTTGCTGTTGGTGCTCAGCTCAGGCAATGGGGCATCGAGGTCGAACTGCTTGAAGTCGATCACAGAGAGGTAGGAGATGGAGTTGAGCTGGCTGTCGATATCCCGTTGGGTGAGCTCACGCCTCTGGGCGCGCAGTTCCTCGGCTTCCGCAGGCGAACCGACCACCGTGGGCTTGAGGACAAACAGGACCTTCACGTCATCGGGGTTCCTGCCGGCCTTCGCAGCCTCAGCGCGGATGGAGTCCCGGTAGGCCTTCATCCCGTCCACACCTCGTGCCAAGGCGATCGCTACATCGGCATGCCCGCCAGCGAAGGCCTTGCCGCGGGGTGAAGCCCCCGCCTGAACCAAAACCGGTTCCTCCGGCAGGGGCGCCGTGTTCAGCGGGCCACGGACCTTGAAGAAGTCGCCCTCATGGTTGATCGGGTGCACCTTGGTATGGTCCGCGAATACCCCGGCGGAAACGTCCTCAAGCACGGCGCCAGGTTCCCAGCTCCGCCAAAGCCGCCTCACGACGTCGACGAATTCCTCCGCCTTTTCGTACCGCAGGTCGTGTTCAATCTGTTGATCCAGCCCGTAGTTCTGCGCGGCGAGGTCGCTGCCCGATGTCACCACGTTCCAGCCCAGCTGGCCCTCAGAGAAGTGCTGCAACGTGGCCAGCAGCCGGGCGGCCGTGAAGGGCGGGTAGAAGGAAGCGCTGACAGTGGGAACGATCCCCAGATGCTCAGTGGCCGCGAGCAAGTAGGGGACGAGGGCCAAAGGATCATGTTTCGGCGCAAAGGAGGCATGGGCCAGCGAAACCTCAGCCGTACCGCCATACGTGTCCGGAACGGTGAGCGAGTCCTCAATGATGAACAGGTCCAGCCCGGATTGCTCGAACGCGCACACGGCCTCCTGATAGAGGGCGGGCTTTTTCCAGTCGTAGCCCAGGCTGTAGCCGGGAGTCCCCCAGCCCTGGACTCCGAATCCGTGACCCACGAACCATCCAAAATGCAGCATGGGCTTGAGTGTAGAACTGCTCTGTCCGTTCACCGCTACCTGATTTCTTGCGAAGTTACAGGGGGACGTACTGCGTCAATTATGCTCCCGGGGCGTCATAAAGGGAGGAGCTCAGAGGTGGCCCGGGTTCCGCAAACAGCAAGGGTCGGGAATGATCGCTGTATGAGTGCGCCTACCGTCCGCCGTTCCGTCAGGGACCGGCTTTCCGGCGTCTGGGCGCTCAAGGGCTACAAGCGCGAATGGCTGCGCCACGACATCGTTGCCGGGACAGCACTGTTCGCCCTTCTGGTGCCCGCAGGTATGGCGTATGCGCAAGCCGCCGGGCTGCCCCCTGTCACCGGGCTCTATGCAACCGTGGTGCCCTTGCTGGTTTACGCCGTCATCGGGCCGTCCCGAGTCCTGGTCCTGGGGCCCGATTCCGCTCTTGCTCCGCTGATCGCGGCCGCAATTTTGCCTCTTTCGGCCGGCAGCACTGGGAGATCGGTGGCCCTTGCCGGGCTCTTGGCCATACTGGTGGGACTCCTCATGCTCGTGGGGTCAGCGCTTCGGTTGGGGACCATTACGGGATTGCTGTCCAAGCCCATCCGCCTCGGGTACCTCAACGCGATCGCATTGCTGGTGGCGCTCTCCCAGTTGCCTGCTTTCCTGGGAATTGAGGCCGACGGCGACGTCTGGAAGAAGCTCGCAAATGTGACGTCCGGGGTAATGCATGGCACAGTAAATCTCCCGGCCGCGCTGCTGGGAATTGGCTCGTTGACCCTCATTTGGGTCCCCCGGGTGCTGAAATGGAAGGTTCCCGGCGTCCTGCTTGCGGTAGTCGGCTCGTGCCTTGCGACGGCGGTCTGGGGCCTCGGCGACGCCGTGAAGGTCACTGGCGTCCTGCCGCAGGGCCTGCCCATGCCCGCACTCGGCGGAATCGGCTGGTCCGATGCCGTGCTCCTGCTGCCGGCTGCTGCGGGCATCGCACTCATGGCCTTCGCTGACACTGGTGTCTTGTCCCAATCGCTGGCCGCCAAGGAGGGCAGAACGGTCTCCGGCAACCGGGAAATGGCGGCGCTCGGCGCCGCAAACGCAGCTACCGGGTTGTTCGGCGGCTTCCCCATGTCCGGAAGCGCCTCCCGGACCCCGGTAGCTGTGGATGCCGGAGCCAAGTCCCAGTTGACCGGGGTGGTGGGTTCGGTGCTGGTACTGGCGTTCATGCTGCTGGCTCCCGGAGTGACCCAGTACCTTCCGTCGGCCACCCTTGCCGCCGTCGTGATCGCTGCAGCCGTCGCCCTCGCGGACCCATCCGGGGTTCGACGCCTTCTGCGCCTGAGCCGCAGCGAATCGGTGGTAATGCTGGCAGCGTTCCTCGGGGTCCTGACGGTGGGCGTCCTGCAAGGAATTTTGGTTGCTGTCGCTTTGGCGCTTCTGGACTTCGTTCGCCGTGCCTGGGACCCCTACCGCGCCGAACTGGGTTCCGAAAAAGGGTTGCCGGGATATCACGACCGAGCGCGCCACCCTGAGGCCAACCGCATTCCCGGGCTAATGATCCTCCGTTTTGATGCTCCATTGTTCTTTGGCAACGGCCACGTTCTGGGTGCCTTTGTCCGCGAACTCCTGGACGATAATCCGGAGGGGATCTCCCATGTGGTCCTGGCCTCCGAACCCATCACAGGCATTGACACCACAGCCTTGGACGACCTCGTCACCCTCGACGAATGGCTGTCAAGCAAGGGGGTGGGCTTGGTCTTTGCCGAGCTCAAAGGACCGGTCAAGGACAAGCTGCTCCGCTTCGGGACCGCAGCCCGATTTACACCCGAGCACTTCTTTCCTACGATCGGCGCTGCCGTACGTGCGCTTAGGACCGGCTAGCTCCCAGCAGCCGCCGATTACGCAACATGACGACGGCTACACCCCCGCCGCATGCAGCCCAGCCGTCGTGGATGTTACGTTTTTCTTGAGTAATGAGTACCAGCGCGAAGCCCTGACTTGCTGGTCGGCAACCCTCTCTCCGGCGGGGTGCCTCAGGTGACTACTCGGCGTATCGACAACTCGAACTGCAAGCGTGACTGAGGAGCACCAGCAATGCCTGAACCCACTGAAGAAAAACTCTCCTACCGCCTGATCACAGGCCCGGACACCCGCGATTTCTGCGAGCGGATCAGCGCCGCACTCGCCGAAGGCTATGTGCTCCATGGCAGTCCGGCAGCCACCTTTAACGGCACGGACGTCATCGTCGCCCAGGCAATCGTGCTTCCCGCGGCGATCGCCAACGCAGACGCTGCCGTGGCCGACGCCGTCGACCAGCTTGAAAATGACGACGACGAAGCATTCGAGGGGCACGCATGAGCTACGCAGGTGATCTGACCCCGCAGGACGCGTGGGCCAAACTTGAAGCGGGCGCCATCCTGGTGGATGTCCGCACGGAGGGCGAATGGGCCCACATCGGCATCCCGGACACCAAGGCCACGGAGAACGATCCCCTGTTCATCCAATGGAACCTCGCCGGCGGCATCCCCAACTCGCGCTTCATCGAGGACCTGCGGCAACAGGCGCCTGAAAACGACGGCGTGGAACTGGTCTTCCTGTGCCGCTCCGGCCAGCGCTCCATCTCCGCGGCCATTGCAGCAACGCAGGCAGGCTTCACCGCATACAACGTCCTCGAGGGCTTTGAAGGTGAACCCGACCGCTACGGCGAGCGCACCGTGAATGGCTGGAAAAACCGTGGCCTACCGACGAACCTGGGGACCGACTAAGTGACTTTCAATCCCGACGCCGCTGGCTGGAACCCTGACACCCAGGCTGTCCGTGGCGGTCTTGACCGTACCAACTTCCAGGAAACGTCCGAACCCGTTTTCCTGAACTCCGGCTTTGTCTACGAATCCGCTGCCGCTGCCGAACGCGCCTTCACTGGCGAGGACGAACGATTCGTCTACTCCCGCTACGGCAACCCCTCCGTGGCCACCTTCCAGGAACGGCTCCGCCTGTTGGAAGGAACCGAAGCGTGCTTTGCGACGGCGTCCGGAATGTCCGCGGTGTTCACCGCCCTGGGTGCCCTGCTGGCTGCCGGCGACCGCGTGGTGGCTGCCCGCTCCCTGTTTGGATCCTGCTTCGTGATCCTCAACGAAATCCTGCCGCGCTGGGGCGTGGAGACGGTATTCGTTGATGGACCCGACCTGGACCAGTGGCGTGAGGCCCTGTCCGAGCCCACCACGGCCGTGTTTTTCGAGTCTCCGTCCAACCCCATGCAGGAGATCGTCGACGTCGCCGCCGTCAGCGAACTGGCGCATGCCGCAGGGGCGACCGTCGTCGTCGACAATGTCTTTGCCACTCCCCTGCTGCAGCGCTGCGGTGAGCTGGGCGCCGACGTGATCGTGTACTCCGGCACCAAACACATCGACGGCCAGGGTCGCGTACTTGGCGGCGCCATCCTTGGAACCAAGGAATTCATCGACGGCCCGGTCAAGCAGCTCATGCGGCACACCGGACCTTCGCTATCCGCGTTCAACGCCTGGGTGCTGACCAAGGGTTTGGAAACCATGGGGCTCCGCGTGAACCACAGCTCCGCGTCGGCCTTGAAGATCGCGGAGTGGCTAGAGCGGCAGCCCGCCATCAGCTGGGTCAAATACCCGCTGCTGAAATCGCACCCGCAGTACGAGCTCGCCGCGAAGCAGATGAAAGCCGGCGGCACGGTCCTGACATTCGAGCTTTCGCCGTCAGCCGGGCGTTCGGCCAAGGAAGCCGCTTTCGCGCTGCTTGATGGACTCCGCGTCATCGACATCTCCAACAACCTGGGCGACTCCAAGTCCCTCATCACCCACCCAGCCACCACGACGCACCGGGCCATGGGTCCGGAAGGCCGGGCGGCGATTGGCCTCTCGGATGGAGTGGTTCGCTTGTCCGTGGGCCTGGAAGACGTGGACGACCTCATCCTGGATCTGGAGAAGGCCCTCAAACAGGTCTAGCCTTGCTGTCATGAGCGGGACTTACCCTTACCGCCGTGCCGGAGCGGTCATCGTTGCCGGCACGGTGGTGTGGTTCGTGGGAATCTCACCGGTCAGCCGCGTATACATCACGCCAGAGGCAACAGAACGGCTGCGGATGCTCCAGGCCGGTCGACGCGGCTGGGTGGTGGGACAGCACCTGACTGCCGCCGGAACCGTCGCCGTGCCGGTGGGTTTCGCAGCGTTCGCTGGCGCAGTTCCGGGCATCGATAAAGAACGCGGGAAGTCGAAGAAGTGGGCCGTTGCCGCTGCGGCCGCACTGCTGGCCGGCGCCCCGTTTTTTGTTTACAGCATCTCGCGCCGCGCTTCGGATCTGGAGCGCTTCGCTGCGCGGCGCGGATCGAACGCGCCGTTCCTGTTGTATTCCGCCCTGCATGTTTTGGCGCTGGGGGCGCTCGGTGGGAGCCTGCTTTCCTCGCCCGCCAAGCGCTGGATCGGCTATACCGCCGCGGCCAGCGCTCCTGTATTCGGGGGAATTCTCCTCGCCAAGAAGGACATTCCGCCGCTGGTTTTCTACCTCATCGAAGGGGCCACCGGGGCTTACCTGATGACGTGGGAGGAACCGGAAAACTAGGGCCTACGAACCATGGTCAGCATCGGTGCGGGGTCCTTACGCGCATCAGCTCCAGCGCCCCGCACGGTCACTCTCGCAGCATGTCCAACTACGGCGGCCAAGGCTTCCCCGGTTGGCGGACTTCCGGGCGGGTTATGCCCGTGGCCCCGCCTGTCGCCGTAGCGCATCGCGGCATCGCGTTGCTCCTGGGCACCGTTTCCGCGCTCTAGAAGCTTCGAAATGCCCGCTTTCACCAGAGCCAGCTCATCTTGGTCATCCAGGACCGGGCTCACGTAGTCCACCAGCGCCCAGACGACGTCCGCGGCGGGTGCGGGACGGAAATCCCCGAAGTCCAGCAGCTTCCCGCGGAGCCCTGAACTGCTGGCCTGCCAACTCGCCATCCGGAGCAACGCCGTCGGCACATGGGTGGGTTCGACGCCGTCGAGCATTTCCAGCGAAGCCGTCTCCACCAAAGCCCGGACCAGCACCGCCACCAGTGCCGCATCTTCGGCCCTGAGGCACACATCGGCCACGCGGACCTCCACTGTGGGGTGGTTCCTGGAGATCCGGGCGTCGAAGTAGATCATGCCCTCATCGAGGATCACGCCGGTTTCCAGGAGCCGTTTCACGATCCGGCGATAGGCCGTGAGCGAGCCGAAGACCGCCGATGGGCCCGAGGTGGGCCAGCGGTTCCAAGCCTGCGTTCGGTAGCTGTCGAATCCCGTGGGGAGCCCGCGCCAGTAGGGAGAGTTGGCGGTAAGGGCCGTGAGCACCGCAAGTTTGTCGCGGATGTGGTCAAGTACCACCACGCCTTCCTCCGGCGACTCCACCGAGGTGTGCACATGGAATCCGCACGTCAGTTGCTCGGTGGCAATGATGCCGAAGCGGTCCAACATCTCGGCGTACCTGGGATCCGGGGTGGTGTGCGTGTTCGAGGCCAACGGCGAGGTGGCAATCGCAGCCACCCTGGCGCCGTGGTGGCGGGCGGCGTCGTTGGCCATGGCCCTGCCGCGGTGGATCTGGTGGAGGAGTTCGGCGTAGCTGTGGCAGGGGCGCGTCTGGGTCTCGATCTGCTCCAGCTTCAGTTCGTGACCCAGACCCGTTTCCGCTTTCCCTGGCTCCTCCTGGCCTGCGAGGAGCGCGTCCGCGAGGGCCAAGGGCATCCCCGTCACGGGATCAACGATCAGCAGCTCCTCCTCAACCCCGAAAGTCCGCATGCTTCATTCTGCGCCAGAGTGCCCAAGGGCGACAGTGGGTTGGCCGGGTGGGCGCATTCCTGCAGGCTTAGTCCTGGAAGTACTCGATTTTCGCGCCGATGGTGTTCAGGCGCTCAGCCAGGTCCTCGTAGCCACGCTCGATCACGTAGATGTTACGCAGCTCCGACGTTCCCCGGGCCGCCAGCATCGCCAGGAGCAGGCAGGCGGCCGGACGGAGGGCCGGTGGGCAGCCGATTTCCGCGGCGCGCCATTTGGTGGGCCCGTTGACGTAGATCCGGTGCGGATCCAGCAGTTGCACCTGCGCACCCAGCTTGTTGAGCTCTGTCAGGTAGATCGCACGGTTCTCGTAGACCCAGTCGTGGATCATGGTCTGGCCCTCGGCATTGCCTGCGATCACCGCGAAGAACGGCAGGTTGTCGATGTTCAGGCCGGGGAAGGGCATGGGGTGGATCTTGTCCTGGGGTGCCCGGAGTTCGGAGGGCTTGGTGGTCACATCCACCAGGCGGGTGCGGCCGTTGCGGGCCATGTACTCGCCGGAAACCTCGAGGTTTTGCCCCATCTGCTCCAAGGTGGCGAGTTCGATCTCCATGAATTCGATGGGCACCCGGCGGATGGTGACCTCCGAGTTGGTGACGATGCCTGCGGTGATGAGGCTCATGGCCTCGATGGGGTCCTCGGACGGGAAGTATTCAATGTCCACATCGATGGCGGACCGGCCCGTGATCTTGAGGGTAGTTGTTCCTACGCCGTCGATCTCCACGCCGAGCCCCTGCAGGTAGAAGCAGAGGTCCTGGACCATGTAGTTGGGGCTGGCGTTGCGGATGACCGTTGTACCTTCGCGGTGGGCGGCAGCCATGATGGCGTTCTCGGTAACGGTGTCGCCGCGTTCAGTCAGGACGAAGGACCGGTTGTCGTCGTCGGCGGGTGGTGCGGTTACCGAGTAGAACCCGGACCGGGCTTCGACGGCCAATCCAAACTGCCGCAAGGCCTGCATGTGCGGTTCAACGGTGCGGGTTCCGAGGTCGCAACCTCCGGCGTAGGGCAGCAGGTATGCGCTGGTCTCGTCCAGCAGCGGACCCAAAAGCATGATGACGCTGCGGGTACGGCGTGCGGCGTCAACGTCCATCGATTCGAGGTCCAGGACCTCGGGCCGGCGAATCCGGAGATCGCTGCCGTTAAGCCAGGTGCATTCGACGCCAATGGAGGTCAGGACTTCTACGATCCTGTTTACTTCCTCGATGCGGGCCAACCGGCGCAGCGTGGTGGTGCCACGGTTGATGAGGCTTGCACACAGCAGCGCCACACCGGCGTTCTTGCTGCTGTTGACATCCACCTCACCGGAGAGCGTCCGGCCACCTTCCACACGGAGGTGCGTCATCTGGGGTTTGCCGACTTTGACGATCGAGCGGCCGAAGATCGCTTCAAGGCGTTCAATCATTCGAAGGCTCAGGTTCTGCTTACCCTGTTCCATCCGGGCAATTGCGCTTTGGCTGGTGCCCAGCTCGGCAGCCAACTGCCCCTGCGTCCAGCCCTTTTCGCCCCGAGCGTTGCGGAGCAGGAGGCCTATGTGTTCTGGCGTAGCTTGCGTCATACCCAAGAAATATCACAGGTGAGCTAGAAGTGGCCAGAAAAACTCGCTTTGAGCGGTTAATCTCACACCATACCCGGATTGTGAGATATGAAGCACGACGCCGGCCGTCACCGAAGCGGCGTCAGGCACCCTGCGGGGTCCAGCCGTGGGGGGGCCAGCCGTTGGGGGGCCTAGGCCCTCCAGTATCCCAAGGCGTCGATGCGGTGCTTGTCCACACCGAGTTCTTTGCGCAGATGCTTGATGATGGCCCGGGTGCTGGATGCTTCGCAGGCGATCCAGAAGAAGTCCTCCGACGCCGAGACCACGTCAGTATCAAGGGCGCGGCAGACCTCCTCCACCAAAGCAGCCCCGTCACGTTTGCGCGGAATCCAGGTGACGACGTCGGAGCCGGACGTGCGCACCTGGAGTGACGTGTCGGCGTCGTGCCGGTATTCAAGCCATGCCGTCACGGGCGCCGTTCCAGCGGCGCAGCGTTCCCGTTCGTCCAGCAGGGAATTGATGGCGGGGATGGACGCGGGGTCCCCCACCACCCAGATGCGGCGAGGGGACGGCTGCGGGAAGGCGAACGAGCTGCCCTGGACGGTAGCCTCGATGGTTTCCCCGGCCTGTGCCGACCAGGCCCAATCGGCCGCCACGCCTTGGTGCATCGCGAAGTCCATGCTGAACGTACCGGCTGCCGGGTCCGCGTTCACCACGGTGTAGGCGCGCTGGTGCGCTTTGCCGGAGTCGTCGAACCACAACCGGATCCACATGGTGGGATGGAGTCCACTGCGCTCCAGGAGTCCGCCGTCGCGCACATGGATTCTGAGGAAATCCGGGGTGATCTCCTCCCGTCCCGTCACTTCGAGGGTGAAGTCCTTGGCGCCCATCACCTTGAGGACCACGCTTTCCCAATTGCGCTTCAAGGAACTCTCCTTCACGAATGGCCACGATTTGTGCACGGAGCCAAAGCCACTTATCTTGAACTTAAGTAAGCCTAACCTAAGCCCGAAAGCGGATCGAGAAGATGACGCCTGCCCCAACGCAACCGTCAAGACCGGCAGGCGGTCCCGGAACGTACCGCGACACATGGGGAATCCCGCACCTCTGGGCCGAATCCGCCAACGAACTGGCGTTCCTGCAAGGCCGCAATGCGGCGATTGACCGGTCATGGCAGATCGAGCTGGAACGCTGGCGTTCCGAAGGCCGCACCGCCCAAGTGCTTGGCGCGGATGCCGTGAGTTGGGACCGGTTCGCCCGGCAAGCGCGGCTGGACGACACCGCCCGCCGATGCTTCGACAATCTCGACGCCGACACGCAAAGCTGGTGCAGCCAGTACGTGGACGGGGTCAACCGCGCACTGGCTGACGGGCACCGGGACAGCCCGGAGTTCGCCGAGTCCGGGAGCACTCCCCACCCATGGAATCCCTGGACCCCCCTTGGCGTCTTCCTGGTGCACCACATCCTTTTCTCCACTTTCCCCAACAAGCTGTTCCGGGCCCACGTCGCACGGACCCTCGGCGAAGATGCCGTCGGCCTGTTCAGTATCGAAGCTCCGGTTTGGTCGGGCAGCAACGCGTGGGCGGCCCATGGTTCGGCGTCAGTGAGCGGTTCCCCGCTGATCGCCGGAGACCCACACCGTCTGATGGAACTGCCCGGCGTGTATCAGCAGGTGCGGCTCGGCTGCCCGGAATTCGACGCCGTCGGGTTCGCGTTTCCGGGAGTTCCCGGCCTTCCGCACTTCGCCCAGACGGAGCACACCGCGTGGGCCGTCACGAACGCCATGGCCGATTACCAGGACCTCTTCGAGGAGGAACTGCGCCGTGTCACCGACTACTCCGGCGTGCGCGTCGAGGCACGTGGCGAGCAGGGCTGGGAACCCGCCCAAGCCGGGACCGAGACCATCGACGTCCGCGGCGGCGATCAGGTAGTCGTGGAGGTTATCGAGACCGCCCGTGGACCGGTCATCTCGGAGTCGCCCGACGGCGGCGCCTTGAGTTTGCGCTTTCCTGCGTGGGTTGAGGGGCGGCTGGGTTTCGAGGCCCTCCTGCCGTTGCTTCGTAGCCGGAGCGTCTCCGCGGTGGAAGCGGCCTTGGATGCATGGGTGGAGCCCGTCAACAGTGTGATTGCCGCTGACACGTCCGGAACCGTGACGCAGTTTGTCGCCGGGCTCGTCCCCCAGCGGAATCCCGCCAACCGTCGCCTGCCCGCACCCGCGTACTCAGCCCGCCATGCGTGGAACGGGCAGTACGTGGTCCTTCCCCGGTCCGCGGTTCAGACGTTCGCCGTCAGCGCGAATGACCGCGCAGCAGGCGGTGGGGACGCCGTCGCAATGGAGTTTGCACCCGCATACCGCGCCGCGCGGATCCGCGAGCTGCTTGAAGCGGTTGAAGGCCCTCTCGCTCCCGACCACATGCAGGCCATCCACATGGATACTCTGCTGGGTCCATGGCCGTTGTACCGGTCGATCTTGGCCGCCTTGGATCCCGCTGACCTGTCCCGGGAGGCCAAGGAAGTGCGCTCACGACTGCTTCGGTGGGATGGCCGGATGGATGCCGGCAGCAAGCCGGCTGCCCTTTTTTCCGGGTGGAGGGGTGCCTTGGTCCAACGCTTCGCCAAGCACCCATCCCTTGCTGCATTGAACGACTCCGCAGGCTATTCACCGTTATTCGGGCCGTGGTTGTCCGTTCCCTCCCGGGTCGGTTTCGCCCTTGAGACGCTGCTGCTCCGAGGTTCGGAGCTCGGCATCGATGCTGGAGTGGAAGCGGCTGCAAGTCTTGAAGACGCGGCGCTGGAAGAGGCTCTGCTGGACGGAGCGTCATGGGGTGACCGCCATAAGCTGCTGGCCGTTCATCTCCTCCCCGGTTCCCTTGCAGACGCCGCGCCAACTGCCGGCCTCAGCGGCGACACCGGATGCGTGCTGTGCACTGAGAGCCTCCCGGGCGTGGATGACCGGAGCTTCCGCGGCCCTGTGGCCCGCTACGTCTGGGACCTGTCCGAGCGCCGGAACAGCCGGTGGATTGTTCCCTTCGGCGCCGCCGGAACGCCGGGCCACCAGCATTTCGCCGACCAATTGCCCCTGTGGACCGCCGGGCAGCTTGCCCCGGTGGCCACGGATTGGTCGGTCCTGAGCAAAGAAGCATCCTGACTCTTCACCCCCAGTCGCAGCACGAAAACCCAGCCCATGCACCCGAAGGAAGCCATGACCATCACCGCCCAGGACTTCTCCGTCCGCACCACCGTCTACACCGAAGAGCTCGAAGGGTGGGGTTCCCTGCGCATTGTCCCGCTGATTCCAAGCGAGGACATCGGGCTTGTCTTTGAGTGGGTGACCCAGCCCCGCGCGAAGTTCTGGGGAATGACCGAGCACACCCGTGAGGACGTCCTGGGCATCTATGAATTCCTTGACTCCCTGGACACCCACCACGCGTTCCTGGTGATCCTGGACGGGGAGGCCCTGGCGTTGTTCCAGACCTACGAGCCGTTGCACGACCCCGTGGGTGAGGCCTACCCTGCGCGGGAGGAAGACATCGGCATGCACCTGCTGCTGGCTCCGGCGACGCGGCCCATTCCGCATTTCACTCCCCGGCTGGCCACGTCACTGATCAAGTACATGTTTTCCCTGCCGGGCAAGGACCGGATCGTCGTGGAGCCCGATTCCCGCAACGCCAAGGCCCTGCGCCGCTTGGAAGCAACCTGCTTTGAACTGGGACCCATCGTCCAGCTCGCGGAAAAGGAAGCCCAGCTGGGCTTCCTCACCCGGTCCGGCTTCGATGAAGTCCAGGAACGTTCCGCCCGCTAGCGCCAGACAAAGCTCCATGTCCCGGCACTCACGGCGGCCAGCACGGCACCCGCAGCGATGACCACTCCGCCAAGGACCACCCAAATGTCCAGCACCGAGTACGTGGATTCGCGCGCCCACGTCCGCTGTCCCCCGCCAAAGCCGCGTGCTTCCATGGTCACAGCCAACCGCGACGCGCGCCGAACAGCTTGGACCAGCAGCCCGAAGCTCTGGCCGAGGGTAGCTTTCAACCGCTGGACCGGGCTGCCTTGCGAACCGACACCCCTGGCGCGGCGGGCCATGCCGATGGTCTGCCATTCCTCCGCCATGAGGCCAACCAACCGCATGGCGGCAAGGGATCCCAGGACGAACCGGTGCGGCAGCTTCGCCTTCTGCGCCAGGGCATCTGCCAAGTCCGTGGGATCCGTGCAGGTCATCAGCAGGATCGCCGGAAGGGCAATCGCCAAGCCGCGCAGCATGAAACCGAGCCCCAGCTCAAGGGAACCTTCGCTGATGGACCACAGGCCGACGTCGAGCAGTACAACGCCGCTGTCAGCCGCCACGATCGCCGTGCTCCAGCCACCAATCGCCGCCGCGATGATCAACGGCCACGCCCGCTGCCACAAAAGCCGCAGTGTGAGCCCAGCGAGCGGGAACAGCGCCAGTTCGGCAACGAGCGCGGTTGATGCTGAGACCCAGTCGATGGAGAGGGCCAGCACCAGCGAAATAAGGAAGACCGCGGCGAACTTGGCCAGCGGATTCGCGTTGGTCAGCAGGGCATGGTTACCTCGCAGGTTCAGTGCGTCCCTCATGCCGCACCGGCTTCCTGGCGGTCGCTTTCGGCACGCGCCGCAGGGTTCAGACGCAGCTCCGTGCCGCCGAGCACGGCACTGAATTCCTGGTCGTGGGTTACGGAGACCACGGCTGTACCGGCGTCGAGCAACTCCGAAAGGAACGACGCCAGCTCGGCCCAGGTGTTCGCGTCCTGGCCGAACGTGGGCTCATCAAGGACGAGGACTTTGGGATGCGCGGCCAGCACCGTGGCCACCGAAAGCCTGCGCTTCTCGCCGCCGGACAGGGTGTACGGGTTCGCGTCCACCAGATGCGTGAGCCGCAACCGCTCCAGGAGTTCGTCCACGCGTTCCTCGCCATGGCCGAGGTGCTTCGGACCAAACATCAGCTCATCCAGCACCTTGCCCGTGACGAACTGGTGCTCGGGCTCCTGGAATACTGTCCCGATGCGTGAAATCAGCTGGTCAGCCTTCCACCTGAACGGGTCGATTCCGGCCCCTTCTGAAAGCTCGACGGCGGCACTCACTTTGCCGTCCACCGGCGCCAAAAGGCCGGCCAGCGTGAGCGCGAACGTAGACTTACCGGCACCATTCGGACCAGTGATGGTCAATGCTTGCCCGGCCCTGACCAGGGCGCTGATATCGGATTGCACGGTAACGGGCGGGATGGTCCGGAAGCCTTTCCTGCGCGGCTTTCCGCGGGAGACTGCCACATCCTGGGCGGCAAGGAGCAGTTGCGCGGTGGCGGTTTCAGTGCGCCGGGCACGAGTTGCGGGGACGTATCCGGGAACCCAAACGCCGGCTGCCATCAGCATGGTGCGGGCCTCGGACAGGACCTGTTCCGGCGGCCCGTCCAACAGGACGCCGGGAGTGCCCGCGGCTCCCGCGGCGCCGGATCCTGGCTGAAGCACCACAATCCGGTCCACCAGGTCCTTCCACACGGACACGCGGTGTTCCACCACAACAAGCGTGGCACCGGTCTTGTCGAGGCAGCGCCCCACTGCGTCCCGCACCTCCAGGACCCCTGCCGGGTCCAGGTTGGCCGTTGGTTCGTCCAGCAGGATCAGCCCGGGCCGCATCGCCAAAATCCCGGCAAGCGCGAGGCGTTGTTTCTGCCCGCCTGAGAGTGCCGCCGTCGGGTGGTCCAACGCCAGTCCGCCGCCCGAAGCGGTGCGCAGCCCGACGTCGTCGAGCGCTTCATGGACGCGGGACCAAATTTCCTCCCGCGGCACGGCCAGGTTCTCGGCGCCGAAGGCGACGTCGTCCCCCACGCGGGACAGCACAACCTGCGTTTCGGGGTCCTGCTGCATCAGGCCGGCGCGGCCCCGCTGCTCGCGGGGAGCAACGCCGTCGATGAGCAGCGAGCCGGTCTCGTCCGAGTCGTCTTCCTCGTCCCCCAGCACCCCCGCTAGGGCATGCAGGAGCGTGGACTTGCCCGCACCCGAAGGGCCGAGCAGCAGCACCCGCTCCCCAGGTTCGATCCGGAGGTCAAGGCCTTGGATGGCTGGCGTGGCCCTGCCGGCGTGCCGCCATCCCCAGCCCTCGGCTGAGATGGCGGCAGGCCGGACCCGCTCGCCGCGTTCGGTTGCGGACATCAGTTAAAGACGGGCTCCGAAGCGGCCTTGCGCGACGCGAAGGAACTCAGGACGCCTGTCTTCGCCAGACCGCGCGTGGCAATCCATGAGAGTGCCCCGGCAATGATCGCGCCGGAGATCGTGGTGAACGTGATGTAAGCGAGCTTGTCGACTGCCTCGTAGGCAATGTTCCAGCCCCATGGCAGGAAGGAGTCGTTGAGGCCGCAGAAGAGGCCCGCACCTGCGCCGGCAAGGAGCGAGGTGGGCAGGTTGAACTTCTTGTAGAGGAACGCGGCGAAGATAAGCTCCGCGCCGAGGCCCTGCAGAATGCCGGAGATGAGTACGGTGGTGCCGTACTGGGAGCCCATGATGAGCTCGCCTGTGGCTGCGACGGCCTCGCAGAACAGGGCAGCACCCGGCTTGCGGATGATGAGCATGCCCAGGACTGCAGGAATCATCCAACCGCCCGCGATCAGGCCCGTCAGCGGTGGATACGCCGCGTTCATGGGGATGGATACGAGTGCGGCGCCTTGGGACCATGCCCAGAAAATCACGCCGCCGGCGATAGCGATCAAGGCTGCCACCACAATGTCTACAACACGCCAGTTATAACTGGTCTTCTTCACGTTTACCGTGGTCATTTTTCTGCCTCCTGAGTTACAGGAGGGGAAAGTGCTCCCCGGATTCCCCGGCCGGCCTGCGCCGCCCGGTTCCGGACACTCTGAGAAGCTCGACTCCCTTGCGCCGGTACTAACCGGATCAGGTTCGAGGGTCTGCGGCTGTCCGCACTCTCAGCGCCCTCGCGGCTCCTGCATCTCTGCAAGCTCCGACGGCGGCGCTCCCCTGTCGTTATTAAATCTGCCCTGCTGGGCTGGTTCAGTTTACACCTGCCCTCCGTGGTGGGGACTGCCGTCCAGTCACAATCCGGCCCACCCTCACCGTTGCGAGGCCCACTCTGCGCCCTTGCCCCACTCTTAGGCACGCACACCAGGCCCCACAACCCAACGAACGCGCCTTGCGAGGCCCACTCTGCACCCTTGCCCCACGCTTAGGCACGCACACCAGGCCCCACAACGGACCTGAGAGAATGATCCAGCAACATCCACCGCAGCAAAGGGGCGCACTTCATGACGGACCAACCCGGCTCAGGCCTCCCAGACAACGCTGTCGTACCGGATGCACGCCTCGCCGCAAGCGTCATCCTGCTCCGCGATACCCCGTCCGGGCTCGAGGCGTTCGTCCAACACAGGGTCAGCACCATGGACTTCGCCGCCGGAATGGTGGTGTTTCCGGGAGGACGCGTGGACCCCGCCGACCACTCCGGGTGGGACTACGCCCCCGAACTGCTCCACCGCCACGCGGCGGACTGGCAGGCAAGCTCCATTGGGGCGGATCCACAAGATGCGGCCAGGAATGCCGGAACCGTGCTCACAGCCGCCATCCGTGAGGTCCGCGAGGAAGCCGGGCTGAGCATCGACGCCAGTGACCTGCGCCCGTGGGCCAACTGGATTACCCCGATCGACATGCCCAAGCGGTTCGACACGTTCTTCTATGTGGCCAAGCCGTCGGCGGACTTGGCACCACACCACCAAACAACTGAAGCGTGGCAATCCCTCTGGATGCCTGTAGCGGGAATCCTCGCGTCGGAGGCGGAAGGCACCCTGAAACTGATGCCGCCCACTTACTATCTCCTCAAGGAAATCGCTGAATACGGGACTGTCGACGCCGTATGGTCGGCCGATCACCCTGTCGTACCCGTGCTGGCACCCGTAGGCTCCCTGACCGCATTCCTCAAGGAACGGGAAAGCCGCCGCTAGCGTTGTCGGCCCACCCGTTGCGGCTAGGCTGGGGGCATGAACCTCTTCTTCAAGCTGATCGGCGCCGGAGTAAGCCTCGGGGCAGGCTTCGTCGGAACAAAACTCGTCAACAAAGGGTGGGAAAAGGCCACAGGCAACAAGCCGCCCGTAGGCAACGATGACATGGAAACGAGCCTGCGCTCCGCCCTCACCTTCGCCCTGATTTCGGCGTTCGTGAGCACACTCATCCAGGTGCTTGCCAGCAGGGGCACGCAGCGTGCAATCGCCCGCTTCGCGAAGTCCCAGGACATCGTCTAGGGCATCACCGTCCAAGGCAACGCGGGGTCATTTCCGGCACTATTTCCCCTCGGGATAGGCCGGAAATGACCCTGTGTTGGCTTTAACGCTCGTGGTCGGTTTGACCCGCGGCTGCCCGCTGAACAACGGCCTCAAGTTCGTCCTTGGTGAGCATCTCCCGGTGGCCATGCTTGGTACGGTACGCGGACCGCCCCACCATGTGGGCCGAGACGGGTGCGGTGAGCAGCTGGAATATCCACGCCACCAACAGCACGGGCCAAACCCACCAGGTCCGCATTTGGAGACCAATAGCTGCCAGCATGAGGAACAAGCCCAGCACCTGCGGCTTGGTAGCAGCGTGCATGCGGCTCATCAAGTCAGGGAAACGCAGCAAACCGACCGCTGCGCCAAGGGACATCAGCGCTCCGACCACCAGGAACACAGCGGTCACAATATCGATGACGGCATCCACGCCGGTGGCATCAGGACTCATTGCTCTGTTCCCTCCGCTCGGCCACGAACCGGGCCACCGTCACCGAACCAATGAAGCCAATCACGGCCAGCGCCACCAACAGCATCAGGTTATTCAGGTGCCGGTTCACCGCCATGTCGATCGCAAGGGCTGCGCCGAGAATGGCCAGCAAAACGTCTGAGGCCAAAACCCGGTCCAGCAGCGAAGGACCGATCGCGATCCGCACAATGGCGCCGGCAGCAGCCAGGCTGAGAATCACGGCCGTAACTATGAGGACCACTTCCTTCACAGGGCTGCCCCTTTCACTCCGGAACCCATCTCGGCTCCCAGCGCCTGGACTTCTTCGCGGGTGCCCATGATGCGGATCAAGCCGGCTTCAATGTTCTGGACTTCCTGACGGATCTTATCGATGTCAGCCTCTTGATAAATGTTGAGCGCGTGCAGGTACAGCGTGGACGTCGAACGGTCCACTTCTACCACCAGCGAGCCTGGAATCAGCGAGATGACGTGCCCTGTTGCCGTCACCATGAGGTCGGAGTGGCTCCGCAACGGAACGGCGACGACGGCGCTGCGCACCTTTGGCCCTTTGACCACAGCCAGGTACAGCACCAGGAAGCTCGCTGCCACCACTTTGGAGAGGAACATCAGGGCAAACGGGATGGCCCGCCGAATGTTGAACCTGCCGCTGAGCTCAACCGGAGGAAGGTAGAAGAATTTTGCCACCAGCACCGCGATCAAAGCACCGAACAACAAGTTGCCCGGGCTGAAATCCCGCCACAGCGCACCCCAGACAATGACCAACCAGATGAGCAGCGGCAGCTCGGTACGGAAGGAGTTCGGTTTACGGCTCATTTGGGACCACCCGTCTGCGGCAGCGCCGGAACCTCGACTGCATCGCCCAGGACCGAATGGATGTAGGCCGATCGGTCAAGCATGATCTCCGCGGAACCATCCGCGAGGTGGAAGAGCGGCCCGGCGAACACCGTCAGCGCCACCCCGAAAACTACCAGTCCCGCCGTCGAACCGACCATGGTCCGCGGGAGCACCCCAACGTTCCCACTGGCCAACAGCACGGGATCCGGATATTCAGCATCCTCGGGCTTACGCCAGAACGCCCTGTTCCAGACCCTGGCGATGGCTAGCAGCGTCAGCAGGCTGGTGACCACGCCGCCGACCACCAAGGTGATGGCCAGTGGCGTGCCCAGTTCCACGCCGGCTTGCAGGAGGCCCAACTTGCCGAGGAAGCCTGAGAAGGGCGGTATGCCTGCCAAATTCATGGCTGGAACGAAGAACAGCAATGCCAGCAGTGGCGAGAGTTTGGCCAGGCCACCCAGCCGGTCGATCGACGAACTGCCACCCCGGCGCTCGATAAGGCCCGTCACCAGGAACAGACTGGTCTGCACGGTGATGTGGTGCGCCACGTAGAAGACCGCGGCGCCCAGGCCTGCGACGGAACTCATGGCGAGGCCAAACACCATGTACCCGATGTGGCTCACCAACGTGAAGGACAGGAGACGCTTTATGTCGCTTTGGGCCAAAGCGCCCAAGATACCCACCACCATGGTCAGTAACGCCACCACCATCAATGGGACGTTGAGGGTATCTCCCGGGAACAGCAACGTCTCGGTGCGAACCATGGCGTAAACGCCCACCTTGGTGAGCAAACCAGCGAACACCGCGGTGACGGGAGCCGGCGCTGTTGGGTACGAGTCAGGAAGCCAGAAGGACAGCGGGAACACTGCGGCCTTGATGCCGAACGCCACCAGCAACATCACATGCAGGAGATTCTGGGTCCCCTGGTCCAACTCGGCGAGCTTTATCGCCAGGTCCGCCATGGTGATGGTTCCAGTGGCACCGTAAATCATGGCGATGGCCACCAGGAACAACACGGACGACACGACGGAAACAACCACGTACGTGACGCCGGCACGAATGCGTGGCCCCGTCCCGCCCAGGGTCATCAGGACGTAGCTTGCCGTGAGCAGGATCTCGAAGCCAACGTAAAGGTTGAAAAGGTCGCCGGTGAGGAACGCGTTGGACACGCCTGCCACCAGGATCAGGTATGTGGGGTGGAAGATCGAGACCGGCGCTTCCTGGTCGCCATCAGCCATGCCCTGGCCGGTGGCGTAGATCAACACCGCGAGGCTCACCACGGTGGACACCACCAGCATCAGCGAGGAGAACTGGTCCACTACAAGGACGACGCCCCACGGAGGCAGCCAACCGCCCAGGGTTACGGACGTGGTGCCGCCGTTCCACACGGATACCAGGAGCAGGCACTCGAGCAAGAGGGTGGCGCTCAGGATGCCTATGCTCACCGCCCGCTGGGCTGAGTGGTGCCGGATCAACAGGAATGCGAGTGCTGCACCCAGGATCGGCAGGAGGACTGCTAGCGGCGACAGGCTCGCGAGATTCACGCGCTGCCTCCTTCCTGGGTGGTACTGGTGTGCGGCTTTTCCGTGGCTTCCGGATGGCTCCGGTCCGTCGTCGTGATGGGCGTTACGGCGAACTCCGAGGTTTCCAAGGGAACAATGGCGTCGTCTTCGGCGTCGAAGCTTGGAGTCTTGGCCACGCGAACGTCCTCGAGGTCGTCCTGGATCTCGTCCTGGCGGGCCAGGACCCACGTCCGGTAGATGATGCCCAGCATGAAGGCGGTCACCGCGAACGAGATCACGATGGATGTCAGGATCAGTGCCTGCGGCAAGGGATCGCTGTAAGCCTCGGGGTTTGTTTCCTTGCTGTACAAGGGCGCCAGCCCCGCGTAACCGCCGGTGCTCAGGATCAGGATGTTGGTGGCATTGGCCAGCAGCATCAATCCCAGCAGCACACGCGTCAGGCTGCGTTCAAGGATCAAGTAGATGCCGCAGGCGTACAGCACGCCCATGATGATCAGCAGGGTCAGGTTGATGCTCATGCGGTACCTTTCCCTGATGCGGCTGATTCGGCTGCCTCTTCGGCCAGCCCTGCAGCATCTTCCTCTGCCAGCGGTGAGCCTTGGCCCTCAAAATGCTCGTCGATCTCGGCACCGAGGCTGCGGAGGACATCAAGGGCCAATCCCACCACCACGATGTACACCCCAATATCGAAAATGGTGGAGGTGACGAACTTGATGTTGCCGAACACCGGAAGCCAGAACTCGATGATGGCGCTTTGAAAAACCTGCCCGCCCAGGAAGAGCGGGACCACGCCGGACGCGGCCGCCGTCGCAAGACCCGTCCCCAAAAGGGTTCCGGCACTTACTGTCGCTGCCTCGCTCAACTCGAACCGGCCACCAGCGAGGTAGCGGATGGTCAGGGCGAGTCCAGCGGTAAGGCCGCCCGCGAAGCCGCCACCGGGCAGGTTGTGTCCTGCAAGGAGAAGGTAGATGGAGAACACGATCATTGAGTGGAAGATCAGCCGGGTGACAACCTCGAAAATGATCGAACGGCGCTCGGGCGCCAAGGTGCGGCCGGCAACGAGCCAGACGTCGCGGGTCACGTCGGTGAACTTCTTCGCCACGGCCAGCGTGGCATTGGCACGGGACCCGCGTTCGACGCCGATGCGGCGCCCCACGCTGCCTTCGGGCACTGCTTCGGAGGTCTTTATCCGGTCGCCACGGCTGCGGACGAAGATCAGGCTGGCGACACCCGTGGCGGCAATGGCCAACACGGAAATCTCACCGAATGTGTCCCAGGCGCGGATGTCCACGAGGGTCACGTTGACCACGTTCAATCCCCCGCCGCCTTCATAAGCCAGGCGCGGGAAATCAAGGGAGACAGGGGTAGCCACGCGGGCACCCATGGCGTAGATCGCCACGAAGATCATAGTGATGCCGAAGGCCGCTCCGATGATCACGCGGATCACCCTGAGCCTGCCGCCGGTCCTGTCCCGTAGCTCCGCGGGCAGGCTGCGCATGGCCAGCACGAAGGCCACCAGCACGATGGTTTCCACCAGCATCTGCGTCAGGGCCAGGTCCGGTGCGCCCTGCAGTGCGAACATGAGGGCGATGCCGTAGCCCGTCACGGACACCATGAGCACGGCAAGGAAGCGCTTGTTGGCGCGGACGGCTGCCAGTGCGCCCACCACGATGCCTGCCCCGGCCACCATTTGCAACGGGGAATTGGGGTCGATGAAATAGATGCCATCCGGCAAGGGCTTGTTGGCCATGATCAGCGCGGTCGCCGGCACCGCGAAGGCGACCGTCAGGATGACAGCCAGGTAGAAGTACAGCGAACCACGCTGGGTACGGCCCGTGACCCACACCGCAACATCGTCCAAGGCGCCAATGGTGTTCTGGTAGGCGCGGTCGCCATCCACCCAGTCCGGGACCAGGCCTTGGGCGCGGGAAACGAGGTTTCGGCCGTAGAACATCGCGGCGCCAGCCGCGAACGTTATCGCTGTCAGGCCCAAAGCCGGGGTGACGCCGTGCCACAAAGCCAAGTGTCCGGCGTCGACCGCGTCCGGACCGTCGGCGAACAACGCCGCATAAGGCTGGATCCACGTGTCCACCGGAACCGGCCACAGGCCGTAGGCGATAGTGAGCAAGCTCAGGATGGCGGGGGCGGCGAGGAACGCAGGCTTGATGGGCTTGAACGGTGTGGGCTCCACACCGGGCTTCGTGGCGAACGCACCCCACATGAATCGGGCGCTGTAGGCGAAGGTGAGGATCGATCCGATCACCAGGCCGACCAGTATCCAGATGCCCCAAGCCGGCGCGTCATGGCCCGTTCCGTAGTGGACGAAAGCCTCAAAGACCGACTCTTTGGCGACGAAACCTGCCAAGGGCGGGACACCGGCCATGGACGCTGCGGCGATGGCCGCCACGACGCCCAGCGCCCGTGAAGAGCGGAAGACGCCGGAAAGCTTACGGATATCGCGCGTTCCGGACTGGTGGTCGATGATGCCCACCACCAGGAAGAGGGCCGCTTTGAACAGGCCGTGGGCCAGCAGCAGCCCCAGCCCCGCCAGCGCCGCATCGGGACGACCCAGCCCAACCACCATGATCAGGAAGCCGAGCTGGCTGACCGTTCCATAGGCGAGGATGAGCTTGATGTCGGTCTGGCGGAGGGCCCGGTACCCGCCGACAAGCATGGTGGCCAACCCGAGTCCCAGAACCACGGGCAGCCAGAATTGTGATTCGGCGAACCCAGGGGCCAAACGGGCCACAATGTAGATGCCGGCCTTCACCATCGCGGCTGCGTGGAGGTAGGCGCTCACGGGA
Source organism: Paenarthrobacter nitroguajacolicus (assembly GCF_031455195.1). Classification (GTDB taxonomy): domain Bacteria; phylum Actinomycetota; class Actinomycetes; order Actinomycetales; family Micrococcaceae; genus Arthrobacter; species Arthrobacter nitroguajacolicus_D. Next base: position 72,466 of record NZ_JAVDSH010000005.1, on the reverse strand, counting down.
GTGGGAGCGGCCATCGCACCGGGCAGCCAGAAATGGAACGGAACCAGCGCCGATTTGGTCACCGCACCAGACAGGACAAGCACGACGGCGGCGGCAACCGCGCCCTGCATGGGTCCAGTCATGAGCGACCCGGCTTGGTCAAGGATGGTCGAAATCCGGTACGTTCCGGCGGCCTGACCCAGGATGATGAGGCCAACCAGCATGGCAAGGCCACCTGCTGTGGTGACCATCAGGGCTTGAAGCGCCGATCGGCGGGCGGCCAGGCGGGTCCGGGCATAACCGATCAACAGGTAGGACAGGATGGTGGTGAGCTCCCAGAAAATGAAGAGCATCAGAAGGTCATCAGAGGTGACCAATCCAAACATGGCTCCCGCAAAAGCGAGCAGCTGGGCTCCGAATCCGCCAAGGTCCGGATCTTGGTTCTTGAAGTATCGTGCGCAATAGACCAGCACCAACGAACCGACACCGAGGATGAGCAAGGACATCATCCATGCCAAAGGGTCCATGCGGAACGCGAGTTCCAGTTTCAGGCTGGGAATCCACGGGAGGATCTCTTCCATGCCGCCAACGGAATATGCGGGTCCGTATTGGAAGAGCAGCCAGACGAACGCAGCCGCGGGGACGACGGCCAGGACGTAGAACGCATTCCGGCCCAATGCACGGAAGATCAAGGGCGCCACAGTTGCCGCTACAAAGGTGATGGCGAGAACTGTGAGCACTGTTTTCTCCGCAAAGTCAGGAACGAATTGTCAAAAGTTGGAGCAAGCGGTCATACGTTGGGTTCGGTTTAGCTAGTTTATCAAGGGGCACGGACAGTGATATCCACATAGGGTCTGTCATGCCAGCACCGTTCGCGTGGTCCCTATAGCATTCAAGCTATGAACGCGGCTGCAGTTCCAGAAACCCACCCAACGTCCGAGCTCGCCTCCGGTCCCGTCGCTTCAAAGAAGGGACAAATCCTGGCGTGGGCGTCCTGGGACTGGGGTTCGGCTGCCTTCAACGCCGTCATGACCACCTTCGTTTTCACCGTCTACCTGACGTCGAACGCTTTCGGCGGAGAAGACGCGGCGTCGGCGGCCTTGGGTGCAGCCTTGGCCATCGCAGGCCTCGCCATTGCCTTGCTTGCTCCCGTTACCGGCCAGCGCTCAGACGCGGGCGGTCGGCGCAAGCTGTGGCTAGGGGTCAACACTGCCGCCACAGCCGTCCTCACGGCGCTGTGTTTCTTCGTATTCCCGCGGCCGGAGTTTCTACTGTTGGGCGTCTGCTTGATTGCACTGGCCAACATCTTCTTCGAGTTCGCGGGCGTCAACTACAACGCCATGCTGGCCCAGATCTCGACGCCACGGAATATCGGCAAGGTCAGCGGCTTCGGTTGGGGCATGGGATACCTCGGCGGAATCGTGGCACTCCTGCTGGTCCTTCAGCTCTTCGTCCAGCCGTCCTTTGAGTGGTTTGGTGCCTCCACCCAGGACTCCCTCAACATCCGGCTCGTCGCGATCTTCTCGGCGCTCTGGTTTTTCATCTTCGCACTGCCGGTCATGTTCGCTGTACCCGAAGTGCCCGTAAAAAAAGCAACCGCATCGTTGGGCTTCTTCGCCTCATATAGGTTGCTCATCCGGCGTATCGGGGCCATCTACCGGACCAGCCCCCACACCATCTATTTCCTGCTCTCCAGTGCCATCTTCCGCGACGGCCTGGCCGCCGTGTTCACCTTCGGCGGCGTCATTGCCGCGGGCACCTTTGGTTTCGAGCTCAAGGAAGTGATCTTCTTTGCCATCTTCGGCAATGTTGTCGCCGCTGTGGGTGCCATCATTGGCGGCTTCCTTGATGACAAGATCGGCCCCAAGGCTGTCATCGTCCTGTCTTTGGTGGGCCTCCTGATGGCCGGTACGTTCATCCTCGTGTTGGGCAACGGGGACTACGTGTTCTTCGGCAATGAATGGCCGGGAGCCTCAACGTTCTGGGTCTTCGGCTTGCTGCTCTGCTTGTTCGTAGGCCCCGCCCAGTCGTCCTCCCGCGCGTATCTGGCACGGCTCGCACCAGCCGGAGAATCCGGTGAACTCTTCGGCCTCTACGCCACCACGGGGCGTGCCGTCAGCTTCCTGGCCCCGGCACTCTTCACCCTGTGCATCGCCATTGCTTCTCCCCTGGTCGCAGAGGGTGAGGCCCAACGCTGGGGCATCCTTGGGATCATGGTGGTACTCCTCGCTGGGCTGTTGGTGATCCTGCCGGTAAAGCCACCTGCAAAAGTGGAAATAGCCGTGGTGCCAGAGCGTTAACTACATAGGACCGGCGGAGGGCCACCCCCACACCAGACCGGTTCCCAGAGTTAGGGTGTAGCTATGAATGTGGATGAGACTGAACTCCCGGGCCTTGGGGTCCGTAAGGATTTCGTCACGGCCTCGGGCCGGCGTATTGGCGTGGTGGAACTGCGGGAGGGCGAGACCCAACTCTTCGTGTCCACGTGGGACGACCCCGACACGTGCCAGGCGACCATACCCCTGACAGCCGATGAAGCAGCCGCCCTGGGCAACCTCCTCGGTGGCCAGCACATAGCCATGCGTCTGGCGGAAGCGCACCGCGAGGTTCCCGGCATCGTCACGCGGCAGTTCTCCATCACCCCGGACTCGCCCTTCGTCAACCAGCCCATGGGCAAAGCCCAGGTTCGTACCCGCAGCGGCGTTTCCATCGTCGCGATCATGCGCGAAGGCGAGGTCGTACCCTCGCCTGCGCCCGACGTCGTACTCCACACCGGTGACTTACTGGTAGCAGTCGGCACGCAGGAAGGTCTTGACTCAGCAGCCGACATCCTGCGTAACGGCTAACCCGGATGGATCCGCTTGCATTAGCCCTCGTTGAACTGGGGGCCGTCGTCTTCTGCCTCGGCCTCCTGGCTCGGTTAGCGGGTCGAATTGGCATGTCGCCCATTCCGCTCTACCTTGTGGGCGGTTTGGCCTTCGGTGCCGGCGGATTCGTCAAGCTGGACGGCATGCACGAGTTTTCGCACCTCTCCGGCGAAATCGGCGTCATACTGCTCCTGCTTATGCTCGGACTGGAATACACAGCATCAGAGCTCGTAACCGGGCTGAGGCGCTCATGGCAGGCGGGCGTACTGGACTTCATCCTGAACTTCATTCCAGGAGCCGGTATAGCCGTCCTCCTGGGGTGGGGCCTGGTGGGCGCCATCGTCATGGGCGGCGTCACCTACATCTCGTCGTCAGGGATTGCCGCAAAAGTCATCACCGACCTGGGCCGCATTGGTAACCGCGAGACGCCCGTCGTGCTGTCCATCCTGGTGTTCGAAGACCTCGCCATGGCCATCTACCTCCCCATCCTCACCGCGATTCTCGCCGGTGTTGGTTTCCTCGGCGGCCTTCAGACCGTGGGCATCGCCCTGGCCGTGGTCACGGTGGTGCTGGTGATCGCCCTCAAGCACGGCCACCGGGTGTCCCAAGCGATCCACAGCGAAAACTCCGAAGTCTTCCTGCTGAACTTGCTGGGGCTCGCCCTGTTGGTGGCTGGCATAGCCTCGGCATTGCAGGTATCGGCTGCTGTGGGTGCCTTCATGTTGGGCATCGCGATCTCCGGGGCCACCGCGCATAACGCCACACGGATCCTGGAACCCTTGCGTGACCTGTTTGCGGCAATCTTTTTCGTGGCATTCGGGCTGAACACAGATCCCACGTCCATCCCGCCTGTGCTCGGGTGGGCCCTCGTGTTGGCCGTCCTGACCACCCTCACCAAAATGCTCACGGGATTCTGGGCTGCGAAACGTGCCGGCATCGCAGTGCCTGGACGTTTCCGCGCCGGGGCAGCCCTGATCGCCCGCGGCGAGTTTTCGATCGTCATCGCAGGCCTCGCCGTCACGTCCGGAGCCGTCCCCGACGAACTCGCCGCACTCGCCACGGCCTACGTCCTCATCATGGCCATCCTCGGCCCGCTGGCAGCACGGTTCGTCGAACCCGTGGTCAAGGTCTTCCGCAAAACCCCCGGAGCCCCACCCCGGCGCCCCGAGCGCGCTCCCGCCTAAACTGGTAAGTCCTGTCCGCGGTAGGACTTACCCCCTCGACGCCAAGAACTAAGAAGAACTAAATAGACGTCCGGTGGAAGTTCTGGTGGCTGCGGCTGGCGGTAGGGCCGCGCTGGCCCTGGTAGCGGTTGCCGTATTCGCCGGAGCCGTAGGGGTGCTCGGCCGACGACGTGAGGCGGAAGAAGCAGAGCTGGCCGATCTTCATGCCCGGCCACAGCTTGATGGGGAGGGTGGCAACGTTCGACAGTTCCAATGTCACGTGCCCGGAAAACCCGGGGTCGATGAAGCCGGCGGTGGAGTGCGTCAGCAGCCCGAGGCGCCCCAGTGACGACTTTCCTTCGAGGCGCGCGGCGATGTCGTCCGCGAGGCTGACCGTTTCGTAGGTGGAACCCAGCACGAACTCACCGGGGTGAAGGATGAAAGGTTCGTCGCCTTCGACCTCTACGAGCCGCGTGAGTTCCGGCTGTTCTTCGGCGGGGTCGATGTGGGCGTATTTGTGGTTGTCGAAGAGCCGGAAGAACCGGTCAATCCGGACGTCCACGGAAGACGGCTGGACCATCGCGGGGTCGTACGGTTCAAGAACAATCCGTTGGGAGTCTATTTCGGCACGAATATCGCGGTCAGAGATCAGCACAGCATCAAAAATACCCCATGCGCCAAATACCCGATGCATTGTCCGGCCCGCCCCATGGGACTATAGTTCCCGGACATGTAGAACCGCGCCCGTACCTGGGGGCATCGAGCATTCGCGGGGTAATTGTGAAAAAACTGGCAGCGCCTGCCGCTATCGTGCTGGCCGGAGCGCTGGCCCTGTGCGTGGCTGCTTCCAGTCAGCTCCTTCCGGCCACGCAGACGGTCCCTGACGGCACCGCTTCTTCAGCGGGTGTCCTGTCGCGGCTGAACGCACCGGAAGCGACCACGACGGCGGACCCGGCACCGCTCGCTGACCCTGGCCCTTCCGAAGCGGCTCCAGTAGCCGGCAGCGCCGAGGACCCCGCCAGCATTCCGGCTCCGGAACCGGCTACCGGCGACGGGCCGGTAGCGATAGATCCAATGTTCGAGACGCCACCGCCGGTGCCGAACATCGGACCGTCGTGGGGACCTGACAACCCCAGTGTCCCGGATACCGGGATCACCGGTCCCCCAGCCACGGAGGCTGAGCCTGCACCCCGCGACACCACATCCGCCGTTACACCCGATCCCGCGCCAACGGCTCCCGCGATCGGACCGGTTCCACAGCAGACGCCGAGCATAACGCCGTCGGCGGCAACAACGCCAAGCCCCGCGCCGTCGGTCCCTACCCAGACGCCGACCCCAGCGCCGTCCGCGGCAACAACGCCGTCCGCGCCGCCGCAGACGCCAAGCCCCGCGCCGTCGATGGTAACCCCAGCCCCGAATCCGACATCACCCGCGACAACCACAACCCCCTTCCCTGGCAAAGCACCCAGCGAGGCAACCGGTCCCGACAATGGAGCATTGGCGCTCCTCCCTGACAGCAATGCGGCCGCGATCCTGACGGTGTTCAACGCGATCAACAGCTACCGCGCGTCCCTCGGCTTGGCACCGGTGAAGTACCACGCAACCGTGGCAAGCCTGGCCCAGGAGTGGTCCAACAACATCGCGACCCGCGAAGTGATCCAGCACCGTCCCAATTTCTGGACCGACCCCCGGGCACTCAACCCGAACAACGGCGCGGGTGAAGTCATCGCAGTCCGCTGGGACCGTGACGCCGCGCAGCTTGTGGAGTGGTGGAAGCAGTCACCGGGCCACGATGCCCTCCTCCGGGATCCGCGGTTCAACGTGATGGGCATTGGCATCACGTACACGGACGGCAACTGGCAGACCACGCCGAACCGTTACACGATTTGGGGTGTGGTGAACTTCTTTGGCTACACCACCCTCCCGGCGGGGACCACCACACGGCCCGGGGGAACGGTCACCCCGCCCACCGATCCGGTGGCTGTGTGCGAACCGGACAACAAATACCAACCGCCTACGGTCAACCTGAGCGCGGCATCCATCAGCAGCGCTGCCGACCTCGTGTCCGTGGGGCCGGACGGAACGGTGTACTCGTATCCGTCGCGAGGGAATGCCAAGTATGGCGCTGTCAAGAAGATCGGCGTCGGCTTTACGGGGCTCAAGGAGCTGTTCGTTTCTGACTGGGACCGCGACGGCGTTTTCGATCTCATAGCGCAAAGGACTGACGGCGCACTACTGGTCTATCCGGGAAGGGCCAGCGGCGGCTTCGGCTCCCCGGGCGTCCTTGGCCAGGGATGGCAGTCCCTGAATCTTGCCATTGGTAACTGGTGTGCCAACAACCGCCTGCCGCAAATTGTCGCCATGGATGCTTCGGGTGGCTTGTGGTTGTACAGGAACGCAGGCCTGACGTTCATCCGTTCACAGGCGGCGATCGGCACAGGAAACAAGGCCGTACGGCTCAGCATGGTGGATTACAACGCAGACGGATTGCAGGACCTGTTGACCGTTGAGCCCAACGGATACCTTCGCCTTTACCGCGGCAGCGGCCTGGGCACCCCCAAACAAGAAGCCAGGCCGGTGGTAGGCGCGGCGTGGACTGACTACTCCGCATTGCGTGCCCTGCAAGGAGTCAATGGACCAGGCACCACAGGCGTTGCCGGGTTGGGCACCAACGGTGTCCTGGAGTATTGGGACCTCACCTCAGGCAAGCTCACCACGCCTGTGACAGTAGGCGGCGGCTGGGCCGGCTTCAGGCTGGCCCAGTAAGGCTCAGGCCACGGACCGCGATTCCATCACGCTCTTCAACTGCTCCAACTGCGCCACTTCCTGCTCCATGCTTTTCTGAATCATGGGGTTCATCAGCTTCTGCAGCCCCTTAGGGTGGTACTCCAGGGCGAACCGCAGGCGTGTGCTCTGGCCTTCGGTGCTGAGGTAGTAACCACCGGTTGGCCGGGCCGGTCCGGCCACGACGGCAAAGCGCACTTCCGCACCTGGCCGAGCCTCGGTGATCTGGAAGTCGGCCGCTACGGGGCGGCCGCCCGGGCCAATGATTGTCTGCTGGTACAGGGCGCCTTTTTGACCACGGTTGCCGGATCGGAGGGAAATGCTACGGATCCCTGAACGCCACAGTGAGTTGTTCATTCCGTCCATCAAGAAGGCATAAATGGTCATGGCGTCCCGGTGAATCACCACTTCATGGTCGGCGAATGCCATGGAAACCTCTTTCGGCGTACGGTTCGGTAACGTAGCCCGGTTCCCCCCTACTCAGCAGCTAACACTTTCAGCCTAGCCAGCAGAACTTCACTTGGGTCCTCTGGAAGCGAGCCTTGACCGAAAGGTTATCTGACGTACCAATAAAGTCTCCGATGACACCTGACCGGGCACACGGTAGAGTGCCCCCGGTTGGAAGAATCAAAAAATGGGGGACGTCATGCAGGTTCAGGATCGCCAAGGTCTTAAGGGCAAATTCCGACGACGGGCGGCTGCTTGCGCGGTCTTCCTAGCCGTTGCGGTGGTTGGCGGCGCTGTTTCCGCGGTTCCGGCCACGGCCTCTGCCCTGCCCGCCACAGTGAATCCTCTTCCCAGCGTGGATCCCATTGGGGACCCCACCAGCTATTCGGTGCTTGTCAACAAGTCCCGGCCATTGAACCCTGCCAGCTACGCGCCGTCGGACCTTGTCAACGCTCGCGGCTCGGGCCAGTACATGCGGGCAGAAGCCGCTGCGTGGCTCAACGGCCTGTTCCAGGGCGCGGCTGATGCCGGGACCGGCGGATTGTCGATCGTGAGCGGTTACCGTTCCTACGCCCAGCAGCAACAGGTCTACGCGTACTACGTCAGCATTTACGGCCAGGCGTACGCGGATACCATTTCTGCCCGCCCCGGCTACAGCGAGCACCAGACCGGTCTGGCCATGGACATCGGCAATGCGGCGGGTTCCTGTGGGCTCAGCACATGCTTTGGCGATACCGCCGCGGGGAAATGGGTAGCGGCCAATGCCCACAAGTATGGCTTCATTGTCCGGTATCCCAACGGTTACACCGGAACCACGGGTTACAGCTACGAGCCGTGGCACTTGCGCTACGTGGGCGTGGCCTTGGCTACCGACATGAATCGCCGCGGTTTCCCCACCTTGGAGCAGTATTTTGCCGGCAACACCGCGGTAGCAGCCAGCATCAAATCCGGAGCAGACCTGGTGGCAGCAGACGCTTCCGGCCGTCTGCTGCGATACCCGGCGACGGCGGCGGGCGGCTACATGAGCGCGGTCCAGATCGGTTCCGGGTGGACGGGCCTGAAACAGGCCTTCGTGGTGGACTGGGATATCGATGGCGTCTATGACCTCCTGGCCCAGTGGAACAACGGCACTCTGGGCGTTTTCCGCGGCCTTCCCACCGGGGGCTTTGCCGGCCAAGTGATCGTGGGCGACGGCGGCTGGGATCGGATGACCATCACTGTTGGCAAATGGACCCACGCGGACGGCCGGCCGGGCGTCGTCGGGTACTTCCCGGACGGTGTGCTCCGCTACTACCCCAACACTTTTGGTGGCGCACTAAGCAGCCCCCGCACCATCGGCACCGGCTGGAACGGCATGGAACTTACCATTGCCGACTGGGAAGGCGACGGCGCCAACGACATTCTGGCCCGGACCCCATCTGGCTCCCTTATCAACTACCGCGGTGATGGTTGGGCAGGCTTCTACGGACCGGCCACAACCGTGGGCACCGGCTGGCAGTACATGCGTGTATTGGCGCCGAGCTTCGGGCTGACCGGTGCCGGCACGCGCGGCATCACAGCGCAGACCGCCGACGGCAACCTCTATAACTATGGCCTGGGCCGCGGGCAGTGGACCACATACGGTCAGGTGGGCTCGGGATGGAACGGCCTGAAGCTGTTCAAGTAGCCGTCCGACGCGCCTGTCATGAGCACCTCCGCAACTGCGCTAAGCTAGGACTCGCTCGGGGCGAAATTTCCCGGGCAACGCGGGCGTAGCTCAATGGTAGAGCGCTAGCTTCCCAAGCTCGATACGCGGGTTCGATTCCCGTCGCCCGCTCAAGGAAAACCCCGGATCCCACGATCCGGGGTTTCTTTGCGTCCAGGCAGGAAACGCTCGACGGCGGGACCCGCCAAAGGGGGTTCTGGAACCCGTCGACCGGGAGGCTTCCCGAGCCTACACTCGTACGTACATCCACTATCCGGGAGGTCCCCCATGACTCTCACCGACGCTGGTGAGGCGGGTCCGCTCGCCGTCATCAACCGCCTGCTGGAAGCCACGAACAAGCACGATCTCGAGAGCCTGGCGGCGTGCTTTGCGCCGGGCTATGTCAATGAAACACCGGCCCATCCCACGCGGGGTTTTACGGGGCGGGACACCATCCGCAGCAACTGGGAGCAACTCTTCACGGGTGTCCCCGACATCAAGGCGCACCTGCTTTCGCACAGTGTCAACGGCAGCACGATATGGACTGAACTGCAGTTGAAGGGGGCATGGCGCGACGGCACCCCGCACGAAATGACCGGAGTCATTATCTTCGGCGTGGACGAGGACATCATCAGCAGCGCCCGGTTCTACCTGGAGCCCGTGGAGAAGGTCGTGGCCGTGGACGACACCGCAGAACGCGTGACCCACCGGGTCACCCATGGTCGTCCCGCGGTCGAGCCAGCCCAGTGACCCCTGCCACAGCGTGTTCCGCAGAGGTGTATCGTCAGGAGTCAGGAGTCATGTCGACTCCGCTCTAAGGGAGCCATCATGGGCGACAAATCACCGCGCCAAACCGCATCGAAGAAATCCAGCAAGTCCATCAAGGAAAAGCGGGCGGATAAGCGGGCTTCCGAGTCCTCCGCCACCGAGGCTGCGAAGCCTTCTACCGGCAACAAGAAGTGACGGCGCCAACCGGCCAGCTGAGCATAGGCGTCCTTGCTACCTCGCTGAAACCCAACGAGCGGCGCCTGCCGATCCACCCACAGCATTTGGAGCGTATTGCTCCGGAAGTGCGTCAACAGCTCCGGTTCGAATACGGCTACGGCGAACGGTTTGGTGTGCCGGACAGCACGCTGGAGTCGTTGGTGGGTGGGCTTGGCACGCGCCAGGAGTTGATCGCCACCAGCGACGTCATCCTGCTGCCCAAGCCGCAAGCCCAGGACCTGGCCGAACTCCGGGACGGCCAAACGTTGTGGGGATGGCCTCACTGCGTGCAGGACCGGGCTATAACGCAGTTGGCCATTGACAAGAAGCTCACGCTCATCGCTTTCGAGGCCATGAACCACTGGGCGGGCGACGGCGGGTTTGGCCTGCACGTCTTCCACAAGAACAACGAGCTCGCCGGATACTGCTCCGTGTTGCATGCTCTGGCCCTCACGGGTTCCACCGGCGATTACGGCCGGCGCTTGAGTGCGGTGGTCATCGGTTTCGGGGCCACTGCCCGCGGTGCCGTCACCGCGTTGAACGCCCACGGCGTCCACGATGTGCAGGTCCTGACCAATCGGGGTGTCGCTGCCGTGGGATCGCCGATCCATTCAGTGCGAATCGTACAGTTCGACCATGACAGTAAGGCCCCGTTCCTCAGCGAAGTCATCACCAACAACGGTCGCAAGCCGTTGGCGCCCTTCCTGGCTGCGGCGGACATCGTGGTCAATTGCACCCTGCAGGACCCGAATGCGCCGCTGACATACTTGCGGACCGAGGACTTGACGGAATTCCAGCCGGACAGCTTGATCGTGGATGTTTCCTGCGACGAAGGCATGGGCTTCAGCTGGGCGCGGACCACGACGTTCGACGAGCCCATGTTCCGCGTGGGCGGGCACGTCAATTACTACGCCGTGGACCACAGCCCGTCCTACCTGTGGAATTCGGCCAGCTGGGAAATCAGCGAGGCCCTGCTTCCGTTCCTGGACACCGTGGTGGCGGGACCGGACGGATGGGATGCCAACGAGACCATCTCCCGAGCCATCGAAATCCGCGACGGCGTCATCCGGAATCCGGACGTCCTGGAGTTCCAGGGTCGCTCGGCGGAGTACCCGCACCTCGCAACGTCATAGCACCACACAGAAGGCAGCGCCCGCGGTTCGCCAGCGGCGCTGCCTTCTCTGTTAAGCCGTCTGGGGCTCCTGCACAATCCGCAGCACCCGGCGCCGGTCGCGCAGGTCTACCTTCAGGTGCAAGGACGACTTCCGGGCCAGGACGACGGCGACTACCGCAGCCGCAATGGCCGGCACGCCGCCCGCTATCAAAATAGCCAGGTGCGGACCAAGGTGCTCGGCGAGCCACCCCATCATGGGGCCGCCGATGGCCTGGCCGCCGATCAGCACCACGAGGTAAAGGCTCATGACGCGGCCGCGGATGCTCATGTTGGAGCTGGTTTGCACCATCTGGTTGGCCGCGGTGAGGAACATAAGGCACCAGAATCCGGCGAGCACCATGATGACGCTGAACCACACCATGGACGGCATCACGGAGGATACGCAGAGCATCAGCCCGTACAACCCGGCGGAGGTGACCACCGAACGTAACCGCAACTGCCGACGTCGGGTGGACGCCACCGCGCCGGTCAGTGCACCGAGCGCAACCATCGCGTTCAGCAGGCCGTAGCCTCCGGCTCCGGCGTCGTACACGTGGTCCGCAAAAGCCGCCAACAGCACCGGAAGGCTCATCGCGAAAACTGCGACGAAGCCCGCCATGAGCCAAGGCCAGTAGATGGTGGGCTTGCTGAGCGCGTAGTTCAGGCCTTCCCGCAGCATGCCCTTCTTGCGCGGTGTGGGCTGGCTGAGGTGCAGCTGGTCCTTGCGCAGGATGAGCAGCATGGTCACGGTGGAGCAGCACGCAACCGCGTTGGCGGCGAACGCCCAGCCTGCGCCCACGGCGGTGAGCAGCACACCGGCCAGGGCCGGCCCGATCAGGCCGCCGAGCTGGAAGGTCGTTGAGTTCACGCTGATGGCGTTGCGCAGGTATTTTGGCCCGACGAGTTCATTGACGAAGACCTGCCGTGCCGGTTGGTCGAGGACCGTCACGAGGCCCAACGCCAGGGCAATGGCATACACGTGCCAGACCTCAACCCGCTGGCTCAGTGACAGCACGGCCAACAGGGCAGCCAGCACCGCAGCTGCCGACTGGCAGATGATGAGGATCTTCCGTTTGGGGAAGCGGTCGGCGATCATGCCGCCCCAGGGCCCCAGGAACAGCGACGGCATGAACTGCAGCGCCACGGTAATTCCGACAGCGGTGACGGAACCGGAGAGTTCAAGAACCATCCAGTCCTGCGCGATGCGCTGCATCCAGATCGCGATCACGGCGATGAAGTGGCCGATCGCGAAAATCCTGAAGTTGGGGACCTTCAGGGAGATGAAGGTATGCCGCCAGGGCAGCTTTTCACTCACGACGGCGAGTGGCTGGGTGACGGTGTCCGGCTGGTTTGTGTCCGGCAAGGGACGGGCGGACAGAGAATCGATGACGGGCTGGCTGACGTGTGCCGCTGAAGGCGGTGGGGGTGCCAAAAGTAGTCCTCGGATGGAGAGTTTCGGTGGGATGCGTTTAACGCTATGGTTGCCAGCAGCAATTATGGAAGCGTATTGCGCCTATAACTAGCATTGCGGAATGCAATGAGCTGCTTGCAGCACGAGGGGAAACGGCGCAATACTCCGGCCCGGCGTTGACCTGCGCTTTAGGAGTTCCGTGTTCGAACCTGTCCAGCTCCGTTCCTTTTTGGCCGTCGCAGAGACGCTGAGTTTCACCAAAGCCGCAGAGCGTCTGGGACTTGCGCAACCGACGGTCAGCCAGCACGTCCGCAAGCTGGAAGCCGCCGCCAAGAGGGTGCTGGTTGCCCGCGATACCCGCGAAGTCAGGCTGACGGACAACGGTGACGCCATGGCTGGCTTTGCCCGAAGTATCCTTGCCGCCCACGACTCCGCCGCACGATACTTTTCGGGTTCGGCCATGCGCGGCCGACTCCGCTTTGGCACCGCCGACGACCTTGCCATCACGGGCCTCCCCCGCATCCTCCGCGAGTTCCGGCAGCTGTACCCGCAAATCAACCTCGAGCTCACCGTCAGCCAGAGCGACCAGCTCTACAAGCGACTCAACGCCGGGCAGCTTGACCTTGTATTCGTAAAGTGGGTGGCCGGCGCCAAGGAAGGCACAGTAGTCCGGCATGACAACTTCGCCTGGGTTGGCGTCGAGCAGACCGTGCTGGAACCTGGAGCTCCGGTTCCCCTTATCGCCTATCCGGCTCCCAGCCTGAGCCGGAAGCTGGCTATAGATGCGCTGGAAGCCGAGGGCCGCACCTGGCGGATCACCTGCAGTACCAAGCAGATCAGCGGCGTCCTGGCTGCGGTCCGGGCAGGCATCGGCGTCGCCGTGATGCCGGCATCACTGGTTCCGGAGGACCTGAAAGTCATCACTCAGAGGTTTGGCCTGCCGCCTGTGGGGGATGTCGATTTCACCCTGATCCGCAACCCACTGGCCAACGCCGAAGTGATCGATGCCCTGACCCAGGCCATCATGGGCCGGACGCTGAGTAAGTCGAATTAATGGCCACGTGTGCAGGTCCCGTTGAAGCGGCCGTAGTACGCTCACCCAATGATTGACGCCAAGCTCACGAGGCCGTCCGCAAACTTCCATGCTTCCTGGGTGGAGAGCTGGAACGAGTGGGGGACCCTTAATCAGGATGGCTCGGCGGCTTTTGTGGCCGCGAGGTACGGCCTGGATCTCCGCGACAGCAGCGACTTCGCGGAATGGGTTGGCCTGCTGCACGAGTTGCCCAAGGAGAGCTTCCAACCTCCCGAAGGCTTGGCCAACCAGACCACCATCTGGGTTGTCGAGGGCAACGCCTACATGGGGGCTGCCAGCCTCAGGCACTCGTTGGTCAATGACTACCTCGTTGAGGTGGGAGGCAACATCGGCTACGGCATCCGGCCCAGTGCGCGGGGCCGAGGGCTCGCCAAGCTCGCGCTCAAGGGCGCGCTGCAGGAAGGGCGCGTGCTCGGGATGGAGCGGGTCATGGTGACGTGCAAGCAGTCCAACCCGGCTTCTGCCCGCACCATCGAAGCCTGCGGCGGCGTCCTTGAGGTTGTCCGCCCGGCGGAGACGTTTGCTCCAGACCTGGGCATCACCGAGCCGATCCGCCGTTACTGGATCACTCTGTAATCAACAGCGTTCATATCTGTTCACCAGTCGATACACCCTTACCGGGTAAGCGCATTCCCGGTATTCTGTGAAGCATGATCGACCTCACCACGCTGGCTGACCTCACGCCTGGCATTTGTTCCGTCACTCTCCGCTCGCACGGGATCGACGACGTCGTCCAGATTTCCTCGGACGCGGGCCTGGCCGGCATCGAATGGGGCACCGATGTCCACGTCAGCGATGCCGAATCAGCGGCGCATGCCAGGAAAGCTTCGGAAGCGGCAGGGCTCACCGTCCTGTCCCTGGGCTCGTACTATCGGTGCGGGTCCTTCGGAGATTTCGACAGGATCCTGGACCTCGCTGCAGGGCTGGGGGCGCCCCGCATCAGGGTCTGGGCCGGCGAACTTGGCTCGGCAGGCGCAAGCCAGGAACACTTCGACGCGGTTGTGCAGGACACCCGACGCATTGCCGATCTTGCCGCCGAACGCGGGGTGGCCATTGCTTTCGAATACCACGGCAACACTCTCACCGACTCCCCCGCCACCACCCTCGACCTCCTGAACCGGGTCAACCACGCCAACGTGGGCACTTACTGGCAGCCCGCCGTCGGGCTCTCAGACCAGCAGGCTCTGGACTCGCTCCACCAGGTCCTGCCGCATGTGGTGGGCGTGCATTGTTTCTCGTGGGGGCCGGAGGCCGAGCGCTACCCGCTGCGCAATCGGAAGTTGCTGTGGCAGACCGTCACCGATGTCCTGCGGGGCAACGGCAAGGACATGGACATCATGCTGGAGTTCGTCGAAGACGACCTGCCGGACAACGTGCTCAACGACGCCGCCTTCCTGCATACCATCACCCTGGGCGAAGACTAAGAAGACTGAACGGTCCAGCCCATGCGGCCGAGCCAGGCTGCGCAAAGGACCGGCCATTGGTGTGCACCGGGAGTTTTTGCGGCCAGGCCAATGCCGTGGATACCGTTCGGAAAAACGTGCAGCTCCGTGGCAACTCCGGCCCTGCTGAGCGCTCCTGCGTAGGCCAGGCTGTGGCTGACGGGAACGGGTTCGTCGTCGGCCGTGTGCCAGATGAACGCCGGGGGCGTTGCCGGGGTGACGTGCAGCTCGGCGGAGAGCTGCCGCAGGATTTCAGGCCCCGTTACCTCGCCGGCCAGGTTGTCCACGGATCCCTGATGCGCCGAGTCCACGAAAGAAATGACCGGATAGCAGAGGATGCTGAGGTCCGGAACCGACTCGCGGATGTCCAGCGCAGGATCGCCCGCGGGCACCTGCACGGACAAGGTGGCTGCAAGATGCCCACCCGCCGAGAACCCGAGGACACCCACACGCGAGGGATCAACCTTCAGCCCATGCCCTCCGTTACGGATCCAGATCATGGCTTGCTTGGCGGCGGCTAACGGCACCGGGTGCCGATGCGGTGCCACTGGATATCGCAGCACGAACGCGTGGATCCCCAGCGAAGCGAGCCATTCTGCCACAGGTTCGGCTTCATGGTCTGCCGTTTTCGCGTAGCCTCCGCCGGGCAGAACCAGGACTGCGGGCGCCGCCAGACCGGAAGGCCCGACGGCGGGAATCACCGTGAGCGCTCGGGGCGCCTGAGCCTCCGCTGCGGTCATATCTGCGATTCCGCCGGGGTTTCGGTGCTGCGGCGGAGCTTGACCACGCCGCTGACAGGTGGCGTATCCGGATCGCCGGCAGCCAAGCGACCAATGTCCTCGAGCGGCAAATGCACCGTTGAAAGAGCGGGCCGGAAGTCGCGGAGGGTTTCGATATCGTCGAAGCCCGCGATGGTGGCATCGCGGGGAATCCACACCCCTTCCGGCCGCAGCGCCGCTGTGACCCCGATAGCCATGACGTCGTTGACCGCGAAGATGCAGAGCCGCTCTTCGGAAGACTTGATGCGTTCCGCGAGCGCCAGGCCGGCGTCGTATCCTCCCGCACGATTGAAGCCGGTGCGGATAACCTCGGCCGGTGTCCTGCCGGCGTCGGCGAGTCCGCGCTGGAATCCGCGGACCCTGTCGTCGGAGGTGTACAGGCCTTCAGGGCCTGCGATGATCAGGAACGGGCCATCATGGGAGGCAGCCAGTTCTGCGGCAAGGCCAGCCGCGAGTTCCTCGTTGGGGACCTTCACTACGTGGTAGCCCTCTGAGGCGGAGGCTCCGACGATGGGGTGCCCCACTACGCCCACATGTCCGCCGTTGCGGCAGTAACGGTCCAACTCGGCGGCGAGCTCGGCATTGCCTTGCTGGTCCTCAGCCCGGACGGAGCGTGAACCGGCGATCACGATGGAGTCCGCACGGCGGGCAGCGAAGGCAGCTACCGCCTCCCTCTCGTCGGAAGCGGCGCCGGAGGTGCTTGCCAGCAACACCATGCGGTTCTGCTGTCGCGCGGCTTCCTGGACACCGCGGGCTATTGCCGAGAAGTAGGGATCGGCTATGTCGTGGACAATCAGGCCTATCAACCCGGAACTGGACTTCGCGAGGGCCTGGGCCTGCGCATTGGGGACATAGCCGAGCTTGTCCGCCGCTTCGCGGACGCGCTCGGCGATGTCTTCCGCGGGTTTCCGGGATGAGCCGTTGAGGACCCTCGATGCCGTGGCCAGGGAAACCCCGGCCAAACGGGCAACTTCACTTAGTGTGCTGGCGGCCACGGGGCCCTCCTTGTCTGCAGGCGTCGGGACTGGCGCTAGGGAAATTATGTCAGGGCGTGCGCGAATTCGGGAAAGCGCTTGCCAATCTGGCGCGCCATGGTGCATGATTCTTTGCAATGGGAATGCGCTTTCCCACGCTAACCAAGCAAGCACCGGGAACCGCAGAGCGACCGGCACACAAGGCACTGGAGAGAAAACATGGGTTTCGAAACAAAGACGATCCGCATCGCCATGAACGGCATTACCGGCCGTATGGGTTACCGTCAGCACTTGCTGCGGTCCATCCTTCCCATCCGCGATGCCGGCGGCTTCACCCTCGAAGACGGCACCAAGGTCCAGGTGGAGCCCATCCTGGTTGGCCGCAACGAGGCCAAGATCCGGGAATTGGCCGAGCTCCACAAGGTTTCCGAATGGACCACCGATCTGGATGCCGTCATCGCCGATCCCACCGTGGACATCATCTTCGACGCTTCCATGACCAGCCTCCGCGCCGCCACCCTGAAGAAGGCCATGCGCGCCGGCAAGCACATCTTCACCGAGAAGCCGACGGCCGAGACCCTCGAAGAGGCCATCGAGCTCGCACAGATCGGCAAGGAAGCCGGCGTCACCGCAGGCGTTGTGCACGACAAGCTGTACCTCCCCGGCCTGGTCAAGCTCCGCCGCCTGGTGGACGAAGGTTTCTTCGGCCGCATCCTCTCCATCCGTGGCGAGTTCGGCTACTGGGTCTTCGAAGGCGACGTGCAGGCTGCACAGCGCCCGTCCTGGAACTACCGCAAGGAAGACGGCGGCGGAATGACCACGGACATGTTCTGCCACTGGAACTACGTCCTTGAAGGCATCATCGGCAAGGTCAAGAGCGTCAACGCCAAGACCGCCACGCACATCCCCGCCCGTTGGGACGAGGCCGGCAAGGAATACAAGGCCACCGCAGACGACGCCTCATACGGCATCTTCGAGCTCGAAACCCCGGGCGGCGACGACGTCATCGGCCAGATCAACTCCTCCTGGGCCGTCCGCGTCTACCGCGACGAACTGGTTGAGTTCCAGATCGACGGCACGCACGGTTCCGCCGTCGCCGGTTTGAACAAGTGCGTCGCGCAGCAGCGTGCCCACACCCCCAAGCCAGTCTGGAACCCGGACCTGCCCGTCACCGAATCCTTCCGAAGCCAGTGGCAGGAAGTTCCCGCCAACGCCGAGCTGGACAACGGCTTCAAGCTGCAGTGGGAAGAATTCCTGCGGGACGTCGTCGCCGGCCGTGAGCACCGCTTCGGCCTGCTCTCCGCAGCCCGCGGAGTGCAGCTGGCCGAACTCGGCCTGCAGTCCTCGGCTGAACGCCGCACCATCGACATCCCGGAGATCACCCTCTAATGACGTCACTGATTCTTCCCACCGACGACGGCGGCACCCGCGAGTACCGCCTTCAGGCAGCCACATCGTGGGCCAAGCCGACCGCCCCTTTGACGGCCCGCCGCGCTTACGCCGCAGCCCACGTCATCCCGGAGGTCGCGGCGGACAACACTCCCGGCGCCCCGGCGCAGCTCGACTGGGACGCCACCCTGGCGTACCGGCACGAGCTGTGGTCCTACGGGCTGGGTGTTGCCGACGCCATGGATACCGCACAGCGCGGCATGGGCCTGGACTGGGCAGCAACCCAGCAGCTCATCAAGCGCACAGGTGCCGAGGCCGCGTCGGTCGTGGCCGGCAACAATGCGGCGACGGCCGGCAAGTCCGTGCGGGACCTCGTTTCCTGTGGCGCCGGAACCGACCAGCTGGATATTGCCGCCCTCCCAGATGGCGCGGCCGGTATCCAGGCCGTCATCGACGCCTACCGTGAGCAGATCGCCGTCGTCAGCGAGGCCGGGCCTAAGGTCATCCTCATGGCCTCCCGCGCCTTGGCCAAGGTTGCCAACAGCGCCGACGACTACCTGCACGTCTACTCCACGCTCCTGCAGGAAGTTGACCAGCCCGTCATCCTGCACTGGCTCGGCACCATGTTCGACCCCGCACTGGCCGGGTATTGGGGCTCCGATGACGTCTCCGTCGCCACCGAAACGTTCCTTAGCCTGATCCGCGAGCACTCGGACAAGGTTGACGGCGTCAAGGTTTCGCTGCTGGATGCTTCCCACGAGGTCGCCCTCCGCGCCAACCTGCCGGAAGGCGTCCACCTCTACACCGGCGACGACTTCAACTACCCCGAGCTGATCGACGGCGACGAGACCCACCACTCGGACGCCCTGCTGGGCATCTTCGCAGCGATCTACCCGGCCGCTTCGGTTGCGTTGCAGAAGTACGACGCCGACCAAGGCACCGAGGGACGCGCCATCCTCGACTCCACCCGTGAGCTCGGCAAGCATATCTTCAGCGCCCCGACGTTCTATTACAAGACCGGGATCGCCTTCATGTCCTGGCTCAACGGCAAGCAGCCCGGCTTCCAGATGGTGGGCGGCCTGCACTCGGGCCGTTCGGTCCTGCACCTGACGAAGACCTTCGAGCTGGCGGACAAAGCCGGATTACTGAAGGATCCGTCACTGGCAGCTTTCCGCATGTCGGACTACCTTCGGATCAACGGAGTGGGCGCATGAGCACGGATTTCTCGCGGCTGTCGCTGAACAGCGCCACCACCAAGAAGTGGACACTTGCCGAGGCCGTGGACGGCTGTGCCCGTGCGGGCATCCCCGCGATCGGTCCCTGGCGCGACCGGGTTGCCGAAGCCGGCCTGGACAAGGCAGCCAAGTTGATCAAGGACGCCGGGCTCCGGGTTTCGTCCCTGTGCCGCGGCGGCTTCCTCACCGCGGCAGATCCCGAGGGACAGGCCGCAGCACTGGCCGACAACTTCGAAGCTGTCCGCGAAGCAGTGGCACTGGACACGCGGGAGTTGTTCCTGGTTGTTGGCGGCCTCGCACCGGGTGAAAAGGACGTGGTCGCTGCGCGTCAACGCGTGGCGGACCGATTGGAGGAACTTGTTCCCTTCGCCTCGGAGAACGGCGTCCGGCTGGTGCTGGAACCGCTGCACCCGATGTACGCGGCCGACCGTGCCCTGATCTCCACCCTTGGCCAGGCCCTCGACCTCGCAGCGCCTTACGACGCAAAGGCCGTTGGCGTCGCCGTCGACACCTTCCACGTGTGGTGGGATCCGGAACTGAAGACGCAGATCGAACGTGCCGGCCGCGAAAACCGCATCGCCTCCTATCAGGTGTGCGACTTCAACCTGCCGATTGCAGCGGATGCGCTGCTCTCCCGCGGAATGATGGGCGACGGCGTCATCGACTTCGCGACCATCGGCGCCTGGGTCAGGGACGCCGGGTACACGGGCGACATCGAGGTCGAAATCTTTAACCAGGAGATCTGGGATGCAGATGGCGACTCCGTCCTGGAAACCATGAAGCAGCGCTACGCGGAGCTCGTCCTCCCGTTCGCCTAAGAACGTGATCCTCCCGCGGATGCCCTAAGCTCCGCGGGAGGATCGCTCCAAGAACCAGCGGGTCCCTGCCACGGTCACGGCAGGGGCCCGCTTTTTGCGACACCCAAATTCGGCCGGGCCACTGCAATACGCCGGTGACGCCCGGATCCGCGCGTCACCATTCCTTGTGCGTGGCCCGAGGGAATTTGCGCGTCCTCGGCCATGTGCCGGGGTTGAGGTGCGTTCCGCACCAGCGGGAAACCGGGGATCTAGGATGCCCGCCCAGCGAGCTCCACGCGCGCCTTCGGCAGACCAATCAGGGTGACCGAACCGCCGTCGTGGCCTTGTAGTTCCAGGGTGATGTTCGGTGAGCCTTCCGCGGGCTGCACTGCGCTGACTCGGAAGACCTCACCACGGATTTTCACGTTGTCGCCGTGTTTGATCGCTTTGAGCTTGGTTTTGCTGGCGTCCATGTCAGGGTTCCGTCTACTTGTTCTTCCGCGGTTCGTCGCCGCGGCTTTCACGGATTTCCTCTCCGGTCCTGACAATTTCATCTTCCTTTTCCTGCATCTTGTCGCTCTTCTTGGTGTCGCGGGGCGGCAGCTGAATGCTCTCTTCAGCTTCAATGCCACCCTGCAGCTGGCGGCCACGCTCCATCTCGGCGTCGAATTCGGCGCCGAACAGCAAGGACATGTTCAGGATCCAGAGCCACAGCAACATGATGATCACACCCGCCAGGGCACCATAGGTCTTGTTGTAGTTGCTGAAGTTGGCAACGTAGAAGCCGAAGCCCAGTGAGGCAAGGGCGAAAATCACCAGGGCGATGAGGGAGCCCATGCTCATCCAACGGAACTTAGGCTGCTTGACGTTGGGAGTGAAGTAGTAGAGCACTGCGATAATTGCGACGACAATGACGATGAGCACCGGCCATTTGGCGATGTTCCAGACCGTCAGGAACGTCTCGGATAATCCAATGGCACCACCGATCGCTTCAGCGACCGGCCCGCTGAGGACCAGCATGGCCGCGGCCAGCGCAGCACCCACCACCGCAACGACGGTAACTGCCAGCATCGTGCCGCGGAGCTTGATGAAGCCGCGCCCTTCGTCCACTTCGTAGACGCGGTTCATTGCGCGGCTAAAAGCGGAAACATAGCCGGAGGCCGACCATAGGGCCACCACGATCCCGAAGAAGAGGGCGAAGCCGGCCGCATTGGACTGGGTCAGTTCCTCGATGGGCTTTCGGAGGGTGTCAACGCCCGGTCCGGGAGCAAATTGCTGGACGATGTCCAGCAATGCCGATGTGGTCTTGCCTGCATCGCCAAATATGCCGAGAAGCGAAACCAAGGCAAGGAGGGCGGGGAAGAGCGCGAGCACACCGTAGTACGTCAAGCCTGCCGCAGCGTCCGGGCACTGGTCCTTGGTGAACTCCCTTAGGGTCCTTTTGGCGATGTACATCCATGTGGGCTTGGCGAGGTCGTTGGGACTGTCCGGCTTGCGCGAGTCTTCCGGGGAGGGTGCGGTCTGCGCCTTCGCAGTGCTTGTGTGGGCTGAATCTTGTGTAGTCATGGGGCACTCGTCCGTGGGGGTAGGTTGCGCGAACAACTGACCCATCAATACTAAGCATGCTGATGATTCTTTAGGAAGAACCCACGCCGACTTTCAACCCGGAATCTATGCCAGCTTCGCCGCCAGCAGGAACTCGAAGGGCGACTCAATCACGGAGCGGATCACCTGGCCGGCAGCTCCCAGAAGGGTTCCGGAATGCTCCAGGCCGGACAGGGTCAGGTTCCTCGGATCCAAAAGCCCCGGCGCATGGCGCTCCAGGCTGCCCAACAGGGCCGGGCGCAGCCACTCTCCCAGCGTGGCAAAATGTCCGCCGAGCACCACCGCTTCGATATCCATCAGCCGGGCAGAGGAGGCGAGGGCGACGCCCAGGTACCGCCCGGCGTCGTCGACTGCCTTTGTGGCCTGTGGATCCCGCCGCCGAAGAGCCGCGAGCAGCAACTCAGCGCGCTCCTCCAACGCGCCGGGCGGAATGCCCGCCGCCTCGAATATCGCCTCTTGGCCGGCGAAGGTTTCCAGGCACCCGGCCCCGCCGCACGAACAGGACGGACCATCCGGGTTCACTACGATATGCCCCAACTCTCCCGCGGAGCCACCCGGCCCCGTGTACAGCTCGGACGCGATGATGACGCCGCCGCCTACACCCACTTCTCCGGATACGTAGAGGAAGTCAGCAGGGCCGCCGCCATACCAAAGTTCGCCCAGCGCTGCACTGTTGGCCTCATTGGACAACCGCACTCCAAGCGGGGCCCCCTCCAGGAGGGCCCCTGGATTCAACGGCTCATTTTCCCAATGCAGGTTGGGGGCGGACAGGACGACGCTTCGCTGCTCGTCCACCAGTCCGGGGACAGCCAGGCCGCCACCGAGGATGGCTATGCCTTCGGTGGCCGCAGCAGCCTTCGCCTCGGCCGCCAAGGCGCCGAGACGCTCCATCACCGTCGCCGGCTCCAAGCCCCGGTTGGGCGACTCAACACTTGAATGGAAGCGCAGGTTGCCAGCGAGGTCCACCACGCCTACGGCCAGGTAATCCACGTTGATTTCCATGCCGATCACGCCGCGCCGGGAACTGAGTTCCAGGCCCTGGCCAGGCCTCCCCCGCTCACCGTCGCGATAAAGGCCCACCTCGGAGACCAACCCGGATTCCACGAGGTCGGCGACGAGGCTGGACACCGCAGCCTTGGTAAGTCCGGTTCCCGCGGCAAGCTGCGCGCGACTGGGCTTGGCATCCCCCGTCCTCGCGATGGAGTCCAACACGAGCGAAAGATTACGACGGCGGACATCACCTACGCGCCCCGGCGCGGTTGCGTCAATCACGGGTATGGGACCTCCCTGCGGATTCGAAAAACTTTTTGCCGGCTTCCATTGACCATAATCCACCATCCCCCATATAGTTCAGATTGAAAACTAATTGGAAGGCACTACTTTCCTTCCCTCCCCAGTGCTTTGCAAAGGAGCAAAATGACCCCGCAGCCCACCCCCCAAGACCGCTTCACCTTTGGCCTTTGGACCGTCGGCTGGACAGGCGCAGACCCGTTCGGCGTAGCAACCCGCCCTGCGTTGGACCCGGTGGAAGCAGTCCACAAGCTCAGCGACCTCGGCGCCTACGGCATCACTTTCCATGACAACGACCTGATCCCCTTCGATGCCACGGCCTCCGAACGTGAACTGATCCTGAAGAACTTCAAGGCAGCATTGGCCGAGACCGGCTTGAAGACACCCATGGTGACCACCAACCTCTTCAGCCACCCCGTCTTCAAGGACGGCGGCTTCACGTCGAACGACCGCTCCATCCGTCGCTTCGCCCTGAGCAAGATCCTCCGTAACATCGATCTCGCCGCCGAGCTTGGCGCCGAGACGTTCGTGATGTGGGGCGGCCGCGAAGGCAGCGAATATGACGGCTCGAAGGACCTCTCCGCCGCACTGGACCGCATGAAGGAAGGCGTTGACACCGCGGCCGGCTATATCAAGGAGAAGGGTTACGGCCTCCGGATCGCCCTGGAGCCCAAGCCGAACGAACCCCGCGGCGACATCTTCCTTCCCACCGTCGGGCACGGCCTAGCGTTCATCGCGCAGCTGGAACACGGTGACATCGTGGGCCTCAACCCGGAGACGGGCCACGAGCAGATGGCAGGCCTGAACTTCACCCACGGCATCGCCCAGGCCCTGTGGGCCGGAAAGCTTTTCCACATCGACCTCAACGGCCAGCGTGGAATCAAGTACGACCAAGACCTTGTTTTCGGCCACGGCGACCTCACCAGCGCCTTCTTTACCGTGGACCTCCTGGAGAACGGCTTCCCGAACGGCGGACCGAAGTACGACGGCCCACGCCACTTCGACTACAAGCCGTCCCGCACTGACGGTTACGACGGCGTTTGGGAATCCGCAAAGTCCAACATGTCCATGTACCTCCTGCTCAAGGAGCGCGCGCTTGCGTTCCGCGCGGATCCCGAGGTCCAGGAAGCACTGGCCACCTCAGGCGTGTTCGAGCTGGGCGAGCCGACTCTTAGCGCCGGTGAGACCACCGCGGACCTGCTGGCTGACGCCAGCGCTTTCGAAACGTTCGACGCCGACCAGGCCGCGGAGCGCTCGTTCGCTTTCGTCCGCCTCAACCAGCTGGCCATCGAGCACCTGCTCGGCGCCCGCTAAGTCACTCCCGCCCACCAACATCCATCACCGGACGTGCCCTTGTTCTCGGGTACGTCCGGTGATGTCCTCCAAAGGAATTACGCATGCCTCTCGTAGCCGGGATCGACAGCTCCACCCAGTCCTGCAAGGTGATCATCCGGGACTCAGCCACAGGCGCCCTGGTGCGTCAGGGCCGGGCTTCCCATCCGGAGGGAAGCGAGGTTCACCCTGAGCACTGGTGGACTGCGCTGCAGGAAGCGATCACTGACGCGGGCGGTTTCGATGATGTGGACGCCGTCTCCATCGGTGGGCAGCAGCATGGCATGGTGTGCCTGGACGAATCCGGAGACGTTGTTCGCCCGGCCCTGCTGTGGAACGACACCCGTTCAGCACCGGATGCCGAGGATCTCATCCGCGAGGCCGGTGATGGCGATTCAGTGGCCGGTGCCGCCCAGTGGGCAAGCAGCACAGGAACCGTGCCGGTCGCTTCATTAACGGCCACCAAGCTGCGCTGGTTGGCCCGCAATGAGCCAGAAAACGCCGCCCGTACGGCCGCGGTGTGTCTTCCCCATGATTGGCTGTCTTGGCGCTTGGCAGGTAACGGTCCCGGAACAGGGCCTGCGTCGCTGGAGCTCCTCCGCACCGACAGGTCCGATGCCTCCGGCACCGGCTACTTTTCGGCCACCACCGGCGAGTATCTTCCCGAAGTACTTCGAAGCACGCTGGGGCACGTGCCGGTGGTGCCTACCGTCGTGGGGCCTTTGGAAGTGGCAGGCAAGACTCCGGGAGGAGCCTTGATCGGGCCGGGCGCTGGCGATAACGCTGCCGCAGGACTGGGCGTCAGTGCCGCCGTCGGTGATGTCGTCATATCCATCGGCACCTCGGGAACAGTATTCGCCGTGTCAAAGGGTTCGTCACACGACGCCAGTGGATTGGTGGCAGGTTTTGCTGATGCGACCGGCAACTATCTTCCGCTGGCCTGCACGCTCAACGCCACACGGATCTTCGACTCCACCGCCGCTTTGCTGGGCGTAACCCTCCACGAACTCGGCGATCTGGCCTTGTCCGCACCGGAAGGATCCGGCGGGCTGACCATGGTGCCGTATTTCGAGGGTGAACGGACACCCAACTTGCCGAACGCCACTGGTTCGCTCCACGGCCTCACCCTCTCCAACTACACCCCCGCCAACCTGGCCCGGGCTGCATTCGAGGGCGTGCTGTGCTCACTCGCCGATGGCCTGGCCGCACTCCAAGCACAGGGTGTCGCCGCCCAGCGCATCATCCTGGTAGGCGGCGGCGCACAATCCGAAGCCGTCCAGCAGATAGCCGCCGCTGCATTCGGCGTTCCGGTGTTCGTGCCAAAGCCGGGCGAGTACGTTGCCGATGGCGCCGCCCGCCAAGCAGCGGGTGTCCTGGCGGGCACGTTGCCTGACTGGCCGGTGGAGGGTGTGAACGTGAGAGCGCGGAACGGCGACGCACCCGCGGCCTTCCTTACGACGTACCGCCGTTACGCCGCAAAGGCGGCCATCGACTGATCATCGTGGCCAGTGCTCTATCGTGACAGGGTGAGCTCTGAACGAACCGCACCAACCCGCCCTCCTGTCATGGAGGACGTCGCCCGCGTCGCCGGGGTGTCCCATCAGACCGTTTCACGGGTGCTCAACAACCACCCCAACGTGAGTTCAAAGACCCGCGAGCGCGTCGAACAGGCCATCACCGATCTCGGCTACCGCCGCAACGTGGCCGCCCGCAGCCTGGTGACCCGGCGCTCCCAAACCATTGGAGTGCTCGGCAGCGAGCTGGCCCAGTACGGACCATCCCACACACTTTTGGGCGTCCAGCAGGCAGCGAGGGACGCCGGCTATTTCGTCAGCGTTGCGGGCCTGCGCGAAGTCACACCGGAAACCATCAAGGACGCCATCGCCCACTTCATGGACCAAGGCGTGGACGGCATTGTGGTGACCGTGCCCCACCCTGGAACTTTTGATGTCCTGCGGGCTATCACAACCCAGGTTCCACTGGTAGCCGTAGGGTCCGTGGGCGACGAGAACCTGAGCGGCGCCACAGTCGACCAACGGCAGGGCGCCCGGTTGGCCGTCCAACACCTTCTGGACCTTGGCCACACGCAGATCGGCCACTTGTCCGGGCCCGCCGATTGGATCGACGCGGCGGCACGCATCGACGGCTGGCGGGACGCTTTGGCTGAAGCGGGGCTTGAGCCAGCCACACTGATCGAGGGCGATTGGAGTGCTGAATGCGGTTACCGAGAAGGCTTGAAGATCGCTGGAGAGCGCTCGGTGACGGCTCTTTTTGTTGCCAATGACCAGATGGCATTGGGAGTACTGCGCGCGTTCAACGAGACCGGCGTCCAGGTTCCGACCGATATCAGTGTGGTGGGTTTCGATGACCAGCCGGAATCCGCGTACTTCATTCCGCCACTGACCACCGTTGCGCAGGACTTCGAAGAGCTCGGCCAACGCTGCATCGACCTGCTGCTTGAGTACTTGGACAAAGGCACTTCGCATGCGCCGGCGACGGTCACGCCGCGCCTGGTTGTCCGCTCCACCACAGCCCAGGCCGGACCTACCCAAGCCAGTACCCGCCAAGCGGGGCAGGCCTAGGGGTTGGCTGCGGCCCCCACCCAGACATTGTCGTGAACTTTACGCCAGCCCTCTGCTTCGAGGGCCTTGGTGTCGAAGCCGGCTGTCACCAGCTTCACAGTGGGCTGCCCCGTGTGGCTGGTGGTCACTATTTCCCGTTCACCGGTAATCCCATCGGAACAAGCCAGCATCCACTGGTCCGGCTTGTCGACGGGGTAGGCGGCGATGCAGGCGGTCGTGTGCTCAGGGCTTTCTGCTGCGAAGTACTTAACCCCGTCGTCCTCCGCCAAAAGTCGGAAGTCTGAGGGCAAGTCAACTTTTTCGCTCCGAATATCGGCGGGTAGTGCGTCTTTTGCCTCGGCGGGCCGTTGTACGGCCGCAATCCCGGAGTAGCTGGAGCATCCGGTAAGCAGCAGGAGCGCAGCGGCGGCGGCAGCGGACTTCATCGTGCGGTATCTCATTGTTCCCCCAAACAGTTTGTCTTGCCACCCTACCGATGAGCGGGCTTGGACACATCAACGGAACCGCTCTTGACATCAAAGTTGTGAGCGCTAACAATTGCATCAGACCTTCTTCACTTTTCCACCCCGAACCCCGGCAATGAGGCCCTGGCCAGCCGGATGGAGACCTCATGAATACCTCAGAAAATTCCCCACTCGATGAGCAATTCGTCATCGGCGTGGACTACGGCACCCTCTCCGGCCGCGCCGTCGTTGTGCGCGTCTCGGACGGCGCCGAGCTCGGCAGTGGCGTGTTCGAATACCCCCATGCCGTGGTCACGGAAAAGCTTCCCGGCAGCGGCCAGCGTTTGCCCGTCGACTGGGCACTCCAGGTCCCCAACGACTACCGCGACGTCCTGCGCAATGCTGTGCCGGCCGCCGTCGCCGATGCCGGCATCGACCCGAAGAAGGTGGTGGGCATCGCCACCGACTTCACCGCCTGCACCATGGTCCCGACGACGGCGGACGGCACGCCGCTGAACGAGCTGGAACGCTTCGCTGACCGACCCCATGCTTTCGTGAAGCTGTGGCGCCACCACGCCGCCCAACCACAAGCGGACCGCATCAACCAGCTTGCTGAAAAGCGTGGTGAATCCTGGCTCCCCCGTTACGGCGGCCTGATCTCCTCCGAGTGGGAATTCGCCAAGGGCCTGCAACTCCTGGAAGAGGACCCCGAAGTCTACGGCGCCATGGATCACTGGGTTGAGGCCGCCGACTGGATCGTCTGGCAGCTATGCGGAAACTACGTCCGGAACGCCTGCACAGCCGGATACAAGGGCATCTACCAGGACGGAAAGTACCCGTCAGAGGATTTCCTCGCCGAGCTCAATCCCGACTTCAAGGATTTCGTCTCCGAAAAACTGGAGCACACCATCGGCCGTTTGGGCGAGGCCGCCGGACAGCTCACGGAAGAAGCCGCCGCATGGACGGGGCTTCCGGCAGGGATTGCCGTAGCCGTGGGAAACGTTGACGCGCACGTGAGCGCACCGGCAGCCAATGCCGTGGAGCCTGGGCAGCTTGTTGCCATCATGGGTACTTCCACGTGCCATGTCATGAACGGCGACGTCCTCCGCGAGGTCCCGGGCATGTGTGGCGTCGTTGACGGCGGAATCGTTGACGGCCTGTGGGGCTACGAAGCCGGCCAGTCCGGTGTAGGCGACATCTTCGGTTGGTTCACTAAGAACGGTGTCCCGCCGGAATACCACCAGGCCGCCGCAGCCCAGGGTAGAAGCATCCACGAACATCTCACCGAACTCGCCAAGAAACAGGCCATTGGCGAGCATGGACTCATCGCCCTGGACTGGCACTCGGGCAACCGGTCAGTGCTGGTTGACCATGAACTCTCCGGCATCGTGGTGGGACAGACCCTGGCGACCAAACCTGAGGACACCTACCGGGCCCTACTGGAGGCCACGGCGTTCGGCACCCGCACCATCGTGGATGCCTTCCGCGATTCCGGTGTCCCCGTCAAGGAATTCATCGTGGCTGGCGGCCTGCTGAAGAACACGTTCCTGATGCAGGTCTACGCCGACATCACCGGCCTCCAGCTCTCCACGATCGGTTCCGAGCAGGGCCCCGCGCTCGGCTCGGCCATCCACGCTGCCGTTGCTGCCGGGAAGTACAAGGACATTCGCGAAGCCGCCTCATCCATGGCAGCAGCTCCCGGCGCTGTGTACACGCCCATTCCTGAAAACGTCGCCGCATACGACGTCCTCTTCCAGGAATACCGAACCTTGCACGACTACTTCGGCCGCGGAACCAACTATGTCATGCACCGCCTTAAGGCGATCCAGCGTAAGGCGCAGGGCACCGCGACGGTGACCGAACCGGCGTCGAACTCTTCCACCGACGCCGCAGAGCGGGTGTCCGCATGAGCGCGCTCCTGGACACCATCGCGAGGGTTCGCAAGGAAGTGTGTGAGCTCCATGCTGAACTCACCAGGTATGAACTGGTGGTGTGGACCGCGGGCAACGTCTCGGGCCGCATTCCGGGCCACGACCTCATGGTCATCAAGCCATCCGGGGTGTCCTACGACGACCTCACACCGGAACTCATGGTGGTCACCGACCTGTACGGCACACCGGTTCGGGGCATGAACACCGGCAGCGCGGGCACCGTCGACTGGGGGAATCCGGATTTTTCGCCGTCCTCGGACACAGCCGCGCATGCGTACGTCTACCGGCACATGCCCGAGGTCGGCGGCGTGGTGCACACGCATTCCACCTACGCCACAGCCTGGGCTGCCCGCGGCGAGGAAATCCCCTGCGTCCTGACCATGATGGGCGACGAATTCGGTGGCCCCATCCCTGTGGGACCGTTCGCGCTGATCGGGGACGACTCGATCGGCCAAGGCATCGTTGAGACGCTCAAGAACTCCAACTCCCCCGCCGTGCTCATGCAGAACCATGGCCCGTTCACCATCGGCAAGGACGCCCGGTCCGCGGTCAAGGCCGCTGTCATGTGCGAAGAAGTAGCCCGGACCGTGCACATTTCCCGTCAGCTGGGCGAACCACTTCCCATCGACCAATCCAAGATCGAGTCGCTGTACGACCGCTACCAAAACGTTTACGGCCGCTAAGCCCTCAGCAGCCCAGCCCGGACAAGAACACAACCCCAGGAGCACCCCATGGCAAAGGCCAACAACACGTCACTTGAGCAGTACGAGGTCTGGTTCCTCACCGGCAGCCAGCACCTCTACGGCGAGGACGTCCTCAAGCAGGTCGCAGCGCAGTCGCAGGAGATTGCCAACGCCCTGAACGCCAGCAGCGACGTCCCGGTGAAGCTCGTCTGGAAGCCGGTCCTCACCGACTCGGACGCCATCCGCCGCACGGCGTTGGAAGCCAACTCCGATGACTCCGTGATTGGTGTGACCGCGTGGATGCACACCTTCAGCCCCGCCAAAATGTGGATCCAGGGCCTCGACGCCCTGCGCAAGCCGCTCCTGCACCTGCACACCCAGGCCAACCGGGACCTGCCGTGGGCAGACATCGACTTCGACTTCATGAACCTCAACCAGGCAGCGCACGGTGACCGCGAATTCGGTTACATCCAGTCGCGCCTCGGCGTGCCGCGGAAGACCGTCGTCGGGCATGTCAGCAACCCTGAGGTCGCCCGTCAGGTGGGTGCCTGGCAGCGCGCCTCCGCCGGATGGGCCGCCGTCCGGACGCTGAAGCTGACCCGCTTCGGCGACAACATGCGCAACGTCGCAGTCACCGAAGGCGACAAAACCGAAGCCGAGCTGCGTTTCGGCGTCTCGGTGAACACCTGGTCCGTGAATGAGCTCGCCGAGGCTGTCCACGGCGCCGCAGAGTCCGACGTCGATGCCCTGGTTGCGGAGTACGAGCGACTTTACGAGGTGGTTGACGAACTCAAGGCAGGGGGCGACCGGCACGAATCGCTGCGCTACAGCGCACGCATCGAACTGGGACTGCGCAGCTTCCTGGAAGCGAACGGCTCGGCCGCTTTCACCACCTCTTTCGAGGACTTGGGCGAACTGCGCCAACTCCCCGGTATGGCGGTCCAGCGGCTTATGGCCGACGGCTACGGCTTCGGCGCGGAGGGTGACTGGAAGACCGCCATCCTGGTCCGCGCGGCCAAGGTCATGGGTGGAGACCTGCCCGGTGGTGCGTCGCTGATGGAGGACTACACGTATCACTTGGAGCCCGGCGGCGAGAAGATCCTGGGCGCGCACATGTTGGAGGTTTGCCCGTCGCTGACCGCCAAGAAGCCGCGCGTGGAGATCCACCCGCTGGGTATTGGCGGCAAGGAAGACCCCGTCCGCATGGTCTTCGACACCGACGCCGGCCCGGGCATCGTCGTCGCCTTGTCTGATATGCGCGATCGGTTCCGCTTGGTGGCGAACGTGGTGGACGTCGTCGACCTCGACCAACCGCTGCCCAACCTGCCCGTGGCGCGCGCACTCTGGGAGCCCAAGCCCAACTTCGCTACCTCGGCCGCCGCGTGGCTCACCGCCGGCGCCGCGCACCACACGGTATTGTCCACGCAGGTGGGCCTGGAAGTGTTCGAGGACTTCGCCGAAATCGCCAAGACCGAACTCCTGACCATCGACGAAGGCACCACCATCAAACAGTTCAAGAAGGAACTCAACTGGAACGCCGCGTACTACAAGCTGGCCGGCGGCCTGTGAGCACTGAATTCACGCTGAGCGCGGGCGGTTACACGGCTGTTGTGACCGCCCGCGCGGCTGCCCTGCGAGTCCTCCGGTTCGATGGGCGTGACCTTATTGTCCCGTTCCCGGCCGGCGGCCCCATCCCCGACTATCGTGGCATCATCGCTGCACCGTGGCCCAACCGGATCGCGGACGGCAAGTACACCTTCGACGACGTCACGCACCAGCTGCCGGTCAACGAACCGGAACGGCAAACGTCTCTGCACGGCCTCGCCTTCCCGCTCGACTGGACAATGAAGGAGTCCGACGCCGGTTCGGTCACCTTGACGTGCACGGTAGGTCCGACCGCGGGTTACCCGTTCGCCTTGGAACTTTCGGCCCGATACGTGTTGGACGAATCCGGGCTGCACGCTTCCGTGACAGCAGTGAACGCTGCTGACGTGGTGGCACCCTATGGCGTCTGCCCACACCCGTACCTTGTGGCGGGCCCGTCGCCGCTGGACGAGTGGGTGCTGGAGTTTGCCGCGGATTCCTTCCTGGAGGTCACGCCGGACAGGCTACTGCCGCTTTCGCTGGCACGGGTAGCCGGCCATGAGTTCGATTTCCGCGCGCCACGCGGTATCGGCAGCACCGAGATAGACCACGCCTTCACAGGCCTGACGTTCGACGACGGGCTGGCGCGGCTTTCCGTGCGGGATCCGGCGGGCACCGGCGTCGGAATGTCCTGGGACGAAAGCTGCCAGTGGCTACAGATCCACACGGCCGACAAGCCGGCCCCCATTCCGAGCCGGATCGGCTTGGCCGTGGAGCCCATGACCTGCCCACCAGATGCGTTCAGCAGCGGAACGAACCTGATCCGGCTTGAGCCCGGCGCTGAGCACACGGCATCCTGGAGCATCTACGCGCTGTAACAACACTCCTGCAACAACCAAACGTCCTACGCCGTGGAGTTTGAGATCGAGCCCGGCTACAGCGTCGAACGCGGCGACCTTCTCGTCGACTTTGTAGCGGCGCTGCCCCGGGACGTCACCGTCAAGCGCAGCTAAGCGCCGGCGGTGCTTTGGCGGACCACCAGCTCGGGGGTGAACACTACGGACCGGTGCTTGGTCCCGCCGCTCTCCTGTTCTTCCGCGAGCAGCTCGATCGCTGTGCGGCCGAGCGCTTCCGTGGGCTGGCGGATCGAGGACAGCGGCACTACAGCGGAGATGGCGAAATCGATGTCGTCATAGCCAATGAGCGCGATGTCCTCGGGGATCCGCACGGTTCGCAGCATGGTCAGTGATTGCATGACGCCCAGGGCAAGGAGGTCGTTGGAGCAGAACACAGCTTCGGGGCGATCGTCCGGAGAACGCTCCACCAGCTTGTTGCCGAGCTGACGCCCCGCAAGGACTGTCTGCCCTGCAGAGTCGAGCACCTCAATCGACGCTCCGTCCACCTCTGAAACGGCGCGCTGTGCGCCCTTGAGTCGGCTGGCCACCTGGCGGATGGAGGGAGTGCCAACAAAAGCCAGGCGACGGCGGCCCAGGTCAAGAAGGTGCTTGGCGGCCAAATATCCGCCTTCCTGGTCATCAACGGACACTGAGCTGCACCGCGCGGTGTCGGCCAATTCATCCACCAGGACTGTGGGAACGCCGCGTTCGCGCAGGGTATCGATCCGCTCACCCACATCACCTACCGGAGAGATCAGCAGGCCTTGGACGCGCTGTTCCTGGAACAGGTCCATGTAATGCGCTTCGCGGGATGCGTCCTGGCCGCTGTCCCCTACCAGCACCACGCTTCCCAGCGCCGTAGCGGCATCTTCAGCAGCACGCGCCACCGAGGAGAAAAAGGGGTTTCCGACGTCGAGCACAATCAGGCCGATGGTCCGGCTTTGTCCTGCCCGGAGCTGGCGGGCGGCGTCGTTGCGTACGAAACCGAGTTCGGCAATGGATTTGAGGACACGTTCCTTGGTCCGCTGCGAAACGCGGTCCGGATAATTCAGCACGTTCGAAACAGTTCCCACGGCTACCTGGGCATGGGTGGCAACGTCTTTGATGCTGGCTGTCTGGGACATGCTTTCCGATCTCCGCTGGCTGACGTCAATGTGTTGGAAACGCCTTGACACCCTCCCGTTTACGAGGGTAATTTGAATCGTAACAAATGAAACGATTCAAAGACGAGTAACCCTGGAGATCCGCACATGAGGGTTTGTTTCCGCTCTTCAGTCCAGCCGGAACTGATGGACGAGTACAAGGAGCGCCACGCCGCCGTATGGCCGGAGATGCTGGCAGCGCTCAAGAGCGCGGGGTGGAACAACTACTCCCTGTTCCTCGCCCCTGATGGCCAACTGATTGGCTACCTGGAATGCGAAGACTACGAGGCAGCGCAGGCGCAGATGGCCCTCACCGAGGTTAATGCCCGCTGGCAGGCCGAGATGGCAAACCTCTTCGCAGACAGCGACCTCCCTCCAGACCAAGGTTTCGAGATCATCGAGGAAGTTTTCAACCTCGAGGATCAACTGGCCGCCGCGGGATCCGTCACAGAGCCCGCCGGCGCCACACACATAGACAAAGATCCCGCCCACGAATACCAAAAGGAACAAGCATGAACACCACAGAATCGGCCCTGGGCCGTCTAGGGGAACTGGCCATTGAAGTGCCGTCCTGGGCCTACGGAAATTCAGGGACGCGGTTCAAGGTGTTCGGCACCCCGGGCACGCCGCGCACCGTTCAGGAAAAGATCGCCGACGCCGCCAAGGTCCACGAGCTGACGGGGCTGGCTCCCACCGTCGCCCTGCACATTCCGTGGGACAAAGTAGATGACTACTCCGCGCTTCGCGAGTATGCCGAAGGACTGGGCGTTGGGCTGGGCACCATCAACTCCAACACCTTTCAGGACGACGAGTACAAGTTCGGGTCACTGACCTCCTCCAGCGAGTCCGTTCGCCGCCGCGCGATCAACCACCACCTTGAGTGCATCGACATCATGCATGCCACGGGGTCCACGGACCTGAAGATCTGGCTGGCTGACGGCACCAACTACCCGGGCCAGGACGATATACGCCGCAGACAGGACCGCCTCGCCGAATCCTTGCAAGAGATCTACGCGGCCCTCGGCGATGAACAGCGGCTGGTCCTTGAGTACAAGTTCTTCGAGCCCGCTTTTTACCACACCGACGTTCCGGACTGGGGTACGTCCTACGCGCAGACCCTGGCGTTGGGCGAGAAGGCTTTCGTTTGCCTGGACACCGGCCACCACGCCCCGGGAACCAACATTGAGTTCATCGTGATGCAGCTGCTGCGGCTGGGCAAGCTGGGGTCCTTCGACTTCAACTCCCGCTTCTACGCCGACGATGATCTGATTGTTGGCGCCGCTGACCCGTTCCAGCTGTTCCGCATCATGCACGAGGTGATCCGCGGCGGTGGCTTCGGCAAGGAGTCAGGCGTTGCCCTGATGCTGGACCAGTGCCACAACCTGGAAGAGAAGATCCCGGGCCAGATCCGCTCGGTGTTGAACGTGCAGGAGATGACCGCGCGTGCGCTGCTCGTGGACACGGCAGCCCTCACCGAGGCCCAGCGTGCCGGGGATGTCCTGGCCGCCAACGGCATCTTCAACGATGCCTTCTACACCGATGTCCGTCCGGTCCTGGCGCAGTGGCGCGAGTCCCGCGGCCTGCCCGCCGACCCGATGGCCGCATATAAGGCCAGCGGATACCAGAAGAAGATCAACGAGGACCGCGCAGGCGGCCAGCAAGCCGGATGGGGCGCGTAAAGGCATGAACATGCAGAACACAGACAACACCACTGTTGAAGAGCTGATCAACCGTTCCAACCGCCTCGGCGCGGACAAGCGGAACACCAACTTCGCCGGCGGCAACACCTCCGCCAAGGGCACCGAAAAAGACCCTGTCACGGGCCAGGACGTGGAGCTCCTCTGGGTCAAAGGCTCCGGCGGCGACCTCGGCACACTGAAAGCCGAGAACCTTGCTGTGCTGCGGCTGGACCGGCTGCAGGCACTGAAGGCCGTTTACCCCGGCGTCGAGCGTGAAGACGAAATGGTGGCCGCGTTCGATTACTGCCTGCACGGCAAGGGCGGCGCCGCGCCGTCGATCGATACCGCCATGCACGGCCTGGTGGATGCAGCGCACGTGGACCACCTGCACCCGGACTCGGGCATCGCGATTGCAACCGCGGTGGACGGCGAGGCGCTGACCTCCAAGGTCTTCGGCGACAAAGTGGTGTGGGTTCCATGGCGTCGCCCCGGTTTCCAGCTGGGCCTGGACATCGCGGCGATCAAGGAAGCCAACCCGCAGGCCATCGGCACCATCCTGGGCGGCCACGGCATCACCGCCTGGGGCGCCACCAGCGAAGAAGCAGAGGCCAACTCGCTGTGGATCATTGACCAAGCCGAGAATTACATCAAAGCCAACGGCAAGTCCCAGCCTTTCGGCCCGCCACTCCCCGGCTATGCCGCACTCCCCGAGGAGGAGCGCCGCGCCAAAGCCGCCGCCCTCGCCCCGGTGATCCGCGGCCTGGCCTCCACGGACAAACCGCAGCTGGGGCACTTCAGCGATGACGCCGCAGTGCTTGAGTTCCTTGCCTCAACAAAGCACCCGCAGCTCGGCGCGCTGGGCACCTCCTGCCCGGACCATTTCCTGCGTACCAAGGTCAAACCGCTGGTCCTGGACCTGCCGGCCGACGCCACCATCGAGGAGTCAACCAACCGCCTCAAGGAACTGCACGCCGCGTACCGCGAGGACTACCAGGCGTACTACGACCGTCATGCAGACCAGGACAGCCCGGCCCTCCGCGGTGCGGACCCGGCAATCGTGCTGATCCCCGGCGTGGGCATGTTCTCCTTCGGCAAGGACAAGCAGACCGCTCGCGTGGCCGGCGAGTTCTATATCAACGCCATCAACGTGATGCGCGGCGCAGAGGCCATCTCCACGTACGCGCCGATCGAGGAATCCGAGAAGTTCCGCATCGAATACTGGGCGCTGGAAGAAGCCAAGCTCGCCCGGATGCCCAAGCCAAAGTCCCACGCCACGCGCATCGCGCTGGTGACCGGCGCGGCGTCGGGCATCGGCAAGGCGATCGCTACCCGTTTGGCGTCCGACGGCGCGTGCGTGGTGATTGCCGACCTGAACCTTGAGAACGCCCAAAAGGTAGCCGAGGAACTGGGCGGCTCCGACGTCGCCATCGGCGTCCGGGCCGACGTGACCGACGAAGCCCAGATCGCTGCCGCGATCCAGAAAGCCGTGCTCGCATTCGGTGGCCTGGATCTGGTGGTCAACAACGCCGGACTGTCCATCTCCAAGCCGTTGCTGGAAACCACGGAGAAGGACTGGGACCTCCAGCACAACGTCATGGCCAAGGGCTCGTTCCTGGTCTCCAAGGCCGCAGCGAAGGTCATGATCGATCAGGGCTTGGGCGGAGACATCATCTACATCTCCTCCAAGAACTCCGTGTTCGCGGGCCCGAACAATATCGCCTACTCCGCCACCAAAGCCGACCAAGCCCACCAGGTCCGTCTGCTCGCCGCTGAGCTGGGCGATCACGGCATCCGCGTCAACGGCATCAACCCCGACGGCGTGGTCCGCGGCTCCGGTATCTTCGCTGGCGGCTGGGGCGCCAAGCGCGCCGCGGTCTACGGCGTGGACGAGCAGGAACTAGGCAAGTACTACGCCCAGCGCACCCTCCTCAAGCGCGAAGTCCTCCCGGAACACGTGGCCAACGCCGCGTCCGTGCTCACCAGCAACGAGCTCTCCCACACCACCGGCCTCCACATCCCCGTGGACGCCGGCGTGGCAGCTGCCTTCCTCCGCTAGGACCAACAGTGACCAACGGAACCACCACGGACACCGCCCCGGCCCACGCGGGGGCGGTGTCCTCTCCGCAGACAAACAAGGTTTTCGCAGCCATCGACATCGGCGCCTCGTCCGGCCGCGTCATGCTGGGCCGTGTCTCGCCGACGTCCGGCGTCGCACTGGAAACGATCCACCGCTTTCCCAACGGCGTCATAGAGCTCGACGGCGGCCTCCACTGGGATTTCGACGCCCTCTTCGCGGAGGTGCTCAAGGGACTCGCTACCGCTGCTTCCGTGGCGGCGGGCAGCGGCGAGCGCATCGCGAGCATCGGCATCGACACATGGGCGGTTGACTACGGCTTGGTGAACGACGCCGGCGAACTGACCGCGCAGCCCTACAGCTACCGCGACGAACGCAGCCGGGCCGCTGTGGAGCGGGTACACGCAGTGATCCCGCCCGAGAAGCTCTACGCCACTACAGGCCTGCAGTACCTGCAGTTCAATACCTTGTACCAGCTCGCCACCGAAAAGGACGTGGATGGACTCCAGGCCCTGCTGATTCCGGACCTCATCGCTTTCCTGCTCACCGGCGAACGGCGGACCGAGGCCACGAACGCTTCCACCACCGGGCTTTTTGACGCCGTAGCGGGCCAGTGGGCATTGGGGTTCCTTGATGCATTGGGCTTGCCTCGGGATATCTTCCCGCCGCTGATTCAGCCCGGCGAGACCATTGGTACCTTGCTGCCCGCCATTGTTGAGCGGACCGGCCTTTCAGCTGGCACCAAGGTGGTGGCCGTTGGTTCGCACGACACCGCCTCCGCCGTGGCCGCAGTCCCCGCTGAGGGCCAGGACTTTGCCTACATCTCCTCCGGGACCTGGTCCTTGGTGGGGGTGGAGTTGAACGCCCCGGTCCTGACTGAGGCCAGCCGCCAAGCCAACTTCACCAACGAGCGTGGAGTTGATGGCACCATCCGGTACCTGCGCAATGTTGGTGGCCTGTGGTTGCTAAGCGAATGCCAGCGTTCCTGGGCCGCGCAAGGCTTCAACCAGTCCCTGCCGGCATTGCTCGACTCTGCAGCGGCACTCCCCGACGGCGGGCCGCGGATCAACGCCGACGATCCCTCATTCACCGCACCAGATGACATGCCGGACCGGATCCGCGCTGCCGTTCGAAACACCGGCGCGGTGCTCGCGGACCGGCCCGCCGCCGTCGTGCGTTGCATTATGGACAGTCTCGCGGCCGGTTACGGACGTACGCTGGCCGACGCCGAACGGCTCACCGGCCGCAACACCACAGTGGTGCACATCGTGGGCGGCGGCTCGCAAAACCGGCTCCTGTGCCAACTGACCGCGAACGCCACCGGAAAACCCGTCATTGCCGGTCCCGTGGAGGCCACCGCATTGGGCAACGTCCTGGTGCAGGCACGCGCAGGCGGCGTGGTGCAAGGCGGCTTACCTGAGCTGCGGATGCTGGCGGCATCGGGGGTTGAACTGGAAAAATACCAGCCTGCGTTGATGAGCGAACCGGCTTAACGCAGAACCTTAGAGTGGCCCGTACGCAGTACTTCCGCCGTGCGGGTCCCTCCACGTGGCCATGTCCTCCTCCACGGCCCGGCGGAGAGCCGGATCCACCAGCAGCCTCTCCCGGAAGGACTCACGCGCCCTGCCCAGTACTACGGAAGGGACCAGGATGACCGCCACCAACAGGAGCACCATCATGAAGTAGACCCACAACAGGGTGGGGAGTGTTCCTTGTTCGAGGGCCGAGGGGACGGCCACAGCGAAAGCAGCAGCTTGCAGCCCTGCAATCCCCAGGGTCGCCCACACGCCGCCCTTGGCGGATCCCGGCCCGCGATTAATGAGCAGCTTGTTGGTGTCCGGCAATCTGAGGCGGACCTTCTTCCAGCCCCGCCAACCCAGCAGGCCCAGGAGAACTCCCGGCAGCCCCAAAGACAGTACCCACGCGGGATTACCGGTGAGTGAGGAAACAACGGCGCCGATGAGGAGCATCAGGGGGCCACCGCCGATCGCACAGCTCCAGGCCGCAGCCAAGGCACCCTGCGCGTCGGCAAGCTGGCGCAAACGGGATGGGGCCTGGGGAGGACTGACCCTGGCCAGATCGGCCGAGAGCCAATACTCAAGCGGCCTTCCCTGCGCGTATGACTCCAGCACGCTTCGGGCCTTTCGATCGGGGTCAGTAACCGCAGAAGACGTTACCGCATCGCCGGCGCCACCCTCCAAGGGCCTCGGAGTCTGGTACGTCACAGCGCTGAATGAGGGTGCCGCGCTAAACTGGTCGCATTATGATCCGCACAATGTTCAAGTCCAAGATTCACCGCGCAACGGTGACCCACGCCGACCTCCACTACGTCGGTTCGGTCACTGTCGACCTGGACCTCTTGGACGCGGCGGACATCCTTCCCGGCGAGCTCGTCTCCATTGTGGACATCACCAACGGTGCCCGTCTGGAGACGTACACCATCGCCGGCGAGCGCGGTTCCGGCGTGATCGGGATCAACGGTGCCGCTGCCCACCAAGTCCATGTGGGCGATCTGGTGATCCTCATCACCTATGCGCAGATGACCACCGAAGAGGCCAAGTCATACCAGCCCAAGGTTGTCCATGTTGGCAAGGACAACCAAATCCTCCAGCTGGGTAACGACCCCGCCGAGGCCCATACGCCCGGACTCATGCGCCCACCCCACGCGTTAAGCAACGCGGCGCACCTCAGCTAGGCCCTAACAGCAACGCTCGACGTCGGTACCCATCCGGGTGCCGACGTCGAGCGCGTTATGGGCGTCCATATGACGGAATACCCGGCAGAAAACGCTTACTCGCCGGGCGGTTCTGGCTAGGCTGTAGTCCGTGACCCAAAGAGCCTCCGCCCGCACGCTGCCATGATCGGCGTCTTGTCGGGATTTTTTGTTGTCTGGGCCATCATCCTGGTGGGCATGTTTGTTGGACGCCGCAACATTCTGGGCGAGAACGCCCGGTCCGTCCTGAGTTCGCTGACGTTCTTCGTGGCGAGCCCCGCGCTCCTCTTTGAAACCCTGAGCAAGGCCAAGTTGCACGACGTGTTCGCAGCACCGCTTCTGGTCACGGCCGTGGGCGCTGTCATCACCGGCCTGCTGTTCTTCCTGATCGTGAAGTTCTGGCTGAAGCGTTCGATGCCCGAAGCCCTCATGTCCTCCATGAGCGCGTCGTTGGCGAACTCCGCGAACCTGGGCATCCCCATCGCCGTTTTTGTCCTCGGCGATGCCAGCTATGTGGCCCCGCTGTTGATCTTCCAGTTGGCGTTCTTCACACCGATGTACCTGATGGCCCTGGACGCCAGCACCAGCTCGCACCGCACCACTCCCCTGCGCTTCCTGCTGATGATCGTGAAGAACCCCATGATTGTGGGGTCGGCGTTGGGTTTGGTGGTGGCGGGTACCGG
The DNA here is from genome assembly GCF_031455195.1 of Paenarthrobacter nitroguajacolicus. GTDB lineage: Bacteria > Actinomycetota > Actinomycetes > Actinomycetales > Micrococcaceae > Arthrobacter > Arthrobacter nitroguajacolicus_D. The sequence goes on along the minus strand of NZ_JAVDSH010000005.1, from coordinate 31,648 downwards.
ATTCCAGGTGCCGGCGCTGATCCTCGAACCGGTCCACTTGATTGGCGGCGCAGCGATTCCGGCCATGTTGATGGCGTTCGGCATGAGCCTCAACGGCTCCAGGCCACTGCAAAAAGACGCCGGACGCCGGCTTGATACCTTGCTGGCCAGCGCGTTCAAGCTGATCGTGCATCCACTGATCGCGTACCTGTTCGCACGGTTTGCCCTGGGAATGGACGGCCACGCACTCTTCGCCGTGGTGGTGACGTCCGCGCTGCCGACAGCCCAGAACGTGTTCGTCGCAGCCAACCGCTACCAGGCCGGAATCACCGTGGCCAAGGACACCGTTCTCATCACCACGATCGTGGCCGTGCCCGCAATGATCGCCGTGGCGCTGTTGCTCGCCTAGTGGGGTTACTCCACGTCAGCACTTGCCAAATAGTGGTCCAGGAGCTGTGCGCAACGGATGAAGCCCAGGTGTGAATACGCCTGCGGATGGTTGCCCAGGTGTGTTTCGGTGCCGGGGTCGTACTCTTCCGGCAGCAGGCCCGTAGGCCCGAACAGAGCCACCAACTGGTTGAACAGCTCCAGCGCATCGTCCAGGCGGCCTACAGCCAGATAAGCCTCGATCAGCCAGGTGGTGCAGATGTGGAAGCCACCCTCCAAACCCGGCAGACCGTCGTCGTACCTGTATCGGAAGACCGTGGGCCCCACCCGCAACTCCCGCTCGACGGCATTGACGGTGTCCAGGAAACGCTGGTCCTGGACATCAAGGAGGCCCGACAGGCCGACGTGCAGGACAGCGGCATCGAGGTCCGGGCTGTCGTAGGCCACGGTGTACGATGCGGCCGAACTGTCCCAGCCTTCCCGGAGGACTTCCTCACGGATGGTCCGTGCCTCAGGCTCCCAATCCGGGTGAGGTTCGCGGCCGTGCAGCGCCGCAGCCCGAAGCGCGCGGTCCAGCGTGACCCAGCACATGACCTTTGTGTACACATGATGCCTGGGGGCGCGGCGGGCTTCCCAGATACCGTGGTCGGGTTCGTGCCAGCGCGCCATGACTGCGTGCGCCATCTGCTCCACGAGGAACCAATGGTCGTCCGGCAGGAAACCCCGCCGTTCGGCGAGATCATGGATCAGCTCCGCAATTGGACCGAACACGTCCAACTGAACCTGGTGGTCTGCTGCGTTGCCGATCCGCACGGGCCGCGAACCCGCGTAGCCTGGCAAGCTCTCAACGATCGCCTCCGTTGACAGTGGAGCCCCGGTCACCGAGTAGAGCGGGTGCAACCATTCCGGCCCCGGCGCGTTCTCCAGGATCCGGCCCAGCCAACTGAGGAATCCCTCAGCTTCCTCGGTTGAGCCCAGGCTGACCAAGGCGTTGACCGTCATGGAACCGTCCCGCAGCCAGCAGTACCGGTAGTCCCAGTTCCGGGTTCCACCGATACCCTCGGGCAGCGATGTTGTTGGGGCTGCGAGGACAGCACCGGTGGGCTCGTGGACCAGCGACTTCAACACCAGTGCCGAGCGCCGCACCAGCGACGGTTTCATGGTGGGCAGCTGCAGCATTTTGACCCACTCGCGCGTGACGAGTCCGACGGCGGCACGCCGGTGGGGCTCACCCACCGGGTCCGCGGGTGGCGGCTCGGTGTCACCGCAACGCAAATTCAGCACCACGGGTCCGTTGTTGAGCGGCACTTCGGCTGTTGCCGTTGCGAACCTGCCGTCGCTGGTGACCTGGAAAGCAACTCCCGGGGCAGAGAGGATGATGGGGTCCGAGGTGCCGATGATGTGGACGTCATCGCCGCGGATCTCCATGTCGAACGGTGCATTGGCGTAGTCGGGCCTCGGCGCGAAAACCACCCGGGCCGTGCCTGTTCCCGAAAGCACGCGAACCAGGCTGGTGATGCCTTCCGGCGCCGGTTCGAGGTAGTCGGTCACGGTCACGTCGGCCCAGCGGGTTTCAACAATCATGGTGTTATCCACATAGCGTTGGGCCAGCACCTGCGAGGGCTTAACGGGCTCTACGCTGAAGTGGCCTGCAGGATCCCCGCCAAGGATGTGGGCGAACAATGATCCCGAGTCCGGCAGGGGGTGGCTCATCCAACAGACTTTCGCGTCGGGCGTGAGCAAGGCGGTGGAGCTGCCGTTGCCGATCATCGAATGTCGTTCCAGCCCCACGGCGTCCTCACCGAAGAGCCAGGCGCGGCGCAATTCGAACAACAAAGCCAGCACCTTCGCGAAGGCTTCCGGGTCCGGGATGGTGTGTGCCGCCGTCGTATCGCCCGGACCAACATGCAAACCAAGGTCCGGGCCGCGCAGGGTCGCCAGCGCCTTTTCGTCACTCTCGGCATCTCCCGCGAAAAGTGCGGCACTCACGCCCAGCCGTGCCCGGAGCTGCTCCAGGGCTTGCCCCTTGGCGGGCTCCTCCACAGTAACGTCCAGGACTGTTCCGTCGACGATGAAGTACAAGCCGAACTCGATGGCGATCTTCTGTGCTGCGAAGATCACCCGGTCCACGACTTCCGGCGTGGCCGGCCTGGTGTGCACGGCTACACCCACGGGCTTACGGACCACGCTGATGCCCTTTTCGAACCCGACGGCTTCGGTCAGCGCCGTGGCCACCTGTTGGAGCAATTGTTCCGTAGCGAGGGAAAGGGTGTAGGCGTAGCCCATGTCGAACTCCACGCCATGCGATCCCACCAGGTGCACCTCGGCCGGCAGCCTGGAAACTGCCGCCAAATCCCTGAGCGACCGGCCGGAAATGATGGCGGTGTGCGTGTTCGGCAACGCTGCGAGCGCCCGTAAAGCTACGGCTGCACTGTCCAGAGGGAGCGTCTCCGTGGACACGCCTTCAGCCGCGCAGAGAGTCCCGCCGTAGTTGCAGGCCACCAGCAAGCCGGGAACCCGTGCAAGGATCCGGAGCTCCGAGAACAGCTGCGGCGTGATGCCGTTTGGCGAGTCGGACTGAAGGGCAGTCCGGAGCAGGCCGAGCGGAAGCGACTTCATCAGCAGTGCTGAATCGGCGACCGACTGGTTCAAGTGAGTAGGCATGGGGAATCCTTCCGAAGCGGATAGATCCAGTTTCCGCCCGTCTGGTTTCGCCGTCATGCGTTCTTCGTTGCAAATGCGTAAATCATTTGGCGTTGTCAGGTCCCGCCTTCCTCCGGCCACACCCGGGACGGGACCTGACACAGCACTTATTCAGCGAAGGTGTCCGCCAGGTCCAGGACCTCATCCACAATGGCCAGGCCTGCGCGGGCGTCCTCGACGCTGATGTTGCAGGGTGGAACCACGTGGATACGGTTGAAGTTCGCGAACGGGATGAGGCCCCGCGACTTGCAAGCCGTCACGAGTTGGTTCATTTCAGGGCTGGAGGAACCGTAAGGTGCCAGCGGCTCCCGCGTGACACGGTTCCTGACCAATTCGATGGCCCAAAAAACGCCGAGACCCCGCACTTCTCCTACAGAACGGTGACGTTCGACGAATCCAGCCAGCGCCGGACCGATCACGTCGGTGCCGACGCGTTCCGCGTGCTGCACAATGCCTTCACGTTCCATGGCGTTGATGGTGGCGACTGCTGCCGCAGTGGCCAGTGGATGACCGGAGTAGGTCAATCCTCCGGGATAGGCCCTGGTACCAAAGGTGGCCGCGATCTCCGGGTTGATGGCCACGCCACCGAGCGGTACGTAGCCGGAGTTCACGCCCTTCGCAAAGGTGAGCAGGTCAGGGACGACGTCAAAATGCTCGACGGCGAACCACTTCCCTGTGCGTCCAAAACCGGCCATGACCTCGTCAGCAATGAAGACGATGCCGTGCTTGGTGCACAGCTCCCGGACGCCCTGCATGTAGCCTGCCGGCGGAACGTAGATCCCTGCAGTTCCGGGGATGCTCTCCAACATGATCGCAGCGATGCTGGACGGACCTTCGAACTCGATGAGCTGTTCCAGGTGTTCCAGAGCCCGCTGGGCTTCCTCTGCCTCCGTGGCCGCGTGGAAGGCCGTGCGGTAGAGGTAGGGCGGGAAGAAGTGGATAGTGCCAGTGGAGGCGTGGTCGCTGGCCCACCTCCGGGGGTCGCCAGTGATGTTGACTGCCAAGTGTGTTCCGCCGTGGTACGAGCGGTAGGCCGAAAGGACCTTGTGCCGGCCCGTATGCAGCCTGGCCATCCGGACGGCATGTTCGTTGGCATCCGCCCCACCGTTGGTGAAGAAGATCCGGTCCAGCTCTCCCGGGGTTCGCTCCGCGATCAGCCGCGCGGCCTCTGATCGGGCGTCGTTGACATAGCTGGGAGCAATCGTGCACAGCTTGGCTGCCTGTGCTGCGATAGCTGCCACAACGGCAGGGTGCTGGTGGCCAATGTTCGTGTTGACGAGCTGGGAAGAGAAGTCCAGGTACTTGTTGCCCTCACCGTCCCAGACGTGCGACCCCTCCGCTGCGCTGATGACCATGGGATCCAGGGTGTCCTGCGCGGACCAGGAGTGAAAGACGTGCTTGCGGTCCAGCTCGTAGGCGCGTTGGGCTGCCCCAGGGTCCGTGAGTGTTGGTTCAAGGATGGCGGTCATAGTGATTGTCCTGACGTTGGCACTGACAAGTTTTCTGGCGCTTAGGAGTTCTGCGGGAAACCGAGGTTGATGCCACCGTGGCTGGGATCCAGCCAGCGGGTGGTAACTGCCTTGCCCCGGGTGAAGAAGCCCACTCCTTCAGAACCGTGGGCGTGCGTGTCGCCGAACAAGGAGTTCTTCCAACCGCCGAACGAGTAGTAGGCCATGGGTACCGGTACGGGAACGTTGATGCCCACCATTCCCACCTCAACCTCGTTCTCGAAGCGGCGGGCGGCGCCGCCGTCGTTGGTGAAAATCGCGGTGCCGTTGCCGTAAGGGTTGGCGTTGATGGTGGCGAGGGCATCGTCGTAGCTGTCCACACGGACCACCGAGAGCACAGGTCCGAAAATTTCGTCCTGGTAAATGGACATGTCGGTGGTGACGTGATCAAACAGTGTTGGGCCCACGAAGAAGCCGTCACCTTCAGCGTCGGGGACGACGCCGCGGCCGTCGACCACCAGCGTGGCACCGGCCGCTTCACCGGCGTCGACGTATCCCGACACCTTGTCCCTGTGCTGGGACGTCACCAAGGGCCCCATGTCGCAACCACGCAGGCCATCGCCGGTGCGCAGGCTGCGGGCGCGGTCAGCGATCCGGTCCACCAGCGCGTCTGCGATGTCGCCAACAGCCAGGAGCGCCGAGACAGCCATGCAGCGTTCCCCTGCGGAACCAAAGCCGGCGTTGATAGCGGCGTCGGCAGCGAGGTCAAGGTCGGCGTCGGGAAGGACGATCATGTGGTTCTTCGCCCCACCCAAGGCCTGGACCCGCTTGCCGTGGGCGGTAGCGGTCTCGTAGACATACTTGGCAATCGGGGTGGAGCCCACGAAGGAGACGGCTTTGACGTCCGGGTGCGTCAGCAGGGTATCAACCGCCACCTTGTCGCCATGCAGGACGTTGAATACGCCGTCGGGCAGACCGGCTTCCTTCCACAGCTCGGCGATCCAGTTGACGGCCGAGGGGTCCTTTTCGCTCGGCTTGATGATGACCGTGTTTCCTGCGGCGATCGCGATCGGGAAAAACCACATGGGGACCATCGCAGGGAAGTTGAATGGGCTGATGATAGCCACGGGCCCCAGGGCTTGCCGAATGGAGTGGACGTCCACTTTGGTGGAGGCGTTTTCGGTGTAGCTGCCCTTGAGCAGGTGCGGGATACCGCAAGCGAACTCCACCACTTCCTGTCCGCGTGTTACCTCGCCCAGAGCATCATCGAGGACCTTTCCGTGCTCGGAGGTGATGATCGCAGCAAGCTCGTCCTTGCGGGAGTTGAGGAGCTCGCGGAAAGCGAAGAGGACCTGGGTGCGGCGGGCGAGGGAGGTTTCGCGCCATGCCGGGAAGGCGGCGTTCGCGGCGGCGACGGCGGCATTGCCCTCCTCGACGCTGGCCAAAGCAACCTGTCCGGTCACTTTCCCAGTGGCAGGGTTGGTGACAGAAGCGGTGCGGTCGCCGGCCGGGACGTAGCTGCCGTTGATCCAGTGCTCGATAGTGTTCAAGAGTTCTCCTTGGTGAGGTGTCCGGGGTTGGAATCAGTCTTCCTGCCGTGGAGTCCCCGCAGTAGGGCGCATATGTAAAGGAATGTCGCTGGAGCCTTACACTTTGTAAATGTTGCCTACTGTTAGTGCCGTGCTTGAGCTGCCCGTGCTGCGTGCCGCGGACCCCAGCGTGCTTGGCGGCACAGCGGGTCTGGACTCACCCGTCCGGTGGGTGCACGTCAGCGAAATCCTCGACGTCGGCGGCCTGCTGTCGGGTGGGGAACTGGTCCTCACCACCGGACTGGAGCTGGAAAAGTCACCGGAAGCGTCGGCGTCGTTCATTCACTCGTTGGAGGCGGCCGGAGCGGCCGGGTTGATCGTGGAACTCGTTGGCCAACGGCAACGCAGCCGGAAAGCCCTGGAGAAAGCAGCCCGCACAGCCTCCATGCCCGTGGTTATCGTCGAACGGCGGGTGCGGTTCGTCCAGGTCACGGAGATTGTCCACAGGATGATCGTCGCTGACCAACTGGAGCGCGTGGAACGGGCCCGGGACGTGCATGAAGCATTTACGGTACTGAGCCTGGAAAGCGCAGACACCCAACGCGTCGTCGAGCAGGCGGCCATGATGATCGGTGCATCCGTCGTACTGGAGGACCTCTCGCACCTGGTGCTCGCATATGCGGGCCAGCACGTCACCACCACGGATCTCTTGGACGATTGGGAGCGGCGCTCCAGGACCACGCCGTTTCCGTCGCTCACCAGCAGGTCCGGGCCAGAGCAATGGCTGCAGGCAGCGGTGGGGGTAAGGCAACAGGTATGGGGCAGGCTGGTGGTGCCGATGCCTCCGGCAGCTGTTGGCGCCGATGAGGACATGGCCGTCATGGTTCTTGAGCGGGCGGCCCAGACCCTGTCGATCAACCGCCTGGCGGACCGCGATCAGCGAGAGCTCAGCCATCATGCCCAAGCCGGACTCCTGAACTCATTGCGCCAGCCCCGCGGACTCAGTGAGGCGGAGGCGCTGGCACGTGCTGGTTCCTTGGGTTTGAAACGCTCCTCCTATTACGTGCCGCTCGTTTTCAGGACCGCCTTCCCAGCATGGGGCCTCCCTGTGCTGCCCACCGACCCCTTCGCAGGGCAGCAGGACGAACGCGAACTTCTGGAGCGACTGGCGAAGGCCGTGAAGTCCACCGCCGGAACAGCCTTGGCGGCAAGTATCCAGTCCGGTTCAGTCGGAATGATCCTTGCCCTCCCGGCCCGGCAGCAGGAGGAGCCGACGCTGCAGATATTGGCCGAAGCCGCCGCAGGCCCAGTGGCTGAGGCCGGCTCCGGAGCCCGCCCCACCCCCGCAGTTCCCCCAGCCTGGATCATTGGGGTTGGCCGCATGAAGGCCACGCTCCTGGAAGCCGCTGCGGGCATTGACGAAGCGGCCCACGTAGCCGAAAGCGCCGCCACACTACGGGAAACAGGCAAACCCTACTATCGAGCTACTGATGTGCGCCTTCGCGGGCTGCTCGCCCTCCTGCGCAAGGATCCCCGCGTCCAGCAATTCGTGGAGTCCGAGTTGTCTGCCGTCCTCCGTGCTGAAGCCGAAGGCAAAGGCGAATATTTGGAGCTGTTGGGCCGCTATCTCGGATCCGGGGGCAACAAAGCCGCTATGGCACGCAGCGGCTACCTTAGCCGGCCGACGCTTTATGCCCGGCTCGCCAAGTTGGAAGAACTGTTGGGTGTGGACCTGGACGACCCCGAATCGCGCACCTCGCTGCACGTAGCACTCCTGGCCCACCTGATACGGGGACGGTAAAGGGCTGACAGCCCTGAAAGCCTAGGCGGGAATGAGCCCTGCAACCTCGGCCACCAGTTCAACCGAGCGAAGGCGTTCCTCGGTACCGATGCTCTGGTGCGCCACGATCAGTTCATCGGCATCGGCGAACGCCGCGAACTCGTCAAGGTAGTCGTGCACCACTTCAGGGGTGCCCACGGCGGAGAACTTCATCATTTGGGCAATGTGCTGCCCCTGCGGGGAGTCGAGGACCATGTCCGCTTCGTCGTCCGTGAACTCTCGGCCGCCGCCAAAGAACAGCGAAACGCGGGCACGCTTAACTGCGAGATGGATGGCCTGCGCTTCGGCGTTGCTGTCCGCAGCAGTGACGTTCACGCCGGCGATCACGTGTGGCTCGGACAGTTGCTCCGACGGCTTGAACTCACGCCGGTAGATGGCCACGGCGTCCTGCAACGCGGCGGGCGCAAAATGTGATGCGAATGCGTAGGGGAGACCGAGCTGTGCGGCCAGCTGGGCACCAAAGAGCGACGATCCAAGAATGTAAAGGGGCACGTTGGTGCCCTTGCCCGGGGTGGCTTCCACGCCTTGGATCCGGGTGGGCCCTGTCAGGTATCCCTGCAGTTCCAGGACGTCCTGCGGGAACCTGTCCGAGGACGTGTGGTCCCGGCGAAGGGCCCGCATGGTGTTCTGGTCGCTGCCGGGGGCGCGTCCGAGCCCGAGGTCGATCCGGCCTGGGTGGAGGGTCTCCAGCGTACCGAACTGCTCGGCTATGGTCAGCGGCGAGTGGTTGGGCAGCATGACGCCGCCGGCACCGAGGCGGATGGAGTTGGTGTGCGCAGCGATGTGTGCGATCAACACGCTCGTCGCGGAGGACGCAATGGCCGACATGTTGTGGTGCTCTGCGTACCAGACCCGGCGATAGCCAAGTTCTTCGGCTTTCTGCGCCATGGCAACGCTGCCCGCGAGGCTTTCCGCCACCGTCTGGCCCTTCCCGATGGTTGCCAGGTCGAGGATGGAAAGAGGAACAGTCACAAGAAAGGCCTTTCGGTACGTTGCACGGGGCCCCGCGGTTGATCGCCGGGCACTCTATCGACAACCACCACGATGGCTGCCTTATTTCTGTGAGTTGCGTCGCGCCCCGGTTCGCTGCCCTGCGTGGGGTGTTTTATGACCCTGTTCGACGCCCGATTAACCGCCATGAACCCCTGTATCCCAGCGTTTCAGAGTGCTTTGACCCCGGTTGCGGACCTACCGGATAGTTGCAGCCACAAGCACGCATCAGACCTCCCGATGAGGGAACACGAGGAGTACACATGGCACGTTTTGCAGGCAAGACCGGCGTCACCGCGGCGCTGGCCGCTACCGCCCTGCTGGGGCTCGCGGCCTGCTCGGATCCGGGTGCGACAGCCGCTACCAACGCGACTGCCCCGTCGTCGAACGCTTCGTCCAGCTCCACGACCAAAGAGTTCAACCTGACGCCCCAGCAGGACCGCATCAAAGTCACGGTCGATTCGGCGGCCGCCGCACTGGTCCCTGACGCCATCAAGGCTGATGGCAAGTTGACGGTGGTGACCACCGGAGGCACCCCGCCCCTGAGCACGTTTGCCACGGACAACAAGACGCTCATCGGCAGCGAAGTGGATATAGCCTACGCCGTTGGTGAGACCTTGGGCCTTCAGGTCGAAGTCCTTCCGGTGGCCTGGGCGGATTGGCCGCTGGGCGTTGAATCGGGCAAGTATGAGGCGGTTCTCTCCAACGTCACCGTCACAGAAGCCCGCAAGGAAAAGTTCGACTTCGCTACGTACCGCAACGACCTCCTGGGCTTCTACGCCAAGAGCGACTCGGACATCGGTGAGGTCAAGGAAGCCAAGGACGTCGCAGGCAAGCGCATCATCGTCGGTTCGGGCACCAACCAGGAGGCCATCCTGGTGCGCTGGGACGAGGAGAACAAAAAGAACGGCCTGCAGCCGGTCGCTTTCCAGTATTACGACGACGACTCCGCCTCCCAGCTCGCACTTCAGTCGGGCCGTGCGGACCTGACGTTTGGCCCCAACGCCTCGGCAGCCTACAAGGCCGCGAAGGACGGAAAGACGAAGCAGGTAGGCACCTTGGAAGGCGGCTGGCCGTTGAAGGCCGAGATCGCATTCACCACCCAGAAGGGCAACGGCTTGGCAGTAGCGGCCCAGGCTGCGCTGAACACCCTCATCAAGGACGGCGATTACGGCAAGATCCTGGACCGTTGGGGTCTGTCATCCGAGGCCATCCCGGCGTCCGAACTGAACCCGGCGGGTCTGCCTAAGAAGTAGGACGCCCGCTGTGGCAGGGCAGACCTGCCGACGCCGAATCCCCGCCGGATACCAACCGGCGGGGATTCTTGCGCGCTGGCCCTGGCTGGGCTGCCCTTGTCAGAAGTGGGCGGGATCCGTGTTCGCGCCGCACAGTACGACGGCGACAGTCTCACCATCGCGCGGGGCGTAGGCCCCCGAGAGCAACGCCGCGTAAGCCGCGGCAGCACCGTGCTCCACCACGATCCTGTGGTTCTCCCATAGGCTGCGCCGGGCTTGGATGATGTCCTCATCACTGACAAGCACACTGTGCACGCCGGTCCGGCGGGCAACCCCGAAGCCAATCTCGCCAATGCGCCGGGCGCCCAGGGAGTCGGCGGCGATTCCTGATACGGGTACGTCCACGGGTTTACCTTGGGCGAGCGCTGTGTGCAGGGTGGGGACCGTTTCCGGTTCCACGCCAACCACGCGTGCCCTCCCCTCGGTGGCGGCGGCGATCCCGCCTATCAGCCCGCCGCCGCCGACAGCAACGAGGATGGTGTCGACGTCGGGCAGTTCGTCCAGCAACTCAAGCCCCACACCACCGGCGCCCGCGACGATCTCGGGCTGATCGTAGGCGTGGCAGTAGACGGCGCCCTTCTCTTCCGCGAAACGAACGGCCGCGGCGTAAGCTTCCGCGTACTCCGCGCCACCCTGGACCACGGTGGCACCGATGGCATACAGCTTGTGCACTTTGTTGGCCGGCGCGGATTCGGGGACGAACACGGTTGCTGGTACGCCCAGCTTGGCCGCGGCGTAGGCGTTGGCCAGCCCGGCGTTACCCCCGGAGGCAACCACGATTCCGACCTCGGGATCCAGTTCGCCGTTTTCCTTCGCTGTCAGCAGCCGGTTGAACGCACCGCGGGCCTTGAAGGAGCCTGTGTGTTGCATGTATTCGCATTTGAACCACAGGTGGTATGGCTCGGCGCTCCCGCTTTCGGCCACGGGCGTGTGGCGGACCCAGCCTGACGTCCGGGAATATGCGGCTTCAACTTCTTCGCGTGTGACCATGTGGGCGGCACCTTTCGTCCGTTTCATCCTAAGGTGGCTTGGGTGAAGCCGCTGTCATGGGCAGCGAGCGCATAGGCTGGTTCGCATGGCTGATTTCATTCTTCGTCCCTGCGTAGCCTCCGACGCGGCGTGGATCGCCGAGCTTCGTGCAGTGGTGATGCGCCCGGACCTGGAGCGCCTTGGAAGATTCGATCCGGTGCGGGTCCGCGAGCGTTTCCTGAAGGGATTCAAGCCGGAACATACTTCGGTGATCCATTCCGATGGCGTGGATGCCGGGGTGATTGCGGTTCGCCCGGAAGCGGATGCGTTGTGGATCGAACACTTTTACGTGGCCCCTGCCCATCAGGGCAAAGGCTTGGGCGGGGCCGTGCTCCGGCATGTCATGGCAGATTCGGCGGATCACCGGCCGTTCCGCCTGGACGTCCTGCAGGGCAGTCCTGCCCGGCGTCTCTATGAACGCCATGGCTTCGTGTTGGAATCCGAGGATCCCATCGACGTTTTCATGGTCTCTACCGCAACACCCTGACTGGACCCCGCAAGTGCGGTAGCCTCAGCACAAACCTACGCACCATCGATGCCGGCTTCCGGGGGGAAACAATGGGGATTATTCGAGCGCGCACAGTCAGGTTTGCCTCGGCCGCGGTCTTGGGGTTGGCGGCGGCGCTGTTGGGTACGGGCCCTGCTGAAGCGGCGTCCCAGCCAACACCGTCCATCGACGGCGTTCCTTACGTGGGCGCCGAAATGCGCCGCCAATACGACTACAGCTACTACGGTTGCCGAAACCCTGACGGTTCCGGCGACGGGATCACGCTTGAATGGTTGCGGGACGGTGTTCCCCTTCCCCAGGAGCGGCAGGGCGACGTCCTGAAAATCCTTCCCGAGGACAAGGACGGGCGGATATCCCTGAGGGTGCACCCGCTCACTCCAGGCACAACCGGTTGTCCCACAGGCACCCAACTGAGCGCGGAAACCCAGCCCGTCAAAGCCTCCAGCCGGGCGATGGGATGGACGGGGCGCGGCAACTTCGAGCCCTTGGCCCGGACCAACGACGGCAGGCTCATCCTTTACCCACGGACCTACACGTACTACAAGGGAATGTGTGAAGGCCCTTGCCCGGCGTACTGGGGTTCCTGGGACGAACCCCAGCAAGTGGGGCAGGGCTGGAACGTCTTTGACATCGTGTTCTCCCCGGGCGACTTCGACGGCGACGGTTTCAACGATCTCCTGGGCCGGGACGCCGCGGGCAAGCTCTTCCTGTACCCCGGCGATGGTGAGGGCGGCTGGCTGGACCGGCGGCAGGTAGGCCAAGGCTGGGGCGTCTTCAATGCCATCGTGGGACCGGGTGACTTCAACGGCGATGGCACCAACGATGTGCTGGCACGCGACACCGGCGGCGGCCTCTTCCTTTACCCTGGCGACGGCGAAGGCGGCTGGCTTGAGCCCGAGCAGGTGGGGTGGGGTTGGCAGGTCATGAACAAGATCATCACAGGCGGTGATATGAACGCCGATGGTGCGGTGGATATTTTCGGCCGCGATCAGTATGGCCAGTTGTACCAGTATCCCTCCGACGGCGAAGGGGGCTGGGAGCAGCCTGCACGGGTCGGCATTGGGTGGGAGGCGTTCACCGTCGTGGCCGGACTCGGCAGCTCCGGCCACTCCAAATACAACGAGCTCTCTGCAGTGGACGCCAACGGCAACCTTCTCGGCTACACCACAGGTGCGTCAACCGGAGCGTTGTACGGCCCGTATGGGCCGATAGGTAGCGGTTGGAACGTCTTCAAGGAACTGCTCTAAAGCGGCTGCCCCAGCACCGTCAACTGAAGGCTGATGGTCCCACGCGAAGGGTCGACGACGGCGGCAGTCGCCTCGCCGCCGTCGGGCGCCTTGCCGCGCCGGTCCGGCGTGAACCCAAACCAGCGACGGCAAAGCTGCAGCAAGAGCCCCGTGTTCACGAGACCCGTACCGACTCTTCGGAACGCACCGGCGTCTCAAGCCCCAGGTTTTCCCGGAGCGTGGTCCCGCGGTATTCCGTCGGGTACACGCCGCGTTCCTGCAGCTCGGGCACCAGGTGGTTCACGATGTCGTCCAGGCCTGTGGGGATGAGCCACGGCGAGATGTTGAACCCGTCCACGGCACCCACCCGCGCGTACTCGGCCAGGTGGTCTGCCACTGCGGAGTACGAACCCGTGAACGTTGAGTCGATGCGCGCCGTCTTGGACGTAACGAACCCGCGGATGGACAGGCCCTTGTCCTTGGCCTCGGCCCTCCACTGATCGGCGAGCTGCCGGGCTTTTGCGCCATGGAATCCACTGCCGCGGGTCTCGGACGTTTCCTCCACCACGGGATCGATCTCCGGGAGGGGACCGTCAGGATCGTAGGAGGAGAGCTCCCGGCCCCAGAACTGTTCCAGGTATGCGATGGCCTGCTGCGGACCGATCTGCAGGCTACGGACCCAGGCCTTTTTCTCCTGTGCCTCCTGCTCGGTGCCTGCAAGGATGAACTCGCTGGCGGGCATGATCTGCACTGCGTTGGCACCGCGTCCGGCAGCTACGGAGCGGGTCACGATATCGCGTCGGAACTCCACGGCGTCATCGAACCTGGGGTGTGCCGAGAAGATCACGTCGGCTTGGCGGGCAGCGAAATCGCGGCCTTCGGGAGAGTCGCCCGCTTGGAAGAGCACCGGCCGGTACTGGGCGCTGCGCGGCAAACGCGGTGTGACGTCCACGGTGTAGTGCTGGCCCTCGTGCCTGACGTGACGGGCGGGACCGGTGGGTGTCTCCCACGAGTCCCAGATGCGCTTGGCGGTTTCAACAAAGGCTTCCGCGTGCTTGTAGCGGTCGGCATGGTCCAGGTACCCACCCCGGCGGAAGTTGGCACCGGTCCAGGCGTTGTCCGTGGTCACCACGTTCCACGCGGCCCGGCCGCCCGAGATCAGGTCCAGCGACGACAAGCGGTGAGCCAGGTCGGCGGGATCGTTGTACGTGGTGTTTTGGGTGGCAACGAGGCCGATGTTCCGGGTGACGGCGGCAAGCGCGGCGAGCATCGTCTGCGCATCGGGCCGGCCCACCACGTCCAGCGCATGGGGGCGCCCCAGGTGCTCGCGCAGCCGCAGTCCTTCGCCGAGGAAGAACGCCGCGAATTTTCCGCGTTCGGTGGTCTGGACGATGTGGCGGAAAGACTCAAAGTCCGTTTGTGAGCCCGATTCTTCCGCCTTCCAGATGGTGCCCGAGTTGACGCCTTGGAAGAAGATGCCGAACTGGATCTGGCCGCTCGGCTGGAAAATGTCTCGTGTCATGGTGGTCCCCTACTTTCCGGCGGCGGTAGCCGCGGCAGATGTCGAATAGCGGTTCTCCGCCGGCCCCAGCCCCAGCACGTCGCGGAACGACCCGTCCTGGATGGGCGCCCGCAGCGAACCACGGCGCCTGAGTTCCGGAAGGACCAGACGTGACAGTTCCTCCAGGTCCACGTCCACCTCAGCGGGGTGGACGCGAACGCCGTCGGCCTCCTGAAGAAGCGAGTCCAGAAGTTCCGTCAGGTCGGCTGCGGTGCCAGCGAACCGCGCACGTCCGCTTTCCGTGGAAGCCGCCAAGCGCGCTGCGGCGTCCTGCCCGCGCGAGTCCAGGACGACGTCGAGCTCCGCAACGACCGCAACAGCGGCACCAAGCCGGGCCCGCACGTCCCGGATCTCGGCAGCCAGCAGCTCCGCGGTAGGCGCGGAGACGAGGACTGCGTCGACAGCATCCACGGGGACCAGGCCCTCGCCTACCAGCGACGCCGCAGCGAGCACGGGCAGCTGGCCCTGGAGGGGCCTCGGGATGATGGAGGGGCCCTTTACCGAATAAGGCGTCCCGGCAAAGTCCGCGGGTGTTTCAAAGTCGACGTAGTGCAGTTTGTCGACGTCGATGTAACGCCCGGTCGCGACGTCGCGGATGACGGCGTCGTCCTCCCAGGAATCCCACAAACGGCGGCCCACCTCGATGGCGGCGGCAGCTTCCTGCGCCAGGACGTCACCTTCAACAAAGGCGCGTCCGACGGCGGCGGCCGCCTCGGGCGATTCCGCTGCGGTAGCGATCCAGCCGGCACGCCCACCGGAGACGTAGTCCAGGCTGGCAAGCTGAGTGGAAATGTGGAACGGCTCCGTATAGACGGTGTCCACTTCCGGCACTACAGCGATGGTGCGCGTGATGGGCCCGGCGAAAGCTGCCCGTTGTAGTGCGTTGACCCGACCCGCGGCGGGTGCGTCTTTGAATGTTGCCACGTGGAATCCGGCGGACTCGGCGGCGAGGACGGCAGCGGCGAGGTTCCTGTAGCCCGCCCCGTCCAATTCGATGGCCAGGAACCCGGCTTGGTTGTTGTTGCTGCTCACTTCTGGTCCTGACGTTCGTAGGGGATCTTTTCGCCGGCTTCGATAGCCACAGGAAGCCGGTTTTCGGCCGGCGGCAGCGGGCAGGTTGCGAGGTCGGTGTAGGCGCACGGCAGGTTCACTGCGCGGTTGAAGTCGAGCTGCACGGAGCCATCAGCGGCGGCAACCACGGACAGCGAGCGGTTGGCCGCGTAGGTGGTGTTGCCCGAGGTCTGGTCGGTGAACAGCACGGACAGGGAGCCCGGCGCGTAGCCGTTGAACGCAGTCAGCGCCAACTCCTCGCCGGCAAGCTTGAAGCGGATCTCGCCCGGGGCTTCGTACACGTGCTGGATACCTTCGACGGCGGCACCCACCGTGGTTGCGCGCGGTGTCTCGAACGGCACGAAGAAGCCGGACACCGCGAAGGCAGCGTTGGGCGTGTAGGCGGGCGTCCCCTGATACTGCTTCAGCAGTTGGTTGTCGGGATTCCGCGGCCGCACGATGTACTCGCCGCCCCGCTTGGCAACCTCGATCACGGTGTCGCCGGAAACCAGGTTGATCCCGCCCCGTTCCTCGATGGGACCCAACGCTACGCTGCCGCTGAGCTGGACACCGTCCCGCTCCAGGCTTTCGCCCGGTTCCAGGACAACGCTTACGACGTCGTCATCTGCACTCCAGATGCCAGGCGCACCTTCCAGCCGGGTCGCCTCGCTGCTGAGCCAGTGCAGGTGGGTTACTGCGAGGAAGCCGTGCGGGTGAGCCCGGTTGCGCTCGTGGGCGGCGTGCCATTCCTGCCATTCCTCGCTAAAGGATTCGAGTGCTGTTTCAGTGTGCAAAGACATGGGCGTTGTCCGTCCTGTTGAAGGCGTGGTCGGCGGTGACTGTTGCTGCGGCGTCGGGTTCGGTGGCTCCGGCAGATTCCGGTCGGCCACCGAAAGGATCCCCGGTTTCCCACAGAGTGGTAGGGGCTGCGGCGCGGACGGCCGGGATGACCTCGAATGCAAACCGCTCCAGGATCTCGAGTTGCTGTTCGAAGGGCAGGGTGGTGGGCAGGGAGATCGACTGGAGATCGTGGCTGTACAAGGAGTGGTAGCTGAGGATCTTGTCAATCACCTGTTCCGGGCTGCCCACTAACGCCGGGCCCTCGGCGACTGCGTGCTGGATATCCCGGAAAGGCGAGTTGTTCCCTGGAACGTTGCGCCCGGCGGTCAGGCCCTCATACACGGGACCGTACTGCCGGATGGCTTCCTGGGTGGTGTCCGCGATGAACACTCCACCTGCGCCGCTGCCCGAGCCAAGGTATTGGTGCCGTGGATCATGGCCGTGGCGCTCGTACTCTTCCCGGTAGTGGTCGATCAGGACCTTGTAGTTTTCCCGCGGCTGGATGGCGTTGGCCGCAAACAGTGGATCGCCCCACTTGGCGGCGAGCGCAGCTGATGTCAGGGTTGTAGCCGAGCCGTGCCAAATCCGGGGCGACCCCGCAAAGGGGCGTGGCGTCGTCGTCGTTGGTTCGGTAAGGGCGGGACGGAAGCGACCGGACCAGGTGACGCTTTCCTTGCGCCACAGCGTCCGCAGCAACGCGTACTTTTCGGCCAACAGCTCCCATTGATCGTCCAAGGACAGGCCGAACAACGGGTACTGGAGGACCTCGTTGCCCTTGCCGATCACCAATTCCAGACGTCCGCGGCTCAGCTGGTCGATCGTGGCGTAGTCCTCGGCTACCCGCACGGGATCCAGCACGGAGAGCACTGTGACCCCGGTCTGGAGGCGGATGCGGGTGGTGACGGCCGCGATCGCGGCGAGGACCGTCGTCGGGGATGACGAGACGAACTCACCGGCGTGGCGTTCCCCGACGGCGAAGCTGTCGAAGCCGAGCTCCTCCGCGCGGCGGGCTGTCTCCACTACCTGGTTGAGCCGATCAGCAGTGGAGACGATGTCCCCCGTCACCGGATTCTTCAGGTGCGGAATGATGTCAAGGACCTGGAACTTCATTTGCCGGTACCAAACGTCGCTTCTGTGACGGTCTTCGATTCCGTCACGGCCTCCTCGGAGAGGCCCCAGCGTTCCAGGACCTTGGCATAGGAGCCGTCCTTGATGGTGGAGTTCAATGCGTCCGTGATGGCCGGGGCCAGTCCGTTGCCCTTGAGCGTGGTGGCGGCGACCAGGGTTTCAGCGGGCCAGCCGGCATTGACTTTGCCCACCACTTTGAGGTCGTCGCGGGTGTTTTCACGGTACGTCACGGACGGGTAGGGAGCGAGGTTCAAGTCCGTGCGGCCGGATGAGAGCGCCAGGATGGTGTCGGCGTCGGAGGAGTAGTACTGCAACGTGGCTGGCGCTTTGCCCTTCGATTCGAGTTCCTTGTTCCAAGCCAGCAGGATTTTTTCCTGGTTGGTGCCGGAGCCCACGGAGATCTTCAACCCGGAAATGTCATCCGAACCCTTGATGTCGTAGCTGGAGCTCTTCTTCGCTTCAAAGCCCATGTAGGCGGCACGGTACGTGGAGAAATCGAACAGCTTCACGCGGGCAGCGTTGATGCCCACGTTGGAGAACACGGCCTCGAAGTCACCGGACTGCGTCTTGAGCGGCCAGTTCTCCCACGACGTCACCTGCACGTCCAGTTCCAGTCCGAGCTTGTCGGCCACGAGCTGGGCGATGTCCACCTCAACGCCGATAGGCGTCTTGTCATCCGTTGCGTGGAAGGACAGCGGGATGGAGCCGGCCGTGGTGGCCACTGTCAGTTTGCCGTCCTTGGAGATGGCAGCCGGAACCTTGGCTGCCGCTGCGGCATCCTTCTCATCGCGGATCCGGTTCTGGTCAACGGAGGTGTTGTACACAATGCCGTTCTTCGCAGCTTCCGATTCAGGCTTGGCAGCCGACGCCCCGGGATCGGAGCACCCGGCCAAGACAGGAAGCACGACGGCCGGAAGTACAGCGAGTGCCAGGAGCTTGGTTTTGGTGGGACGCAGCGTGGTTTCATGTGCGGCGAAGGCGTGGGTCTTGCGAAGCATGGAGGGAGTCCTAGATGTTGAAAGCTGGTTCGATGACTTTGGAGAAGAAGCTCCGGGTGCGTTCCTCGCGCGGGTTGGCGAAGATGTCCTGGGGTGAGCCGGATTCGATGATCAGCCCGTCATCCATGAACACCACGGTGTCTGCCACGTCACGGGCAAAGCCCATCTCGTGGGTCACGATGATCAGCGTGGTGCCGGACTTGGCCAGCTCCCGGATAACGTCAAGGACCTCGTTGACCAGTTCAGGGTCCAGGGCGGAAGTGGGCTCATCGAAAAGCAGGATCTTCGGATCGAGCGCCAACGCACGGGCAATTGCGACGCGCTGCTGCTGGCCACCGGAGAGCTGGCGAGGGTAGGCGTCGGCGCGGTCCTTCAGGCCCACCCGGTCCAGGAGTTCCAAGCCACGCTTCCGGGCTTCGGCCTTGGAGCGCTTCTGCGCCACGATCGGTGCCTCGATGACGTTCTCGAGGGCCGTGAGGTGCGGGAACAGGTTTAGGCTCTGGAACACCATGCCAATATTGGTGCGCTGCTTGAGGATGTCCTTCTCGCGCAGTTCGTGGAGTTTGTTTCCACGGACCTCGTAGCCCACCAGTTCACCGTCGATGGTGATGTAGCCGCCGTCAACCTTTTCGAGGTGGTTGATGGTTCGCAGGAGCGTGGACTTGCCCGATCCGGACGGTCCAACGATCACAGCCACGCCACCAGGCCGTACGGAGAGGGAAACACCTTTGAGGACCTCGGTGGCGCCGAAGGACTTCCGGACGTTGGTGATATCCACCTGCCCACGGGTTGCTGTGGTGTCCGCGGACGCGGCGACGGCGGCAGCTTGGGTTCCGTCCGGGGTTTTGCCTTGCGTTTTGCCTTGCATTTTGCCTTCGGCTTCGGCGGCCTTCGCGGATTCTTTGCGTGCTGCGATGATGCTCATCGGGCGTCCTTCGTGGGAGAAGCGGCAACGTGGGTGGCGAAGAACTTCCGGGCCTTCTGCAGCGGCGTGAGCGGCAGGGTCCGGAGGGCGCCTTTGGAGAAGTGGCGCTCAATGTAGTACTGGAAGACGCTCAGCACGGAAGTGATCACCACGTACCAGAGGGTGGCCACCAGAAGCAGCGGCAGCACCTGCTGGGTCCGGTTGTAGATGACCTGGACGGTGTAGAAAAGCTCGGAGTAGGCCAGGACGTAGACGATCGAGGTGCCCTTGACCAAGCCAATGATCTCGTTGAAGGCGTTGGGCAGGATGGCGCGCATGGCTTGGGGCAGCACGATCCGGGTGGAACGCTTCCACGCCGGGATGCCCAAAGCGGACGCTGCTTCCAGCTGGCCTTGGTCAACGGAGAGGATGCCGCCGCGGATGATCTCGGCGGAGTAGGCGGCCTGGTTCAGTGTGAGGCCAAGCACGGCAGCCGCGAACTGGCTGATGAGCGTGGTGGTCTGGGCTTCGAAGAAGCGGACGTCCGTGAAGGGGATGCCCAGGCTGATCTTCTCGTAAAGGTAGCCCAGGTTGTACCAAAGGAGGAGCTGGACCAGCAGCGGGGTGGAGCGGAAGATCCAGGAGAACGTCCAGGACACCGAGACCAGCAGCGGCGAGGCAGACAGGCGCATGAGGGCCAGGATGAAACCGAGGACGAACCCCAGGACACCGGAGATCGCCGTGAGCTTGAGGGTCTCGATGAGTCCGTTGACTACCGACTGGGCGGTGAACCACTGGGCCACCACGCCCCACTCCCAGCGGGGGTTGGTCACCAGCGACCATGCGATGGCGGCTACTCCGGCCGCAACCAGCACCGTGCCCACCCAACGCCACGGGTGACGGGCCGGGACCAGCTTGTACTCGGAGTAATCCGGGGTGGGCGGTGCGGTGTCCGCCGTGGCAGGCGGTGCGATTGCACTCATGCGCCACCTCATTTCAGTTCGGTTGTTGTCTATTGGATGGCTGCCAATCTATGGGCGCGCCGAAGCCGCCAGCAAGGCAGCAATTTGCACTTCTTCACCCGGCTTAGCGCGACTTCTCGGGGCTTCGCATGGCGTCACAAATTCCTTCACCAACCGTCAAATGCGTCTCTTCTTTGCCTGCTTTAACGCGGTGTGACGCGTAGTGAACGGCCGTTACCCGCTCCTCGACCGGCGTGCCCGGGGGTACCTAGATTGGACTGCACCAACCACTGTTTGCCAGGAGATCCCATGCCGTCACGAGTTCCAGCCGTCGCCTTTGTTGGCGGCGGCCCGCGCACGGCCGGCGTCCTCGAACGGCTCGCCGCCAACCGCCCATCGCTGTTCGATGGTCCGTTGGACATCCACGTGATCGAGCCACACCAGCCGGGCTCGGGCAGGATCTGGCGTTACGACCAGGACCCCGGCCTGCTGCTCAACTCAACAGCCGCAGACGTCACCATGTTCACGGACGCTTCGGTGGCCTGCGACGGTCCAACGGTTGATGGCCCGGGCCTCTCTACCTGGGCTGCGGGTGTGCTGGACGGCACCATCCGGGACATTCCTGCCCTGGAGCCGCACCTGCTCGACCAGCTCCGCTCGCTGACTCCTGCGTCCTTCCCCTCCCGCCAGCTCCAGAGCAAGTACCTTGAGTGGTTCTTCCGCAGGGCCGTCTCCTCCCTCGGCCCAGACGTGACGGTCACGGTCCACCAGGACACGGCAACGGCCGTCGAACGCCTTTCCGACGACGGTTCCCACCACCTGAGGCTGGCTTCAGGCGCTGAGGTGATTGCCGACGTCGTGGTTTACGCATTGGGCCACACCGACTCTTTGCTGGATCCTGAGTCCGCCCGCCTCAGCGACTTCGCTGCCACGCATGGCGGGTTCCATGCGCCGCCGTCGTACACCACGGATGTGGACTACTCCGCCGTGGAGGCAGGCCAGGACGTGATCGTCTCCGGAATGGGGCTCGCGTTCGTTGACCTGTTGGTGCTGTTGTTCCAGGGCCGCGGTGGACGTTTCGAGGAAAGGCCCGACGGCGATCTTGACTACGTTCCCTCCGGCGCCGAGCCACGGGTCTGGGCAGGGTCGCGGCGTGGGGTGCCGTATCACTCCAAGATCTCCTCTGAGCTGCGCGGTGAGCCGGTTGCCCGTCCCCGATATTTCACTGCGGAGGCTGTCCAGGCGTTGCTGGCAGAGCATCAGGAGCTCGATTTCCGGACGCAGCTGTGGCCGCTCATCGCCAAGGATGCCGGCTACGCCTACTACCGGGAACTGTTCACCGGCTACCCATCACGGGTGCTGGGGACGTGGGAAAGCTTCGAAACCCATTTTGACGCCGCCCCCTGGTACAGCTCCGCGCGGGAAGAACTGGTGGCCGTGTCTGTCCCTGATCCGGCACTCCGCCTGGACCTGGAGAAACTTGACCACCCATTGAGCGGATGCGCTTTCGCAGACCACGACGCGGTGCAGCGCTCCGTTGCCGCGTACATCCAGAACGACCTCAACCTCCGCACCAGCAGCGACCACTCGGAAACCCTCGCGTTGTTCACCGCGCTGCTGTTTGTGTACATGGATCTCGGCCGGCTTGTCCCGCAGGAGCGGCTCAACGCCCGCTCCCAGCAGGCGATCCACGGCTGGTGGCACGGTTTCTTCAGCTTCGTTGACTCCGGGCCCCCTTCCCACCGCCTCCGTGAGATGCTCGCGCTGCACAGGGCCGGACTCCTGAAGTTCCTGGGCCCGGGTATGTGGGTGCGCGCTGATGAAACCCTCGGACGGTTCGTTGCAGGCTCCTTCCAGTCGCCGGTGGTGGTGGACGCGTCCGCCTACATCGAGGCACGGCTGCCTTCGGCCTCGGTGGAGCGGTCCGCCAACCCGGCCCTGCTGCACCTGCACGACGCCGGATGGGGCACCGAACAGCGGCTGCTCACCTCCGCAGGAGCCCACTCCACGGGGAAACTCCTGGTCTCCGGGAATCACGAAGTATTGTCCCCTGTTGGTATTCCACAGAAGGGTTTGTTTGCGGTGGGACCTTGGACGTCGGGGTGGGGCGCGGGCGCCTTTGCCCGTCCCAACACCAACGCAGCTCCGTTCCGGGAAAACGACGCCCTGGCACGGAGGATCCTGTCCACGGTTGCCGCCGTCCCAGCGCTCCAACCCAACTAGGGGTTCCACCCACGAAAGGCATGACATGACCACTTCGCCGACCCTCCCGACGTCGGGCCTCACCGTCCTAAGCCTGCCCATGGACGATCCCCGAGTCCGCCCGCTCCTGGACGAGCTCGCCGTCGAATACGAGGCACGTTATGGGGATCTGTTCAGCAGCGAGGGCGCGGCCGAGGAACTTAACCGGTACCCCGCCGAAGAGTTCGCGGCCCCGCACGGTGCGCTCATCATCATCCAGGAGAACGGTGAATCCGTGGCCGGCGGCGCCTTCCGCCGCTATGACCAGGACACAGCCGAGCTCAAGAGGATTTGGACCCACTCCTCCCATCGCCGTCGCGGATTGGCACGGCGGGTTCTCGTCGAGCTCGAAGCCGAGGCCCGGCGCCGCGGCTACGCCAAGCTCTATCTGACCACGGGACCCCGCCAGCCGGAAGCGAAAAACCTGTACCTGGCCACGGGGTACACGGCGCTGTTCGACCTCGACGCGGACCCCGAGGAAATCATGCATTTGGCGTTCAGCAAGGATCTTGCCCCGCGCAGCTAAGCTATGCGCATGGCCAACAAAAGCACTGCCGAAAAACTCGCCACCATCCAGCAGGGGTACACCTTGGAAGGTGCCACCATTGAGCTTGGCGCCGCGATCGTGGACGGCGAAGTCCACAAGGAAGCACAGGTCCGGCTCCCGCTGGCCATGATGAACCGGCATGGCCTGGTGGCCGGAGCCACCGGTACCGGCAAAACCGTCACCCTCCACATGATTGCCGAGCAGCTCTCGACGGCGGGCGTCCCGGTTTTCCTTGCAGACATCAAGGGCGATCTGTCCGGGCTGGCCACGCCCGCCACCGGGAGTGAGAAGCTGACGGCCCGCACGTCCGCGCTGGGCCAGCAGTGGGAAGCCAAGAACTTCCCGGTGGAGTTCCTCTCACTCGGCGGGGACGGGAACGGCATCCCGGTCCGCGCCACCATCACCTCGTTCGGGCCCATACTGCTCTCCCGCATCATGGACCTCAACGACACCCAGGAATCCAGCCTCCAGCTGATCTTCCACTTCGCCGACCAGAAGAACCTTGAACTGATCGACCTCAAGGACCTCCGCGCCGTCATCCAGTTCCTCACCTCGGACGAAGGCAAAGCCGAACTCGAGAACCTGGGCGGCCTCTCCAAAGCCACGGCCGGTGTGATCCTGCGCGAACTGGTGGGGTTGGAAGCGCAGGGCATGGAGAAATTCTTCGGCGAACCGGAGTTCGATACCGCCGAGCTGCTCCGCACGGCACCCGACGGCCGCGGAGTGGTCAGCTGCCTGGAGCTCCCCACGCTGCAGACCAAGCCTCTGCTGTTTTCAACCTTCCTGATGTGGCTCCTCGCCGACCTCTTCGAAGACCTGCCCGAAGCCGGCGACCTGGACAAGCCCAAGCTCGTCTTCTTCCTGGACGAGGCACACCTGCTCTTCAACGACGCTTCCAAGGCCTTCCTTGAAGCCATCACCACCACGGTCCGGCTCATCCGGTCCAAGGGCGTGGGCATCTTCTTCGTCACACAAACACCCAAAGACGTTCCCGCCGACATCCTGGGCCAGCTCGCCAACAGGGTGCAACACGCCTTGCGGGCGTTCACCCCCGAGGACGCCAAGGCGCTGAAGGCAACCGTGTCCACGTTCCCGGTCAGCGACTACGACCTGGAAAAGACACTCACCTCAGCTGGCATCGGCGAAGCCGTCATCACCGTCATGAACGAAAAAGGCGCTCCCACGCCGGTTGCCCTGACCCGGCTCCGGGCGCCGGAATCCGTCATGGGACCCAGTACTGACGAGCTCATCCGGAGCACCGTGGCTGCGTCCTCGTTGCTGGTCAAATACGGCACCGCGGTGGACAACGTCTCCGCGTACGAGAAGCTGAACGGCCAGGTCGCTGCCCCCACAGGCGACCCCGCACCGGGCCTGCCTCCTGTTCCCTCATCCGCTACGGGAGCATCGCAGGCAGACATCGACGCCGAAGCCCGCCGTATCGAGGAGGAAATCCTGGGCCGTCCAAGCTCGCGGGCTTCCACCCCTGAGTCCTACCCGGCCCCGCCAGCCCCTGCCCCGGCTCCCGCGCCCGCCCCACAGGACGGGATGTTCGGCGACATAGCCGGCGCCTTGGGAGGCGCATTGGGCGGTGGCCTCAAGAGCATGGTCCGCTCCATGGGCACCCAGCTCGGCCGCGACCTCATGCGCGGAGTCTTCGGCACCTCGTCGCGTCGGCGTCGCTAGCCCTGTCCAGCGGCCCCGGGCGGCGGCATGCATCGCTGCCGCCCGCCGTCGTGCCTTCTCCAAACGGTGGATATAAGACGTTCCGACGCCTTCGTGCACAGTGATTGCGGCTGCGGCAGGTAACGTAAAGGGCGTGCAGTTGAGTCAAGCGATGGTCAAGACCGCAGCCGGGTGGCTGCTCGGTCTAATGCTTGCTGCCGCCGGAGCCATCGTCTGCATCAACCTGGTGAGCTCCTCGGTGGCCAGCCCCCAGCAGCCCGTCAAGGAATACCTGCAAGCCCTGCAAAAGGGCGAAGGCGAAGAAGCGCTGGGACTGCTGAGGGCCAAAGTTCCCAGCGCCAACGCCGCAATGCTGGACGGAACTGCGCTACAAACCGCCGCCTCCAAGATGTCAGACGTCAAGGTGGGGAACCCCGAAGCGCGTGGCAGCAACCGGATGGCCGTACCCGTGGAATACACCCTGGACGGCAACCGCCTCCACACCGAGTTCCTGATGGAGCGGACCGGAACCCAGTGGCTGTTCTTCACCAAGTGGGCCTTCGTGCCCACCACCCTGCCCACCATTGACGTCACCGTGGTGAATGCCAGCGAAGCAACGCTCAACGGCGTCCCCGTCAACATGCCCAACGGCCGCAACACCTTCGCCGTTTTCTTCCCCGGCAAATACGAAGCAAGCCTGAACGGCACCTATTTCGAGGCTCCGCCGGCTTCCGCCCTCGTGTCCTCCCGCGACGGCGGCCAAGCGCCCCTGAACCTGCAGACCCGGTCCACGAAAGCCATGAATGAAGCCGTTGCGGGCAAAGTCCGGGAATTCCTGGACACGTGCGCGGCCCAGGCCACGGAACAGCAGCGACTGCAGCCGGACTGCCCCTTCTACCATGTCAGCAACGCGCGGGTAGTGGACGGAACCATCAAGTGGGCCATTACGGAATACCCCAAGATCACCATTGAGCCCTTTGGCGGCAAGTGGGTTGTGGCGCCCCTGAACGGCAAGGCGACGTTGACCGCCCGCGAAATCGACCTCTTCACGGGCTACGGCAAAGACCTCAGCGTCGAGCACGACTTCAGCTTCACCACCCAGTTGGACATCTCCGGCGACACTGTCACCGTGACGCCACTCCTGACGTTCTAGGGTTTACCGGGTTTCTACGTCGCGCACGTTTTCGGCCTCCACGCCTGGCGGATTTGCTGGGCACTGCTGAACTGGATCGCCTGAATCTGCTAACTGAGTGGCTTAAACGGGAATGGCCCGGGTCCACCCTCAGGGGCAGACCCGGGACTATCCGGCAACCTAGTCCATTCCTCGCAAGTCCAGCACCAGCTCCGATTCACCGTCAGCCTGCAGGACCACCGGGATGCCCCAGTCCTGTTGGTAGAGGTGGCAGGCTGCGTGATCCGGGATCTCGCCGTCCTCTGTCTCGGGGCCATCGCAAGCCGCGGCGCGGGCCGTGATGTGAAGGATTCCCTCTGGGACGTCCGCTGACAGTTCAAGGGTGCGGAGCAAGCCCACCGACGTTCCTCCACCGGAGACCAGCAGTTCCGGCGGTGTGGAGGAGATTTTCAACTGCGTCGGGTCGCCCCAACGGTCGTCAAGCTTCTGGCCCGTGGGAGCCTTGAAACGCACTGCCAGCTCAAGGTTTCCCGGCGTGACGGGGCTCTTGGGGCGGTGCGTTTGCGACGCGCCCTCGTCCACTTGCTGGGCTTCCTTCGGGATGGGAACCAGGACCAGCTGGTGCTTGTTCGACTCCACCACTACAAGAAGCGGCTCGCTGCCTTCCACCTGGACCACAACTACGTCACTGGGCTCAGCGAGGCCCCTCGCCAACGTGGACACAGACTTGGTGGCGGGGTCGTACCGGCGAACGGCACCGTTGTACGTATCGGCGATGGCCACCGAACCGTCAGGGAGAACCGTGACGCCCAGTGGGTGCTGAAGACGCGCCTCAGCGGAATCGCCGTCGCGGAACCCGAAGTCGAACAGCCCCTTCCCCACTGCGGTCTCGACAGTCACGCCGGAATCGCTGACAACCAGCCGGCGCAGGGACGACGTCTCGGAATCAGCAACCCAGATGTTGTCATCCGCATCGATCGCGAGGCCGGACGACTGGGCGAACCAGGCCTCCTCGGCTTTGCCGTCCAACAGGCCCTCAAGCCCGGAACCGGCAAGGATGGAGACCTCACTGCTTAGGGGGTCGAAGGCGAAAATCTGGTGGGTACCTGCCATGGCGATAACCACGCGCTGCAGCTTCCCGCTCCACACCACATCCCACGGAGAGGACAGCGAAACTTCAGCACCAAGTCCCAGCGCTCCTACGTCCACGGAGTCCGCCGCGAAGTCGGCCGGACCGTCGTCGTGGTGTTCGGACCACGTACCGGCACCAGTGTCCGTCACGCGTGCGGGACCGGCATCCAGCAGGCGCTGCACTCCGTTACCCGCGACGGTCTGCACGTAACCTGAGCTGAGCGTCACGCCACGCAGCCGGTGGTTCACCGTATCGGCCACCACAGCGTCGTATCCGAGCTTCCATGCGAGCTCAGACGGGAGCACAGCTACGCCCTGCGGCTCGTTGAACTGGGCGATCTCAGCTCGTCCGTCCAAGTACCCTTTGGTCCCCGAGCCAATAACGCGCTCCACGGTCTCAAGGTCTGGGCGGAGCTCCACCAGCCGGTGGTGGCCGGAGTCCACTACGAGGTAGTTGCCATTGGCCAGTTGGGTGGCCTTCCCGGGGAAGCGCAACGTGCCCGACGTCGGCTCTGGAGCCACGTATGGACCGTTGCCGCGATGGAGGGTTCCCTTGGCTTCGTGCTCGGCTACGAGCTCCTCCAGCAGCACGGCGAGGCCGCCGGCGTGGCCCTCACCCGAAAGGTGGGCCACGATGTAGCCCTCAGGGTCAACCACAACAAGCGTGGGCCATGCGCGGGCCGTGTAGGCCTTCCACGTCGCAAGCTCGGGGTCGTCCAGGACCGGGTGGTGGATTTCGTAGCGCTCAACGGCTGAAGCCAATGCCACGGGATCGGCCTCATGCTCGAACTTGGGCGAGTGCACGCCTACCGTCACCAGGACATCCGAGTACTTTTCCTCGAGCGGGCGGAGCTCATCCAGGACGTGCAGGCAATTGATGCAGCAGAAGGTCCAGAAGTCGAGCAGCACGATCTTTCCCCGCAGGGATTCAAGATCCAGTGATTTGCCGCCCGTGTTGAGCCAGCCGCGGCCCTCCAGTTCGGAGGCCCGGACCCGGAGTTGGGTGCGTACGGTTTCGCTCATCAGCGTCCTTCCAGCTTGGTATGTGGTTCAGTCTGCCCGGCAGGGTCCGTAGTGGTGTCTGTCCGGGTAGGTTGCGTGCTCCGGCCCGCCATCTTGGCGTCGCGATCAGCCAGGCGGGCAAACATATCGTTGTAAGCACTGAGATCGGCGTCGTTATTCCTATCGGCCGCCCGATCCACCCTGCGGGTCTCCCGCTCATCCGAGCGGGACCACATGACGGCCACCCCGATTGCGACCAGCAGCGTGGGTATTTCGCCGATGCCCCAAGCTACGGCGCCACCCAGTTGCTGGTCTCCCAGGGCCGACGGCCCCCATGAACGGCCGAGGTTTCCGAAGTAGTCCGCGGCGAGCAGCCCCGTACCACCCATGATGGCCACGCCAAAGAAAGCGTGGAAGCCCATGGTGGCGAGCAGCAAAAGCAGGCGCATCGGATATGGGGCACGTCGTGGCAGGGGATCGCTGCCGATCATGCTGAGCACAAAAATGTAGCCCGTTAGCAGGAAGTGGACATTCATGAGCTCGTGGCCCACGTGCTCGCGCATCGCCAGGCCGAAGAGATCCGAGTAATAGAACAAAACGATCGAGCCTGCGAAGTTCGCTGCGGCGAACAGCGGGTGGGTGACGATCTGCGAGAACCTGGAGTGGACAAACAGCAGCAACCATTCGCGCAGTCCCCGAGAGCCATGGGCGCCTTCGCCCCTGGCAGGGAGAGCGCGCAAGGCGAGGGTCACCGGCGCACCCAGGACCAGAAAGATCGGAGCCACCATGGTGAGGGCCATGTGGTCCACCATGTGCGCGGAAAACAGTACCCTGCCGTAGACAGCGGGTGGGCCGGAAGTGATATACGTGAGCACCACCAGGCCGATCATCCAGTTCACGGCCCGGAACCAGGACCACTTGTCCCCACGCCTGCGGACCTTCACGATGCCCATGATGTAGGAGACCGCGCCAAATAGCGCCACACCTACCCACAGCCAGTCGAAACGCCACTCAGTGAGCCACCGCTCGGGGGTCAGTTCCGGTGGCAGTTCGTAGCCGGAGAGGATGAACGACGGCGACGCGTCCGGCGCGTAGGTGGTGGGCTGCGGCGGAGCCGAGCGCCCAAGCGCAACGGCGAGTCCCGACGTCGCACCCATCACGAGCAGCTCAACCAAAACCAACTGCCACAGCACCCGGCGCGCAGACATGGAGCCGCTCTTGCCGAGCTGGGGGATGACCCATTGGCGGTGCATGAAACCAATGCCGCCCAACACCAAAGTGGCCAGCGCCTTGGCAACGATCAGCTGGCCGTAGGGCGAACCGAACAGGTCCGCTGGGTTGGTTACGCGGATGGCTGCGTTGATGACACCCGAGGCGAAGACCAGAACGAACGCGAAACCTGCCAGTGCGGAGAAGCGCCGCAGGGTCTGCTCCGTGATATCCGGGCTCCCCTTGCTTCGCGAACCCGTAAGGAGTCCGGAGAGGACGGCGAGCATGATGATGCCCCCCACCCATGTTGAGACTCCAACCAAGTGAAGGCCCAGTGAGTTGATGGCACCTTCATGGTCGCTGGAACTTGAAGAGTGCCCAATAAGGGCAGTAGGAACGAGTCCAATGAGGGCCAAAAGCAGTGTGAAGGCCAGGCCCGTCAAAGACCTGACGCCGAACAATGCCGTGGTTACCACCGCGGCGATAATGGTGACGGCGAGCCACGCCTTACCGGTGTCGATGTCGGTCATGAAGTACACCAAGGACCGGGTGAACTCCGCATCTCCCGAAAGTCCCTGTCCAGCAACGTCCGCATACGTCAGGACGAGAACAGTTACGGCCGACAACGTCCATGCAGCACCGGCTGCTGCGGCGACCGCAAGTGCCCGGCCAAACGCGGGATGCTCCGGAGCGTCCAGATCCTTTTCACGTGATCGGGATCCGCCGAGGTTCTTGGGCAGGATGCCTACGGCGAAGATCAGTCCACCAATGACAGTGGCCACAGATACGTTGTGTACGGCCTTCGCGATGGGAAGGCCCCACCGCACCAAGGCGCCGGGGTCGGAGACTTGCCGGGCCGCCGAAGCTCCGGAGAAGATCAGGGCCGCGGTCAGAACCAGG
This sequence comes from Paenarthrobacter nitroguajacolicus, assembly GCF_031455195.1. Lineage (GTDB taxonomy): Bacteria > Actinomycetota > Actinomycetes > Actinomycetales > Micrococcaceae > Arthrobacter > Arthrobacter nitroguajacolicus_D. The sequence continues at coordinate 1,447 of NZ_JAVDSH010000005.1, read as the reverse complement.
AACAACACCGCCAAGCCGGCCAATTGCCACGGCAGGGAAATTCCCGCGACGGAATCGCCTCCACGCGGTCCCGGCTTGGGAACGGGCGAAGGGGCAGTTGCGGAGCTTCTTGCTGATGGCACTTATCCATTGTCCGCTACCCGCTGCCGGGCTGCGAATCGTAAGTGGCGCTATGTGCATTAACTAACAGCAAAAGGGACGGCAACCAACAGGTTGCCGTCCCTTCAAGGCGTTCGCCGAAGAGTAGTTACTTCTTCTTGGCGACAGCAGCCTTCAGCTTGGAGCCTGCGGTCAGCTTGACGCTGTGGCCGGCTGCGATCTGGATGGTTTCGCCGGTCTGCGGGTTGCGGCCGGTGCGAGCTGCACGGTCGGTGCGCTCAACTGCGAGCCAGCCCGGGATGGTGATCTTTTCGCCAGCGGCGACAGAAGCCTCGAAAACTTCGAACAGTGCATCGAGCACGGAGTTGACTGCTGCCTGGCTGGTGCCAGCCTTGCCTGCTACCTCTGCAACGAGTTCACTACGGTTCTTAGCCATTTACGTCCTCCTGGACTCATACGTTTTTGAGCTTTCAAGCGGAATGCGAGCAAGCCACTGTTCGAAAACTTACCAGCTTGGGCAGCCATGGCCAGCAAATTCCGCGTGTTTCCGCGCCTTTTTGACCAAAATCACCGGATTTTAGGGGTTTTTGGGACCGGTTTACGCCCTTGGCGTACCCCACGCCAAGGGTTGGGACCCGTTGCCCTGCCCGGTCAGAACAGAATGCGTTGGAACAGGACGTGGTCCTGCCACTCCCCGGCGATCTGCAGATAGTCCGGCGCCATCCCGATCCGCTCGAATCCAGACCTCTTGAGTACCGTCTGCGAGGCCATGTTCTGGACCAGGGTGGCGGCCTGCACGCGATGGAGCCCGAGCTCATCCGCAGCCATGGTCAGGACATGTCCTACTGAGGCCGAGGCAAGGCCCTTGCCAGTGAACTCCTGGTCAATCCAATAACCCATATTCGCGCTGAGAAAGGGTCCGCGGACCAGACCCGAGAGCGTGATTCTTCCGATGATCCTTTGACCCGCGGTAAGGACCCACGGTACCTCGTAGCCGGCTGCGAACAGGTTCAGCTTGATTGCGACGTCTTTAGCCTGACCAGCTTCGCTGAAGAACTCGTCGCTGCGTTGAGGCTCCCACGGGGCCAAGTGGTCGCGGTTCCGTGCGTAGGCGGCGGCCAGGGGACCGGCATCCTGGAACTCCAACGGGCGGAGGGTCAGCAACCCGTGGCTGGCCGGGGCACCGGTGGCGTCAAAAGGGAGGCTCCGGGTGAGATTCATCCCATGACAGTACATGGGTTGTGTTGTGTGGGTTAAATGGGTGGAGCCCCGACCGTCGTGGTCGGGGCTCCCCTGTTAATGTGTGTCCGGCGGTGTCCTACTCTCCCACACCCTCCCGGGTGCAGTA